>NZ_CP026114.1:0-600000 GCF_002902925.1 Paraburkholderia terrae | reverse complement strand
CAGCCGAGCCGTCGAGCGCGTCGTGTACGTACTCAGCTTGACCAGACCCGTAGTTCTGCTGTGATCGCGCCGCATGCAATGCGCAGTTGCCAGTTCCTCCGCCGAAGATTAAAAATGTTTAACTTGGGCAGCGACATCCGGTTACGGCAAAAAGTTCATGATGCGGTGATTTCGTCAATTGATGGTTTGCCGATCATGAACCAGATTCAAGCCATGCGGGTGTTCGTACGCATCGTCGACATGGGAAGTTTTACGCTTGCAGCACGTCAGATGGATCTTTCTGCTGCGGCGGTGACTCGCGCGGTGAGCGCGCTCGAGTCGTATCTGAACATGCGCCTCCTGAACCGTTCCACGCGAAGGCTTTCGCTGACCGACGCCGGACGCCACTACTTTGATGGCTGTCGTGCGATTTTGAGCAAGCTCGACGAAGTCGAGTCCGATCTCATGTGCGCTACCCGCGATATAAGCGGTGTCATCCGTGTCGCCTCGGCGGCATCTTTCAGCGTCACTGGACTCGGCCCATTGCTCGCGGCTTACCGCAGACTCAATCGGAAAGTGCAATTCGATTTAACGATTTTCGATACGCACGTTGACATGATCGAAGGGGGTTTCGATGTGTGTTTCACAACCGACCGCGATACGTTAGCAGCGTCGCTGGTGAGTCGACGTCTCGTATCGATCAAGGATATTGCCGTCGCGACACCGGGGTACCTCGCAGTCCGTGGCGAGCCCTTTGACTCCCATGCACTGCTGAATCATGACCTTCTGACCGTATCGGAAGGGTTGCACACGTGGGGCCTTTTGGACAATGGAAGCACGAACCGTGTGTCGGGCAAAAGCGTATTGAAATCGACCAACTGCATGATGGTGCGCGAAGCGGCACTCGCCGACATGGGAATTGCCTTTCTTCCCGAATCGCTGGTGGTAGACGATATTGCGAAGGGCGCCTTGCGAGAGGTTCTGAAGAAGTGTGAAGTGGTGGGTGGACCTCGTGAAATCTCAATCGTCTACTCGGGACGCAACTATCTCACCATGCGGGTGCGCAGCTTTGTAGATTTCGCGACCACTTACTACAGGTCTCGTGCGGATACGCCAGCGTCTCTTCGAATCGTTGCCTGAGCGGGAGCGGCGCGTAATCAAGGTTCAACGTGCCGCGCATGCCACGAAGGTCCACCGACCCACCCCGATCGCTATCGCTCTCGGAGAAATTGAACCGTCAACTAGGCGCCGCGCCAACGAACGTTAAGAGGGAATTCTGGAATATACGACGCGTGTTTGATGTTAAATATTCTTCATCTTTTATCTGATTAACGGATATCCGCATATAGCTATGATTATTAGGAACCGGAAACGCAAACGAAATATCACGCGACCGGCTATTTGATCAACTACTCGTGGAAAGTCCATCATGAAATCGACTATTGTCATAACCGCAATCGTAGGTGCGCTCTTTGCATTGCCTGTTTTTTCTGCATCCGCGCAGGAGGTTCCACAACCAGCGTCAACTGGGACGGGGCTTGTCTCGTCTGCGTCTTCCGCGGCAACCGCACAATCGGGCAACTGGGCTCCTTCATACGGCCACGAGAAGACGCGCGCAGAAGTTCGGCAGGAACTAATTCAGGCTCAGAACGATGGTCAGCTGAAGTCACTTAATTCGACTGTTTATTTCGGCTCTTGATCCGTCGATACGGCTGCATAAAGCGCCCGCGTACCACGATCAATCGATCAGTATATCGCGGGCGTAGTGATTTTCGTGAATTGTCTTCATCATATTTTAGAAAAGATAGCGCAACGGAAATGAAATAGTTATTCAGAAAACTGGCCAAATACAGTATCGCGCTCGCATTTCTCGCCGGAATGCTTTCGGGATGCGCCACCCCACCTTCCAGCGGAGCGAGCCGTTCTGATCCGTCACGCAGCGAATGTGTGGGACCGTCCGACTATTGCGTGCCATTCTTTGGTTCCTGACAGGAGCAGGCGGTTGCCAGGTCCGCCGTCGTGACCAGAGACTGCAGCCTATGGCACGACAATCTGTACCCGAAACGGTTGACGGGATCGATTTGTGCTTTCAACTGCTTTCCGTGAAACTTCCGGCGCAGCCTCGCAACGACAACGCTTACGCACGCCGCTTCGACTTCCTCATCATCTGGCCACGTGGGTTGATTACATCTTCCCGAGGCTTGGCCTGGTGCGGCAGTCCGGGGATGTGATCCAGGCACTCGCGGACTGATAGTGGCCTACGGAAAAACCATGCGCCGCCTAATAGTGCGGCCAGTGCCAGCATGTAAAGCACCTCGGGAGTTACACCTTCTCTCTGGAACGACCGGCCAGATCGAGCCAACCGACGGTAGTTCCATTGGTTCCGGTACCCACCCGTACACGCGTGGCGGGCGGCAGCGCACGAAAACGCAGTGCAGGAGTCCCCGACATGTCCAGGTCAAGGTCCGGCAGCCAAAATTGCGACCTGAGTAACGCTAGTTAGCGGTCGAGCATATCTAGAGGCTTTTTGCGGACATGACTTATGTCTGTCCCACGTCTCGACAGGAGGTCGTGCCTCTTCTGGCACACCTTCATGTGGCAACGACGGAACCTTAAAGTTCTTTAACTTTTCGAGCTATTCGTCGTAATGCCCCATCAATCAAAATTCAAACTATGAATACGTCAAGTCGAAATCATTTGTCGATTTCGACAATTACATCCTTTGTTTTCTTGGCTGGAGTCCCGCCGATGTTAAGAATTGTCCGATTAGCCTTGATTCGGCCATACACATTTATTGTGCTCGCCATGCTGATACTGATCGCCGGCACTCTCGCCGCGGTACGTACGCCGATCGACATATTTCCGGACATTCGCATCCCCGTTGTCAGCGTTGTCTGGAGCTATGCAGGACTTCAACCTGACGACATGTCCGGTCGAGTCGTTACATATTACGAGCGTGCATTGGGGACGACGGTCAACGACATCGCTCACATCGAATCGCAGTCGTACCGCGGCTTTGGTATCGTCAAGATCTTCTTCCAGCCGACTGTCGATATCCGGACAGCAACGGCACAGGTGACCTCAATCTCCCAAACCGTTCTGAAGCAGATGCCTCCTGGCACGACACCGCCGCAGATTCTCAACTACAGCGCGTCCACCGTTCCGGTGCTCCAGCTCGCACTGACCAGCAACACGCTTGATGAACAGAAACTTGCCGATTACGCCACAAACTTTATCCGCCCCCAGCTTCTTAGCGTGCCTGGCGTGGCGATTCCGACACCTTATGGCGGCAAGGTGAGAGAGGTTCAGATCGATCTGGATCCGCAAGCACTTCAAGAAAAGAAACTCTCTGCGCAAGACGTTGCAAATGCACTCGCCGCACAAAACCAGATTACTCCGGCCGGCACACAGAAGATTGGGCGTTACGAGTACAACATCAAACTCAACAACAGCCCACTCGCGCTCGACCGGCTGAACGCTCTACCGATCAAGACCGTTGACGGCGCCGTGATATACATGCGCGATGTCGCGCACGTTCGCGATGGGTCGCCCCCTCAGACCAACATCGTCCGTGTTGACGGGCACCGTGCCGTCCTGATGAGTATTCTCAAGAATGGATCGACGTCAACTCTCGATATCATTGCCGGGACGAAACAACAGCTCGCCCGGATTCGCGAAACTCTCCCGCCCGGCCTTAAGCTTGTTGCAATGGGAGACCAATCGGTCTTCGTGAAGGGTGCCGTAAGCGGTGTTGCACGTGAAGGGATTATCGCGGCCGTTCTCACGTCTCTCATGATCCTGCTCTTTCTCGGCAGCTGGCGGTCGACGTTGATCATCGCGTCGTCAATTCCGCTGGCGGTGCTCGCCGCGATCGCGGCGCTGTCTGCGATTGGTGAAACCCTGAACGTCATGACATTGGGTGGTCTCGCCCTAGCCGTTGGAATTCTGGTGGACGATGCGACCGTCACCATCGAAAACATCAACTGGCACCTGGAACAGGGCAAGGACGTTCGGTCAGCGATTCTTGATGGCGCCGCGCAGATTGTCATGCCCGCCTTTGTGTCGCTGCTGTGTATTTGCATCGTGTTCGTCCCAATGCTTCTACTTAACGGTGTCGCACGCTTCCTGTTTGTACCGATGGCCGAGGCCGTCATCTTCGCGATGATTTCCTCGTTCATCCTCTCGCGGACATTCGTGCCAATGATGGCGCAATACCTGTTGCGGCCGCAAACGCATGCCGGGCAGACGACCGGGTCGATGGAAGTCGTCATGTCGCCTGTTCCGCACGATGCCCACGGTCATCTCACGCGCAATCCTCTCGTGCTCTTTCAACGTGGATTCGAGCGCCGTTTTGAGCGCTTGCGTAGCAGCTACCGGATTGTTCTCGGACTCGCTCTTGCCAATCGACGCACATTTGTTCTCTCATTCATCGCGATAGTCGCAGCGTCGTTTCTGCTTACCCCGTGGCTCGGTAGAAACTTCTTCCCGGAGATAGACTCTGGAGAAATCGCAATCCATGTTCGTGCTCCGATCGGTACACGTATTGAAGAAACCGCTAGCCTGTTCGACAAGGTGGAGAATGCAGTACGCGCAACGATCCCGCCGAACCAGATGTCCAGCATAGTCGACAACATGGGTTTGCCGGTCAGCGGTATCAACCTGACTTATAACAGCAGTGGCACGATCGGCCCGCAAGACGGCGATATTCTGATTTCGCTAAGCAAGAAACACGGTCCGACGGCCGCCTATGTGAAGCAATTGCGCACGTCGTTGCCTCAAGATTTTCCAGGCACCACCTTCGCATTCCTACCCGCGGACATTGTCAGCCAGATCCTGAACTTTGGCGCGCCGGCCCCGATCGATGTGCAGGTTACTGGACCGAACCTGAACGCCGACCACCAGTACGCTCAGGAACTGCTCCGTCGCATTCGCACCATTCCGGGTATTGCCGACACACGTATCCAGCAGGCGTCAACCTATCCTCAGTTCACGGTCAACGTTAACCGTTCTAGAGCAGATGAGCTGGGAATCACGGAGCAGGATGTCACGAACTCCGTTGTCGCGAGCCTGTCAGGGACAAGCCAGGTTGCACCGACGTACTGGCTCGACCCTACCAATGGCGTTTCGTACCCCATCGTTGCGCAGACTCCGCAATATCGCATGACGACCC
This sequence comes from Paraburkholderia terrae, assembly GCF_002902925.1. Classification (GTDB taxonomy): domain Bacteria; phylum Pseudomonadota; class Gammaproteobacteria; order Burkholderiales; family Burkholderiaceae; genus Paraburkholderia; species Paraburkholderia terrae. The sequence goes on along the minus strand of NZ_CP026114.1, from coordinate 594,851 downwards.
TGTCTGACCTGAAGAATCTTCCTATCACGGGTAACTCAGGGTCATCGCAGATTCTCGGCGGTATAGCGGGCATTCGGCGTGGAGTCGGCGATGCGGTCGTCTCGCACTACAACATCGAACCCCTTTACGACATTTTTGCGACGACCCAGGGGGTGGATCTCGGTGCTGTTTCCTCGCGAATCAGCGATGCCATTCACGACACGTCCAAGGATGTACCCAAGGGGTCGATCGTTACTGTGCGCGGCCAGGTCGAAACGATGAACAGTGCACTCATGGGCCTCTCCCTGGGTCTGGTCGCGGCCATCGGCCTGATCTACCTCCTCATCGTCGTCAACTTCCACTCGTGGAGCGATGCGTTCGTCATTATCACGGCGCTGCCAGCTGCTCTAGCCGGGATTGTCTGGATGCTCTTCACAACTCACACTCCGCTGTCGGTGCCTGCGCTAACCGGCGCGATCCTTTGCATGGGCGTCGCAACCGCAAACAGTATCCTGGTCGTGACATTTGCGCGCGAGCGCCTGGCCATCACCGGAAACGCGGTGCTCGCCGCGATGGAAGCTGGTTTTACTCGCTTCCGACCGGTTCTGATGACCGCCCTCGCAATGATTATCGGCATGGCACCCATGGCACTTGGTATGGGCGACGGGGGTGAACAGAACGCCCCGCTCGGGCGCGCCGTGATTGGCGGCCTGATTTGCGCCACGTTCGCAACGCTGCTATTCGTACCCGTGGTGTTCAGCCTGGTGCATCGCCGCAATAATGGAATTCAAACCAACAAAGCTATTGAAATGGGAGAGTCGCATGTCCAATGAAGTCGAAATCAAATCGCCCGCGCGGGTGCGGGGCCTTAGACTTATCGGGTCCGTGGTGGTGCTGATAGCGGTCGGCATTGTTGCTAGCGGAATAGTCAGTCGCGCCCATGCGAGGCAGGCGCTCACGACGTGGACTAATGCGCAGGCGGTGCCAACGGTCGTCACCTTCACGCCCCGGCACATCGACGCAACGCAGCCGCTGATCCTGCCCGGTACACTGGCCGCTCAGGTGAACGCACCCATATATGCTCGTGTTTCTGGCTATCTTCACGCATGGTACGCAGACATCGGCACTCACGTTAAAGCCGGACAGCTTCTCGGCGTCATCGACACGCCTGACCTCGACCAGCAGCTTCAACAGGCACAGGCGGACCTGCAAAATTCGATTGCCAATGAAAAACTTGCCGCGACAACCGCTCGCCGCTGGACCGAGATGCTTTCGCAAAATTCGGTTTCACAACAGGAATCCGACGAGAAAACAAGCGACTTAATTGCAAAGCAGGCGACCGTTCAAGCAAACCAAGCAAACGTGAGACGTCTTCTCGCGCTCGAATCGTTCAAACGCCTCACGGCGCCATTTGACGGAGTTGTTACCGCAAGAAAGACCGACGTCGGCGCACTGATCGACGCCGGCAGCGGTACCGGGCCGGAACTCTTCGCTGTATCGGACGTACGCAAGTTGCGTGTCTACGTTAGCGTCCCGCAGATTGACGCCGCGGTCATCAAGCCAGGCTTGACCGCGACGCTGACGGTGCCCGAGCGTCCCGGCATGAAGTTCACCGCGCAAATGGTCGACACGGACAGTGCTATTGCCCCCGCTTCCGGCACCCTGCTCGTCCAGCTCACCGTCGACAACAGCGCTGGATTGCTCTTCACCGGCGAGTACACACGGGTTCACTTCGCATTGCCTGACGATTCTCAGGCTTTGACGATTCCCGCGAGTGCGCTCATTTTCCGACGGGACGGCCTGCAGGTAGCTGTCGTCGGCAAGGACAACCGCGCGCAGCTGAGGACGGTCACGGTCGCTACAGACCTCGGGTCTCAAGTCGAGATTGCCTCCGGGCTTCAGCCTGACGATAGAGTCATCGACAGCCCTCCGGATTCCTTGGCCCAAGGCGACCCTGTCCGCATCGCAACAGGCCAGGCGGGCGGAAATGCTGCGGCTGCAGCGATCGCGCAGACTGCATCGGAGCCAGCTCATGGTTAAGCTACCTGTCGTCCTGACTATTGGGGGCATGTTCGCATTGGCCGGATGCTCCTTTGCGCCAACCTATAGTGTTCCCCCAACCATTACCGCCAAAACCTACAAGGAGGTGGGAAGCTGGATGCAGGCCAAACCGGCAGACCAGATCCCCCGTAGCGGCTGGTGGAAGGTTTATCACGACCCCGTGCTGAATTCGCTTGAGCCCAAAGTCGTCGCCGCAAACCCGAACCTTCAGGCAGCATTGGCGCGTCACGACGAGGCGTCGGCTCTTCTGCAGCAGGTTCGTTCGGGTCTATTCCCCACAGTGGGTCTTCAGACGGACGTTGAACGAGAACGGCAATCTGAGAACAAACCGCTCCGTGGACCCAATCAGCCCAACGCCTACAACTCCGCTACGCTCGATGTGGGCCTAAACTACGACCTCGATCTATGGGGGCGAGTCCGCAACCAGATTAAGGCCGGGAAGGCTGCAGAGGATGCAAGCTCTGCGGACGTCGAGTCCCTTCGTCTCAGCCTCGAGGCCGACCTGGCAGGTGCGTACTTCAACCTGCTCAGCCTGGACCAGCAGTCCAAAATCCTTGCGGAGACGATCGGGACGTACCAGCATGCGTTGCAATTGACCGAGAGTCGGCGCCAAGGGGGCATTGCTTCCGATCTGGACGTATCCCGCGCGCAGACACAACTCAATTCAGCGCGTGCGACCGAATCTGACATCCGTGCACGCCGCGCACTTTATGAACACGCAATCGCGACGTTGATTGGCGTGCCCGCGTCAAGTTTCAGCATGCCCCCATCCTATGCGATATCTTATCTGCCCAACATCCCCACCGGCGTGCCTTCTGCGTTGCTGCAACGTCGACCCGACATCGCAGCGGCGGAAAGGCGCGTGGCTCAGGCAAACGCGCAAATTGGCGTTGCGAAAGCGGCGTTCTTTCCGGACATTTCTCTCGGACTAGATGGCGGCTTCCAAAGCGACACTATCTCGCCGTGGATGGCAGCCCCAAACGAAATGTGGTCGATAGGGCCAATGTTGATGATGACGCTGTTCGATGGCGGCCGACGGTCTGCCATAGTCCATCGGGATCAGGCGAAACTGGCCGAAAACGGTGCAAAGTACAAAGCCACCGTACTGACCGCCTTCCAGCAGGTCGAGGACAACCTGTCTCAGTTGCACCACCTAGGAGACGAATCAGCCCGGGAGGACGCGGCATTGGCTGCGGCGAAGCGCACTCTTGCCCTCTCTATGTCGCGTTACCGCGACGGTACCGTGAGCTATCTCGATGTCGTTACGGCTCAGACAACCGAATTGAGCACGCAGCTCGTCGATACTCAACTTCAGACGCGACAACTCGAAGCGAGCGTTGGTCTCATTCAAGCGCTGGGAGGTGGTTGGTCGGTAGGCCAGGAGCAGACGGCCGGTAAGGCCGCCACATCCAAAGGAGGCGTCTGACGACAGACGCACGAACATGGTCGGCGAGGCGCGGCGAAGACTCCTCAGAGGAAGAAGTGTTCGACTTATCGCAGCTGCCACGCTTATCTGTACGCGGAATATTGCATTCCGATATTCTAAATAATTTCATAATCATGCTGCCGCGCTCGCTAGAGATTCTCGCAATCATTAAATAGTTTTAACTATTTAGCATACCTATTGATATGTACAGGTTGTTATTCTTATAAACAACCTGATCTCAAACGAGTGCTTTCAACCGGCCCGTATTTTTACCCACTTCTTTTAAGGAAAATCATCATGAAAACAGCAATTCTTTCTATGGCTATCTTGACCGCTCTGATCGCATCGCCCGTGTTCGCCGCATCGACGCAAGCGGCAGACGCACCGCAGGCCTCTCAGGTCACGTCGAACGACACGGCGCCGGCCACGCGGGTCGGCGGTTGGACTGCCCCGAGCCAGGTAACTCATGAAAAGACACGTGCAGAGGTTCGCCAGGAACTGATTCAGGCCGAAAAGGATGGCCAACTGGATTACCTGAACTCGGTCGTCTATGCACACTCATAAGCGATGACGCCAAAAGATATTCAGATGCGCCGGTGGCGCCGTGCTCGATTTAGGCTTTCGCGTCACGCGACCCGGATACACGCATCCCTCTTGTCGGCTTAACGCTCTTAAATCAAGCAAAACTACGAGGTAGTTTGGATGAAACCCATTCTCAAAAAACTGATTGGTTATAGCATGTCCGCTGCATTGCTTGCCGTCGTCCTCGCGGGATGCACGACCATCCCTCCAGCTCATTCACCTAATGAATGTGTTGGTCCGCCCGGCTATTGCGTACCATACTTTGGGTCCTAGGCCGTCACGTTCGACCCATGTCGATTTTCAAAGTATCGTTGCTATGCCGCGATAAGTCTGTAACCAAACCGGTTGACCGTTTCGATGTGGGTCTTCAACATGTTTCCCTCAAACTTTCGTCTTAGCTTTGTCACGACGAGGTTCACGCTAGCTGGATCAACTTCCTCATCTTCCGGCCATGCATATCGAATCAACTCTTCTCGCTTGATAGGAGAGTTAATCTGGCGGAGTAAGCGTTCAAGGAACAGATACTCCCGCCTGGACAAGGGCACGCGATTGGCACCCTCGACAAACTCCCGCCGCGACGAATCAAGTCGCGAACCGGAATGCTCGGAATCACTGACAGGCGGCGGTAACGAAATCCTGCGTAACGCTTCAATTCGCTCACGCACTTCCTCAAATGAATATGGTTGGTTGAAGCACGCGTCTGCTCCCGCGCGCAGTATCTTGACACGATCAGCGGCACAAGCGCGGATACCGAGTATGGTGACAATAACCGCCCCTCCAGCGAGGTCAAAGATCTTTGGCAACGTGTCCTGCAGCAGGTTGAACGTGGATGAGTCGATCGCGAAGACAATGACCACATCGAACGACTCCTCTGCAGCGAGGAACGTGCCGTCCGGCACGCTCAGGGCTCGCTGCAGACTGTAGCCACTCTCTTCAAGCGCCCGCTGCAACCAGTTCCCCTCGTCGTTGAACGGCGAGACCAGAAGTATCCGCATCATCAACTCCAGCCCGTGCAGGGCAAATTAGGCCAGGGAGTGCGGCCAGCACTCAACAGTCAGGCGCGCGCCCGGGCGGGCATCATCGATATGCAAGGTGAAGTCATGGACGCGAAGCACCGCTGAAACGATGCTAAGCCCCAGCCCGGACCCCCGCACCTGGCGGGCCTGGTCGCCCCGGTAAAACCGCTTCAAAACGGCATCCCGCTCGTCTATCGGTATTCCCGGACCGTTGTCGACGATGTCCAGACGGGGGCCTCGCCCTGTGCGGGAAAGTTCTACACGCACTTGGCCACCCTCGGGCGCAAACTTGATTGCGTTGTCGATCATATTAACGAATGCTTCGAAAAGCAGCGCGCGGTCGCCGTGAATGGTCACGGCCGGAACGCTCTGAACGACCCACTCAATACGCTTTGTCTCGGACAACGGCTCAAACAGTCCTCCAAGCTCCTGTACAAGCACATCGAGATCGACCGTGGCGAAACCTCCGCGACGCTGCAGGGCTTCGATTTGCGATATGCGCAACATCGCGCCGAAGCGTTCGAGCAGCGTGTCTGTCTCAACTCGAGCTTCAGCAACCATCCTGGTGGCGACATCATTGTTAGTTGCGATACTGTATGCGGCTATGCGCCCTAATAACGACCGAACATGCGCCAAAGGCGTCCGGAGGTCGTGAGCGATCCCGTCGCAAGCACATTTCACTTCGCCCATCAGCCGTTCAACTTCATCAAGCATATGATTGACAAGGTGTACAAGCAGGTCAATCTCATCACGTCCGCCGACAGGAAGGCGCTCATGAAGATCGCCCTGCGTTATTCGACCGATCACTTGCCTTATCGCTCGAACCCTGCGCATCTGTCTCATGCTCAACATCAATCCGCCAACAATGCCAATCGCGAGGGTGAGAAGTCCCCCGCCAATCACCGTACTGACGACTGCCTCGCGAATCTTGAGAACATGTGTCAAGTCGCGGGCGACTATCAACTGGGTCCCATCCTTGCGCCGTTCGCCCATCACGCGAAAAACCGGCACACCTTGATTTTCCACAATTCCCAACGGATGCTTCCAGGTGCGGCCAGTCCCGTCTGGCGAAAGATCGCGAGGTAGCGTAAGAATATCGCCCGCTATGTGACGACCATCTGATGTGAACAGACCATAGAAGTTGGTATGCATTCGGTCATTTTCGAGCCTGCGATCAATGGCTTCCTCCAACTGACCGTCCGGGATCGAGTCGAAGTAAATAAGCTGCCAATGGATCACCACGTCGGCGTCCCTGTTGGTCGTATTCGACGCCGCAGTGTCAACGAATCCGATCAGAATTACCAAAGAAATAGCGAACATGCCTGCGTAAGCAAACAACCACCGAAATGTCGTGGTGTGCCAGCGAGTGCCGAGATTGGGCGGCTGCGAGGAACTTTGCGCGTTATCCACAACCATCCCCTATCCAAGCATGTAGCCTGAGCCACGCACGGTCTGAATCAGAGCCTGAGTACCTGGCGGATCTATTTTCTTGCGCAACCGTGCAACGTGAACGTTGATGAGGTTTGTACCAGGATTAAAGTGATAACCCCAAACCGCCTCGAACAGCATGGTTCGCGTGATGGCTTGTCCTGCATGCCGCATCATGAATTCGAGTACCCGATATTCGGTGGGCTGAAGCTCGATCTCCCTTCCGTCCCGCGTCACGGCGCGCGACAGCAGATCGATCTCGAGCGGCCCCGCCTTCAGTCTCGTCTCTTGCGCCGTTGGTTTTTGGGAAACCCGCCGAAGCATTACCTCGATACGTGCGGCCAATTCTCCCGGGTCGAATGGTTTCGTCAGATAGTCATCGCCCCCCGCCCGCAGTCCGCAAATGCGCTCGTCGACGTCGCCAAGTGCACTCAGCATCAGGACCGGCGTCTGAAGACCAAGCGCGCGTATTGCCTTTAAGATAGTGAGTCCGTCCACTCCCGGCAGCATGCGATCGAGAGTAATAGCAGCATACTGACCGCTCATCGCCCGCATCATGCCCTCCGGACCGTTATCTACCCAATCAACCGTGAGGCCGCGCTCACGTAGCTCGTTGATTATCTCGTCGGCGGCAGCCGGGTCATCTTCAACCGTCAAAACGTGCAATTGGCTCATGAAGCAACTCCTTCTAATTTGACGCGCCTCGCGATGACGTGTACGGCCAGCGTAAATAGCAAACCTATCGCGCTGCCCAACACTACATTGATCAAGCGCTCGCTCGCGAAAGTCCACGGCTGGCCAGCAACCACGAACGCCATTGCCGCGCAGCCGCAGCGCGTGCCGAATGCAAGGACGTAGGGCCGAATGCAGACGAGTGTCAGCAACGCAGCAAGGACAATCAGGTCTCGCGAGAAGGCGTCGTGGGGGACCAGCAACCCTGCGAGGATACCGGCCGGCACACCGACAGTGGCCCCCGTGATGCGATGACGGAACTTGAGCCGGGCGCTCGCGGCACTTCCGGTCACCACGCTCGCTGCGGACCAGATCATCCATTGTCCATGCTCGATATGCCGCCACTCCACGAGTGCTGCTGCGACGCCGACGGCGAGCGTAACGGCGATCATCGCCTCGACGTATGGAACACGATCGCCAATGTCGGCGCGCGTGGACCATTTTGTGAAGTGCGACACCCACGAAACTTCCGGACGGTGTTGGCGATAGTGATCGATTGAAGCGATCAGCAGGACCGGCAAGAAGGCGGTCCATATGAACGGAAGAGTTTCGAATCCCCGATGGATAAGCGCCGCCTGCCTGACCCCTTCGGCGCTCTCGCAGGCGAGGTACAGCACGGGAATAAACGTAAAGCTGCCGAGCGAACGCAGCTCGCTTCCCCGTGCGATTACCAGTATCGACCCCATCGCCAGCAGGGCGGTGGCTCCGACAAACAGCGGTGGCGAGGCGAGCGAGGCCATCAATACCATGAAGCCCGCTCCGATGGCTATCCCGTGAGCGATTACCGCGAGCGGGGCAAGACGCGAGCGATCCACGGCAATGGCAGTCGACACGGTCACCAACGAAACCTCCAACCATTCGGGCTTGCCTGAAACCAAGGCGAGAACGCCCAATGGGAAAAGAGCAGCCAACACGCGCACAAGTGCCGTGCCATCAATCGCGGCAGCAACGCGCGACACGAGCGATGCGACGAATTGATAACCGCGTCTGCGCGGCGACGAAGCGATGGCGAGGCGGTCACATGACGTGCGGCGCATGGCTTTTCCGTAGGCCAGTATCAGTGCGCGAGTGCCTGGATCACATCCCCGGACTGCCGCACCAGGCCAAGCCTCGGGAAGATGTGATCAACCGACGCCTGGTGATGCTCCGGCGCTGCGCAGCTCATCGCATCCTCGACGAGCACGAGGGTATAGCCGAGTTCATGGCCGGCTCGCGCTGTTGATTCGACGCCGATATTCGTCGAAATTCCGCCGAGCACAATGGTCGTGATGCCACGGCGACGCAATTGCAGATCAAGTTCGGTGCCGTGAAATGCGTTCCACTGCCGCTTGGTGATCTTGAGATCGCCTTCGTCTACTTCGAGCGTTTCGGGAAAGTCCCACCACGTCGAGGGAAATCCGCCGGCAGGAAGCGTTAGGGGCTGATCGACGGGTTGCTTCAGGGCATCGCCGAAATCGTGGCTCCAGCCTACGCGCACCAGCACGACGGGCGCGCCGATTTCCCGAAAGCGCTTCGCGAGCTTCGCCGAGGCTGTCAGCACAGACTCGGCGGGGCGCGGGGCCTTTGCGAATCCAAGGATTCCCTGCTGGAGGTCAACCAGAACGAGCGCGGTCGTTTGGGGGTCGAGTTTCTGCAACATGTTTGCCGTCCATTGATCTTGGTGAGCCGAAAGTGTATTGTGAGGCTTGTCTCACATTTTGAGTATATGAGAATGGCCTCACAAAAGTCAACCGGAACATTGAGTGCCGGAAGCGGGCAAGCGAAATCTCCTCAGCGTGCGCGTGGTCACGCGCGGGTCGCGGCGCTCCTCGCGGCGGCAAGCAGTGAATTTGCCGAGAAGGGATACGACGGCGCAACGATGACGGCGATCGCCGCCCGCGCGGGATCGTCGATTGGCTCGCTGTATCAGTTTTTCCCCACAAAGGATCAGATCGCGGGGGCGCTGATCGAAAGCTATCTGGACATGCTCACAGAGACGTTCCGCAAGCTGCGCGAGGCTGCGCCGACACTGGACTTGTCGCTGCTCGCGAGCCGGTTGACGAGAACGTTCCTGAAGTTCCGCACGATCCATCCGGCGTTTGGGGTCCTCGTCGAGACTTACAGTTACGCTCTGCCGGGCACGGTCGGCATCCGGGAAACACTGCGGGGAGAGATCGAATCCGTGCTGGCTGCGGTGGCGCCGCACCTTGCGCCGGCCGAGATCGGTGTCCGTGCCGCGGTGATCCAGCAGCTCATGAAGGCAGCCGTCGCGATTAATGGCGATACCTCGCTGGCCGGTCGTAAGGCGGCGATCGACGAACTGGAAGGCCTGATGCAGCATTACCTGCACGACGCGATCAGGGTGGCCAGATAGTGCGTCGGGAACAGATCCAGTCCGTCTATGGTGTTTTGACGCATCCCAGACCACCGGGAATAGGGCGTGACCGATGAGCCTGTTTGGCCATTCCAACTGCCTTCAGTTTTCAATGGGCCCACTATGCAAGTTCACGCGAGATGTGCTTATGGTGATGACCCTTGCGCACTGTGTGGAGGATCGTGAAGCAAAGCGCTGAGATGAACAAGGCCACGATCATGAAGAGAAAGCCACCTGTGAACGATCCGGTCGCAGATACCGCGTAGCCAACGACAATTGGCGCGAAAAATCCACCCACCTGGCCGCCGAGGTTGACGAATCCGGAAAAGGCCCCGCGCAGATTCTCAGGCGTCAAGTCGAGCACAACCGACCACACCGGGCCGAACCCTCCGTACAGAAAAAACGCCGATACCGACAGGCCGGCAATGCTTTGCGCGCTCGAGGCAAGGTTGTATGTGACGTAGAGCGACACCGCCGTGCAAATGTAGATCACGGCAATGAGAAGGCAACGGTATCGATACAGCGATCGACTGCCGATCCAGCCAAACGCGATCATTCCGGCTGCGCCAAACAGATACGGAATCGACGCCGCGACGCCCAGGGCTTTCAGATCGATATGGCGCGCGATTGACAGATAACTCGGCATCCAGCCGAGGTAAGCCCAAAACGCGACATTGAATGCGAGATAGGCAACAAATATGAGCCACGATGTCGGTTGACGAACGATCTCTCGCAGGCCCTTTCGAGGCCCGTCGGCAGACAGGCTTGTGCGGTAGGCCGGAGCGGTCGGGGATTGCTTCGGAATCACCCACCGGATCAACAGCGCCATGACCAGGCCCGGCAGCGAAAGCCAGCGAAACATGCCCTGCCAGCCGGTGTGCGTCAGGAACCACACAGCAACCGGTGCAATGAACGCGGGCCCAAGCGCCAGCGCAGAGAGATACGCCGCATTCGCGGCAGAGCGCTCATGAGACGCAAAGTTATCGCCAATCAGCTTGAAGCTTGCGCCGTTCGACAAGCCTTCCGATGCGCCGAAGAGGACCCGCACAGCCACCAGCGCGATAAGCGTCGAGGCGAATCCCGTCATGCCGGTAAAGACGCTCCACAGAATCGGGCTTGCGATGAGCATGCATCGGGCGCCGAAACGGTCAGCCAGATAGCCACCAGGGATCTGCGCAATCGCGTAACCAAATGTGAACGCAGCAAGGATAAAGCCGAACACATTTGGGTTCAACTTTAGTCCGCGCATCATGGTAGGTGCTGCGATCGACAGGTTGATGCGGTCGAGATAGTTGACGAATTGGAGTAGCCAGATAATCAGAAGCACCTTGTACTTGCCGGCTGCTCTCATACTTCGATCGCCTTTTGAAGTTCAAGTTCGGTACTGCGCACGTGCGTTTCCGGCATCTTCAGATAGACGATCAGGGAGATTGCGGACCATGCGGTGACGTACCAATAAAAATAGTGCTCGTGTCCGATCGACTTGAACTTCAAGGCGACGAATTCGGTTGTGCCGCCGAGGATGGCCGTGGTCAGGGCATAGGGCAGGCCTACGGCCAACGCTCGAATGCGCGCGGGAAACAGTTCGGTCTTAGCCAGCATGTGGACCGATGTGAAGCCACTCAGCATGAAGAGCCCGCAAAACGATAATGCAAACGCCACCAGTGGATCGTGCGTGTGGGCGAGCACACTGAAGATGGGCACGGAAAACAGCGTACAACTCAGTCCAAAAAAGATCAGGACGGGCCGCCGTCCCAGAATGTCGGAAGCGAGGCCAAAAAGCGGTTGCAACGGCATATACAGCAGCAGCGCTGAAGCTGAGACAAGCGTGGCCGTTTCCGTGCCGAGTCCGACGGTATTGACGAGGAACTTCTGCATATAGACGGTGTAGGTATAGAAGCCCACAGTCCCGCCCACGGTAATCCCGACCGCCAATAGCAGTTGTCGCCAGTGGAGCAGCATTTCACGGCTGATGGGTGGACCGCGCCGCGTCCCACTGTGTTGGAATGCCTCGCTTTCCACGACGTTGCGCCGCATGTAGAGCGCGAACAATGCAAGCGCTCCACCGATGACAAACGGTATTCTCCATGCCCATCGGTCGATCTGCCCGGAGGTAAACAGCACGTGCTGCATGACCAGTAGCAGACCAAGGGCCAGCAACTGACCCGCGACCACGCTGACCTGCAGAAAGCCAAGGTAGAAACCTCGACGATTCACCGGCGCGATCTCGCTGAGGTAAGTCGCGCTCGTGCCGTATTCGCCGCCCATGCTCAAGCCCTGCAGCAGCCGCGCAAGGATCAGAATGGCGGGGGCGAAAACGCCGATAGTTGCATATCCTGGCGTAATGGCGATGATCAGCGAACCAATGCACATCACCGATACCGATCTGGTCAGTGCCGATTTACGACCTCGGCGATCCGCATACAGGCCGATCAGCCAACTGCCGAGCGGACGAGCCACGTAACCTACGGCCGCGATTGCCGCCGCGTTCATCAACTGGACTGTCGCGTTACCGCTGGGAAAGAACGCTTTGGCGAAGTAGATGGAAAAGATGCTGTACGCGAGAAAGTCGTACCACTCGATCAGATTGCCCGCCAAACCGCCTACGATGGATCGCAATTTCGGTGGTCGAGTTGAAGGTCCTTCCATTCCAGGGACGGTCATATACAGTCTCCTTTGTTTGTTATGCGGTGACGCCACCGATCCACGGTTTTTACGGCGCGCAGCGGCATTCCACCGATGCAGCCGCCTTACTCATCATGGGCAGCGTATTTTTCATCGAGGCGGTCATAGAGCGGCTTGTCGACGAGACGCTGACGCTCGCTAAACGGCACCACAAGGTCCGGATCTTCGTCGAGCCTCCCTGCGTCCTGCAGCACGTTCAAAGCCCGTTGCATGCCGCGCACCGCGCTCTGTAGCGCCGCATTGGCGTAAAGCACCATGCCGAAACCAAGCTCCGCCAGCCTGGCTTGCGGCAAAGTCGGTGTCTTGCCTCCGATCACGATATTGATGAGCTGAGGCTTGTCGATGAGCGCAGGCAACCGCTGCATCTCCTCGATCGTTTCAACTGCCTCGATGAAGAGGACATCGGCACCCGCTTCAGCGAAGCGATGCCCACGTTCAATAGCGGCGTCGAATCCTTGGATCGCGCAGGTATCGGTCCGGGCAACGATCAGCAGATTGGGATCCTCGCGAGCGTCGACGGCAGCGTGCAGTTTGCCCACCATCTCACTCGTCGATATGACCGCTTTGCCGGCGAAATGTCCGCACTTTTTGGGGTTCACTTGGTCTTCGAGCTGGATGGCATCGGCACCCGCCCGTTCCAGGGTTCGAACAGCGTGACGCACGTTGAGCGCGTTGCCGTAGCCAGTATCGGCATCGACGATGAGCGGCAGGTCTACGGCGTCCCGGATACGCGCCGTATGGTCAGCCATTTCGTGCAGGCCGACAAAGCCGAGATCCGGAAGTCCGAGAAACATGTTCGTCACGCCCGCGCCAGTGATATACAGCGCAGCGAAACCGGCATCGGCCGCGACACGCGCGCTCAGCGCGTTGAACGTACCGGGCACGAGCAACGCTCGCCGGCTTTCCACCAGCGAGCGGAAAGCGCCGCGGCGTTCAGTGGATGGAAGCGACATGGTTGAAATCTCCGTGGTTGGCGTAGGCGGGTCAGCGGCCCGGCCGTCGACCGGTCGAGTGGCCTATTCGAATCGATAAAGCGTGCGCGCCGATCTTGTGAGGATCGACTCGCGCTGCGTCGCGTCAGGGACCCATTGGTCGAGCGCGCGTCGGGTGGCGTCGTAATCGACAAGTTGCTGGTGCTGCGTGTGCGGCCAGTCGCTGCCCCAGACCAGCCGCTCGGGCGTGTAAGCGTCGAGCAGCCGGCCTGCCAAGGAGGTGCCCAAAGCGGCTCCGTCCTCGCTTGACGCACTTCGGTAAGCCGCCGACAGCTTCACCCATACGCGTCCGGTCCCAGCAACCGATAGCAGGTATTGGAAGCCCGGATCGCTGGCTGCGCTGTACGGATCGGGCCGGCCGAAGTGGTCGACGACCACTGTGCAGCGCTGCTCCAGCAGCGGTCCGACAACCGCGTGCAAGTCCACCGCCTCACGATGCACCTCGACATGCCAGCCGAGCGTATTGACACGCGTCAGCAATCGTCGCCAGTCGGGTGCGCTCAATTGAGGAAGCGGTAAGCCGATCAGATTCAATCGGATACCCACCACGCCTGTGTGATCGAGCAGCGCGAGTTCGGCATCGGTGACCGCGCAATCCACGACCGCCACCCCGCGAAAGCGCTGCGGATAGCGCTTGGCCACATCGAGGAAAAAGGTGTTGTCCGTGCCGAGAAAACTGGGCTGCACGAGTACGGCATGGGAGACACCATTCGCCAGCAGGTGACCAGCGTAGGCATCGAGCGTCGCGTCGTAGTCCGGCGCGTGGCGACGCTGCCTGGCAAGCGGCAAGCCGCGTACGAACACGTGGGCGTGGGCGTCGATCGCAGTGACTCGCATGTCGTTGGCGTCGTACCACTCGTCTGACACTGTAGTGTCTTGCGTCTGCATCTGTTGAATCCGTTCGTCGATCATGTGTTCCGTCTCAGGCACGGGTCGCGGCATTGGCCGCTACGGGCGCGATCCGGCGGTTCGTGGTTTCCGGCAGCATCAGAGCGGCCACGACCACGAGTCCGTATGCAATACCGGCATCGATACCGAGCGCCGAGCCTAGCGGCATCGAGTTGCCCATATGTCCGACCAGTACCGGAAAACCTGCCGAGACGATCCGTCCGAAGTTGTAGCAAAAACCCACACCGGTGCCGCGGATGCCCTGAGGATAGAGCTCGTTGAAGAGTGCCCCGAGCGTGGCGGGGATGCCTGCTGCGAAGAGGCCCAGCGGGAAGCTGAGGAACAGCATGGCGGTGTCTCCCATCGGCAGGAAGACGTAGAGGTTGACCGTCGCGACGCAGCACACGGCGAACAGGATCACGTTGAGCCGACGACCGATCCGGTCCTGAAGCCACGCGCTCACGAAACACCCGCATATGAACGCCGTAATGACGACGGCGAGATAACCGCCCGTGCCGAGCACGGACAGATGCCGCTCTGCCTTGAGGTACGTCGGCAGCCAGGTAGTGATGGCGTGATAGCCGCCGTGCGCACCCACGCCGATCAGTGCGCCAATGATCGTCGAGCGGATCACCGATCGGTCGAAGATGCTCCTTGCTGCGGTCAGCGCCTGCCCGGACGACGCGATGGGCGTGACAGCTCGCGGCGGTTCAGCTACGTTACGGCGCAGATAAAGCACGAGCCCGGCTGGAATCACGCCGATGCCGAACAGCAACCGCCACGCCCAATCCGGCGACACGAACGAGAACACCAGCGTGTAGAGAAGCACGGCGCCCGCCCAGCCGAAACCCCACGCGCTCTGCACAATGCCCATCGCCTTGCCGCGATGTTCCGCGCGAATGGTCTCGCTCAATAGCACGGCGCCGGCGGTCCATTCGCCCCCAAAACCCACGCCCTGCAAAGCCTTGAGCGCCAGCAACTGTTCGAAGTTCTGCGCGAACGCGCTCAGGAAGGTGAAGAGCGAGAACCAGACCACCGTGATCTGCAGCGCGCGCACGCGGCCGTACCTGTCCGACAGCATGCCCGCGAGCAGTCCACCCAACGCGCCGGCGACGAGCGTCACGCCGCCGATCAACCCTGCCTGCCCCTTGCTGATACCCCAGGTTACCAGCAGGGTCGGGATCACGAGGCTGAACAACTGCGTGTCCACGCCGTCAAGCGCCCAGCCGGCGAAGCAGCTCCACAGGGTGCGCTTTTCCGTCGCCGATATGGCGCGATACCAGTTCATCGTCGTCTCCTGTGTCGATCCGGAGTTAGCGCTCCAGCGCTCACTCTGGTCCCATGCAAAGCTCTATTTTTCGGGGCCGGGTTCACTCGCGTGCATCGCCCATGGAGACATTCTAGGGATCGCGTGGATAAACATATATGATGTAAACAATCAATTTTCATATCGTTTTAATATGGACACGCGCAACCTGAAGTACTTCCTCGCCGTCGCCGATGCCGGCAGTGTTACGCGCGCCGCTGACCGCCTGAACATCGCGCAGCCCGCGCTGAGTCAGGCGCTCACGCGCATGGAGAAGGAACTGGGCGTCAAGCTGTTCAGCCGGACGCGGCGTGGAGCGGACCTCACCGCGGCCGGGCTGGCGATCGTCGAGGATGTGCGGATGAGCGTCGCGCGAATCGACGCCGCCTCGCACCGCGCGCGTGAGATCGGCGCGCAGCGCGCCGGCCGGTTGACGGTGGGCTTCGTGTCGACGGCGCTGTTCGAGGTGCTGCCGCGCGCGATCGCGGCGCTGCGCGCGTCGGTGCCAGATGTCGAATTGGTGCTGCGCGAGATGAGCAATGCCGAGCAGGCGAGCGCGCTTGAGAGAGGCGAAATCGATATTGGCTTGCTGCATACACCGGTGCCAGTCACGGGCAGGATGCGCGAGAAGCTAATCACGCGGGAGCCACTGATTGCAGTGTTGCCTGAGATGTTTCCCCTGGCGGCTGGTGCGAGTGTGTCGTTACGTGAGCTCGCACCGCACGGGCTCGTATGGTTTCCACACGACCAGTTGCCCGGCGTTCGCGCGGGCATTCTGAGCGCGTTCCGGCAGGCGGGTTGCGCGGTGGAGATCGCGCAGGACGCGAATCGGTCGCTGACTGTGCTCGCGTGCGTGGCCGCAGGGTGCGGTGTGTCACTGCTGCCGCGTTCAGTGCGGGCGTTGCAATTCAGCGGAGTAAAGCTGGCCGGGATCGTCGATGGCGCCGCGCTGCCGCGTTTCGAACTCAGCGCAATCTGGCCAGCACGTGCCAGACAGACGCTCGCCGACCGTTTCGCGGAATTGATAGAGGCTTACCCTGCAACTTCGTCGTTGTAGAGGTTAAAGGTTCTTCGTTTAGTATATTCCATTGCTTCATTTTGACTGCCCTCGTTGGTCGGCCGGGAGCGGCCCGCGTTGCGGCCGCGCTCCTATATGGCACCCGGATGCATCACCTCCGGTTACGGCCAGTGATATAGACGCGCTTTCGGCGCGACCTCTAGCCTGACCGCCCCTCGGCGCATCACTGCTGGGCGTGCTTCGCTGCATCTTCGATCACTGCGGCGACTTCCTTCGGGCGCGATTCGTAGACGGAGTGACTCGCACCTTCCAGAACCGTGGTGTGGCTATGGGCCCGTTTGTAATAGAAGCGCTCGAGATCCGGGTTGATAATCTTGTCGTCCCCCGCCACGATGCCCCAGCTCGGCTTGGTGGTCCATGCAGCGACGGTCATCGGCTCGGAGAACACCTTGGCGGCAGTCAGGATCTGCGAATGCGCTTCGAATTGGGCTTGTCTGACCGGCAGGTCGGCGGCGAAATCCTTCGGGAAATCGACAGGATTCAGATACGTATAACCGTCGCCCGTCGTCTTGATGGCACCCGCCTGCTTCGACGTATAGTTCGGGTATTTCTTGCCCACATCCGCCTCGTCTTCGCCAACCGCTAGCGCATGCGCAGCGACGTACACAAGCCCCGCCACCTTCGGATCGACCCCGGCTTCGGTGATGATCGAGCCGCCATAGCTATGCCCCACGAGAACGGTCGGGCCATCCTGCAGGTCGATGACGCGTTTGGTCGCGGCAACGTCGTCGTCGAGCGAAGTCAACGGTTCTTGCACCATCGTGACGTGATAGCCATCCTTGGTGAGGATGTCATAGACCGGCTTCCAGCCTGAACCATCCACCCACGCGCCGTGCACGAGGACAATGTTCCTGATCGGCGCGGTCGCCGGTTTGGCATCCTGTGCCATCGCAACTGAGGAGGCGAATATACAAGCTGACAAGGACAAGACCGATGCTGCCAAAGGCAAAATCTTCATAGTGAACTCTATTGAAAAAGATTGGACATTGGAAAAATAGGCGGCTTGGTTCGTCACTGCGCGTAGTTGCGCGACCCGCCGGCCTATCAATCCATTTACTTCTGTGTGTCGAACATGCTAGGGATCCTACGCATGACATCAGTACGCTCTGTATCGGTACCACACCACTTAGCTGCCGAAGTACACGTTGCAAAAGCTGACCGGGCCGACGCAGCGTTGGTGCGTCGACGTATGGGATACCGATCCCGAATCGGTGCTACCGTTCTGCACAACACCGCCGACATCCTGCGTTGCCAGTTGCCGCTCGTCGTTGGCGGCGATCTTTGCTTCAGCCGCTTGAATATCAGCCGGGTAGTTGATGTCGTTACCACGGGACGGGTTGTAGCCTGTTTGTTCAACACGAATCATGTCAGCACGAACTTGTGCGCGCGTGAGCGGCGCACTCGACTGAGCAAAGCTGAGAACCGGTGCGCCAAGGGTGGCGACAACAAGAGCAATACCAATGAACATCTTTGACATGGTTAGATTCCTTTACTTAAATTAAGGTACCCGTTGTGGCACAAAACGTCTTCACTTTGATTACAAACCTGTTTGAATCGATATCAGGCAACTCCTAAACAGTCTGACTAACCTCACGTATAACGACCACGAAGAAAACATTACAAAGTTTTTATGAACGGTCGCTCAATCTCCTTAAGGTTTCAGTCCTAATCGAAACGCAACACAGGAAAAGTTAAGCTCGCGCGCCTATCAGGTATCGGCATCGGCAGCGCCTGGACCCTGGTCAGGGAACTGTTCGGCTGGCGGCAGTGTCACAACCGCCGCGAAGTGGCCGGCTGCCTGGGCCTGGCCCCGACGCCCTATGCCAGCGGTACGAGTGAAGTTGAGCAGGGCATCGGCAAGATCGGCAACAAGCGGGCTCGATGGCTGGTGGTGGAACTGGCATGGAGCTGGCTGCGCTTCCAGCCCGCCAGCCAGCTAAGCCACTGGTTCAACGAGCGCTTCGCAGGCGGCGGCAAGCGTGTGCGACGCATCGGCATTGTGGCGCTTGCGAGACGTCTGGCAGTCGCGCTGTAGCGCTATCTGGAATTCGGCGAGACTCCCCCTCGGGCAACCCTCAAGTCACCTGCCAGGAAGGTGCTGCGATCTGAGCAGCCAACGTCGAGCGGCAACAGCATTGAAGGTTCACCGCGCCCGGACAGTAAGCGGGTTACCTTCGGAGGTAACCGTAGTTTTAGATGGGGCGCGTCCGTAATGGGGTGGTTCCACTGCTTTGCGCATGCGGCATGTGGTGTCCGGCCTGGTGCCGGCACGGATACAAGTTGGTCCGGTCAACTGTCCGGACTTAAGACACCCCGGCCTCGCTGCTGTAAAACGCTCGATTTATATGTAGGAGTCAAGAATATCTGATCAGGCAGATCATCCACTGCCGGCCAGCGTCGTGGTCGTAACGGGCGACCCGCCGGCCAGCCGTGGATAACCTGCTGCGCTAGCCAACGGGAGATGACTGACGGAAAGCGGGACCCCGAAAGGGCTTGGCTTTCAATGCCCCATATAAGGCGGGCTGCGCGATGTTCAGGCGGTCAGCGGCGCGCGTAACACTGCCGGCATCGGCGACGGCGAGGAAGTACTTCAGGTTGCGCGTGTCCATATTAAAACGATATGAAAATTGATTGTTTACATCATATATGTTTATCCACGCGATCCCTAGAATGTCTCCATGGGCGATGCACGCGAGTGAACCCGGCCCCGAAAAATAGAGCTTTGCATGGGACCAGAGTGAGCGCTGGAGCGCTAACTCCGGATCGACACAGGAGACGACGATGAACTGGTATCGCGCCATATCGGCGACGGAAAAGCGCACCCTGTGGAGCTGCTTCGCCGGCTGGGCGCTTGACGGCGTGGACACGCAGTTGTTCAGCCTCGTGATCCCGACCCTGCTGGTAACCTGGGGTATCAGCAAGGGGCAGGCAGGGTTGATCGGCGGCGTGACGCTCGTCGCCGGCGCGTTGGGTGGACTGCTCGCGGGCATGCTGTCGGACAGGTACGGCCGCGTGCGCGCGCTGCAGATCACGGTGGTCTGGTTCTCGCTCTTCACCTTCCTGAGCGCGTTCGCGCAGAACTTCGAACAGTTGCTGGCGCTCAAGGCTTTGCAGGGCGTGGGTTTTGGGGGCGAATGGACCGCCGGCGCCGTGCTATTGAGCGAGACCATTCGCGCGGAACATCGCGGCAAGGCGATGGGCATTGTGCAGAGCGCGTGGGGTTTCGGCTGGGCGGGCGCCGTGCTTCTCTACACGCTGGTGTTCTCGTTCGTGTCGCCGGATTGGGCGTGGCGGTTGCTGTTCGGCATCGGCGTGATTCCAGCCGGGCTCGTGCTTTATCTGCGCCGTAACGTAGCTGAACCGCCGCGAGCTGTCACGCCCATCGCGTCGTCCGGGCAGGCGCTGACCGCAGCAAGGAGCATCTTCGACCGATCGGTGATCTTCTTCGAGGCGGTTGAAACGATCGAGGAGATTCAACGGTTGAGCGCCGGAGAAAGCGGGCGAACTCGCGCACGCTGCGCAGATACTGGATGCAGCAGTTCCACGACAACGATCGCGTCTTGACATGATGGAATCCGCCATGAGCAAAGATTCTTCAGGCAATCCCAACGAGCTGTCATCAGGCGGCAGCCGCCACCATCAGGTGTATCCCACGCTGGACGAGAAGCAACTGGCGATACTGGAGCGATACGGCGAGCGACGCAAGCTCAAAGCCAACGACATCCTCTATTCCGAAGGCGACCGGCACACGGGCATGTTCGCCATTCTTTCTGGAACGATCGAGGCGACCAGAAGGTCCGTTCAGGGCACCCAATTGCTGGCCACACATGGCCCCGGCAGTTTCACCGGCGAGGTTGGCACGCTCGCCGGCCGGGCTGCGGTGACCACGAAACGCGCCCTTTGCGATTGCGAAGTCATCGTCATCGATGAGGAGTCCATTCACGCGCTCGTGATTGCTGAAGCGGAGTTAAGTGAAACCATCATGCGTGCCTATATCCTGCGCCGGGTCGCTTTCATCCAGGGTCAACAGGTAGGCTTGATGGTGATTGGCAGTACGTCCTCGGCCGCTACGCTACGCCTGCGCCACTTCCTGAGCCGTAACGGTCAACCTTCCGCCTACTTCGACATCGTCGAGCACCCCGAGGCCAATGAAATCCTGACGCGCTATGGCGCAGCAGAAGCCAACATTCCGGTTGTGATCACGTCGCAAGGTGTCGTACTGACGCAACCCAGCCACAGGTCCGTTGCAGATGCAATCGGCCTGAGTCCGGACAGGCTCAATGGCGAGCACTTCGACCTCGTCGTGGTGGGCGCGGGACCCGCAGGGCTCGCAGCCGCGGTGTACGCCGCATCAGAGGGATTGACGGTGGCGGTTTTGGATGCCAAGGCGCCGGGGGGGCAGGCCGGCACCAGTTCGAAGATCGAAAATTACTTTGGTTTTCCGACTGGCATATCCGGGCAGGCGCTAGCCGGCCGCGGTCTGTCTCAATGCCGCAAGTTCGGCGCCGAGGTCGGCGTACCCATCGAGGCCCTGACGATCGACTGCACGGACGCCCAATCGTTTCACATTGGCCTCGATCAGGACGAGTGCGTCTACGCTCGCGCTGTCGTCATTGCCAGCGGTGCGCGCTATCGGAAGCCGGACCTTCCCCGTCTAGAGCATTTTGAAGGTCGCGGCATCTACTACAGTGCGGCGTTCATGGAGGGTGGGTTCTGCAACAACGAAGAGTTAATCGTGGTGGGCGGCGGAAATTCGGCCGGACAGGCTGCCGTATTTCTGGCGAGGTTCGCGCGTCATGTCCATGTCGTTATTCGCGGCGACGGGCTCAGGGCAAGCATGTCGGCGTATTTGATCCGGCGGATCAACGCGGCGGCTAACATCACGCTTCACACGAGGACTAAGATCGTCGAATTATGCGGCGAGTCGAGACTTGAGGCGATACGGTGGGACCGGCAAGGACAGATTGAACACAAGCCTATCCGCCACGTTTTCCTTTTTCTCGGAGCCGAGCCCAATACACGGTGGCTTGGCGACTGTGTCGCCCTGGACAAGGATGGGTTTGTGCTGACAGGTGCCGATACCGGCGACAGGTGGACAGCAGATCGGCCACCGCATGATCTCGAGACGAGCCGGCGGGGTATCTTTTCAGCCGGCGACGTGCGCAGTGGCTCCGTCAAGAGAGTGGCGGCTGCCGTCGGGGAGGGCGCTGCAGCCATTCAGGCGGTTCACCAATATCTTGCTCGCGGCCGTCACGATCTCCGGAATCGAGCTGGCACGTCGCATTCGGGAAGCGCAGTTTGATTTCACAAGCCTGCACCTCAAAGATATCACTGCGCCCGCTGTCTGGAAGGCACTTCTTTCACCTTGACGACGTAGCGGTGAAGGCTCTGGTGCAAATAGGTGCATCGGATCGGTTAACGTGGCGATCCAATTAATCTGGTGGCCGGTGATGAGCAAGGAAAAAGCTCTGGAGGGGTTTTTCGATGGTCGGCATTTTGATCGGGAAATCATTGTTCTCTGTGTGCGCTGGTACCTTCGCTACAAGCTCAGTCTGCGCGATCTTGTAGAGATGATGGCCGAGCGGGGTTTGTCGCTGGCGCATACGACGATCATGCGCTGGGTAAAGCGCTTTACGCCGGAGTTCATTAAGCGCTGGAACCGCTTCGCAACACCTGCGGGACAGTCGTGGCGTGTTGACGAGACCTATCTGAAGATTCGTGGCAAGTGGGTCTATCTCTACCGGGCGGTGGATCGGGCCGGCCAGACAGTGGACTTCATGCTCCGTGCGAAGCGCGATGTAACCGCGGCCAAAGCATTTCTCAGCAAGGCCATCAAACATCAGGGCCAGCCTCCAGAGACGATCACGCTCGATGGATACGCTGCCTTGCACCGGGCCGTGCGTGAAATGAAGGCCGATGGCCTACTGCCTGAGGACACGAAGGTCCGGACCTCGAAGTACCTGAACAACCTGATCGAGCAGGATCATCGAAACATCAAGTCCAGAACGAACGTAATGCTCGGCTTCAAACGGTTCAGGGGTTGCCGCGATCACGATTTCAGGCATCGAGTTGATGCATCGAATTCGCAAGGGTCAGTTCGACCTCTGTGCTCTCGGGCTCAAGGATACCGCTGCGCTCTACGTCTGGAGCGCCGTCATGTTCAATAAATAAGGCATCCGCATTTATTGAAGACATCTCGGCCCCGCCGGCTATTTGCACCGGAGCCCGCGGAAGTACCTTTCGCAGGAGCGAACACGATGGATCTCGATGCGGCAAGTAGAAGCCGCGGCGTCGCCTTACTCTTGACGCTGTCCGGAGGCTTTCTCGACGCGTATACCTACGTTGGCCACGGCGGTGTATTCGCGAACACGATGACGGGAAACGTGGCACTCCTCGGCATCGACATAGCCGCTGGTGACTGGACCCAGGCGCGGTTGCACATTCCCCCGCTTGTTGCCTTTGTATTCGCGGTATTCATGGTTCACCTGCTGCGCCTCGACGCCGTCGCGAACTCGCTCCCGCGCCCCGCACTTGTCTGTCTTTTGCTTGAAATTTTCTTTCTGGCTGTAGCGGCTAGCGGTGTGTGCGGACGCTCAGAGCTTTGGTTGATCCCGGGTATCACATTCGTCGCTACGCTGCAGACCTTGTCCTTCACGCACATCGAGAATCTTACGTACACGTCTGTGATGACAACCGGAAACCTTCGCCGCGCAGCGAAGAAATTGCTCGAAGGACTGATCCCAAGATACGACAAGTCGGCTCTTCACGACGCGTCGCTGCTTGGAGCGGCAGGATTCAGCTTCTTCGCCGGTGCTGTGTTCGGGGGGCTCGCAACCAGACTGATGCACGATGTGGCGTTATGGTTCGCAGTAGGGCTCCTCTTGGGCGCGCTACTGCGGATGGGGCTACTGGTACGCAGCAGCGCCAGCGCCTGACACTACCCGCGCTCAGCAAGCAGAGTCGCCGCAGCCATAGCGGTCGAGGTCTCCGTGGACTCGCGATGTTATATTTCCGACTAACCATTGCAAGACATCTTTGGCCGAAGAGCGCTGGCCTCTAAGACGCGTTCTAAGCAAGCAATTCGACTCATAAATTCTTCGAAGAAAATCATGAATTTCGGAGATATGAAAGTCGGTGCCAGGACGATCGATGCTTTTGCTGAGGTGTGAGGCATCGGTGTCACTGTCAGCGGGATCGCCATCTATCTCATGACTCAGATTGAAACGACAATGGCGACCCGATCGCTCTCCTGATGGAAGACGGGTCTCATCCTGGCCAGCGCCCCAATGTTGGCTTCCGCCTTTACATCTCCTGGCACAGGCTCTGTTAGCGGAATTGGCACACCCAGTAGAAAAATTTGCGAATCTCAACAGCTTCGTTGCGAAGCGCCATATACAAAGGCGGCGCGGAAGATGGTCTTGTCCGGCTAGCCCCCTCAGCAGGGTGCCGCCGCGACTATTTCCCGGACCGAGGGGACGATCAGCGCAGCCAGGTTGTGGCCAGCTCCACGACTTCATTGCCTTTCGCGTTGAGCACGGCCCGCAGCATATACAGGCTGAAGCCCTTCGCATGGGCCCACTCGATCTTGGGCGGCAAGGCAATTTCGTGCCTTGCGACTACGACGTCCACCAGCACCGGCCACGGCCGCGAAAGCGCGTGCGCGAGTGCGCCTTCCAGCTCTTCCGAGTCCTCCACGCGTATCGCCTCGATGCCCGCGCCACGCGCGATCGCGGCGTAGTCGGTCGAAGCGAGCTGCGTATCGTCGTCGAGATAGCCGCCGGCCTTCATTTCCATCGACACGAAGCCAAGCGAGCTGTTGTTGAACACGACGACTGTCAAAGGCAACGCCTCCTGGCGCGCCGTGAGCAGATCGCCCATCAGCATCGAAAGGCCGCCATCGCCGCAAAGCGCTACCATCTGACGATCCGGTGCAGCCGCCTGGGCGCCCAGCGCCTGCGGCAGGGCATTCGCCATCGAACCATGGTTGAAGGACCCCAGCAGCCTGCGCTTGCCGTTCATGCGCAGATAGCGCGCGGCCCACAGGGTCGGCGTGCCGACGTCGACACTAAAGATCGCATCCTCTTCCGCCAGATCGCTTACGAGCTTCGTGAGATATTGCGGGTGGATCGGGCTGCCTGGCGGCGACGGCCTCGCGAATGCGTCGAGACCGGCCCGCGCTTCGGCATAGTGCTCGCGCGCCGCTTCGAGAAAGCGCCGGTCCGACTTGCGCTCGAGGCGGCCCTGGAGCGCGGCCAGCGTGGCCTTGACGTTACCCACGAGCCCCAGTTCGAGGGGCACGCGGCGGCCGAGCGCGGCGCCGTTGCGGTCGATCTGGACAACCTTCGCTTCGGTGGGATAGAAGTTCCGGTACGGGAAGTCAGTGCCGAGCATGACGAGCGTATCGCACGCCTTCATCGCGTGATAGCCGGAACTGAAGCCGATCAACCCGGTCATGCCCACATCGAACGGATTGTCCCACTCCAAATGTTCCTTGCCGCGCAAGGCGTGAACTATCGGTGCGCCGAGAGCGTCGGCCAGCGCCACCACTTCGTCGTGCGCGCCCTCGCAGCCGCTGCCGCACAGCAGCGTGACGGCCTCGGAGCGATTGAGCAGTTTCGCCAGCCTGTCGAGCTGGCCCGCTTCGGGTATCGTTACCGAAGCGTCCAACGAGAGCACGCCGGGCTTGTCGTCGGGCGCGCTTTCGAGCGCCACGTCACCCGGGAGCACGATGACCGCCACGCCGCGCGATTCCAGCGCCGTGCGGATGGCACGGTCTAGCACGCGCGGAAACTGCTGCGGATTGGTCACCAGTTCGACGAAGTGACTGCATTCGCGAAAGAGTTCCTGCGGGTGCGTCTCCTGAAAGTAGCCAAGTCCGATTTCCGAGGTGGGAATATGTGCGGCGATGGCCAGTACCGGTACATGGCTGCGCTGACAATCGAACAGCCCATTGATGAGGTGCAGATTGCCCGGTCCGCAGCTTCCCGCACACACGGCGAGCTTCCCGGTCAGCGCCGCCTCCGCGCCCGCGGCAAAAGCGGCCGACTCTTCGTGGCGCGTATTGGCCCACTTGATCTTGCCATGCCGCCGCAGGCTGTCCGATAGTCCGTTGAGGCTGTCGCCCGTCACGCCCCAGATGCGCTCCACACCCGCGGCAGCAAGCGCGTTCGTGAGGTAATCGGCAATGGTTTGTCGTGTCATGATCGTGCTCCTGCGATTAGATAAGGTGAAGTGCTTTGGCTTCGTCCGTGAGCGTTGCGCGGAAGTCGGGGTGCGCAAGCCCGATCAGCGCCCGTGCGCGCTCTGTCGACGACAAACCCTTGAGATTCGCGACGCCATACTCCGTCACGACGATATGCGTGTCCGTGCGCGGCGTGGTCACCGGTCCCGAGAGCTTCGGCACGATCTTCGAAAGCGCGCCGCCCTTGGCCGTGGAATGGAACGCTATGATCGACTTGCCGCCTGCCGAACCGTAGGCCCCGCGGACGAAGTCGAGCTGCCCGCCCGTCGCGCTGTACTGATGCCCGTTCACATGCTCGGAATTGCAGGCGCCGGTCAGATCCATCTCCACGGTCGAATTCACCGAGATCATCTTCGGGTTCTGCGAGATGACCGCCGGATTGTTCACGTAGTCCACCGGGTAGCTTTCGACGGACGGGTTGTCGTTCATGAAGTCGTACATCGCCTGATCGCCCATGGCGAAGGTGAAGACCGACTTGCCGCGATTCACGGCCTTGTTGTGGTTCGTCACCACACCGCGCCGGATCAGGTCCACGAGCCCCGGCGTCAACAGTTCGGTATGCACGCCCAGGTCGCGGTGGCCATACAGTGCGCCGCACACGGCATTGGGCAGCGCGCCAATGCCCATCTGCAGGCAGGCGCCGTCGGGAATGAGGCTGGAGATCAGATCCGCGATAACATGATCCGTTTCGCTAGCCGGTTTCGGCAGCAGCTGCGGCACCGGATGATTCGATTCGACAATGGCGTCGACCTCGGAAACGTGCAGCAGCGAATCGCCGAACACGCGTGGCATGTTCGGATTGACCTCGACCACGAGCCGGCGTGCGGAGCGAGCGACGGAGCTCGTGTAGTCGTTGTTGGTGCCGAACGTGAAGAAGCCGTTGCTATCCATCGGCGACACCATTACCAGCATCGTATCGACTGGAATATGGTCGCTGAAGAGACGCGGCGACTGGCTGAAGGTGTTCGGTACGAAGAACACCACCTTGCGGTCGCCGTCTTCGGCGCCCTGGCGGATCAACGCTCGCTCGGGTCCGCCGAGGAACATGCAGTGCGGCTGGATACGCCCCATCAGCTCGTATCGCAGCAGCGTCTTGCTCAGAAACGATTCGGCGTGGAAGTAATAAACCTTCAGCGCATCGACTTCGCCCGCGCTCGCGCGCGCTGCCAGCGCGGCCAGCAGCGACGGCGGCTGGGACATTGCCATGCCGAGCGCGACAGTCGAACCGGTCGCGATCGACGATACAGCGTCATCAGGTGTGCGAAGGTTTAAGGCGTAGACTGATTCGTTATTCATGGCCCTGCTCCTTAGTAGTTGGCTTCGGCTTCCGGCGAATGCCCGCGCCGGTGGATCAGCATCGTGCGCTCGAAGGACATCACCAGTTTCCCGTCCTGATTGATACCGCTCGTGAGGACCGTAACGATGCCTTGCGTGGGACGGCTCTTCGATTCGCGCTTGTCCAGCACCGTCGATTCCGCATACAGCGTGTCGCCGGCGAAGACCGGGTGCGTCGCGCGCACGTTGTTCCAGCCGAGATTGGCCACGACCTTGGCGCTCACGGTGCGAACGCTCATGCCTGTCAGCAGCGCGAGGGTGAAGGTACTGTCCACAAGCATCTTCTTCCACTCGGTGTGGCTCGCGTAGACCTGGTCGAAGTGCACCTGCTGCGTATTCATGGTGAGCAGCGTCGTCCAGATGTTGTCGACATCCGTGATCGTCCGGCCCGGGCGATGCTCGTAGGTGTTTCCGATCTCGAAGTCTTCGTAGTAAAGGCCGGAGACCTCGCGAAAGCGGTTCTCCGCGATCTTGCGGTAGGCAGCGATGGATTCGCTCATGACAATGCTCCTGGTTGAAATTGAAGAAAAGAGTGCTTAGGCACGCGACAGAACGCGCCGCGCCTCACGGGCGATCGCCTCGTCGACCATACGGCCGTCGATCACCGCCGCGCCTTCCCGTGCGGCCTCGATCACGCGGTGCGCCCAGTCGATTTTTGCGGCGTCCGGCGTCATGGCCGCGTTGATGGGTCCGATGTGGGAAGGATGGATGGCCGCCTTGCCGTCGAACCCGTTTGCGGCGGCAAACCCGATTTCGTGTTCGAGTGCGGCGCTATCGCCGATCTCGAAGCACGGTGCGTCGATCGCGCGTACGCCGCTCTCCACGCACGCGGCCGAAATCTGCACGCGTGCGACGGAAAGCGCAAACGACCCGGGTTGCACGCCGATGTCCCCCGCATAGTCCCCGGCGCCGAACATGACCGCCGCGACCCGCGAGGCGGTGGCAAGCAGGTCCGGTAGCACCACGACGCCTTTGCGCGACTCCACCAGTGGCACCACGCGTGCTTCACTCGCGATCTCGCGCAGCAGCGCTTCGACCTGGAGGACCGTTTGCGCGGCCTCCACCTTGGGGATCACGATGAAAGCCGGTTGAAATTCCGCGTCGAGCATCGCGGCCAGGTCATCCAGGCCGTTGCGCGAGTTCGGCGTATTGATGCGCACCGCGAGCGCGGGAGTAGAACTGAACGGCTGGCTGAGCAGGTTGCCCAGCTGCTGGCGGGCGATGGTCTTTTCTTCGGGACGCACGGCGTCCTCCAGATCCACGATCAGCACATCGGCCCCCGCCGGGCCCGCTTTGGCGAAACGCTCGGGGCGCGTCGCAGGCGTGAACAGCCAGGACCGGGTTTTCGTCTCGACATCGCGAGCATTCATGGCTTCACCTCCAGAAGTTCGACTGCCAACGGGGCTCATTCTCTGTCCCCATCGGTTCCTGAACAATCACGGATTGGCGAAGCCAGACTCAACCCGAACTGAATCCGGCGCTTCTGGTGCGTCTTCTCAGCCGGAGGCGGCGCCGAGGTGCGCGAGATGTTCGACGAGCCGCCGCGTGGAGGAAGGCAACTGCTCGAGGTCGTTCACGCAGATCAGGATCTTGCGCACGGCCCACGCGTCGGTGATGCGCAGCAGACGAACCCGCATCGAGCGCTGAAACCGCCGCGCCGCCGACTCAGGGATTACCGCGACGCCCACGCCGTTTTCGACCAGGCGGCAAATCGACTCGAAGTTGCCAAGCTGGATGCGGTGCCGCAAGGTACGATACAGTCGCTTCGCCTGGTTTTCGAGGAACACCTGAATCGACGAGCCGCGTTCGTGACCAACGAAATCGGCTTCGATGAGATCGGCAAAGGCGATCTCCCGCTGCAGCGCAAAGCGTTCGTCGACTGCGGGCACAACCGCGCACAGGCGGTCGGTGGCAAAGGGAAACGTCGTGAGCGCCACGCCCTCGGGCGGCGAAGCGATGATGCCGATATCGGCCACTCCTTCCGCAATGGCCGCGATGATCTCATCGCTCGGACGCTGCTCGATTTCGATGTTGATGTTGGGGTTGTCGCAGAGAAAGCGGCTAAGCGGGCCAGGCAGCGTCTCGACAAGTGCATTCGTGTTCGAGAGGATGCGGATGGTCCCCCGCATCCCCTGGGAGAGCTGTGCGAGGTCGTCCGTCATGCGTTGTAGCGCGCCGAGGGTGACCCGCGCGTGGCGCAGGAAGGTCTGCCCCGCCTCCGTGACGCGTATGCCGTGAGGCCGACGCTCCAGCAGCGGCACACCTACCGCCTCCTCCATCTGCCGGATACGCGCACTGACCGCCGCGAGCGAGAGGTTGACGCGGGCGGCGCCGTGCGTAAGGCTGCCAGCTTCGGCGACGGCAGCGAAGGTTTGAAGGTCGACAAGGCCAAAGTGCATGAGATAACACACCGGGAAGTGAGTCTGGAGTCGAATGGACGGGCCACGAGGCGCGCCTGTGAGAAGCAATATTAGCTCTACGAACGCATGTCCGTTGTGTGCCGCGTGCCTCGACGCGACACGCAGAGAGCCTTTCCCTCCCTTCAACCATTCTTCTCTTTTGCTCAATTGATTGGGCACTCTGACCAGCCCGATTCAGCGGGTAGCTTCGCAGGTTCGCACTGGCCAAGAGACTACCGCGCGAAGGGACGCACCGCTACAAGACCATGACCCTCGAAACCGGCGAATTCAACGCCGCTTCCTGCTCCATGTGTTGCCCGGTGGTTTCCATCGCATCCGTCACTACGGGCTGCTCGCCAACCCCGTGCGCCGCGCCAGTCTCGCTGGGGAGCAGAGCTGATGTAATGTGACCTGCAGTACCATCAGCGGTTGTCCCTTGAGGAAGCTCAAGGGTCGAAATGTTTGCCGCCGGCTTGCGCCAGATCGAACCTTCCGTTCCCAAGACGCTTTTGGGCGTCGCCGGATATTGCCGGGTCCGTCCATCCCAAACGTTGCAATCTATGGGAGTAGAGCCGTGGTCGCAGTCAAACACGATGTTCTCTCCATTGCCTTCGATTTCGTTAGCTTCGCGGCGCCGATGGAGCACAACGCCTATGTCTCGCTTGATACGGGCAAAGTCTATTGGACTTCTGATTCCAACGACGCGTTCGACGAGGATATTCCTGACGACGTTGAATCCTCGGATCGTTACCTGGCGATACCGCACAAAAACGAACTCAATCTTGGAAGAAGTCTCGCCTTGCGCTTTGTCGCACACGAGTTGCCTGCATGTTACGACCAGGCCGAAGCATTTTTCCAACGGCAGGGGGCTTACGCGCGCTTTAAGGATTTGCTGGCGCGCAAAGGTGTACTCGAGCACTGGTATGCGTTTGAAGCCGACGCTATCGAAGGTGCGCTGAGGCGATGGTGCGCCGAAAATGGACTCGAGATTCTGGAGACGTGACGGGCCGGTCAGACCCGATGAAGCCGTCGTGGATGTCTCGCCAGCCCGACCGGCTGATACGGCTTGCACATCAGGCATTGCGAAGTCGTGCCTGAGCGGTCCCAGATTGAGAGTAGGAGAGCTAAAGGGAGATGCCTGTTTTGTGACCTGCCGCAGTTCTATCACGCGCTATCCGCGGCCGCGCCGGCGCGTGAAGCGTTGATCACGCATGGCCCGACGAGCGGCGTACACTAATATCACGGCGCAACTGCCGTATCGGAGGTTGCTATGGCCAGAAAGTTCTCTGATATCTTCAGACGGCGTCCAGTGACAGGCGCTCCTGATGACACGGCCCACGGTGAATCTCAGGTTCAACGGGATGAGCACACGCGGTTTGCACAGGTGCAGGCGAAAAAGCTCTGGGAGGCGATCGGTCGTCGTCGTCACAGAGATGCGCGGGGCCGTTAACGTAACGCCTGGAGCGACTGCGCCCGCAATGGCTGCACTGGCACTGCATCGAATCGCGTGTTCGCCCGTTCCATTCACATGCAATCTCGCGACGGGTGGCGACACTGCTGGTCGCGATGAATCAGGCGCTCAACGCCCGCTGGTCTCGATGAGAGGGCGGGCTTTTTTGGGGCCGACACTGTGGCGTATCACGCAGTCAGGACGTGCATCAATGAGGCAACGCCTCAGGGACGCGCGAAATCATCCGGCGTCAGTTCGAGACGTGCGGCCGGATGGGCGAGCACCCTGCGCTCGGCAATCGCGCGGATGCGCCCGTACCCATCGCGGAAGGTCTTCAGGATGCGGGCGTCGTCGGCCCGGGGCTCGAGCCAGAAATGCGCTTCCAGTGTCGCGAGCGTGATCACGCATTCGACCGCACCGTGCGGGCGCATGAGGCCGAACACCACGCCGCGACGATTGGCGAGCACCTGGGGTTCGAGTTCGACGGTTTCCATGGGCGGTCAGGCAGTCAACGCTTCAAACGGATCACAGATTCTTGCACACGCGATGCGATTGGCATATAGGGTGCCGGTATAACAGGACCGTGCAAAGGGGCGTTGACCGGCTCCGGGCGCGGTATCGCGCTGGCGGGTGACTTCACCAGTTGATGCGGTGCTTTTCGTCGGTCTCGTGATGCCGACGATCATCGTCGACGTGCAGATACAGGCTCGTTGTGGTCAGCGACGCGTGACCGAGGTTGTCGCGCACCAGGCGCAGATCGACCTGATTGTCGGCCATGTGTGAACCGGCGCTGTGCCGCAGCCAGTGTGCCGAGGCCTGCCCGAGCAGGTCCGCGCGGGCCGCAAAGGCCTCGCCACGTTCGCGCAGCCGCCCGGCGGCGCCGGCAAACACGTCCTTGACGATCGTGTGCAGCGCGGCCCGGGTCAGCGGCCGATGTGACGGGCCTTCAGTTTTCGTCCGGTCCGCTTGCGTCGTGCTTCCCGCAGTACTTCCGATCGGGAGCACGAGCGGCGTCGTCTCGTTGGGTGAGGGCAGGGCCGTCATCCCCAGGTGTTGTCGGTACCGTGACAGTTCCGTCATCAGCTCGCGCGTCGCCGGTACGAGCCGTTCCCTGTCGCCCTTGCCATGCACGGTCAGCCACCAGCGCATCGTCCCGTCGGCGTCGCGCCGCACGAAGAACTGTCCCATCGTGTTGCCGCCGACTTCGGCGATGCGCAGCCCGCCCAGATACAGCAGCGTGAAGAGCCACCGCACGCGGTGATAGTGCGCGCGGTCCCGGGCGGTCTCCTGCGGCATCGACGCAATGAAGTCCTTGACCTCCTGCCACAGGCCGGGCTCCAGATAGCGGGTGATGCGCGGGGCGGCTTTCGGGGTGCGCTGGCGCGAGAGCGCGAGCGGGTTGCCGGCGAGATACCCTGCCTGCACCAGCCACGAAAACAACACATTCAGGATTACCATCGCCTGCCGGATGCTGGCGGGCGACAGCGGGCCGTGAAAGGGCCGCCAGCGGGCGTCGCCCCGCGGATGCTTGCGGCCGCCGCCCTCACCGGCGTTGGCGATCCAGGTGGCGGCCGGCTGCGGATCGGCGACGAAGCGCTGGTAGCGCAGGCAGTCCTCGTGGGTGAGGGACGAGAGCGGCTTGCCCAGCTGCACGAGCGACCAGAGCAGCAGCCGTTCGGCTTCCTTGCGGTAGCTGTCGAAGGTCGTCTGTTTGTTGGCAAAGCGCGCGAGCCACGCGCGGATCGCATCGAGATCGTTCGTTGCCGCAATCGTAGATGAGAGTGAACCAATCCGTGGGAGGCAATTCCCGTCGACATTGACCAACGTCATGGACGGCATGACGGCGTCGCGCCCGATCGGATACGGCGCTTGGAATCAGCGAAATCGCGGCGAAAAGGATCCAGCGAGCCCGCGCGGCACGCTGCGCCATTTCAGCTATGCTGGCGACGTTGCCAACCGATCGGAGGTGCTATGCGACTGATGATCGAGGCCCGCGTAGAGGGCGAGGAAGCGCGTGCGACTGACGTAGACGAGAGTGGACCAAACCGTGGGAGGTCAGTTCACGCCGCTCGGCGAGTACTCGGCGAGTTTGCAGCTGCAGATGTCGTGGTCAACACGGCGAGTTTCTCAACCGAAAATTCTTCGTTGAGGACCGCAACTCTGACCTGTGCCAGGCAATGCGCTCCCTCGTCCGTCCATCGCATTTGTTGCTTCTTCGCCATGCGATGGCTGACAACCAGGTTCACCGCGGACTCGGCAATGCTACTACTGATCGGTAGCCCCTTGTGATAACGCATGCCATAGTTCACGAGCGTACCGGCGTTGGTCTCGATGTAGAAGTACAGGCGGCGCAGGTTCCAGTACAACGTGGAGAACTCGTAGCCTTCCTTAGCCAACAGCGTGGCATCCATGGCCTTGATACGGGACACCGATTGCCGGCCCTTTCCATGCCAAACCAACCACTTTGCGTGATCGATCTCTGTCTCCACAGCGATTCGCTCGTGAGGCTCCATCGCCTGGCTCCCAAACACCGAGTTCCTGGCAGCCTTGAATTTCATCGCGATGTGAAACCAGTCCAGGATCCGTCCCCTAGCGAGCTGGCTGCCGTCCACAGCCTTGCAGAATTCGCCAGCGTTATCGCTGATCACGGTGACTCGCTCGTCTGGAGCCACGCCGCTTGCGAAGAGAAATTGGTCCAGCCGCGCGGGCGCCGATGGCACAAGCTTATGCACGTACGCGTAGAGACGCGGGGTGCGATCAGCGAGAGTTGCACGGCCCGCAACGATGTTGACATGGCGATCCTGCGGTATCTTCTGCGCCCAAGGCGATTTCAGCTCCGCAAGGTCGCGGGCCGCCTTGCGGCTCCTGGGGCTGCTGCTGAAGCTCAGCCACGCTGAGTCGACGCTCACGCAGCCGACGGTGGTCGATTCACGAACCGGCTCTCCGCCGACCGGTTTTGGTCCAGACGCGATATCGCGGTTGATCTGCGCGTCCAGCGCGCTGCCCACGGCGAGGATTCGACGACGAGTACTACCGAAGGAAATCCCTTTGTCCAGTGGAAGGACCTCTCGAAGTAGCTCAGTGGCCTGACGGTATGGTAGATGGGCGGCCCACTTGGCCTGCAGGTACTCCAATTCCGGTGTCACACGCCGGTGAAGTGCCTTGCACAGTGGGCTCAAAGAGCGGCGCGGTTGCCCTTGCTCTGCCGCGCAGCTGCATGACCAGAGCCTCGGACTCGGCACGTCGACCTTGCCAAACACGGTTCGCAGCACGATCGATCGGGCGTCCTTGTGCGCCAGCATCGAGCCACAGCGGTGGCAAGCCATTTGGCTCTTCATCCACCCGGCAGTCTGCTCCGGCACGAGAAACGATTGAACCTCGGCGAGCAAGGCACGACCTTCGGCGAGTGTCAGTCCCAGGTCGGCGAGGCTGAGGTCATTTCGTTCCACCACAGCAAGAACCGTTGCATCAGTCGCACGCGCTTCCCCACCCTCTACGCGGGCCTCGATGATCAGTCGCATAGCACCTCCGATCGGTTGGCAACGTCGCCAGCATAGCGGAAACGGCGCGCATGCCGCGCGGGCGCGCTGGGCTCCTACCGCCGGGACTTCGCTGACTCCACGCGCCGTATTCGATCGGGTTCGACGCCGTCGCGTCGTCGATAATGACGTTGGTCAAGTCGACGGAAATTGCCTCCCACGGTTTGGTTCACTCTCCCGGAGTTGGAGATGAAAATCACAATTCGCGTCGAGATCACCACCGATTGGGGATGAAACAGATACGTTCGAAATCTGCCAGCTCGAACGTCCCTATCGTCAACTTGAGCCGGAGAAGGTCGGGCTGTCGTTGGCCGAAGGAAAAGATTTGCTGCACAGGCTCCAGAAGGTTGAGGTCGCAGCGCAAGCTGAAGAGGTCTGCATGCTGCGACGCTTCTGTACCCGTTGTCACCGGTTCCTCGAACTCAAGGACCGGCGGATTCGCAAGGTGGATACGGTCTTTGGTACCGTGCCCTTTCGCAGTGCACGGATTGTCTGCTGTCCGTGCGAGACGCCGTTGCAGATGGAGTATCCGTACAGTCCGATGACCGAATTCGTTCCGGAGCGGGCGACCGCGGACCTACTATCGCTTGAGGCCAGGCTTTCGGCACAGATGCCGTATCGGCAGGTCGTTACCATGATGCGCGAGTTCCTGCCTGCGCGGGCGACATTGAACCATGTGACCGTGCGAAACAGGGCGCTACGCGTCGGTGCGCGTATAGAAGCGGTTCAGCCAGTTGCATGTCGCGCCCCGAAGGAAGAGACGGAGTGGACCCTGACCATCGACGGAGGACTCGTTCGAGGGCGACGCAAATCTGAATGTTCCAGCTTTGAGGTTTTAACGGGCCGCTTGAGCGCCAGCGGGCAGACGTCGCGCGTATTCGCGTTCGTGAGAAACAGGTTGCCGGATATCGTGGCCCGGCTCACCACCCTTGTGAAGACCACAACCGGAAGCGATCAACCGAAACTGTCGGTCATCACCGATGATGCCAATGGCCTGCAGTCAATCGCCGGTCGATTGCCGTTTTCTCCTACACCTGTCCTGGACTGGTTCCATATATCAATGAGGGTGAGGTATCTCGAGCAGATCATCAAGGGCATGCGTGCACGAACGGAAACGGAAAAGGCCGCCCGACGTGTGCTGATCTCCCGCGTTGACAAGCTGCGCTGGTGCTTCTGGCATGCCAAACTGGAGAAGGCGAAAGACCGGATGCAGGGCATCCTGCTCCTCTGTCGGGTGATCGTGGCTGAAACGCCGGGCGTTGTAGAAAGTCTGGCGTAGCTCGACTACCGGACTCGAGAGCTTGTTGAATACGTCGAAGCGAATGGCGGCTCAACGATCAACTACGGCGCACGACACCGCCTTGGCAAACCTGTCTCGACCGCCACGGCCGAGTCTGCAGTCAATCAGGTGCTCAATCAGCGCATGTGCAAGCGTCAACAAATGCGCTGGTCTCCGATCGGGGCTCATCTACTTGCCCAGGTCCGATGCACTGTCATCAACGGTGACCTTGTTCAAAGACTTGCGAGATATGAGCCACCAAGGAAACCATTGTCGCGTGAAGCTGCCGAGTTTCTGGAGCAGCTCGGGTTGGCATCGCAGTTACAACCCCAAGGTTTTTAACGCTCCCGAGCTGCGGTAGCGACGCGCCGGCGCCGCCATACTCGACTGGCACTCTGACGGCGCCGAACCCGGCTTCCTTCAGCCAGACGATCTGCTCATAAGGCAGCGCACGTGCGCGCTCGCGTTCGAGCGCACCCTCCGCGATGCGCTTGAAGATCGGCCTGAACGTGGCGGCCAGTTGTTCGTAGTCGGCGCCGGATGAAAGCGGCGATTTTTCCAGTTCGATTTGTGATGTCATGCGCCTGCTCAAAGGTCAAGGTGTGGAGTGCGGCGGAGCGGTCGGGCTCTCGTTCATGGAAGGTAGACAGCACGAGATGTGCCATCGCGCTGACGCTCTGTGGAATCCGATGAATGGCCATGGCGAGGATCCCTTGCTGCTGGGCCTGAAGCAGTGTGCTTATGAGGTGCTTCTGTGGGAGCAGTGGAAGTCTTGCTGGCAACAGGGTGTGACTGTCATTGGTAACGGAAACAATGGATTCAATTTGGGCGTGAGCGTCCTCAATCCATTAGGTATAACTGCTTCCGTACGGGATCTGCAAAAACGTCTGTCTTGTCTTCACCCGGCATGGATTTGGCCCACCGTCACGGTGGGCCTTTTCATTCCCGTTCGGTTAATCAGCTAACCTTTGGATCCTTACGCTTCAGGTCTAGGAGTGGCAGGGATTCGCGAAATAGACGACCGCCGCCAGACCTTAGAAGTTAGAGGTAGGGGCGCACGAGCAAGCCCGGCTATCGACCCGCCGGGCGAAGAAACGTCAGCCGAGCGAGACCCGGTTTGCCTGTGCTGCGTGTACCGATTCTCTGGGTCCCAGCTTTGCAAGTGTCAGGACCAGGATTGCAACAGCCGTTACGGCGCATGCCCCTGCCATCCAGGCGACCGCCTGGATAAGTCCGCCGGCAAATCTGCCTACCGACTCGACGACGAGCGGGCTCAGGAAATTACCGAGGAAGAATGATCCCATATACCCGCCGGTAGCTCGACCGCTTTGCGCGAACGGCACGCGCGCCAGTGTCCATGTCCCTAGAAGCGGAAGCGCCATGCCAGCGCCCGCCGCGGCGAGAAAAGCGCCCGCAACGGTCGCGTTCACGCCCGTGCACGATACGATGATAAAGAACCCCGAGGCGAGCAGTCCGAAGGCGAGGACCAGAAGCCGGTTGATCGGCCATCGCGCGAGCCGGTGAAAAGCAAACGAACCCACGGGTATGCCGGCATTGGCGATGGCACCCCCGAAACCAAGAATCGCCGGTGCCGTGACGCCGCGCGCGCTGAGCAAAAAGCTGATCTGGACCGGCACGACGAAGAACATGACAGACGCGAACAGGATAAACAGGCAGAGGGGGCCGACCTCGCGCCACGGAAAGGGCAACCGCTCAATGGGTGCATGCTCCGCATGCGTTTCCTCCGGTTCCCAGATCATCACCGCGATAAACGGAAGGAACAGGACCGCGCATCCATAGACCAGGAAAGGCGTGCGCCAGCCCTCGGCCAGGCTGCCGAGCCCGCCGCCCACCGCGAACATCAGGGCGGCCACGACGGAGGCCGACGCGTGCTGCATCGTCAGCCATTTCTGTCGCTGCACACCGGAGAAATAATTGGCGACGAGCGCGGTAGCGATCGTAACGATCGCCGCCTCCGCGAGACCGATCACCGCGCGCGACGCGGCGATCGCGTAGAGGTTTTTCAGCCAGAAGGGCAAGACGCCGGCAACCGCGTAAATCGCAACCGCGGCCAGATAAAGGCGCTTGCGTCCGAACGCGTCGACCAGCGATCCGACCAGCGGGCTGAACAGCGCGATCATTAGCGCGGGAATGACCAGCACGATCAGCGTCAGCACGTCCGCATTCGGGACGCCCTCAAAGTCGCGCCGCATCTGCGGAAGGACAGGGGCAATCAGCACTGCACCGGTCGAAGAGAGCCAGCAACTGGCCATCAGGAGCCAGCCATGTCGCGTGCCGGCGACGCGTGCCGGCCGGGCTTCAGGGGAAAGATGAGTCATGTCGTCTCCAACGTTCTTGTATTGGCTGCTCCTGACGCAGGGCGCCAGGAAACGTGTCACTGTCCGCGGACAGAACAACGGACATCGAACGCCGGGTCCGGGATCGCTGCCGGTTTCAAGTCAGCGACCGGGGGCGATCCCTGTCCGGTATTGCTAGAAGGCCACCTGATCGTGACCCTTCAGATCGAGCATCCGTCTCGCTTCGTCCGGCGAGGCGATCTCGATGCCCAATTCGTCGAGAATCCGGCAAATCTTGCGCACCTGGTCAGCGTTGCTTTGAGCAAGCTCGCCGCGGCCGATATACAGGCTGTCTTCGAGGCCGACCCGGACATTGCCGCCCATCAGGCTCGCCATCGTCGCGACAGGCATCTGATGCCTGCCTGCCGCCAGCACGGACCAGTGGTAGTCGTTGCCGAACAGGCGGTCGGCCGTGCGCTTCTGGTGCAGCAGGTCCTCGGCGTGGGCGCCCATCGCGCCGCGCAGGCCGAACACGGTCTGCACGAAAAGCGGCGGCTTCACGAGACCCTTCTCGAGGAAGTGGTGCAGCGTGTATAGGTGGCCCACGTCGTAGCATTCGAATTCGAAGCGCGTGCCGCCGGCCTTTCCGACATGCTCCAGAATCCACTCGATGTCCTCGTAGGTATTGCGGAAGATCAGCCCGCGTGTGCCCTTCAGAAACGGCACCTCCCAGTCATGCCGCCATTCGCGCTCGCGTTCGGCCATCTCCGATAGCACGAGGTTGAGCGAGCCCATGTTGAGCGAGCACATCTCGGGCTTGAGCGCCCGGCCTGCCGCCGTGCGCTCCTCGATGGGCATGTTCGGACCGCCGCCGCCCGTCGAAATGTTGATCACGGCGTTGGTGGACGACCTGATGGCCGTCACGAAGCGTCTGAAGATGTCGGGGTCGCCGGAGGGGCGGCCGTCCTCCGGATTGCGTGCGTGCAGATGGATGATCGAGGCGCCGGCCTCCGCGGCCGCGATGGATTCGGCTGCGATCTGTTCGGGCGTGACCGGCAGAAACCGCGACATGGAGGGTGTATGAGCGCCACCCGTCACTGCGCAGGTAATGATCGCCTTGCTCACAGCGGTTCTCCTTCGACGAGATCGACCAGCACGAACGCCATCCGGCACGGCTTGTCCGAACGGTTCGCCCAGCTGTGATTAGTCGCGCGCTGGATCAGAACGTCTCCGGGGCGCATGAGTGTTTCGCCTTCGTCGAGCAGCGCCCACATTTCCCCTTCGAGCACGATTGCATAGTCGAGCGACTCCGTTTTGTGGAACCAGAAATGCCGTGCGCCGGATTTGTCGCGCACGCCGCTGTCGTCGAGGAATTGCTTGAGTTGCGCTTCGTCGTAGTTTTCGTCGGGCGGAAAGTCGACGATACGCAGCAACGAGCCGCCTTTCGAATGGAAGCCGAACGCGTGACCTGCCGGCGCCGGTTCCTCGCCGGGCGCGCGCGCTTCGCCCGTCGCCCACACCACTTGCGCGAGTGGAAGCCCGGGCCGGTTCGTCCTGTTCGGTGTCGGTCCATCCGACACGAAGCAGGACTTACCTTGGGTATTGGTGCCCGTGACGATCCGCCTGACCGGGCGATACCCGTCCGTGTTCGCCTGCTGCAAGTCCTGATCCTTTACCAGCGTCTCCATGTTTCCTCCATTAACGAGTCGTACCGTATCGTTAAGCAGCCGTGGTTCACTGTCAATAGGGGAATTGAGCAGGGAAGGTTCGACGATTTATGGCCGAATTCGCGCTTGACAAATATGAACGGTCCGTTTTGTAATGGAGGCCAGCAAATTACAACGGCCGGGATTCATGGAGACAGAGAAAATTCGCGTGATGTGGTTTGTGCCGCCGCTGCTTGCCCTCGTCGCAAGTCAGGACCCACAGGCAATCGCGGTTCACGCCGATCGCAACCGTTCGTCGGATGAGCAGTTCGACGCGCTAGTGGCCGGAGGCGTGGATGCGGTGGTGACGTCGATGGACAATGTCATCGGCTGGAACCGCCGCGCAGGACCGCGAGACTTTCGCGTCGTCGCGCAGATCGAGCGAACTACGCCGTTGACGGTGGTCGCACGGCCGCCACTGCGCAATGTGCAGGATCTGCGCGGCGCGAACCTGCTGGTCGATGCGCCGGACAACGGCTTCGTCATTGCGCTGAGGGCCATGCTGTGCGATGCGGGCGTCGCGTCGGATGCAGTGCGCCTGACGCCTGCGGGCGGCGTCAAGGAGCGCTTTGACGCGCTCATGGCGGGACAGGGCGACGCAACCTTGCTAGGGCCGCCATTCGATTCGATGGCGCAAGCGGCGGGGCTTGCTTGCATCGCCAGCGTGCAGGACATGTATGCCGATTTTCCCGGCCAGGGCGTCGTCGTGCGCCAGGGTGCGGCGAACGCAAAGGTCGCCGCGTGGCTGCGAGCCCTGGAACGCGCCCGCCAGCGCGTTAGCGAGAGCGCGGAACTTGCGAGGCAGGCGGTGCTGGCGGCCGGTTTTCCGGGGGGCGTTGCAGAGGCGATGATCGCGCAGAACCCCGGCTCGCTGCGCCCGACGACGGAGGGCGTCGCGCTGCTCATCGCGCACCGCCGCTCGCTCGGCCTGGTGGGTGCGGACAATGACTATTGGACCATCGTCGACGATTCGATGGTCGAGCAATCCATGGGAGGACAGAAGTGAAGCGATATGCGCTCGGAACGTTTTCGGTGAGGGATGGTGCGCGGTTTGCCGGCTTCGTCGTGAATGATCGCGTGACCCCGCTTGCTGAACTGGCAGCGGTTTATGGTGAACGCGATCTGGCAAATGCGCCGGGCGTGCTGGCGCTTCTCGAGACCTGGTCGACGAGCGAGCCCGCGCTCGGCCGTCTCGCCGCGAAGGTCTCGGCAGAAGAGGGCGGATGGTATGCGCTTTCCGATTTGCATACCCACCCGGCTATCGATCTGCCGCGCCAGATTTTTTGCACGGGTGCGAATTACCGCAAGCATGTCGTCGATCTGACCGTGGATGCGAAGATCGGTCCTGACGGACTCGACGAAGCCGGGCTTCGGCGCTGGGCGGAAGCCATGATGGATGAACGGCTTGCGAGCGGCGAGCCCTACGCATTCACGAAGCCGGTCTCCGCTGTCTCCGGAGCCTTCGATCCGCTGGTGCTGCCGGTCACGACAGTGAAGCCGGACTGGGAACTGGAGCTGGCTGTCGTGATTGGACGCGGCGGCTACCAGATTCCGCGCGAGCAGGCGCTGAATCACGTGGCGGGTTACACCATCGTCAACGACATATCGGCGCGCGATCTCATTCCACGCACCGACTACAGGATGCTGGGCACCGACTGGCTGCGCTCGAAGGGGCAGCCGGGCTTTCTGCCGCTCGGGCCGTATCTGGTGCCGAAGGCATTTGTGCCGCAGGCGCATCGTCTGCAGATGCGGCTCACGGTGTCGGGACAGGTCATGCAGGACGAGACGACCGCCGACATGCTGTTCGGCATCGAGCGGCAGATTGAATATATTTCGCGCTATTCGCGCCTTTTGCCCGGCGACGTCATCTGTACCGGTTCGCCCGCCGGCAACGGCACGCACTACAACCGCTTTCTGCGCGACGGGGATGTGATGGAGGCTGAGATCGAAGGACTGGGTCGCCAGCGACAGGTCTGCATCGCACAACAACATGACTGACCTGACCGAGGCGACAGTACGCCGCGACAATCCCGATCGCGCCTTCCTTCACGACCTTCTGGCGGCGCAAATGCGGGACGTCAGGCTCGACATGAATCCTGCGTTGACTTCCCTTCGCGCTACGTTGCTGGCGGGCAGCGCAGGGGCGCTGTCCGTCGGCTTCACGGCGCCGGACTACTCGGTCCAGGGCAATGGCGTGGTATCCGGCGGGACGCTTGCATCGATGCTCGATTTTGCAATGGCATTGGCCTTGCTCTCGCAGCTGCCGCCCGGCCGCACGTGCGCAACCATCAGTCTCGCCGTCAATATGATCGAGCCGGGGTATGTCGGAGAGTTCGTCGCCGATGCCCGCGTCAAACGTCTGGGCGCGCGCGTGTCGTTCGTGGAAGCCAAGCTGCACGATGCAGCAAGGACGCGGTGCGTCGCCACAGCCACAGCCCCGTTTGCGGTATTTGATGTGCGCGGCTGATTTCACACCGCGTTGTCTTCGAGATCCCCGATAGTCCATCGTCGCAAGTACTGAGCGCCAAAGAGCAGCGCCAGGGTAAGTCGCTCATGATTTGGGTGTCAGGAGCGACGACCCGGGAGCGCAACATCGATTTCTGAATCATGAACGGAGCACCCGATAACGCTCGCGAGGGTAGTTGAAATGCGGAAGGACCCTGGCGAGCCCACGAGGTCGAGCTTTGGCAACACCGACGCAGTTTGCCGCAGCACACAATGGCCGCTTTATATCTGTTGCTTTGGCAGCATGGCCTCCATGCGCATGTGCGATTCAATGCTGCCTGCTCTTGCAG
Organism: Paraburkholderia terrae; assembly: GCF_002902925.1. Taxonomy (GTDB): domain Bacteria; phylum Pseudomonadota; class Gammaproteobacteria; order Burkholderiales; family Burkholderiaceae; genus Paraburkholderia; species Paraburkholderia terrae. Next base: position 552,284 of record NZ_CP026114.1, on the reverse strand, counting down.
GGGAGTTTGCGGTCCCTGCCGACCGCGCCTCGCAGGCCATATCGTTGTTTGCAGTCGCCTACGGAGTTTTTCAGTTGTGCTCCGGGCCGCTCGGCGACCGGTTCGGGAAAATGCGCGTGATCGCCCTCTCGGCGGCTGCCTGTGCGCTTGGCAATATTGGAGTGTGCGTTGCAGGAAGTCTGAATGAACTGCTTGCCGCGCGGCTTTGTTCGGGTGCCGCGGCTGCAGGCATCGTTCCATTGACGATGGCGTGGATCGGCGATCACGGTCCGGACGGCGAGCGGCAGGTAGCGCTGGCGCGTCTGCTCGGTGCGACCGTGCTCGGCATGATTGCGGGGCAGTGGGGCGGCGGAGCACTGGCTTCCGCCTTGGGATGGCGGAGTTCCTTCATGTCGATCGGTGCGGTGTTCGCGCTCGGCTCGCTGATGGTGCGAAGCGTATCGCTGCGCTTTCCGCGAGACACACCGGCGAAGCAGCAGGCGTTCGTACGCCAGACAATCGGGATTCTCGGCGTAAGCTGGGTGCGCCTCGTCTTGCTGGTGACGTTCGTTGAAGGCATGTTTGCCTACAGTGCATTGGCATTCATGCCCACCTACCTCAACACGTCGTTTGCACTGCCTGCGTCCGAAGCGGGATTGATCGCCGCCAGCTACGGAATGGGTGGGTTGATTTTCAGTCTGAGCTCGAAGCGCGTAATACGGCGTTTGATGGATGTGCGCCTGGCGCGAGTGGGTGGGCTGTTGCTCGCAATTGCACTCGTTACACTTGCGGCCTCGCCGTTCTGGTGGCTATCTGTCCCGGCCTGTGCGCTCGCCGGATTTGGCTTTTACGCATTTCACAACGTCTTGCAGAACCATGCCGCGCAGATGGCGCCGCAGGCGAGAGGCACGGCCGTCTCGCTGTTTTCGTGTGTGCTCTTTTTGGGGCAATCGTTCGGAATCGCGTTGGGTGCGTGGTCGATCGGTCACGCTTCAGTGCGCATCCTGTTCGCCGTCTGCGCGCTGGGTTTGCTTGTTCTTGCCGTCGTCTTTGCCCACCTGGTGAAGGCAAGGCACGCGCCGCAAATGCCAGGTGTCCTTGAATGAGCCAGCAGTCGCATATGACAACCCGCTCTGATGGGGGACCGGTGTCGGGCGATGCAGCCGCAACGCCCGATACCATGCCACTAGAATTTGACGTAGGCGTTCAGCCACAGCGTATTGCCATAGGCAGCATTACGCGCATAGATCTGGTGCTGCCAGTGAAGCACAGCGCCCCATTTCTGCGTTGCATAGCCGACCTGCGGCCCCATGGTTAGCTCGTTGGTCCGATGTCCGTCGCCGAAGGCAGGCTGTCCATTGATCTTGTCGTCGTTGAGCTGGGTGTTCACATACCCGCCAACGCCGACCAGCCAGTTCTGGTTGATGTGGTAATTGACACCGTAGTCTGCGGTAAGCTGGACGCCCGACTGATAGTGGGTGGCCGAATTGACGCTGCTGTAGTTCAGGTTGATCTTGGAGCTGAGCTCGAGCTGCTGGAGCGGCATCCAGGTAAACGAATAGGCAAGATAGAGGCTCGTGACGTTATTTCCCGGATTGAACAGCCGATTCTTGTCGTATGAACCCCACGGGGCGACGATATCGACCTCGACAGTCTGGAAATAGTGCGGGGAGGCCCAGCCAACGAGCAGGCCAAACAGTGGGTCGCCAAATCCCCGTCCGCCGCCGGAGAGGCCAAATGACGGCAGGTGCAGGGTGCCGTCGATGTAGGGAACGGCAGTCTGGACGGCGACGTTGCCACCCAGAATGGTTGGTGTTTCAAAGACGTGAACTGCTCGCAGCGCATGGGCCTGCACGCCGCCATTGGCCCCTTGCGGACTACTGTTGCCGCCACCGTCGCGCAGCGACGTCATGTCTTCGAATTTATTGTAGCTGTAGATGTAGGTTCCAGGGCCCCCAAGCAGCCCGCTCATCACGGTCATGATCCCGGACGGGTAGCTGCTCGTGCCGTTTTCAAGCGCAAAAGCAGGGCTCTGGGCCAGACCGGTCACGACGTACACGATGCCGTAAAGTTTGTATCGCTTCATTGCAGTGTCTCCTGTATTTGTAAGTTTGTGATTGGCAGTGCGAAGTTATTGTTCTATGAACATGCTTCTCTTTGCGTGCCGATTATTTCGTCAACGCGGCATCGGGAAGCGCGCGCTGACGTGTCTGCCTTCTTCAACCCTCAAGGTGACAGCCTCGAGATACTGGCCCGCGCAGGGTCCTGATATGCACAGGCCGTCATGAAGCGTGAATTTCGCGCCGTGGCCGTGGCAAACAATGTGATTCGCATCCTGGTCGAGATAGGCATGCTTTCGCCAGGGCAGGGGAGCCCCGGGCCAATGCGGACACGAATTGATATAGCCGCGCAGGAGCTCGCGCCTGCGCACGATAAAGAGGTCGTCGACGCCGCGTCCCTGCAAGTCGAATCCTCGTGCGCCAGTCTGCGAAAGCGCGTGCAACTCGCACAGGCGGATCCACTGAACGGTGCCGGAGTCTGGCATGGCGATTCGCGTTCAGGATTGCTTTCGGGATTGTGCTGTGGGCGGACCTCCCGGCGCCCACGTCTCGCGCCACTGGAAGAGGAATTCCTGTGAGTTCTCGGCGATGGCGGGGGCAACACGGGGAACCCAGGAGTCATCGAGCTGATCCATGTCCGCGTCGTATTCGATATGGCAGCCCATCGGGCTATTGAAATACCAGAACCAGTTCGAACCGAACCGGTGACGCCCCGGTCCCCAGAACGATTCATAGCCCTTCGCCGCGAACGCGTAGCCTGCTCTCAGCACCTCCGACGGACCGCCCATGTGGAACGTGAAGTGGTCGCAACCCTGCATGGCCGGCGGGGTCTTGATGAAGAACAGCGTGTGGTGATCGAGGGTGCCCCGCGGGCGGAGGAACGGGCCCATTCCAGTGAAACGGTCGTTGACCCGGAACCCCAGCCGGTTCACGTAGAACGCCTCGGCCTTGTCCGTGTCGGGCACGAAGTAGACGACGTGCGAAAGCGTCCGGGGAAGCGGCGGCGGTTCGTCGCGATTTGCCGGCGAACCCGTAACGTTCAGGCCGCGGTGCGCATCGCCCGGGGCGTTGACCTGCTCTGCAGGAAGTGTTGGCGTTCGGCGCACGGATACCTGAAATCCGAGGACGAATCCCATGTCGTCGGTCGCTTCGATGGAGCCGTCCGCCAGGAATTTGACATCCCGGTCCTTGCCCAGCTCGTGCGCGATTTCGTCGAGTGCCGCTTTGTCTTCCACTCCATAGATTGTCTTGCGCAGCTGATTGGCCGTCGGCAGCGTCCACTTCGGCAATGCCGGGTCATCCTTGTGGCGAATGACGACGCCCGTCCCGTCGAGGGCTTTGAATGCGCCATCGCCTTGTGGTGTTAGCCCATAGTCGGCGAGAAACGTCGCGCAGCTTGCGACGTCGTCGACGCCGAAAACGAGTGTGTCAGGTCCAAGGATTCTCACTTTAAGCGTCCTGTTGAAAGAGGGAATGTGATCTCGGTTAATACGATACGGTTCGGATCATAATATTCCGCTTGCCTCGGATAACGCAAGAGGCGTTCGGGTTTCCGAGCGAGATTTCAACATGAGGAAAAACCCTCGCTTACGATACGTGCCGTATCGTATATATAATGAACCGGTCGCTAACGAGGGTGCGTGTGGTTGGACCGGGGAGGCCGGTATCGCCGCCGCATCACAGAAACTGGAGCCGAACAATGAAGCTGGGTCGCATCGCTGTGAACGGTCCGGATGGGGATGTCGCCCGTCTGGTGCTGGTATTGCCTGAAGAGGGGCGCGTCATCGATCTGAAGCGCGCGTCCGTGCTGGCGCTGGAGAAGCAGGGAGCGACGGGAGAGTCGGCGCGCCGGTTATCGGAGGCGCTCTTTCCCGGCAGCATGTCGGCGGCGATTGGTCTGGGCGAGCGGTTTCTCGACGCGGCTCGCCGCGCGGAGAGCGAGCGCCCCGATGAGGCGTCCGTGCCGATTGGAGAAGTGAAGTGGCTCCCGGCAACCGATCCGTCCGTTGTCCGCGACGGGTTGACGTTCATCGGACACATCAAGGGCTTTCACGAGAAGATCGGGCACAAGCCGCATGAGAGCCTGCTGAAGGTGCCGGGCTATTTCAAGGGCACACCCCACACGGTGATCGGCCATGATGCGGAAGTGCCGTGGCCGGGTTACATCGGGCATATGGATTACGAGCTCGAACTCGGATACATCATCGGTCGGCGCGGCGGTAATCTGAAACCGGAAGAGGCGCGTCCCTATCTCTTCGGTATCACGGTGTTCAACGACTTCAGTGCCCGCGATCGCCAGTCGATCGAAATGCCGATCCAGATGGGGCCGACCAAATGCAAGGACTTTGCGTATGGGGTGGGTCCGTGGATCACGACGATCGACGAATTCGCCGATCTCGACGCAATTTCAATGGAAGTGCGCGTGAACGGCGAGACGTGGGGCAAAGGCACAAGTGCGAACAAGCTCTGGAGCGTCGACGAACTGATCGCATGGGCGAGCCTTGGCGAAGTGCTGGAGCCCGGCGATGTGATCGGCTCGGGCACGATGGGCGGGGGCTCCGCGCTCGAACTCGATCGCAGGCTTCAGCCCGGCGATGTGGTGGAACTCGAAGTGGGCGGGGTCGGCATCCTCCGCAACCGGATGGGCCAGCCGCAGTCCGGATTGTGGTGGCCCGAGGAGCGCGCTCCGTTCATGTGAGTTGATGCGGCTAGAACAATTTCAAGGAGACACAGTCATGGCTTCGCAGCACAAGGTGCTTGTCGTCGGCGGAGGGATCGGTGGCATGACGCTCGCCCACGGACTCGCGCATGCCGGTATGGACGTGAGGGTCGTGGAGAGCGGTCACCGGACGGATCAGCAGGGAACCGGCATTTCCCTGCTTGGCAACGCGTTGCGCGCACTGGATCGCGTGGGGCTCGCCGATTGTTGCATGGCGGCGGGATCCGGATGGGACACGGTCAGTGTGCGCAACGATGCAGGCGAGATCGTGAACGAGCGGCGTCCACCGCGTACCTTCAGGCCGGACGCCCCCGGCGCGATAGGCATCATGCGGCCGAAGCTGGCTGAGGTGCTCGAAGGGCATGCGCTCGCGAGCGGTGCCCGGATCGACTATCGCACAACCGTCGAAGATCTCGAGCAGGACAGCAGCGGTGTTTCATATCGACTGTCGACGGGCGAAACCGGGCGCTGCGACCTGCTGGTCGCCGCCGATGGAACGTATTCAAAGACGCGTTCCAGGGTATTCGGTAGTGAGTATCAGCCGACCTACGCGGGACAAGGTGCGTGGCGTTTTACCGTTGAGCGCCCTCCGGAGTTTGACGGCCTGGTGCTGTACAAGCACAGGGACGGCCGCGCGGTGGGCGGCCTTCCGTTATCGGACAAGCTTTGCTACTACTTTTTTCTCGAGAATGCCAAGGTCCATGCGCATATGCCGCAAGACAGGCTGGGCGAGATGTTCAGGGAGCGTCTCGAAGGGTTCTCCGCTCCGGATCTTCTGGCGGTAATCGCGCGTTGCGATGGCACACGCTACATCAGTTACCGCCCGTTCGATATTCTGTTCATGCCGCAGCCGTGGCATCGGGGGCGAGTCGTATTGGTGGGGGATGCCGCGCACTCTGTCACGCCGCAGTTGACGTCGGGCGGCGGCATGGCGATTGAAGACGCGGTCGTGCTCACCGAAGAACTGAGCCAGCGGGCGAGTATCGACGATGCACTTGTCGCATATGGGCAGCGTCGCTACGAGCGTGTGAAGCGCGTGTTCGACATTTCACTGGCCATCTGCCAGACAGAGCAGGATCCACACGCCGACGGGCGGCATGCCGTCGAGCTTCTGTTCGAGGGATATGGCGTGCTCGCCCAGCCCTTCTGAACGCAGCGGGCGCTGCACCCATTCACATTCCGGCGTCCGGCGCGAGGCAGTCACTTTTCGGCCTCGCACTTATGTGGCAAAGACCGGGTGCCGCAGGCATGCGCTGTCGGACATGCTCCGTGTGTGGATTGCGACCGAGGTGACCTGCCAACCCTGATCCACGGCCGTGCATCGGATACGAAGAAACGCATTCACGCCTCCTGCCGGCGGCCAGCCCCTTCAAATCGCTCTCTACTCTTGCCCATGACCACCACCTCGTTTGCTCCCGTGTTCGTCTCCAGCGAGGCCGCCAAGGCCGTCTTTGACTGGACGGATGCCATACGCGCGCTGCAGTCGGCCTATGCCCGTCCGATTCCGCCTAAGTCCACCCCGCCGCGAACCGTGGCCGTCGCCGGCAAGACCTGGTTGCGCACGCTGCCGGCCGTGCCGGTGGGCGGCCGCTACTATGGCGCCAAGATCATGGGAATGGCGATGGGCTCCGCCGTGCCTGGCGTCGAATACGTGATCGTGCTGTTCGACCGAGAAACCAGCCGCATCGCCGCGTTTGTCGACGGCAACCTTGTCACCGGCTTCCGGACGGCAGCCACCTCGGCAGCCGCGCTCGACCGCCTGGCGCCCGCGAAAGCGGCACGTCTGGCCGTACTGGGTAGCGGCCTTGAAGCTTCGATGCATACGCGGGCCATCGCCAGCGTGCGGGATCTGACTGAGGTCATCGTTTTCAGCCCGACGCGCGAGCGCCGGGCCGCGTTCGCGGACGTCGTAACGCGCGACCTGGGCGTTCCCGCCCGTGATGTTGCATCGGCACAGGAAGCGGTGGAAGCGGCCGATCTCGTGCTTGCGGCAGCCCGCTCCCGCGACGAACAGCCGATCCTCTTCGGCGACTGGCTCAAGCCCGGCGCGACCGTCGTGTCAATCGGTTCGACGATTCCTGAGCAACGTGAGATCGACGTCTCGGTCGTCGACCGAAGCGACATCATCGTGTGCGACATGCTGGAGGAAGTGTTGGAGGAGACGGGCGACATGCTCGCTGCTCACAAAGCGGGCGTCGTATTTCACGACAAGTCATTCAGTCTGGCCGATCTGATGACGGGTGCGCTCGAAGAGCGACTGAAGGACGCGAGGACACGGATGTACAAATCGGTTGGCGGAGGCCTGCAGGACATCGTGGTCGCCGGCCTCATACTCGACAAGGCAATCGAGGCGGGACTAGCCACGACGCTGCCGATCGAATTCGAAACCAAGCGCTAATGGGCGCGGCATTGAACCCCGACACAGACCAAAGGAGCATGGCATGGCCCGTTACACAAAAAAGGAAGCCCGCGAATGGGCGCGTGAGCATCTCGTTGGCGTCGCCAACGTGACCATTCCGACGATGACGTCGGACTTCAGGCGTATCAACGAAAAGGCAGTGCGCCACGATGTTGAGCTAGCCATCCAGCACGGCTTCGTCGGCTCCCTCTCATGTTCGGAAGTGGCCATCACGCAGGAGCAGTATGGCGAGTTCTGCGGCATCGTGGCCGACCAGGCGGCAGGCCGCCTCGTGATCGTGCATCACGCCGTCTTCAATACGCTCGAAGACAACATCGAGGCGGTAAGGCTGGCGGAAGCGGGCGGCGCCGACCTCGTGCTGCTCAGCTATCCGCCGTATTTCTATCCCAAGTCCTATGACGAGGTGTTCGAATACACGAAGGCAATCTGCGACGCGACGAATCTAGGCGTGATCGTCTTCCCGTTGCCGGCATGGGGCTTCTCCCGACTGCATCCGGCCGACATTCCGCTGCCGGTGCTGCGCCGGATGGTTGACGAGATTCCCAATGTCGTCGCGATCAAGGCCGAGGGCGGCCTGCCATACATCATGTCCGCAATCGAGGTGCACCGCGAATTCCACAAGGAAGTCGTTATTTCTTCGCCGCTCGAATACGAATACGTGCCGCTCGCGCAGGTTATGGACATCCCGTTTTGCGGCACCAACTATTCGGCCTACTACGGCCCGCTACTGCCGCAGATTCACAAGCTGATCCGAGCGGGCGAATACGATCAGGCGACCCAGTTCTGGTACAAGATGGATCCCGCGCGCAAGGCCTTCGCGAGCCTGCCGATTGCGGCCAACGGACTGCTCAACCGCATGCTCTGGAAGTACCAGGGCTGGCTGCAAGGCTACAACGGCGGCCCCATACCGCATCCGACCCAACGCGTGTACCTGCGTGACATGACCGTCCTGCGCAAGGGCCTGGAAGCCGCGGGCCTCAATCCGACCAGCGACCCCGACGAGGCCTTCTTTGTCGGCCGCAACCCCGTGTGAGGCGAACCGATATGAGTGAACTTATCACGCTCCCGCTGACAGATCCGGGCCTGCTCCGTCAGGCGATGCTGATTGATGGCGAATGGGTGCAGGCTGATAGCGGCCAGACTCTGGAAGTGCGCAATCCTGCCACGGGCGAATTGGTGGCGCGGGTACCCAACGGCGGCGCAGACGAGACCCGGCGCGCGATCGCCGCGGCCGAACGGGCAATGCAGGGCTGGCGCAAGACTTTGCCGAAAGAACGCGCCAAGGTGTTGCGCACGCTGTATGACCTGATGCTGGCGAACATCGATGACCTCGCTGTGATCATGACGGCAGAGCAGGGCAAGCCACTGGTCGAATCGCGTGGCGAAATCCTGTACGCGGCGGGCTTCATCGAGTGGTTTTCGGAGGAAGCGAAACGGGTCTATGGCGACATCATCCCGCAGAACGCCGACGGCCGTCGCATCCTCGTGCAGAAGGGGCCGATCGGGGTGTTTGCGGCCATCACGCCGTGGAATTTTCCCTCTGCCATGATCACCCGCAAGGCCGGCCCGGGCTGGGCCGTCGGTTGTGCCGGTGTCATCAAGCCGGCGAGCCAGACGCCGCTGTCTGCCTTGGCGCTGGCCGTGCTTGTAGAGCGCGCCGGTTTGCCGCCGGGCGTCTGCAACGTCGTCACCGGTTCGGCTCGCACGATTGGTGGCGAGCTCACATCGAGCACCGTGGTGCGCAAGCTGTCGTTTACTGGTTCGACCGAGGTCGGAGCGCAACTGCTGGCGCAATGCGCACCCACCATCAAGAAGACCAGCATGGAACTGGGAGGCAATGCACCACTCATCGTATTCGACGACGCCGACCTGGACGCTGCCGTAAAGGGTGCGCTTGCCGCGAAGTACCGCAACGCCGGGCAGGCTTGCGTCGCGGCCAATCGCATACTGGTGCAGTCGGGCGTCTACGACGCGTTCGCTCGGAAACTGGCCGACGCATCCGCCGCGCTGAAGGTTGGCAACGGTATGGAGGCGGGCGTGGTACAGGGACCGCTTATCAATGAAGACGCCGTCCAGAAAATGGAAGAGCATATCTCCGATGCGCTTTCCAAAGGTGCTCGTGTGCTTACGGGTGGCAAGCGGCACTCACTGGGCGGCTTCTTCTTCGAGCCCACTGTGCTCGCCGACGTTCCCGCCGATGCCCAGATCTTCCACGAGGAGACGTTCGGTCCCATTGCACCGTTGTTCCGGTTCGAGACGGAAGAAGAAGCGGTCTCTCTCGCAAACGATACGCCTTTCGGTCTGGCTTCCTATGTGTTCGCGCGTGATGTGGGCCGAATCTTCCGTGTTGTCGATCAACTGGAGTTCGGCATGGTTGGTGTCAATGAGGGGTTGATCTCGACAGAGGTAGCACCGTTCGGCGGGGTCAAAACCTCAGGTCTGGGTCGCGAAGGCTCGAAATATGGTGCCGACGACTACCTTGAAATCAAGTACGTAGCGCTCGGCGGGCTTTGAGGGCTTCGCATAGCGCAGACGTTGTCATTCCGGCGGGAACGCCGTGCGTTGGCATTCTCTGAATTCGGCAAGCAATTAAGATACGATGTGTCTTATAATTCCGTGCTGCGCGTGTCGCACTCGCCGCAACGCGTTCGCCCGGTTGTCCAGGGTGGCGCGACACATCAACGCGATACTGCCAGCCGACTCTCCGTTACGCCAATGAAGACAAACGCTCAGCTTCCCGTTACAGCACCATCCGCGGCACGAGGCGTCGGCCGGCCACGCAGCGAGGAAACGCGCACGCAGATTCTTGCTGCGACGGTTCGCCTGCTTGAGACCCGCACGATTCAGTCGATCTCCATCGAAGCGATCGCCAAGGAGGCAGGGGTAGGGAAGGCGACGATCTACCGCTGGTGGGATTCGAAAGCCCTCGTCGTGATCGATGCGTTCATCGAACACCACCTCGTCAAGACGCCGATGCCGCACGATTTGCCGCCCGGCGACGCTATCGCGGCGCATCTGATTTCGCTGATTCACGAATATGCCGGATGGTCCGGCAGGATCGTCGCACAAATCATCGCTGAGGGGCAGGCCGATCCCGCCGTGTTGCGCGAATTTCGCGAGCGGTTTCACTATGGACGTCGGGCGCTTGTCCGTGAAATGCTTGAGGAGTGGCGAGGTGCGGCGAAAATACGCGTGCCGCCGAACATCGAGACGCTAAGCGAACTCCTGTACGCGCCGGTCTACATGCGTCTGCTGGTTGGAAATGGCCCACTCGACGACCATTTCGCGCGGGAACACATCAGTTACGTCTATACGCTGCTGGGCGTCGACATGCCGGATATGGCGCAACTGGGCGAGCGGATGAAGCGGAAAGTGTCCACGAAAAAGACGACGGGTGCTGCACGCTGAGGCATTAGCCGACTGTGCTGCCCGTACAGCCTGGAGCTCAGCTTCCTTCGCACGCCGGTTTCGGCCCACGTTGGCAGCACCCCGCAACGCTATCTTCGGGATAGGGCAGCCTGCGTCTCGGAAAAGCGCCTCAGAGTTGGCTACGTTCGATGTCGTCTGAAAAGTCTGCTGGACTTCCCGTTGCATTGAGTGCGCTGTAGCCTGGCTACGAATCAGCGCTGTTTCGCCTCGGCGGCATTCTCGACGGGGTACCGGCCATCTCAGAGTCGAGAAAGAGACGGCCGTCCAAGCGGCCATTCAGCCGGGCGACGAAGCCCGCCGCTTCATCCATATGTTCGCGCATCAGCTCGCGGACTCTTTGCGCGTCCCGCGTTCTGATCGCCGCCAGTATTTCGGAGTGGCAATGGACATTGGCAGCGCCGAACTTCTCATGCTCGTCGATAGGTGTGTCGGAGCTGAAAACGACCAGTCGTCGAAGCAGCTCGTTGATCATCTGGCAGATGAAGCGGAGAAATGGGTCGGGGTTGGCCATGGCGAGAATGTCGTGGAAGTCCAGATCCGCCTGCCGCTGCCGCACGAGACTGGCTGTTTCCTTCGCTGCCGGCGCACAGGCCTCGATGTTCGCTTCGAGGGCATCCAGCTGCTCGTCCGTGATGAACGGCACGGCGCCCGCCGCGAGCTCCGGCTCGAGCAAGCGGCGCGCGTTGTAAATGTCCTTCATGCTGATGTCCTTGAAGAACAAGTAGTTCTGCACCAGCTGCAGCGTCCTGTCCAGCGGGACTTCACGAATGGTCGCTCCGCCTCCTGGCCCTGGGCTGACAGTGATCAGCCCTTGCACTTCCAATGACTTGAGCGCTTCCCGCGTGGTGCTCTTGCTCACTAAAAACAGTTCCTGCAGGTCCCGCTCGTTAGGCAGCTTGTCGCCGGGCTTCAAATTGCGCTGTGTGATCAGCCGCTTGATGTCCTCGGTGACCATGTCGGCCCGCTTCACCTGCTGCTTCAATTGAACCGTCGGGTATACCCGTGTCGTGCGCGCTTCCAATTGGCCTACTCCATTGATTTTTATGGGTAAAAAGGGGATATCCGGATAATCCCGCTGTCTCTTGACTCCCGGAATTTGAGTATATACGATCCAGTTCATCCTATTTATCATGATAGTTATGATGATCATGACCATAGCTTGTGACTGGAGAAACGCGTGAATTCATTCCTTCCGGGCGCCGCGCCGACCCCGCTGTGGGCCGCGATCCATACGCCCTTTCAGTCATCGCTCGAGCTTGATGAAGCCGGCTTGCGTCACAACGCTCGGCGCTACGTCGAGCTCGGATTGCGTGGCGTTTTCTGCAATGGCCTGATGGGGGAGGTCTGGGCGCTAAGCCTCGAGGAGCGCAAGCGGATCGTCGAGATTCTCTGCAATGAAGGATGCGATCGATTGGGGGTGGCGGTCGTTATTACGGCTGCGTCGGTGAACGAGACGGTGGATCTCGGCCGGCATGCAAAGGCGTCGGGAGTGGATCACGCGGTATTGATGGTTCCCACCTCGGGACCGCGTTCCGATGAACAGCAGCTCGCGTACTTCAGGCTGATCTGCGAGCGCCTGGATATGCCGATCGTGCTTTTCAATGCGGCGACGGCGGCGGGCACGGCCCTTTCCCCCGCGTCATTCGCCAAGGTATGCGAAATACCGCAGGTCACGATGCTGAAGTCGACCGCTTACCGTGAGAACTTGCAGCTCCGGGCGGCAGCGCGGAACGGCGTCGTGGTCTCCGACCCGCTCGAAGAGCACTACCTCCGCAATCGTCTGGACCACGGGCAACGCATCCTCTACGCCGACCCCGAGCCCTATCTCTATCAAGTGCCTGGCTACCGTCCGATCGCCGACTACGTCGCGAAGCTGGACGCAGGACTCGACGCTGGCGAGGTCATGCACGAGCATGAAGCGCTGTCGCCGTTGCGAAGCGTCTTCAACAAATGGGTCATGGACCCGCTCATCTCCGGCCACATGCCGAACGCCGCGCTCAAGCACTGGTGTGAATTGATCGGCCTCGCCGGCGGACCTGTCCGCGCGCCTGTCCAGCCCCTCTCTGGCGCCCAGGCGCGCGAGCTGGAACGCGATCTCGTTCGCTGCCATGCCCCCGGACTGAACACCTCAGTTCTTTCCAGCTGAATTGTGCCCTCTTACGTTTGCATCGTTTGTTCACGGAGACAGCCATGACCGCATTTGACCGACGCACATTTCTCAAGCTGCTCGCCGCATCGGGCGCTGCCGCATCGTCCACGCTAATGAGCGACCTCGCGACGGCGGCTGCCGGACCCCTTACGGTCGGGATTCTGTATTCCGGCTCCAGGCAGGACTACGGATATAACCAGTCGCACGCATTGGCTGCCGCAGAGCTGAAAAAAATCTCCGGGATCAAGGTCGTGGAGGAGGAGCGCGTTCCGGAGACGATCGCTGCACAGCGCACCATGGAAGGGATGATCGTCCAGGACGGCGCCAGGCTGATCATTGCGACGTCGTTCGGCTACTTCAAGCCTCATGTGCTCGAGATGGCCAGGAAATACCCGGACGTCACGTTTGCGCACACGGGCGGTGTCTGGGCGCCAGGCATGCCGGACAACGCGGGCACCTTCTACGGATACATCTTCGCCGCCCAATATCTCGCGGGCGTTACGGCGGGCCACATGACGAAGTCGAAGAAGCTCGGCGTCGTGGCAGCCAAGCCGACGCCGAATCTGATTCGCAGCATTGACGCATTTGCCCTGGGCGCCCGGTCGGTCGATCCGGGCATCAAGGTTCGCGTGATCTTCACCGGCGATTGGGTGCTTCCCGTGCGGGAAGCCGAATCCGCGAATTCGCTGGCCGACCAGGGCGTCGATGTCATCGCATGCAACGTCGACAGTCCCAAGGTCGTGGTCGAGACCGCGGAGAAGCGCGGCGTGATGTCCATCGGGTATCACTCGAGCCAGGCCGACGTCGCGCCCAAGGGCTTCCTGACCGGCGCGGAGTGGAACTGGATCGTGCCATACATGGAATACGTGAAAGGCGTTCAGGCGGGACAGAAGCCGGTTCACTATCTCCGCGGCGGCCTTGCCGAGAAGTTCGTCCGCAATACCGCGTTCGGCAGCGCGGTGCCGCAAAAGGTTCGTGACGCCGTGGCCAGCGTGCATGCCGAACTGGTATCCGGCAGCCGCGTGATCTACTCCGGGCCTTTGTCGGACAACAAAGGCAATGTCGTGATTCCGGCCGGCACGGTCTATCGCGACAGTGATCGCGCGCTCGACGCGATCCACTATCTCGTCGACGGCGTGATCGGCGAAGTCTAGGAGCTAGGATGAATCAGACCGTTATGGTGAAATCCGCCGCGACGATCGCGCGGCCCGGGCGCATGCATGCTGGCATTGCCTTTCCCGCCATTGCCGTACTCGTGGCGTCCGCGTTGTTCTCGCTCTTCGTCGCGTCGAGCGGAACCAATCCTGTCGACGTCTTCCAGCTGATTTTTGCAGGCGGCTTCGGCAGTGCGTTCGCCTGGCAGGACACGCTCGTTCGCGCATCGCCTCTGATCCTGGTTGGCCTCGCGGTTGGGTTGCCGGCGCAGGCCGGGATGGTGATGATTGGCGGAGAAGGGGCGCTCGTGCTCGGCGGGCTGGCCGGTGCCGTCGTGACGCTGCCGTTCGCCGGCGCATCGCCGTGGATGATGCAAGCGGTCATGCTCGGAGCGGGTATCGCGACCGGCGCATTGTGGTTCGGCATTGCCGGCTTCCTCAGGCAGTACCGGGGCCTCAACGAAACCATCTCGAGCCTGCTGCTTTCGTACATTGGCATTGCGATCTTCCATCACCTTACAGAAGGTGCGCTCCGCGATCCGGCGAGCCTGGACAAACCGTCGACGCACCCGATCGACCCGAGCTACATGTTGCCGGCCATCCCGGGCCTGAACGTGCATGCCGGATTGCTCGTGAGCGTCGCGCTTGCCGTTCTCGCGTATTTCGTCCTGAAGCATACGTTCGTCGGCTTTGCGCTTCGCGTGGTGGGCGGAAGCCCCAAGGTCGCCAGGATGATCGGGCTATCGGTGAATTGCTGGGTCGTCGGCATTGCTGCGATCGCCGGTGGCATGGCGGGTCTCGCGGGTGCGATCGAGGTGGCTGCCGTGCAAGGCACCGCGAATTCATCGTTGATCGTGGGATACGGCAACAGTGGCATTCTGGTCGCCTTTCTCGCCCGGCAAAACCCGCTCGCCATCGTGCCGGTCGCCTGCCTCATCGGTGGCCTACAGGCGAGCGGAAGCTTGCTGCAGCGCCGGCTCGACCTTCCCGACGCCACGATTCTCGTGTTTCAGGGCTTGATCTTCGTATGCGTACTGGTGGCCGACGCACTTTCGCAAACCTATGCGCAACCAGACCGGAGGGGATGATGAGCGTGACTTCAATCGGTTGGGTGGCGCTACCGCTGGCCATCCTGGGCGGGGCGATCCGCGTGTCGACGCCCTTCATTTTCGTCAGCCTCGGCGAATGCATCACCGAGAAATCCGGCCGTATCAATCTCGGGCTGGAGGGCAACCTCGTTCTGGGGGCGATGGCCGGCTATGCCGTCTCCTATCTGAGCGGATCGCCGTGGCTCGGCGTCTTTGCCGCGGGACTCGCCGGCATGTTCCTGGGCGCCTTGCACGGCCTGCTGTGCAGCGTGAAGCGGGTGAACGATACCGCGATCGGCATCAGTCTCATGGTACTGGGCACCGGCCTCGCGTTCTACCTCGGCAAGCCGTATATCGAGCCGAAAGCGCCTTCGCTGCCGTCGATCGATCTCGGCTTCTGGTCGCACGTTCCGCAACTGCGCGCGGCCCTCGACGTCAACGTGCTGTTTCTGGTCGGGATCGCATTGGCGTTCGCCATCTACGTGTTTCTGAACCGTACGGGATGGGGGCTGATGCTGCGCACCATCGGTGACAGCGAAGACGCGGCGAAAGCGCTAGGATTTCCGGTGCTTCGCACGCGAACCCTCGCCACGGTGACGGGCGGCTTTCTTGCCGGGATCGGCGGCAGCTTTCTTTCGCTGTCCTATCCCGGGAGCTGGAGCGAAGGCCTGTCAAGCGGGCAGGGCATCATGGCCGTCGCTCTCGTCATCTTCGCGCGCTGGCGCTCGCTGCGCGCCCTGGGCGCCTCGCTTCTGTTCGGGGGCGCCGGCGCAATCGGCCCCGCGCTGCAGGGCATGGGCATCACCGGCTACTACTATCTGTTCAATGCGGCGCCTTACGTGTTGACGCTGGCGATCATGATCGCATCCACTTCGCGCGCAGCGCCATCTGCGGATGCGCCCGGCGAGCTCAACCTCCATCGTTAAAAACGGCACTTCTCGATCGGCGAACCAACCAGGAGTTTGGCATGAGCGCACTCAGGCTCGATATCACGGACATGACCAGGCGCTTCGGCGCGGTGACCGCGCTGGATCATGTTTCCCTATCGGTCAAGGCCGGCACCGTTCACGCGTTGCTGGGGGAAAACGGCGCGGGGAAAAGCACGCTCGTCAAATGCCTGGTCGGGTTTTATCAACCCGACGAAGGCGCGATTGCCGTCGACGGCGAAGCGAAACAGATCGCATCGCCGAAAGAGGCGGATGCGCTGGGTATCGGCATGGTCTATCAGCACTTCACGCTGGTGCCGTCGATGACCATTGCGGAGAACCTGGTCGCAAGCGCGGCAAAGCTGCCTGGACTGATTAACTGGCGCCGTGAAATGGAACGCCTGAGATCGATTACGCACGGTTTGCCGTTTTCGATCGATCTCGATGTCCGCACTTCGCAGTTGTCGGCGGGGGAAAAGCAGAAAGCGGAGTTGATCAAACAGCTATATCTCGGCCGGCGCCTGCTCATTCTCGACGAGCCGACATCCGTCCTGACTCCCGACGAGGCAGAGCAGGTCCTCGGTCATGTTCGCGAACTGGCGTCTACGGGCGTGCTCAGCGCAATCTTGATCACGCACAAATTCGACGAGGTGCGCAGATATACCGACGACGTCACGATCTTGCGAAAGGGGGCTGCGGTGCACCGTGGCGCCGTGCGCGATCTGTCGAACGGCGAGATGGCGGAAGCCATGATCGGAAGCCCTCTGGCACAGGAGCAAGAACGCAGGGCCCGGCCGGTTTGTGCTCACGAGCAGATCCTTACCATCGAAAACCTCACGGTCAAGGGAGACATTGGCCTCGACGTGGTGAAGGGTATCGATCTCCACGTGAACAAAGGCGAGATCGTCGGCGTAGCGGGGGTATCGGGCAACGGACAGACCGAAATGGTGGAAGCCCTGATGGGCCAGCGCAACAGTCACGGGGCAGTTCGCGTCGGCACGACGCGATTCCGCGGATCGCGCAAGGAGATTGCGGCGCTTGGTGTTTATGGGCTCCCGCAAGAGCCGTTGAAGAACGCCTGCGTGGCAAGCATGACTCTGGCCGAGAACCTCGCTTTGCGGAATTTCGATCGGCCGCCGTTCCGCAAGGGATTCTTTCTGAATCGCAGGGCGATCCATGCCCAGGCCGACCGCCTGGTGAAGCAATTCAAGGTCAAGGCAAGCGGGCTGGACGTCCGGATGAACACGCTATCGGGCGGGAACGTGCAACGCGCGGTGCTCGGGCGCGAGCTGACGCAGGACGTCCGGGTCCTGATCGCTTCCAATCCCACGTTCGGCCTGGATTTCCTGGCCTGCGAGGAAACGCACAATCGGATACTCGAAGCCCGCAATGTGGGGGCGGGGGTCTTGCTGATATCGGAAGACCTCGACGAGCTGCTCCGACTCGTCGACCGCATCGTCGTGATGAGCGGCGGACGCATTGTCTACGAGGTGCCTGCGGGGGACGCGGAAAAACATGTCATCGGAAAATACATGGCCGGCGATTCCCATCGTTAGTGGCAAGCAGTGAGCAACCGATGACAAACATTGCAAACCTGCCGCCAAGCAGCAAACCTCTGCTCAACCTGCCCAACGATACGATATAACGGCACGCGATGGCGACCCATCTGTTGCAGGTTGACGTCTAGATCAGTGTCATCGCATTGTTGGCCGGCCATGAGGGCATCGACACGACGCACATCTGCAAAGAGGTCAATCTTGCGCACATGGCTGTGGCGTACGCTGTCCGGCAGGCCGCAGGCGGCCTATCGCTTCTTCACCGGGCCTGTATCGGCATTCGCGGAGATAGGTGCGCTTGCGGAAAATCTCGGTTTCTCGCCGATCAAACTCGGCGGGCTTTCGGAAGGCGGGCTGCTGGTCCGGGCGCGCGGAAACAGTTGGGGTCAGCTGATCTTGAAGGACTTGGTCAAGTTTGACTGACCCCCGGCGACCATCCGGGGCCGATCCGACTCAAGGCCTTGCCTTCCTGGCACCCTTGCCTGGCGGATGGGTCAGGATGGCGCCCGTAATAATGTGAACGAGATGATCCGCGCGCGGCGCGAACGAGGGCAGGTCGACGAGCCAGCCGAGCGCCGCCATCAGGCCGAACAGGTCGTCCCCATTCATATCGGTGCGTGCCGTACCTTCGACCTGAGCACGAAGCAGGAGTCGCGCGCTCGCCGAGTGCACCGCTGCGCATGAAGCATAAAGAGCGGAGTCCGGGTTCGTGTGGGCCGCCGCCATCAGGGCTACAACGCCCCTATAGCCTTGGGCGAATGCCATCCATTCGCGAAACCAGGACACGAGTGCTTCTTCGGGTGAATTCGACGCCTCGAGTTCACCCGCCTTCTGCGTTAGCGCGTCCAGATTCGTACACAGCAGCGCTTCAAACAAGGCTTCTCGCGACGGGAAGTGACGAAGTAGCGTGGCCAATCCTACATCAGCCCGACGGGCGATATCGCGCATCGACGCATCGGCACCATGCTCGGTGACGACTTCACGGGCGACGGTGAGGATGTGGCTGTAATTTTTTTTTGCGTCGGCTCGCATGGATTGCCTTGACATGTGGATCACTGATCCATATAGTTGGATCACTGATCCGGATGCTATGAATCAGAATCTGGATCGGTGATCCAAATGATACAGCGCCTTTGTGCCAATGGGAACAGCGGCGCTGCCTTACACCACAAACGAAAGGTGAAAGATTGTGAAAAGATTAGAAGGTAAGGTTGCAGTCATCACGGGCGGAAGCAGCGGGATTGGCTTGGCCACAGCCAGGCGCTTCGTGGAAGAAGGTGCGCACGTTGTGATCACTGGGCGACGAGAGAAAGAGCTGAAGGAGGCCGCCGCCTCAATCAAGCGAAACGTTACGACGGTCGTGGGCGACGTGTCGCGTTTGGAAGATCTGGACCGGCTCTATGCCTTCGTGAAAGAGAAACATGGTCACATCGACGTCCTCTTCGCGAACGCGGGCGCAGGGACAATCGCACCGCTCGCGGTAGCCACTGAGGCCCATTTTGACCAGACCTTCGACGTGAACGTGAAGGGAATGTTCTTTACGGTGCAGAAGGCCCTTCCCCTCTTCAAAGATGGCGGTTCGATTATCTTGAACTCTTCGGTCTCAAACGTCCTCGGGCTTCCAGGATTTACTGCTTACGCCGCGAGTAAGGCGGCTGTACGCAACTTCGCGCGCGGCTGGACTATGGAATTGAAAGACCGCAAGATCCGCGTGAATGCTATGAGTCCCGGAGCAATCGACACCCCGGCCCTGGCGACGACGACGGGCCTTACCGCTGAACAGGCCGAGCAGGCAGTCGCACAGTTCACCACGCAGATCCCAATGGGCCGAAGAGGCATGCCCGAGGAAATCGCGGCAGCAGTCGCGTTCCTCGCCTCCGATGAAAGTTCTTACATCACCGGTGTGGATCTCGCCGTCGATGGAGGCATGGCGCAGGTCTGACCCCGGCGCGCTCCCGTGGCTGGCCCACAAGCCCCGCCAGTCGTGGGACCACGTTTCTCACACTTTAGTTTTAACACAAGGTCGGGGAAACATTACGAGCTATGCAATTGTAGGATTCGGCAATATCGGCGAGGCTCTTGCTAAGGCGTTTGACCGACGTGACCGACGACATCCCGGCGCGCTACTGGGAGTTCTTCGGCCCGGTGTCGCAGGTCATCCGTGCCAAGGATGAGACCGACGCGATCCGCATCGCCAACGATTAGCCGTTCAACCTGGGCGGCTCAGTGTTCACCCAGGACATCCCGCATGGCATCGAGGTGGCCAAGAAGACTTCCACCGGCATGGTCGACGTCAACCATCCGACCGCGGTGAAGGCCGACCTGCCGTTCGGCGGCGTGCGCCGATCCGGCTACGGGCGCGAGCTGGTCGGCCTGGGCCTAAAGGAGTTCGTCAATCACAAGCTGATCGGGGTGACCGATATTGGAGACACTTCGCGCGCGATCCGATCCGAGAGAAATTGAGAAATTCCTATGAGTACCGATAAGAACGTCCAGACCGTGAAGGACTTCTTCGCCGCGATCGGCCGCGGCGACAGGAAGGGTCTGCTGGCGCTGGTCGCCGAAGACATCGAGTGGATCATCCCGGGCGAGGACTGGCCATTGGCCGGAACGCGCCACGGACACGCGGGGCTGGCGGATTTGCTTGAGACCGCATCCAGGTCGATAGAAACGTCCATGGAACCCCGGGAGTTCATAGCGCAAGGAGACAGGGTCCTGGTCGTCGGCTTCGCCAGGGGGATGATCAAAGCCACGAACAAGACGTTCGAGGACGACTGGATCTTCGCCATCACGGTCCGTGACGGCAGA
Organism: Paraburkholderia terrae; assembly: GCF_002902925.1. Taxonomy (GTDB): domain Bacteria; phylum Pseudomonadota; class Gammaproteobacteria; order Burkholderiales; family Burkholderiaceae; genus Paraburkholderia; species Paraburkholderia terrae. The sequence continues at coordinate 531,997 of NZ_CP026114.1, read as the reverse complement.
CTTACGAGCATCCGGGAGTACATCGACACGCAAGCACTGGCGCGGGCCTCACAGATGGACACGTCCGGGCTGGCGTAGCGCTGGCCATCTGCGGCCATCGGGTCGGGGTAGCCGGTGGATCAGCCGTGGATCGCCCCCTCGCATGCCGCGCGCTCGTCGAATGCCCAACCGCAAAGGAGATCCCTATGTACGACCAATCCAAGCTATCCGAGTTGATCCGGTTCGCACGAGTCGATGCGGGCTCCACCGTCATCGACGTTTACCCAGGCGACGGCGACTGGACCCGTCTCTTCTCCGACATCGTGGGACCCGCAGGACGGGTCTTCAGCTTCGTACCGGCCGAAGTCGCCCACTTCAAGAACGATCCGGTCGGCCGCATGCGGACGCTTGCGACGGAGCCGGGCCGAGAGAACGTGGAAGCCGTCTCGGCGGACCTCGTCGCGATGCCGGAGGTCACGCAACAAGCGGATGTCCTCTGGCTGCATCTGTTCTATCACGACCTCCACACAGCGCTGATGCAGGCCAGGGGCGCTACGGCGGCCCACTTCAATCGAGTGGTCTACGAGCAGCTCAAGCCCGGAGGGTACTACGTCATCGTGGACCACGCCGCCAGCGTCGGGCTGGGCACGAGCGACGCCCAGTCGCTGCATCGGATCGAGCCTGCGTCCGTTCGCAAGGAGGTGGAGGCGGCCGGCTTCGTACTGGACGCGGAAAGCACCACGCTCGCGAACAAGGACGATCCGCACTCGATCAAGGTGTTCGATCCCTCGATCAAGGGCGAGACCGATCGCTTCGCCTATCGGTTCGTAAAGCCCTGACAGGTCGCCGATCAGCTGATAGCGTGTGCCGGTGAGCTTGATCTTCACCTACCCGCTTCGTCACCGGCCGAGCACTCGCGGCCGCGGGTCGTCTGAAGCGGCTCTGATCGGCGGCATTAACCTGTTCTGCGTTCGGCTTTTCCGGACGCCACTCAAGAAAGAGGAGTCTTCGCCCATTACTGAGTGGATACGACCGTCGCCTTCGTGACGCAGGCCTTTAAAGCCGACTTCGCCGGGTACTTATGTAGCCCGCTGCGTCAAACCTTTCTGCCGCGAGCGAGAGAACGAGCGAATGGCCGTTGGACTTCGAAAACGGCTGTTGCCGTCGCGAAGACTCGAATGACGGCAATGGGTCGAGCTTGTGTGAAAACACGCTGATCACCTAAACTGGATTAACTCATTCAGCATGGGTGACCGGATGAAGCGATTCATAGAAGGTGAAGATCGCAAGCAGGTGACATTGCTTCCGGAGTGCCTGGATGACTTCGTCGCAGAGGACAACCCGGTCAGAATCATCGAGGCATTTGTTGAAGAGCTTGAACTTGCATCACTAGGATTCGATGGCGCGAAGCCGTCGACTACAGGTCGCCCGTCCTATCATCCGGGCGTACTGCTGAAGATCTATATCTACGGCTACCTGAATCGGGTCCAGTCGAGCCGCCGCCTGGAACGTGAATGCCAGCGCAACGTTGAATTGATGTGGCTCACGGGACGGTTGGCGCCGGATTTCAAGACCATAGCTGACTTTCGGCGTGACAACGGCATTGGCATTCGTAACGTGTGTCGCCGTTTCGTGATGCTGTGCCGTGAGCTGAAGCTGTTCTCGCAAGCACTGGTCGCCATTGACGGCAGCAAGTTCAAGGCAGTCAATACACGCGATCGCAATTTCACCGAAGGGAAGGTTGAAAAGCGCCAGAAGCAGATCGAGGAGAGCATCCAGCGGTATCTGAATGCGCTGGAGACCGCAGATCGCACGCAACCCGCAGAGCTGGAAGCAAAGACGACCCGTCTGAAGGACAAGATCGAGCGCTTGCGCGAACAGATGCGAAACCTCGAGCAGATCAAGGAGCAACTCAAAACTGAGCCGGACGGTCAGCTCTCGATGACCGATCCTGATGCACGCTCCATGGCGACTAGCGGCAAAGGCTCAGGAATGGTGGGCTACAACGTACAGGTAGCAGTAGACGCAAAACACCACCTTATTGTCGCTCACGAGGTCACAAACTCTGGCAGCGACCGGGCGCAGCTTAGCCCCATGGCAAGAGCTGCGCGCGACGCGATGGGCAAGACCAGACTGCGGGCAGTCGCCGATCGCGGCTACTACAGTGGGCTTCAGATCAAGGAGTGCGCCGATGCGGGGATTGCGGTCATGCTACCGAAGCCGACAACATCAGGTGCGAAGCACCATGGCCGATTCGACAAGGCAGACTTCATCTACATTGCGCGGGACGACGAATACCAATGCCCAGCTGGAGAACGGGCAATTTACCGTTACACCAGCGAGGAACACGGATTACAGCTACATCGTTACTGGAGTAGCGCCTGTTCGCAATGCGCGATGAAGCCAAAGTGCACTCCGAGCGACCAGCGACGGATAAGTCGATGGGAGCATGAGTCAGTGCTGGAAGCAGTTCAACGCCGGCTGGACAAGACACCTGACGCGATGACAGTGCGCAGGCGAACCGTCGAACATGTCTTCGGAACGTTCAAGCATTGGATGGGCTATACGCACTTCCTGATGCGCAGGTTGCCCAACGTAGGTACCGAGATGAGTTTGAACGTACTCGCCTACAATCTCGCTCGAGTGCTAAGAATCCTGGGCTTCAAGAAGACGATGAAGGCAATGCGGCAGGTAGGTGTTTGAGCAACCCGTAGTTCCTGAAACAAAGCGCTAAAGCTCGTCCAAAAGACATCTCAGAGGCTCACTTCCTCGTCGTCGCCGTGATGACCGCAAAGGCAGCCAAATGCGCCGCTGGGGGGCAGCAGTCATGCATCGCATTGGAATTCCATCAGGTTTCCACACAGCCTGGGTCGAACTGAGCCCGACGCAGGCAGAGCAAGGAGTCTCGTTTCACCCATCCAGCATCGGACCGGGTTCGGCCACTAGCTGACGGTCGCAAGGCACACAAAGCCATCATTCCAACGGCCGATTCACATTCGGAAGCCGCCAGGACACTGGGCGGAAGCACGTTCCCAGGTGCGCGGTACCGGATCCTGCGCGGACAAAAACATCTTGACAGTGAGAGCACATGCTCCTATCTTGATCACAAGAGAGCATATGCTCTTACATTCAAACGGAGCGAAGCTATGAACCAGGCCGAAATACTTGTGAGCGGTGCAACCGGACGGACCGGAGGTATCGCTATCGACGAATTGCTCAAGATGGGCAGACGCGTGCGGGCATATGTGCGTACAGACGACGATCGGGCAGCCGCCCTGAGGCAGCGCGGAGTCGATATCGCCGTCGGGGACTTCACCGACATCAATGACATCCGCGCAGCCATGGAAGGAATCCGATCGGCCTATTTTCTTCATCCGATCGCGCCAGGAATCATCGGGGCTGCCGCCTATTTCGCGCAGGCCGCGAAGGAAGCGGGCGTCACGGCGATCGTCAACATGTCGCAGATTTCCGCGCGCCGGGGGTCGAAAAGCCACGCGGCCCAGGATCATTGGATTTCGGAGCGGGTCTTTGATTGGTCAGGCGTTCCCACTACACATCTGCGTCCAACCTTCTTTGCCGACTGGCTCGTCTATCCGCATTTTGCGAAGGAAATCTGGGCCACGAAGAAGATTGAATTTCCCTTCGGCGACGGTCGTCACGCACCCATCGCCGCTGATGATCAGGGGCGGGTTATCGCTCATGTCCTGGCTAACCCCGAAGGCCACGAGGGCAAGACCTACGCACTCCATGGCCCCGTCGAGATGGACCATACCGAGATCGCCGAAGCGATGAGCGAGGTTCTCGGAGCACGGATCGAATACGCGCCGACTTCCATCGAAGGGTTCCGGATCAAGATGGAAAACCTTTACAAATTCCCGCCGTTCCTCACGCAGCATCTGGTCGAGGTCGCTCAGAACTACCGCGACGGCGTCTTCTCGGGTACCAACGACGTCATCGAGAAAATTACCGGAAAGCCGCCCCTCTCGGTCCAGCAGTTCGTCGCGCAGCACCGGGCCATATTCGCGTGAGCGCGGCCCTAAACGAGTCGAGGTTTGAACATGTCATCCACTCAAGATGAGCGTCATCCGTTTCTGGACGATCTGACTGCTGACGCGGAGTTGATCAGCTCGGTATTGCGCGGCCCCGTCATCGGACGGGACGAAATCCGCGTGGCCGTCGACGCCGTCGGAACCTTCTACGCCTTGCAGACGCCCACGTTTGTCCAGACGGACGGTTCGCGGCTCGTTCTCGAGTACGAGGCCGTCCTGACCAACGGCGAGAACCTGAGCGCGACCGTTGTAGTCGACCGCAACGCCGACGGATCGGTGCCGCGCGTGAGCGTCCGGATGAGTCCACTTGGCGCCGTGCTGACTCTCGCCGCTCATCTGCGGGAGACGCTTTCAAAGCAGTTTCCTGAAAGCCTTTTTCTTTGAACCGAGCGCCCGCGGATCCGCGGCGGATGTTGCCTCACCGGAGGCACGCAGCTTTAAAAGAGGAACATGTCATGGATGTCAAGAACGCTACTGTCTTTATCACCGGCGCCAATCGCGGCCTGGGTCTGGCTTTTGCACGCGAGGCGCGCCGGCGCGGGGCGGCGAAGGTATACGCGGGTATGCGCAACACGAACGGCTTTGAAGAGCCGGGCGTGGTGCCTGTCAGGATCGACGTTACTGATACGGCCTCGATCGCCGCAGCCGCGGAACTGGCGGCAGACACGACCCTGCTGGTTAACAACGCGGGCATTGCCGCTCTGATCGACGGGCCTCTGGCGCATGACGTAGAAGCGCAATCGGCTCGCATGTTCGATACGAACTACTACGGCGTAGTGCGTGTCACAAAGGCCTTCGAGCCGATATTGGTGGCCAGGCCGGAGGCGGCGATCATTAACGTGCTTTCCGACATCGTCTGGCTTCCGCGGCCCTATCTGGCACCCTATGCTGCATCAAAGGCAGCAGCGTGGAGTTATACGAATCAACTTCGCTTTCACCTGCAAGCGCGCGGCGTTCAGGTTCTCGGCCTGCACGTGGGGTTCGTGGATACCGACCTGACCAACGGCATTGATGTACCCAAAGCCAGCCCGGAGGACGTGGTGCGACAGACCTATGACGCACTCACCGCCGGCAAGAGCGAGATTATGGCCGACAAGGGAACAGCGATACTGAAGAGCACGCTTGCGGCTGAGGTACCCGGCTACATCACTCCGCCGGCGGGGCTTTGAACGCTGCAGATCACAAGAGTTGGATTCCGGAGCTGGAGACGAGGCGCGCAGATCACACTGACGCCAGCGCCTTCGGCGTCAGTTTTTTGTCGATAATGATCGCCGTACCTTCGCGCGTGCGCGTAGCGTTCTGGCAATCAAAGGACGTAAGGAGTGGAACCAGATGTTGCCGTTCGACCAGCCGCTTGGAATCGATCAATGCAACTGCTTCGCAGTGAGGAAGGCAAGCAGGCAGATTTCCCGCCTCTACGATAGTCATCTCGAGCCGGCGGGCCTGCGCATCACGCAATTCCTCACCCTGGCTGCATTGGACGAGGTGGGAAGTGCAGCGGTCAATGCCCTTGCCGAACGACTCGATATCGAACGGACGGCGATGGGAAAGATGGTCGGCTTCCTTGAACGCGACGGCTTCGTCACGATCAGGCCGTCGCCCACAGACGGCCGAAGCCGCCTCGTTGAGCTTACCGAAAAAGGACGGCGCCTGCACGACAGAGCGGCGCCCCTCTGGCGGGAAGCGCAGCGGGAGTTCGAGCAACTGAACGGCGTTGAAAATGTCACGGCGTTACGGGAGGGGCTGAGAGGAGTGGTTGTCGGCGACGTGATGGTACGCTCAGCCGGGGACTGAAGCTCCACAAGGACTGCCACGAACGCACGAGACCGCGCGTGCCGATGCGTCGATAAACACCAATGTGGCATTGACGGATTGAATCCGCAAACCCACAGTGAGCGCACGCAATCGGTAACGGCAATTCGCTGCTCAGAGTCGCTTGCTCCCTTCCAACGGCAGCAAAACTGCCGTGCAAACCGTTCCTGGGTCTGACGGCTGCAAAGCTGGCTATAGCCGCCGCTGGTCGATGGTCGCACCGGCGGGCTACTATGGCCGACGTCTTGTCATTGAGTGAAGTTTCCGAGCGGCTGCTCGACGTACCATACCGGCCGTTGCCAATTGACGAGAACCGACGGTATCTGCCCAGCGACAAGGACCAGCTGGAAGTGCAAAGGGCACCGAGGACCGCTACGAGATGTGCAGGGGCGATGCAACCGGTATTGCCGACATGCAAGCTGGCTATCGCCACGCAGCCATGTGCGGATGAGCGACGCCGCATTTACTCCGCGGTCGTTTCACTGCCAAGCATCGATCCACGACAGGCGGAATCGCCACAATGACAAGCGTACTGAGCGCGGATGTCTTCGGTCATCTCGCCGTCGATCTCGAGGCTGTAGTCAATGAAAAGTTCGTCGCCAGGCCTGATGCCGGTGAGTGCGTGGATGAAGACGCGATTGCCCGTCTCGATCGCCTCGCAGTTGGGTGTGCACGCATGGTTCAGGAAGCGGGCGCTGTTCCCGTCTCGACTGCCATCGATGACGCGGCCGTCAGACAGACCAAACACGAACGTATGGCCGGCCTCCGATCTCTGGCGTGCGGCGGCACGCCGCCAGCTGGTCACTTCACCCTTGTACTCGATGAGCCGCTCGCCTGCGGCGATGGGCCGAAGCGCAAACAGTCCCTTGCCATGCACGGCGGAACGTCGTGCGGTGATGCGTCGCAGTCGCATTGTTTCGTTTCCCTTCGATACGTCGTTGTCTTCACGACCCCAGTAGGGGCGAAGCATATCGCTGCCGTCCTACATATTCAATGCTTCACATCGCGATGTGCGCAACTAACTGTCTGAGATTCATCTACGCATGCCCGGCTTCGCCAAACCCCGGCCGGCAAGGAGTGGCACTGGATCGTCCACACAAGGAAGGGATACCAGGGCGCGGGAAACGGGGCGATGTCTTTCTCGAGCTCTTGGGTTGCGGGAGCGTTAAAAACCTTGGGGTTGTAACTGCGATGCCAACCCGAGCTGCTCCAGAAACTCGGCAGCTTCACGCGACAATGGTTTCCTTGGTGGCTCATATCTCGCAAGTCTTTGAACAAGGTCACCGTTGATGACAGCACATCGGACCTGGGCAAGTAGATGAGCCCCGATCGGAGACCAGCGCATTTGTTGACGCTTGCACATGCGCTGATTGAGCACCTGATTGACTGCAGACTCGGCCGTGGCGGTCGAGACAGGTTTGCCAAGGCGGTGTCGTGCGCCGTAGTTGATCGTTGAGCCGCCATTCGCTTCGACGTATTCAACAAGCTCTCGAGTCCGGTAGTCGAGCTGCGCCAGACTTTCTACAACGCCCGGCGTTTCAGCCACGATCACCCGACAGAGGAGCAGGATGCCCTGCATCCGGTCTTTCGCCTTCTCCAGTTTGGCATGCCAGAAGCACCAGCGCAGCTTGTCGACGCGGGAGATCAGCACACGTCGGGCGGCCTTTTCCGTTTCCGTTCGTGCACGCATGCCCTTGATGATCTGCTCGAGATACCTCACCCTCATTGATATATGGAACCAGTCCAGGACAGGTGTAGGAGAAAACGGCAATCGACCGGCAATTGACTGCAGGCCATTGGCATCATCGGTGATGACCGACAGTTTCGGTTGATCGCTTCCGGTTGTGGTCTTCACAAGGGTGGTGAGCCGGGCCACGATATCCGGCAACCTGTTTCTCACGAACGCGAATACGCGCGACGTCTGCCCGCTGGCGCTCAAGCGGCCCGTTAAAACCTCAAAGCTGGAACATTCAGTACGTCGCCCTCGAACGAATCCTCCGTCGATGGTCAGGGTCCACTCCGTCTCTTCCTTCGGGGCGCGACATGCAACTGGCTGAACCGCTTCTATACGCGCACCGACGCGTAGCGCCCTGTTTCGCACGGTCACATGGTTCAATGTCGCCCGCGCAGGCAGGAACTCGCGCATCATGGTAACGACCTGCCGATACGGCATCTGTGCCGAAAGCCTGGCCTCAAGCGATAGTAGTTCCGCGGTCGCCCGCTCCGGAATGAATTCCGTCATCGGACTGTACGGATACTCCATCTGCAACGGCGTCTCGCACGGACAGCAGACAATCCGGGCACTGCGAAAGGGCGCGATGCCGAAGACCGTATCCACCTTCCGGAGCCGCCAATCCTTGAGTTCGAGGAACCGGTGACAGCGGGTACAGAAGCGTCGCAGCATGCAGACCTCTTCAGCTTGCGCTGCGACCACAACCTTCTGGAGCCTGTGCAGCAAATCTTTTCCTTCGGCCAACGACAGCCCGACCTTCTCCGGCTCAAGTTGACGATAGGGACGTTCGAGCTGGCAGATTTCGAACGTATCTGTTTCATCCCAATCAGTGGTGATCTCGACGCGAATTGTGATTTTCATCTCCAACTCCGGCGGCCTTGATTGGCGGAATCCTAGGCGCCCTGCGCTGAAAACCCCAAGGTTTTTAACGCTCCCGCATGAGCTTGCCCCTTCTCGAACGGAGCAGTGTGGCGAACTGATTAAGGCTCCGCCCGATCTCCGGTCCCATCGAAAGCGGATATTTCGGCAATTGGCGGTACAGTGCGTTCCATGGCTCGCTTGTCCCTGAATGTGGCGGGGCTCAGTCGTCGACGGTCGATCACGAGGTCGAAGACATCAAACCGGTTGTAGTAGCCGACGATGTCATGGAATTGTTTCGGCTCGACGCACTGTTCAAGCTCGAAGGTCGCGTAAGCAATGCCTTCCTCGATTTGGAGTGTGTCGCCAATTACGGCGCCTGTTGGGTCCAGGAACTGTGTCGCTGCCCGGGGCGTGGTCTCGAGCACCTCGCGTGCCTGCTTGTCGCCGTTAGAATGGAGAGCATCGAGCATCGTGTCGTCCATAAAGCCCGCGTTCAGGATCCCGAAGGCTTTCGCCTCGAACGAGTGACCGCCTGCGCGGATCCGGTTTGCCGCGAGGTTGTCGAAGTTTGTGCCGGAGCCGGGCGGGCGTGTCGGCCAGATAGCAGGCCATGCAGAAATATGAATCTGCTCGCCCTGCGCTGCGAGAGAGTACCGGGCGAGTGGATTTGTGTTCTCCCCACAAATGAGCGCGCCGATGTTGCCGATTCGGGTGTTGCTGACCTTCAGTCCGAAACCGTCGCCGGGTGCCCAGACCATCTTCTCGTAGAACGTCGGAACGAGCTTGCGATGATGATTGATAATTTCGCCATCATCGGCGATCAGGACGACCGAGTTCCACATGCAGCCCACGCTGACGTCGGTGGATTCACTGAAGCCCATCGACACGAAAACGCCGCAGCGCTTTGCCGCCGCGCGGATCTGCGCGATTTCCGGGCCGTCGACGCGGACGCTGTTCGCTGCCATGCGCTTGAACCACTCGTGATTATAAATTGGCGCCCACAGTGCTGCCCATACCGGAAACCCGGGGATGAAGGATTCCGGAAACGAAATCAGTTCGGCGCCGTTTCTGCTTGCTTCCTCGATTATGGATACCGCTTTTTGCACCGTGGCAGGCGCATTCATGTAGACGGAGGCGGCGTGTGCGGCTGCGACTTTTACGGTCGGAAGGGTCATGTTGTGCTCGATAGTGACTCGATGGAAAACTTGCGTCTGTGGACCGGAGACGATGTGTACCGGGACCTGGAATAAGAGTAGGAATGCGTAATAAACGGGGCTTCGCCGTCGTACGTTGTGAGTATCGAAGCCGGCCGGCGCCTGATCCGGACTGACCCGAGCGTGCGAGCCCCATTTCGGGAGGCTTCACGTTATTCCGTTATCGCAAGTTCGATGGAGTGAATGGCGTTGCGTGCATGCGCTTCGGGTTGCCCTCGGCCCTTTGCATCGAAACAGCGGCAAGATAGCGTGTGTTTTCCCGGTCCAAGCGACACGGGAATCGAGAACGATTGCCACCCGAATCCCTCGCGAGCGTCAACGCTCGCCGCAAGCCAGTTCTGTCGACCATCGAAGCTAACCTCGACGCGCGCAACACCCGCTTCCGCCCACGCCCATCCTGTGATGCGAAGCTCACGGTTGGCTCGCACCATGGCGCCAGCGCCTGGCGAAACAATCACGCACTCGGGCGCAATTTCCCAGACCGGTTTCGTTCCCGTCGCGGTGATGTCGTTGTAGAACCGGGTTGTATACGGTCCGGGCGCGCGAGTGCTCGACACCGATATCCGCCCGACCCACTTCACGGAGTTCGTTCCATACCAACCTGGAACGACGAGCCGCACCGGGCCGCCCCTGTCCGACGTGAGTGGCTTTCCGTTCATCGACACCGCCAGCAGGGCCTCCGGTGTAAGCGCCTTTGCCAGCGGGAGATCTTTCACGAATGGTTCGTCTTTCAGGCCGGCGAACTCGCCCCATTCGAGACCGTGAGTCCAGACGAACGCCGCCTCAGGAAGAAGACCGCAACTGTCCAGGACGTCGCGCAGGCGCGCGCCGCGCCACACAACATTGCCGACGCGCCGTTTGGGTTCCTTCGGCGTGAGCGGACTGCCGGCGCACTCATGCACGGAGACAATTTCATGTTGCGGCAATTTCAGAATGTCCGCTAGCGTGAGCGTTCTTTCGCGTGCCACCAGGCCACCTATGTGAAGGCGCCATGTCTCAGGTCGAATGCTTGCGAGTGCCATATGCGTAACGATAAACAGCGTGTCGTCGTCGGTAACGTAGGACGCAAGGTCGGCGACTCCACGCTCCGGATACCGCAACGCGTATCCCACGCGAGTGAGCGTCACCTCTCCGGACTCCGTCAGTTTTGTCTCGACCATCGCCATCCTCCACAGTCCCCGTCTTGTGCGCTAGTTACCGAAGCGGGTCATCGACTCGCACATCATCGAGAGTACATTGCCGATGGAACCTCGAAAACAGGCGAATGCGCACGGTGGCGTGCATTTTTGCAACACGCGATGGCTTCAATTTCTCGGGGGTCGACATGCGCGCGGTGGCAGGTCGCCAGTGCTACTCCGATCTTGCTTTAATGTGCGCGAGCATTGCCTCGCCGATTTCATGCTTTCCCAACTCCACGAGCGCATTGCCAGCGCCTTGCGCGTCTCGTCCCACTTCGTCTTGCCCGAGCTTGCGTTTGCCGACGAGGCGAGTGATCTCGATCTCGAGTCCTATCAGACGTTGAAGCAATTCGTCGATGTAGTCCGCCGGGGCGTCGCTGATCTTCCAGGGGACTGGCTGCGACGCTTCATGTGCGCGAGTAAGTCTGGCGACCACACTCCTTACAAATTTTTCGTCATCATGGAAGCGGATGCGTCCGTACGCGTGAACCACAATGTAATTCCACGTCGGCACTTGCCGGTGCGATTCCTGCTTTGTCGGGTACCAGTTCGGCGAGATATAGGCGTCTCCCGCCTGGAAGACGACGAGAACTTCGTCGCCATTCGCGACGTTATGCCAAAGAGGATTGGCGCGCGAGATATGCGCGCTTAGTACGCCGAGTAGCCCTTTGTTAGCTGCCAGGTCAAACGGGATATGGTTTGCATCGAGTCCGTCGCTACCGTGTGTGAACAGGGTGCCAAGCGAGCGTCTGATAATGTGTTCATGCAGAACTTGGGTTCGGAACTCGGCGAAGTGTGAGGGCAGGTACATGTCGGCTCAGTCTGTGGATGGAGGCGCAAAGAGAGAATGAATCGATCTTCTCGCGCGAACGTTCATGGGTATGGCAACGTTTCGCGAGGTATTGCCTTTCATTGGCAGCGACAATCGCAGGATTGCCGTGCGGGACGCGAGAAGCACACGCGATTCCTGGCAAATCTCGGGGGCGACCATCTTTCTGTTGCTGTGCCTCGTGGCACCCAGTGAAGAGCGGCACGCCGTCTAGGCGAGTACGACGACCTGCGCGGCTTCGAGCGGCAAGCAGGAGCCGAGCGCATGCTCCGGTTTCCGCTAGTCCGGGCCGAAGCCAATCAATTCCGAATGGATCATTGCGTCTGGCATCATAAGGTTGAGTCCGTCTGTCAATCGAGCGCCTGCTTCGTGCAGCGCTTCCAATGGCATCGCCGGCAAGCTTTCAAGAATGAACCACATCCGTTTTGCATCGGAATCCAGCCTGGTTCTGGTGCCTTGACGCCAGTTCCATCGCCGGCATGTGACATCGTGATCGTCACGCCAAACGACTTCTCCTGCATCGACCGTTTGGTGGACGGGCACACCGTCCTTCACGGTGTCGAAGTGCTCCGTTCCGTTGGCAATCACAAGCCTCGGCATTCCAATGTAGGCGGCAAAGTTTTCGCCGCCGACGGGAACGGCGTATTCAATGCTGACCGCGTTGTACAGGTCGACTACCGGGTTGACGCTTGGAACGCTGCCGTCGCGCATCGCTCTTTTTCGCAAGGCATCAGCCGAACAGGGCGTCCGTTGCGGCTTGGCTCCGAACCGCCTGAACACCTCCGCCCAGGCTGACAGATGAGTTTCCTTCCATCCTGAGTCGTTGGCGGTCAATGATTGGCAAGCCTGCGCGAGAGCGTTGGCGCCGACACTGGAGTTGACGATCCGAGTTGGCTCAACACTGATACTGAGCGCGCGAAACCCGGGTGCCAGGCTCGCAATGGCCGCATCGATTGACGGAAGAACTCTGAACATTGGAAACTGCACCGGTGACAATTTTGTTCTATAATGCCTGCCAATGACCAAAAAAGTCAATATATTGACCGCCGCAGGGGCGGACGTTGAAACTGTCAGCGCAGCGGTTGCCGCCCGGATCAAAGGGTACCGAAAGGATCGCATGCTCTCGCTCGATGAGCTTTCCCGGCGCGCTGGCGTGAGCAAAGGCATGTTGGTCGAGATCGAGAAATGCGCAGCCAACCCAAGCATTGCGATTCTGTGCAGGATTTCGGCGGCGTTGGGTGTGTCGGTGGCGGACATCGTCGACGTGGCTAGCGAACCATCGATGCGTCTGATCGCGGACACGGACATCCCGACTTTGTGGACCGGTCCCAAGGGCGGGTCGGCGCGTCTGCTTGCAGGCACGAGCGGGCCGAACATGATCGAATTGTGGCGCTGGGAAATGCAGCCTGGAGAGCGGTTTGAGTCGCCCGGACACCCGCAGGGAACGTTCGAGCTATTTCATGTGGATCATGGGCGACTCACGATGAAGGTAGGGGATGCGGAGCTTGTCGTCACTGCCGGTTCCTCGGCAGCGGCGAAGACAGATGCACCTCATTGCTACGCGAATAACGACGCGACAAAGCTGACATTCACGATGGTGGTCGCCGAGCTTCATCAAGTGGCGACGTCGCTTTGATTAGGTGAGATACCGCTGCTTGCAAGTTTGCCTCGATCATTCTTCGACAATGCGGCAATCAACGCGGGATGCGTTGGCTTCCGTTGCGCCGCGCCGAAGTGATGGAGTCAACCGCTCATGATTCGGTATTGGCAGATCAGTCGGCCTTCTCGCAGGCAGTGTTCGCTGACAGGCCTGCCAGTGGCTTCAGAAATGTACGCCGCGATGGCCCGGCAGACGCATCGCGTTTCGCGTACCGCGCTTGCTACCGGGCAACTGAAATTTCGCACGACGATGGCATCGCCGTCCGTCACGACTTCCGTTTGCGCGCCCAAGGCATCGACGAGTGCCATGGCGTTGGCGAGATTGGCATCAAAGTCGCGCGACGAAGGCTGACTGCTTTCGCGTGCGAGGGGGTGAGGATTTCCTCAAGCTGAGCGTCATCGAGCCGGTGTCGAAGTGTAGCGAAAAGGGCGAGGACACCTATCTTGGGAGTCATCCGGTGGCAAAAGCGTTCCTCACCGCGCGCAAGCCGTTCCCGGTCAGCTACGCGACGCTGCCGTACTTCGGCGTGAACACGTTCCGGTTTATCGACTCGAAAGGCGTCGTGACCCACGGGCGCTATCAGATCCTCCCGGTGGACGGTGCGCATTACCTGTCAGATGCAAAAGCGGCGAAGGCGGCGCCAGACTATCTTCAGTCGGAAATCCGGGTACGCGTTTCGCGGGCACCGGTCCGGTTCCGACTGATGTTGCAGATCGCTCAATCTGGCGACAAGCTGGACGACCCGTCGGAGGTGTGGTCCAGCGACCATCGCACGGTGGAGCTCGGCACGATCTCGATCACGAAGGCCGCGGACGACGGCCTCGCGGCCGAGCGCCAATTGATGTTTTTGCCGAATGCGCTGCCGCCCGGTACCGAAGTCGAGGATCCGATGTTCAATGCGCGTTCCGGAGCGTACCCGATCTCGTTTGCCCGCCGTCAACAATAGACACTGAAACAGCATCAAGGCTCCAGGTTACTTCGTACATCTAACCGTAAGGCGACGGCAATATGGATATCACACCCGTACCAAACCATTCACTGATTACGGCCACCGCGGAAGAGGGGCGGCACCTCGCAATCAAGATGGCCCGGGTGGTTGTCAAGGCGACCCAGCCGGACGAAGCTATCCGCGAAAGATTGCGAGACGTCTATGCGAACGATCCGAACATGCTGATTCAGATCGGCAACGTCGTCGCGATCGAATTTGCCACGTTTGCCGCGGCGAACAACTATTGGCGTAACTGAGCGAGTCGCAATCGAAACACGGCACACCGAGGCATGTTCCCATGCTGGTGTGCTGCCGTGAAGCTGTCTTTCCAAGGAGAAATTCCCATGCCGATGCTGAAATTCGACATCATTCAAGGCCGCACCGACGAACAGGTGCGAACCCTTCTTGACGCAACGCACGAGGCAATGGTGCAGGCCTTCGATGTACCAGTTTCCGACCGATACCAATGTGTTACGCAGCATCGCCCGGGGGAATTGGTCATCGAAGATACGGGGCTCGGCTACACGCGTTCGAAAGACGTTGTATTGCTGACGGCGGTGAGCCGGAAGCGCACCGAAGCGCAGAAAACGGAGTTCTACCGCTTGCTCGTCGAGAACCTGCGAACGAAGTGCGGCATATCGCCGGACGACGTGATCGTTTCGATTGTCGAGAACGACGACGCTGACTGGTCTTTCGGCAGAGGGCGCGCGCAGTTCATTACCAAGGAACTGACGTGATGGCGGCCAGCGTTGATGCCGCGCGGCGGCCGCTTAACGATGCGTAGAGGCCGGTGCCGCCCTTCTTGATGCAGCCAGGGAAGGGCGCGTCTTTATGATCCGCGGACGAGCAACCCGATACCCGACAAAGCAAGAACAACGTCCAAGTCACACTGTCAGGGAAGGTCTGCAAAAGGACCCGGCGATGGAGGAGGCGCTGCACGACATTCCGCTGTATCGGGAGTTCGCGCTGCTGGACGCCGGCATGACACGGCTGCCCGACGAGAGTGCGATCCTGCGGTTCCGGCACCTGCTTGAGGCTCATGAGTTGTCGGCCAGCATGCTGGCGACGGTCAATGAGATCCTGCAGGGGAAGGGTTTGATGCTGAAGGTGGGCTCGGCGGTCGACGCGACGCTGAGTGCCGCGCCCAATTCGACGTTGGTCACCGGGGCAAGTGGCGGGGTCGGCGGATGCGCAATTGCGCTGTTGGCTAGGCGGGGTACCGCGTTGTCGCGTCGACCGGACGGACCGAGGAGATCAAGTATTTGCGCGAGTTGGGCGCCGAGGAAATTATCGACCGCAGCACACTTTCGGAGCCGGGCAAGCCGCTGCAAAGAAATGCTGGGCAGCAGGCATCGATTCGGTGGGCAGCCATACTCTCTCGCCAATGTCTGCGCGGGTCTGTGCGCTAACGGCGCGGTCGCGGCATGCGGGCTGGCTCAGGGGATCGATCTGCCTGCGACGGTCGCACGGTTCATCCTACGCAGTGCTGGCTTGTTGGGCACTAACAGTGTGACGCGACCGTCGAACGAACGCGTCCTGGCATGGCAACGTTTGTGTCGCGATCTTGATCTCGCCAGGCTGGACGCGATAACGCACGACATTGGGCTGGCTGAGGCGATTCCCGCGGCGGCTGATCTGCTCGCCGGTAAGGTTCGCGGGCGGCTGGTGGTCGATGTCAACCGCTGACATGCATTCGCGGCATCGCCTAAGCCGGAAACTCTGTCGCAAAAGTGTCCTTCAGAAAGGCGAGCACGGTTTTGATACGCGGTACCCGGCTCAGATATTGATGTGTGCTCACCCATATGTCCCGGTGTACTTTGATGAGTTGAGGTAGCACAGGGGCGAGACCGAAGCGTTCAGCGTGTGCGAATGCTGGCAACATGACGATCCCGGCACCCGCGACCGCCGCGAACATTTGCGCGAGCATGCTGCTCGAATAGAAAGCGATTGCCGGCTCGGCGATCGCTTCATCGAGCCACCGCACTGCGTCCAGCTGGATCAGATCATCGATGTAACCGACGAACACGTGATTGCGCAACGCATCGACCGTAAGCGGTGTGCCATACCGCCCGAGATAGTCCTCGCTCGCATAGAGATGCAAAGGAAAACGTCCGACCCGCGACACGTCGAGATTGAGGCCGTGCGGCTCGAAGAAACTCAGAAAGATATCGGCTTCGCGCTGCGAAATTCGCACGTCGTGCGACGATGTCACGAGTTCGATCGTGATGCCCGGCTGTGCTCTCTTGAAACGGGCGAACTGCTCGCTCAGGTAAAGCGACGCAATTCCTTCCATCGTCGCGACCCGCACGGGCCCGGCGGGAGCAGGGGTCCCGTTTTGCAGCGTGTCGGTGAGCGCGAGCAGGTTCGCTTCGATCGCTTCGACGTGAGCCAGTATGGTGCGCCCTTGTGCATTGACGCGGCAACCGTGACGATCCCGCTCAAAAAGCGGCGTTTCCACCGCGAACTCGAGCGCAGAAACACGGCGCCCGACCGTGGCGTGGTCCATGCCAAGGCTACGCCCTGCGTTGGAAAAGCTGCCGGCTCGCGCCACGGCCAGAAAAACCCGCAAGTCATCCCAACTCAGCCGATTTAAGTTCATGAGTCTTTACAGAGAAGTACCTTTGAATATTGTCGCTGTGCAAATTTGCACTGGCCAGCGATTCTTTTCACGTTGGTGGACTGCGGTCGAGAGCGTAGAGTGCGACGTCAATCTCGCGCGAATCGCGCTCGCCGTCTCGCGTACATACGGCGTGTTCGACCGTGGCGGGCAAGGAAGTTGGTTCCCGTTTTTTCATGACTGCGAGTACGTTTATGTCAAAAGATATCAGCACCAAGCTCATTCATGACGATTACGTTCCGCCTGCAGGCTACAAGGCGGTTCCACCGGGCGTGTTCAAGGGCTCGACAGTACTGTTTCCCAATGCAGCCACGGTGCGCGAGAGGGTGAAGGCCTTCGGCTTGCGTGACGGGTACAGCTACGGCCTTTACGGAACGCCGACGACATACATGCTTGAACAGCGCCTGTGCGCGCTGGAAGGCGCCCGTCACTGCCTGCTGGGGCCGAGTGGACAGGCCGCGATCGCGCTCGTCAACCTTGGCCTCCTCTCGGTTGGCGACGAATTGCTGCTTCCGTCGAACGTGTATGGGCCGGCTTTGCGGCATGCACGCACGACACTGCCCCCGCTGGGTATTACGCACCAGTGTTACGACCCGATGGATCCGGCCGACCTGGAGCGCAAGCTGACGCCAAGGACGAAGCTCGTTTGGGTCGAAGCGCCAGGCTCCATCACCATGGAGTTCCCCGACCTCCGCAGGCTGATCGCTGTCGCGAAAGACAAAGGTGCAGTCGTTGCGATCGACAATACGTGGGGAGCGGGCATCGCGTTCAAGCCTTTCGAGCTTGGCGTTGACATCAGTATCCATGCGCTGACGAAATATCCGTCGGGCGGCGCCGACGTACTGATGGGATCGGTGACCACCAACGATGATGCTTTGCATGAACGGCTTCGGATCGCCTATCTGGATCTGGGCATGGGCGTGGGCGCCAATGACGTCGAACTCGTGCTGCGCGGTCTTCCGACGATGCAGGCGCGATATCACGTGCACGATGCAGCCGCTCGTGACCTTGCCTCATGGCTCGCCGGACAAACCGCCATCCGCGGCGTTCTCCACCCGGCGCTGGAAGGAAGTCCGGGTCACGAGCATTGGGCGACGCACTGCACCCTTGCGGCGGGGCTCTTTTCTGTGCTTGTCGACGATGCGTACACATCATCGCAAGTCGATGCCTTTTGCGACAGGCTCGAGTTGTTCGGAATCGGATTGTCCTGGGGCGGCCCGATGAGCCTTGTGATGCCATACGATCTTCCGAGCATTCGCAGCGGGGCCGGTCGTTATGCGGGTCACCTGGTGCGTTTTTCCATTGGCCTCGAAAGTGCGGATGACTTGCGGGAAGACCTTGCTCAGGCGCTGCACGAGTCTTTCGGTGGTCGATAGCTGCGCGCCACGACTCCATATGGTACCCGACATGGTTACCCCGCCGCGTGAACAGAGTTTTGCGTGAGCATGCCGCCGCAATCTTCAATACACGGCGTTGGCGGATTGGCTGGCGCGATTTTTTTTGAGGACCGCAACGTAAAGGTCGTGCGAAACGGTGGACGTGTCGGCCATCGTCAGCTCTGCGACAACCGCGAGAATCGTCGCAAGGGCGACGGCTGACAGGAAGCCGAAGAAGATATATCCACTGAGTGCCTTGGCCAGATACATCACCGGCATATAAACCCATCAGGCCTGTTGCGACAAAGACAGACTTCCGTGCCTCACGCGCATCTCGAACGGTAAAGAACCGCATCAGGATGTGAGGCAAGCCTGCCGTTCCGAAGCGAGATGCCGGTGATTTTTAAGCATCAGATAACGATTCGTGATGCGGACGATCGCTTTTGATGAAGTACGCGTGATTCCGATCGAAGTGCGAGCCGACGATGTTGTCATGAGAGACCCGGGGAAAGGCGAAACGGACAGGCGTGACCGAAGACGATTCACTGGCAGTGAAGTTACCCATCATCAATCGTCGTTTTACAGACGGGGAGGGAGCGCCTATCGTCAGCAAAGTTGGTATGGATATGATTGAGTCGTTCCCGCTAACCCAGAAGCCGAATAGCCCTTCCTGCAGAAAATTGTATACCGATGGAACACAAACTTCCTTCGCTCCCTTATGCGAAAGATGCGTTGACCCCTTACATGTCAGAGGAGACGCTCGATTACCACTACAGCAAGTATCACCAGTCCTATGTCTCTAATCTGAATAAATTGATCCTTGGAACCGAATTCGAATATCGCTCGGTGGAGGAGATAGTCGGGACATCATCAGGGGGCGCTTTCAACAGCGCGGCGCAGGTTTGGAACCATAGGTTGTTCTGGAGTAGTCTCTCGCCGCAGGGTGGTGGGGAGCCGGGCGGTGTTCTAGCGGATGCGATCAAGGGTCGGTGGAACACGCTGACGGCATTCAGGCATACATTTGCAAGCGCGACGGTTTCGAATTTCGGTTCCGGTTGGACCTGGCTTGTCAAAGGGGCTGACGGCTCACTGGACATTGTCTCGACCAGCAACGCCGCCACGTCGATTTCCAGTGGCTTGCGTCCGCTCATAACGATCGACGTATGGGAACACGCCTATTAAATCGATTATCGCAACGCGCGCCAAATCTACGTCGATGCCCTGCTCGACAACCTGATCAATTGGCCGTTCGCTGAAGCCAATTTCGCTTAACTGTGCGCGAATAGTGCGGCCGTTCAGGCAGCAACTTTCCTGTTCGCTTGTTGCACAAAGATGTTCCATTAGAAAACCGCCATATGGAGGAATACCTATGTATGCATTGAGAAGAGCCCTGATGTGCTCGTTGTGTGTCGCAGGCCTGAGCGCCGCCGCTTTGGGACATGCCGCCGAGAAGGTGGTTACTTTCACGGTCGATGGGCAGAAGATAACCGGGACGCTCGAACTTCCCGAGAATGTGCAAACGCCCCCGGTCCTCTTGATGCTGCACGGGTTTACCGGCACTCGCAACGAGTGGTCGTCGCCCGTAGTCAAGGACGGATTGTTTGGGCGATGTGCGAAAGCGCTATCCAAAAAGGGCGTCGCGAGTCTGCGTATTGATTTTCGTGGTAGCGGCGAAAGCGACGGCAAATTTGAAGACATGACCGTAGACAGTGAAGTCAAAGACGCATTGGCAGCGCTGGACTTTCTGTCGTCGCGGCGTGATATCGACAGCCAGCGGATCTCCGTTGTGGGCATGAGTCTCGGCGGTGCAGTGGCGACCGCGGTAGCCGGCCGGACGACGCATTCGCTCAGGTCAGTCGTTCTGTGGAATCCCGGCATCAATCTGCCGGCTGCATTTACGTCCATCTATGGCGAGGACGTCATGAAAACCGCATTGGGTAGCGGCGACCAGGCGATTGCAGTGACCATGAAAGAGGGTGGAAAAACCGTCAAGTTGAAGGCGGCGTTCTTCAAGAGTCTCTACACTACCGTTCCCGCCGCAGAAATCGAAAATTATCGTGGACCTCTGCTGCTGGCGGTCGGCACGAAGGATTCGATCGTGTATCCGCAACCTACCTCGGCGGAAGCGCTCCTGCGCTATCACACAGGACCACACACCCTCTGGACGAGGCCCGTGGATCACGGATTTGATGTTGAGCGAAGTGCCACGACGGTCGATGCACTTGTTGAAGAAACGACGGACTTTGTATTGGAGCATTCGAAGTAAATCAAGAGACGTTTGGTTAAACGGTCGGGAACCCGCCGACGCCGGCGCGGTCGGGTCTCCGTTCGCCGG
Organism: Paraburkholderia terrae; assembly: GCF_002902925.1. Lineage (GTDB taxonomy): Bacteria > Pseudomonadota > Gammaproteobacteria > Burkholderiales > Burkholderiaceae > Paraburkholderia > Paraburkholderia terrae. The sequence continues at coordinate 511,367 of NZ_CP026114.1, read as the reverse complement.
GTCCCGTTTGTTCACGTTGATGTCGACGGGTAATACCAAACCGCAGCAACTGTAGGTAGTCTCGAACGCTACGGACGACCGCTATGTGGACTTGATAAGCGAGAACGTCGATGTCGCGATACGACTCGGGAGGCTGGCGGATTCCAGTCACCGCTCAACTGGAGTCGGAAGTTATGTGTGCGTTGGGCAGTTGCGTCGCCGCAATTTGTTGCTGAGCATGGTGCAGTACGCAAGCCCGACGATCTTGTGAAGTTGCCGTTTTTCGCGTCATCGGCCTCGTCGCGTCCACTGTCATTTGAGCTTGTCACGCTCACGGGATGAAGAAACGTGTTCGTTGCCAAGGAATAATCGCAGCTAATACGGCACCCGCCCGCCGGGCAGCAACTCTAGCGGGAGGCGGTTTCGCTGTGCTAACGGACTTCTCGGTCAGCGCCGACATTACCGCCGGGCGGTTGGTGCGCCTGTTGCCCGGATGGGAAACCCCAGTTGGTGAAATTCAAGAGCGACCTGACATGTATTCGTCGACTCCCATTTTCAGATCAGGCAACATGCATGGTCCGATCGTCAGGAACGGACAACACGAGAAGAAGGGCACGAAAAAAGCCGCAGCTACCTGAGGATTATCCGTAAGTCGTGGCCTGCGCCGTACAGCATCGCGTTGCCGAGCGTACCTTTAAGCCGGTTCCTGACGAGCGTTCCGTCCGTCTTCATGTGTCCATCGCTGGCTCGATCGCACTGCGCTGACTGATCATGGCCCGTAATCCCCGCGGAATGCCTCGCCGAAGCCTTGGATGGCTGAAGGCGTGGATGGTGCATGGCATGCGGAATGCCATTGAAACCGACTTACGGTGCGAGAGATCCTGCTCCAGTTCGCTGCTGCGGGATCACCACACACAGACGCTCTCCGCGCGATGTGCCTTGGACTTCACGCAATGATCGACACGTCAGACGAACTATCGTTTGCGGCACCATGGCAGTTCCCGAACGCGTACGCAATGCGGCGATCAGAATGGATGCTCCTGGCGTCTGCCACGCAGGCCAACACGATGCCCGGCATTTCACCCAGGCTAACCAACTGTCATTCAGGTTAATTGATCCGCACGATGCGCGCGGGTTACCTTACAAAAAACGCAGCGTCACCACCCGCGCAGAATCGGAGCGCCGGGCTCCACGTCAGGCCGGTCGAGTCGACGGGAAATGCACGCATCAAGCCCACTAGACGGAGACACCATGCACGACATCGAATCAATGAAACGCGAAGCCCCGGTTTTTGAGGTGCCGGACGCGTTCTCGAAGCGGGCGACGATCGCAGGTATGGAAGCCTACAATGTGCTGTGCGCAGAAGCAGAAAACGACTACGAAGGATTCTGGGCTCGCCTCGCTCGGGATAATCTTTTGTGGTCCAGGCCTTTTATGCAGGTTCTCGACGAGAGCAACGCGCCGTTATATCGATGGTTTGGTGATGGTCAACTCAACGCGTCGTACAACTGTCTCGACCGAAATCTGCAAACCGGAAACGGCGACAAGGCAGCGATCCTGTTCGAAGCAGATGATGGCGCTATAACGCGCGTCACCTACCGTGAACTACATGCCAAAGTCTGCCGGTTCGCAAACGCGCTGAAGAGCCTTGGTGTCTCCAGGGGCGACCGTGTCGTCATCTATCTGCCGATGTCGATCGAAGGCGTAGTGGCCATGCAGGCTTGCGCTCGCATTGGAGCGATCCATTCGGTGGTCTTCGGAGGTTTTTCGGCGAAGGCACTGCAGGAGCGTATCGCCGATCTCGGCGCGGTTTTGCTGATCACGGCGGACGAACAGATGAGGGCGGGGAAGGTGCTTCCGCTCAAGTCCATCGCGGACGAGGCGCTCACGATGGGAGGCTGCGAGTCCGTGCGTCACGTAGTGGTTTACCGGCGGACGGGCAACAGGATCGAATGGATTGAAAATCGCGATCGCTGGATGCACGAGATTTCGGCGAGCCAGCCCGAGACATGCGAAGCCGAACCGGTGGACGCCGAGCATCCCCTCTTTGTGTTGTACACGTCCGGTTCCACCGGCCGTCCTAAAGGCGTACAACACAGCACCGCCGGCTACCTGCTCTGGGCGATGCTCACGATGCAATGGACATTCGACATCAAGCCGGAGGACGTGTTCTGGTGTACCGCAGATATTGGCTGGATCACGGGGCACACGTATATTGCATACGGGCCGCTCGCGGCGGGCGCAACGCAGGTCATGTTCGAAGGTGTGCCGACGTATCCCAACGCGGGCCGCTTCTGGGAAATGATCGAGCGCCACAAGGTCAGCATTTTCTACACCGCGCCGACGGCGATCCGCTCGTTGATCAAGGCAGCCGACGCGAATGCACAGGTGCACCCCAGCCGCTATGACCTGACGAGTTTGCGTCTGCTTGGCACCGTGGGCGAGCCAATCAACCCAGATACGTGGCAGTGGTATCACCATCACATCGGCGGCGATCGCTGTCCGATTGTCGACACCTTCTGGCAGACCGAAACCGGCGGCCATATGATCGCACCGTTGCCCGGTGCGACGCCACTCGTGCCGGGCTCGTGCACACTTCCGTTGCCGGGCATCATGGCCTCGGTGGTCGATGAAAGCGGGCAGGCATTGCCGGATGGGAGTGGCGGAATCCTTGCGATCCGGCGCCCATGGCCGTCGATGATTCGCACGATCTGGGGCGATCCTGAGCGATTCCGGCAGAGTTACTTTCCCGCGGAACTTGGAGGTAACCTCTATCTCGCTGGTGACGGAGCGATCCGCGACAAGGACAACGGCTACTTCACGATCACGGGTCGCATCGACGACGTGCTCAACGTTTCCGGACACCGGATGGGTACGATGGAGATCGAATCGGCGTTGGTCGCCCACCCTCTGGTGGCCGAGGCCGCCGTAGTGGGACGTGCCGATGAAGTGACCGGGGAGGCCATCTGCGCCTTCGTGGTGCTCAAGCGCGAGTGTCCGTTGGGCGGCGAAGCGCGGCAACTCGCTGGCGACCTCCGAAAATGGGTAGGCGAGCAGATCGGACCGATTGCCAAGCCAAAAGACATCCGGTTCGGAGACAACTTGCCGAAGACCCGATCGGGCAAGATCATGCGGCGACTGCTACGCTCGCTGGCTAAAGGCGAAACAATCACCCAGGATGTCTCGACTCTCGAAAATCCCGCGATTCTGGAGCAGCTGGGCGAGGCGTTCTAGCGTCGACGTATACTGAGGGATGGCATCTGTACCCTCGCGTTCGCACACGATCAACGAGTCACCATGGCAATCCCCGCCTCTCCCCGGCAAAGCAGAATGAGCGAACCATCGCCGTCTGAGCGCCGAAGGATGCGGGGTAACGCTATTGACACCCGTTAGCGCGAAACGATAACGCTCAATTCCGACACATCCAAAGCCCGAGATGCGCGACCGAATCGACGATGAGATCACCTTTCGCAAGCTGGAAGTCCTGCTCGCGTTCATGGAGACGGGCAACCTGTCAAAGGCGGCCGAGGTCCTGGACGTCAGCACGGTCAGCGTGCACCGGGCGTTGCACTCGCTCGAACAAGGCGTGCGCTGTGCGCTGTTCCGGCACGAGGGCCGCAATCTGAAGTCGACGGAAGCCGCACAGATGCTCGCCGACGTGGCAGAAGAAGTGCTCACACTGATGTCCGACGGCATTCGCGCGACGCGTGAGGCCGCGGGCTATTCGTCAGACCGTCTGAAGATCGGCTCGCTGTACTCGCTGACGATCAAGACCGTGCCGGGCATCATCATCGACCTGAAGGTGCGTCGGCCAACCCTTCAGGTCGAACTCGTGCTCGGGTCGAATGCCGAGCTGCTCGACAAGCTGAAGCAGGGAGCAGTCGATGCGGCGCTAATGGCAGTGGCCGAGGGCGAGCCTGAAGTCGATTCGTTGCCGCTCTTCGAAGACGACATCTTTTTCGCGGCACCCGCAAACTCGCGCTTTGCGAATCAGCAAGCGGTCGACCTGAGGGATTGTCGCGACGAGACATTCGTGTCGCTTGGCGAGGGTTTCGTCACTTATCACGGCTTTCGGGACGCGTTTCGTGTGGCGGACTTCACGCCGAACGTGACGATGAAGGTCGGCGATATCTTCTCGCTGATGAATCTGGTGAGCGGCGGCGTCGGCTATACGCTGCTGCCGGGCCGCGTGCGCGGCGTGTTCGGCGACAAGGTGCAATTCATTCCGCTCAAGCCACAATACCTGATGCGTCAGACCATTGGTGTCAGCTATCTGCGTGCGCGTGAACGCGATCCGAACCTGCTTGCGCTGATGGCGGTCTGCCGTCTGCGAACCCGCAACGCCGACTGAAGGTCAGTCGGCGTTCGGCCGTCATGCGTGCGAGCGTTCGCGCTCGATCAACGTACAAAGGTCTGGCAATGCGGTCTCGCTGCTGCTGGCCGCGATGCCTTCATTGAAGGTTGCGCGGGTCATGCGGGTCAATACGTTGCCGCACGGCATCTCGATTACGAGGCGGGCGCCGCGCTCCCACGCGAGCCGCATCGTGTCGAACCAACGCACCCGCTGCGCCATGTTGCCGGCAAGATCGGCCGAGATGCGTGGGCCGTCGAACAGCGGCCGCGCCGCGCTGCTGCTCAGATACACCGCACGAGGCGCATGCAGGGTGACCTGCGCAAATGCTTCGGCGAGTGCGGCCGCTGGCTCGTCGAGCAACGCGCAATGGGATGGCACGGCGACGTCGAGCCGCTCGCAGCGTTGCGCGCCGTGTTCCTGTGCAAGCGTAGCGAGTTCATGCATTGCGGCGTCGCTGCCGGCAACCACCATCTGTGTCTCGGCATTGAGGTTCGCGAGAAAGACTGGCGTGGCCGCGCGGTTGATCTGTGCGATCAACGTTTCGAGTGGGCGCTGCCTGAGGCCGACGATCGCCGTCATTCCATAGCCGCTCGGGTAAGCGCGTTCCATCAACTGGCCGCGCAGTGCTACGAGCCTGACGGCATCCGCGTAGCGCAGTGCACCAGCCGTCACTGCGGCCGGATAGGCGCCGATCGACAGGCCTGCGACGATGTCCGGTTCGCAGCCGTACGCACTAAACACACGCGCCTGCGCGACACCCGCGATCAAAAGGCATAGCTGAACGGCGATAGTCGAGCGCAGCGAAGCGACGTCATCGAGCGAGCGGACATCATAGCCGAGCGTATCGCTGGCCTCTTCGAGCGCGCGGGACGTTTCGACGTGATCCGGCAGCGCATCGAGCATGTCGCTTTTTTGCGAGCCCTGGCCGGGGAAGGTGAACAGGATGCTCATGACGGTTGCGATAGAGACGGGGCGTGAGCAGCCCACGGGTTGGCGACAAGCATTGGCCCCTGCCCCGTCTTCAACAGCACGCGGTCTGTGAGCCCTGCCCATTCGGCGAGCGCAAAGCCGGCGTCGCCGGTATCGACCTGCATGTCGACGCGTGCGCCAGCAGCCTGAAAAACAGAAAGAATCGAGCGCGCATCGTCGCGAGACAACGGCTTCGCGGCGCGCAGCAGCAGATCGAGGTCGCTGTCCGGTCGCAGTGTGCTGATGCCGCTTGCCAACGCGAAGCCGACGCTGCCGGTGATGCCCCACGCCAGTTGCAAGCGATCGAGTTCAGGCGCAACGCGGTTCAGCGCACTCACGCACGGCAGTTTCGCAAAGCCGGCATGACGGCGCCAGGCCCGTGCTTGCGCAAGCGATTCCGGTGTGACATGGCGCTGGATGCGCTCGCGCGGCACACAGGCGGCGAAGCGCTGGCTGCGTTCATGTCCGCGCAAGCCGACGGGCACCAACCCATCATCGATAACCGTTTCGCGACGCACCACCACCGGGGCAAGAGTCAGCCATTTGCGCGTGGCCCATGCAGGCACCGGCGAAGTCGATCGAACGTCATGCGGGTCACCGATCCACAGCAGATCGTGCGGGCGCAACGTTGCGTCAGTGGCTCGAGCGGTGCGCATGCCGATTCTCCTGGAAGCTGCGCTCACCCGTTCACCAGTGCTCTCGTCGCAAAGAACAGCACCGACGGTCCGAGCAGACAGCCGACGCCCGTATGAAACGTCGCGATCAACGCGCCATAAGGCACGAGCCGCCGATCGGTGGCGGCAAGCCCCGCGCTGACGCCGCTTACAGTGCCCGCAAGGCCGCCGAAGATCATCGCGGAGCGGGGCGTCCTCAGCCCCATGAAGTTAGCCGCGATCGGCGTGCCAATCATGACGATGATCGCCTTGATCAGGCCGGTGGCGATGCTCAGCGCAATCACGTCGGAACTGGCGCCGATTGCCGCGCCTGTCACCGGCCCGACGATGTAAGTGACGGCGCCCGCACCGATGGTCGTCATGCTGACCGCGTCGGTGTAGCCGAAAGCATGCGCGATGCTCGCGCCGACGATGAACGGCAACAGCGTGCCGAGCAGCAGCGACACCGCGCCGATGAGCCCGGCCTTGCGCGCCTCATTGGCCTGCACTTCGAACGCGGTGGCGACGATTGCGAAATCGCGCAGCATGGCACCGCCCATCAGGCCGACACCGGTAAAGAGCGGCAAATCCGCGAGACCTTTCTGTCCGCCCGTGAAGACGCCGCCTAACCACGCGAGCACCAGGCCGATCACGATCGCGATGGCCGAGCCGTGCACGCGTCCGAATGTCAGTTTGCGCGAGATCAAAGACGACACCCACATAATGAGACCCACCAGCGCGAACGAAGTCACGAGGCCGTTCTGAACCAGTTCTTTTTCGAGCATGTGCAACATGATGGACTCCTGATTCAGATATCTTCGAGGTGGGGAGCGTTCACGAACGAGGTGCTGTCGCGACCGGTACGGGAAAGAACGGCGATGCAGCACGCGCAAACGGCTGCCGCACCAAGTGCCGAAAGCAGCGCGACGGGACCTCCCTTGATCGCTGCCACGACGTTCTGGTTCGCGGCCATCGCGACGACCACGGGGATATACAACGCGCCCCAGAAGCCGACGCCCGCTTCTGTTTCCTTCGGCAGCAACCCTTTCCCGTGCAGATAGAGGCGCAAGAAGATCAGCAGCAGCATCGCGATGCCAACGCCGCCGACATTCGTTTTGACGCCGATCGCGACCCCGAGCAGGTCGCCGAGAAAAAGTCCGGCCAGATGGCAGAACGCGAGTAGTGCGGTTCCGTAGATGATCATGTGCTGTCTCCTGTCGACCAGAGTTGACGCTTTAGCGTCTTACTCTGGTCCCATGCAAGTTGATTGCGATGTTTGCTTTATGGACCACTGATGGGTCGGTACCGGCTGATGAGCGTGTCCCGGCGCGGCATCTGATGCCGCATCGGGGCAGAGGTCATGGCGGGTTCAACGCCATTGCTCGCGCAACTTTTGCCGCACGGTCGCGGATGCCGCGCGGTGCGGGCTTGCGAGCCGCCCGGCGAGGCCATGCGACGGGTCGGCTCGAATGTCGTTGAGCGCGTCGTGCAGCGTCTTTTCGATCGTCGTCTGGTCGGCGCCACTGGGTGCATCCGCGTTGCTCACGTGAAGGAGCTTCCACAGCAGCCCGAGCGACGCGTAGTTGTCGATGTCGTAGGCCATCGGCGGTACCTTCGCGGCAAACGCTTCGAGATCGGCCACCGTGCGCAGCGTAATGCGCGCGGCCGATTCCTTGCCCATCGCATGCACCATCACCTGCGGATCGGCGAGCGCGATCAAGCGGTTCGCCTGGTAGCCATGCGCGAGAAACGCGCCCGACACCGCGCGCCCGACGATCAGTCCGATCACAGGATGACCGGCCAGACGCGCACTTGCGTATGCATCGGCGGCGCCTGCCAGCGCCTGGTGGATCCCGTAGGCTTCTTCGCGCCGTCCATACGCCTGGCTCGGGACATCGATGATCGCAACGATCGGGCGCTTCTCTTCGCGCGCCGCATCGGCGTCGATCACCTCGCGCACCGCGCGCGCGAGTTCCCATCCCTCGATCAGCCCGACCTCGCCGCCGCGTACGCGCGGGAACGGATTGTCGGGAGTAGGCACCACCGCGATATAGCGGGCCGGATGCTCGCCGAGCCGCGCATCGACCACCCGTATCGAGGACGGAAAGCCGTGCTGCAAAGGTGCGCTGTAGGTGAGCGCGTCGAGCCAGACGGCGCCCCGCGCGGAAAGCTGCTGTGTGCTCATTGCTGAAACCCCTTGCCGTAGATTGCGGCCACTCGTTCCGGTGTGGCCTGCACGCCCGGATCAATCTCGGAAAGCCGTTGCAGAAAGCCGGTGACCCGTTCGCTGCGGCACAGCACCGGACGTCCCGCGCGAAACAGCTCGATGACGGCCGCTCGGATCGCATCGGTATCGTCGGCTGCGTACACGTCGATGAGACCGGTGCGATGACGCTGCTCGCAGCCGGTGAAGCTCCAGATCATCGGCCGGTCGCGGGAGTCAAACTCGGCGAGGCCGGCCTCCTGTTCGATGACGGCCGGCCCGTTGAGGCCGAGCCGCGCTTCGCGCGTGCCGATCAGATAGCTGCACAGCCCTGCCGAGATCGACATGCCGCCGTAGCAGCCGATCGGACCGGCGGTGATGCCGATCACCGGCTGATAGCGGCGCAAGTCGACGATCGCAGCGTGAATCTCCGCGATCGCGGCGAGCCCGAGATTCGCCTCCTGCAGGCGCACGCCACCCGTCTCGAACAGGATCACCGCGCGCGTCGGGATGCCGTTGCGGTTGTCGTCGGCGGCAAGTTCGAGGCTGCCGGCGATCTTCGCCGCCGACACCTCGCCCATGCTGCCGCCCTGGTAGCCACCGTCGATGGCGAGCACGACAGCGGGCTGGCCGTCGATCAGTCCTTTGGCGACCACGGCGCCGTCGTCAGCTTGCGTGACGATCCCTTGCCGCGCGAGCCAGGGTGAACGCACGCGCTCGAACGGATCGAGCAGTTCATTGAAGCTCCCTGCATCGAGCAGTCGCTTTGCCCGGCTGCGCGCGTCGAGCTCGATGAAGCTCTGACGCTCGAGCAGTTCCTGTGTATCCATGATCGTTATGCTCCGCCCGTTGATTGCAATTGTTCCAGCACCTGGCCGATGCGCATTTGCACGACACCAGGTGTCGCACCGGAATCGTTGATTTCGAGCTTCGCGGCGGGCAGCGAGCCGTCGCCGAAGATGCGTTCCAGCACCGCCTCCCAGACACGGGCCTTGCCGTCGACGGAAGTCGTGATGTTCACGACGGTACGGTGCGCCGCGTTGCCTTCGAGCAGGACTTCGAGGTCGCCCGATGCGACCACGCCGGCCACTGCACGCCGTTGCGCGGATTGTCCCGCCGGGAATTCAAAAACGATGGTTTCCATTCACTTTCCTATGTGTTCGTCGTATTGGGCTTCGTCGTCGCGGCGGCTTCGACCTGAAGCCGGTCGAGAAAGAGCGTGGCGGCGAGCAGATCGGCGGCGCCGCCGGGCGACACGTGCAGCTCGACGAGACGGCGATCCAGTGCCTTCAGATCACGGCGGCCGGACAGAGTAGCGGCACCACCGTGCGCAAGGACGCGCCGCGCACCGCTTTGCATCTCGGCGAGTGCGCTGCGGCCCCCGCGTGCAAGCACACAGGTGTCGTCGAGGCTCGCCATCACCGCGAGCAGCGCGTTCAACCTGGCGGCCGTCTCGCTGTCGCCGCGCTGGCGCGAGCGGAAGAGCTCCGGCAGCGCAACTTGCACGACGTGCGGGAAACCGGCCTGCGCCTGTCCGCGTGCGCCGCCGACGTTGTATTCGATGCGTGCCTGCTCGCCTTTGTGGCCGGTTTGTAGCGGCGCGTGCCGGTCGGAGATCCGCGCGATCTCGGCTGCGCGTGCGGCGATCGCATCGGCTGCAAGGTCGTCCGGTTCTCGTGCGGCTGCCGTCACCAGCAGTCCGAGCGCCCAGATCGCGCCGCGATGCGTGTTGACACCATGCGTTGCGTCCATCATCCGTGCTTCGCCATCGCGGCCAATTGCGCCGATGCGCTCACGCAATTCGGGCAGCGGCCGCGTTTCGATACCGGCCTGAGCGAGTTCCACGAAGGTCGGCTGGAGTGCCCACGCCGATTTGAACATGAGCTTCCAGTCGAGATCGTGATGCGCGCCCTGACTGCGGATATCAACGAGTCCGGGTTTGGGCGCAAGCGTCACTTCATCGATCAGCGCGCCGACCACCTGCGCGCCGAAATGCCCGGCGAGGCCGGATGAAGCGCGTTGCAGTGGCGCATGGATCATTGCGAGGTTCTCGCGCATCACCAGCTCCGGTAACGTGCGGGCGGCTCGTACAGTCCGTCCGACCAGTCAACGAGATCCGCGATGCTCTTCGCGGCAAGCAGCGACCGGTTCGCTTCGCTGCGGTGAACGCCGAGGTCCTCGGGCAGGGCGATCAGACCGTCGCGCCGCAGTGCCGCCCGCTTCTCTGCGCTGCTCGAAAGGCCGATCGGCGTCACACCCGCGACGGCCGCGATCATTTCCTTACGTTGTTCGAGCGAACGCGCCTTGTACAGATACGCAATGCCTTCCTCAGTCAGCACATGCGTGACGTCGTCGCCGTAGATCATCACCGGCGCGATCGGCATGCCCGTTTCGCGTCCAACTTCCACCGCGTCGATCGTCTCGACGATGGTCGGCTGGCCGCCCGCCTGAAACGTCTCGACCATTTGCACGACCAGCTTGCGGCCGCGCTCGAGCGGGCTGTCGGTTTGCAACAGATCGAGCCAGGCAGGCGTCGCGTGGCGGCGGCCATGCGGATCGTGGCCCATGTTCGGCGCACCGCCGAAGCCGGCGAGTCGCCCATGCGTGACCGTCGACGAGTTGCCTGCGCCATCCATCTGCAGCGTCGAGCCGATGAACATGTCGATCGCGTACTGGCCGGCGAGCTGGGACATCGCGCGATTCGAGCGCATCGAACCATCGCGGCCGGTGAAGAAGACATCGGGCCGTTGCGCGACATAGGCGTCCATGCCCAGTTCGCCGCCGAAGCAGTGGACGCTGTCGACCCAGCCGGTTTCGATTGCGGGAATCAGCGTCGGATGCGGATTCAGCGTCCAGTGGCGGCAGATCTTGCCCTTTAGCCCGAGCCTGTCGCCATAAGTGGGCAGGATCAGTTCGATTGCGGCAGTGTTGAAGCCGATGCCGTGATTCAGCGATTGCACCTGATGCCGTTCATAGATGCCGCGAATCGCCATCATCGCCATCAGTATGTGGACGGGAGTAATCAGGCGCGGGTCCCGCGTGAACAGCGGCTCGATAAAGAATGGCTTGTCCGACTGGACCACGAAGTCGATCCACGAACCGGGAATGTCGACGCGCGGCAGGTCTTTCGGATCGTCGACGATTTCGTTGACCTGGGCGATCACGATGCCGTCGCGAAACGCCGCGGCCTCGACGAGGGCAGGCGTGTCTTCGGTGCTGGCGCCCGTATAGAGATTGCCGTCGCGATCCGCCTTATAGCCGGCGACCAGCACGACGTTCGGCGTCAGATCGACATACAGCCGGCCATACAGTTCAGCGTACGTGTGGATCGAACCGATTTCGAGGATGCCGTCCTGCAGAAATTGCGAAATGCGCAGGCTTTGCGCGCCGGCGAAGGCGAAGTCGAGCTTTCGGGCGATGCCACGCTCGAACAGATCCAGATGCTCGGCACGGCTCACGCTCGGGATGATCAAATGCAGGTCATGAACGATTTCCGGATCGACCTTCGCGAGCGAGCGCGACAGGAAGTCGGCCTGCTTCTGGTTGTTGCCCTCGACGACTACGCGGTCTCCCGGGGCAATCAGATTTTGCAGGACTTCGACCATGCGGTCCGTGGGCAAGACCGCGCCGTCGGCGATTGATGCGACGCGCGCGAGGCGCCGATGTTTTTCCGCCCGGCGCGTGGCCCAACGGGAGGGAGGCTGATTTTGACTCGACATGTGTGCTCTCGCTGAAGACATGAGGCGAGTCTAGGGAGCGAGGGGCGGTACTTTCAATGACCCTGAGGATGCGTTCGTTATCCTGAGACTAACAATTTGCTGTGCTACGCCCGGTGTGCCACGCTGGTCGGGCAGTTCGTCGTCTTGAGGGTTTTCCCTTGCATTGAGGAGTGGCGAAGGGTTCAGCTTCTAGTGGACGCAAGCTGCACCTGTCGTTTAAGACACTATGACTTTCCGTGAGGCAGAGGCTGGCCGCCGTGAGGAATCAAACGCGGGTTAGCATTGCTGCCAGAGCCGCACGGTGTGGACGGTGCCACACCCGGCGAATTCCCGCACGGAGGCCAGTATGGAACACGATAGCACGCTGTACGTCGGCCTGGACGTTCACAAGGACTCGATCACGGTCGCCTATGCGCTCGGCACGGGCGAGGTCGAACTTCTGGGCAAGGTCGGTACGACGAAGACGGATATCGATCGCCTGTGCAAGCGTCTTCAGTCGAAAGCGCGACACGTACGTGTCGTCTACGAGGCAGGGCCATGTGGCTACGGCCTTTACCGGCAACTGGTCCAGAAAGGATTCGACTGCATGGTGTGCGCACCGTCGCTGATTCCCAGAAAGCCCGGCGAGCGCGTCAAGACGGATCGGCGCGATGCGATCAAGCTTGTGCGGTCTCTACGGGCCGGAGACCTGTCAGCGGTGTATGTGCCGACGGTCGGGGACGAGGCATTTCGCGACCTCGCCCGTGCATGGATGACAGCCAAAGACGATTTGAGGCAGGCGCGGCAGCGGCTCAAGTCGTTCCTGCTCGCACACGATGTACGCTATACCGGCCACGCCGATTGGGGACCTGCTCACCGACGCTGGGTGAGCCAGTATGCGTTCGGTAGCGAATGGCAACAGTTCGCGTTTGAGGAGCTTCGGCGCACGATTGAAGATCGGCTCGCGCAATGCCAGCGGGTTGAAGCCGCCTTGCGTGAGGCAGTGACAAACTGGCGGTTCTATCCGGCCGTCCTGGGCCTGCAGGCCATGCGCGGTGTGCAGTTCACCACGGCCGTTGGAATGCTCGCCGAGCTCGGCGATCTGTCACGCTTTGACCACCCGCGGCAATTGATGGCGTGGCTCGGCGTCACCCCGACAGAACACTCATCGGGTGACAAGCGACGGCAGGGCAGCATCACCAAGACCGGCAACAGCTATGCAAGAAAGCTGCTCGTCGAAGCTGCCTGGAGCTACCGGCACCCAGCACGTGTAAGCGCCGATATTCAACGCCGCCATGAAGGCATTCCGAAGGCCATCATCGATCGCGCCTGGGACGCGCAGGTTCGACTCTGTCGCCGATACCGGAGACTGTCCGCACGTGGCAAGAATGCCAATACCACGGTCGTGGCTGTGGCCCGTGAACTGTCGGGTTTCATCTGGGACATCGGGCGCCTGGCGATGTCGCTCGCGTTACCTCGTAGCAAAGAGGCAACCTGATTACGAAGCACCACGACGCTCACTTTATAGATGCACGAGTTTCCTGAAGGCGGCGTAGCCCGGCTACTCGAGTAACCCGCGGCATAATCCCGCAACGGATATCAACCGACTTGCGGCTTAAGAATGCGGCAGGCTCATGAGACGGTCCACTGTAATGCGGTATCCAACCCGCGGATATCAGGATGATCCACCGTCGAGATTTACTGCTACGTCGCCCTCAGGAAATTCATTCGCGTATCAGAACACTGGACACCCCACATTCCCATTGACACGGAAAGTCATATCGGGTTATTCGATGCCTGCCATCGGCCGCATGAATATGAATGCCTCCGCGCGTGTCGGCAGGCGTCGAATAAGCCCGATGGAGGAAACCGCGGAGTGCTCCGATGCGCTTGAAGTCTTCGCGGCTATGGCGATTGATAGGCCGGGATGCTCAGCGGAGTCGGATGCGGCGCGGTCAGGCGGGATGGCGAACGGGCAGTGACGGGGTGGCGAATGTTCTTCGGCGAGTACACCGGGCTCGCTGATCCCGCCACCTTTGCCCGGTGGCTTGCGCCGCTACGTACCTGCGAATGGGTGGTCTAAGCCAAGCGCCCGTTCGCCGGACCGAAGGCGGTGCTCGAGTACCTCTCACGCTACACGCACCGCGTCGCCTCAGTCCGTCGGCCATCTGCGGCCGTTCGTCTGTGCATTCACGTGGACATTCAAACGTCGCAATCGCCCTGGTAGCGGACAATTCAGGTGCAGACTCGATCCAGCAATTCATCGGCGGTCCCGGTCAATCAGGCGATCGGCGAAGCTTCCGGTGTCGGAAGTCTTCTTACTGGAATGTCGAATGGGTCGAGGTCGATCCGCAGCGGAGGTCGACCGTCAGAGGACCGCCGACGTCGGTCGCGTCCAGCCCACGAGGTAGATTTTAGCGATTGGCCGGTCCGTAGTCCTGCAATGTCGGGCGTATCGGAACACGCCGACAACCATTCGATGGTCGAAACGCCCTTCTGGCTCACGACGCTTCATTAGCCGCCGCCTCGGTAAATATCAAGCATCAGAGCTGGGCCGCCATTTTTCTGAAAATCTTCGAGCTCGCGCATCACTTGCGCGCGTGTTTTTCCAACGGGCATGGAGGGTGCCGGTGTGACGGCCGGAACCGCGACCTCTGAAACCTGCGGGGCGTTGCCATCCGTTACCGCCCCCTGCTGGTTGATCGCCGTTTGGGCGAAGCATCCGTCTGCTGCGACTCCAGCTATCAGGGCAATACAGACGGTGATCGATTGATAGAGTTTCATGGGAGTACTCCCTCGGAGTTTAAGAGATCGGCGTGTGCATCTTTCGCCAACCGACAGCAGTCTTCGCACGAACAGAGACAGGTTCGGCTCGTTGCAACGATCAACCGATGTGGATGCACTCGACGAATGCCTTTCCAGCGTTGCTGTCATATTCATTGTTGGTCAGGCGAAACACCGTCACAACGCACATGCGTAGGCGACAGACCAGCAACGCAGACGAAAGTTGTATGCACTCCCGCTGGCCCATCCCGGTGACGTATCAGCAATTCGCCTTCAATGTTGGCGGAGTGCCTCGCTGAACCTTCAAGTGCAGGCAAGGACACATCCCGTAGTTGATACATTTGTGGCTGATCCTAGAAATGGCGACCTGTTATTCTGTTTTTATGTGGTTACGCACGATGGTGTTGTGCGCCCATGACCACCGGCGCCGCTTTCGCTGGAATGTGCCGTCTTACTCCGTTAGCCACGTTCGGTGGGGACCTGTCTAACCCGTGGTGCGCCGATACAGCCTCTCGACGTCGCGCACTATCCGCCCACGGCGGCTTTCCTGTTGAAGCAGCCTTATGAGATTGTCTGGCGTCGTAATACGCAGGTTCAGATCGGCGGCTCAGGAGCAAGCGTTCCGGATGGACTACGCGCGGCGCTTCTTCGGACAGCGCAGGCTCGCCATCACAATCTTCACCGCGTTGTGGGTCGTGTTTTCCATCCACGACTTCGGGCGATTAGACGTACTCGATCCCTCCCATCTGCACCACAAAGAACTCATTTTCCTGAGAATCGCCGGGACGATCGGCATGACGGTGCCCGTGCTGTTGTGGAGCCCACGCGCACTTGACGAGTGCTGGGCCGTCGGGCTGCTCAGTGTCTGGACGATCGGTTGCTGGTTCGCGGTCCTGAGAATGGTACAGATCTATCCCGGCGACCTGGCCTGGCGGGAAGCTTACCCGATCCTGACGTTTGCCCTTTTCATGATATTCATGGCCTTCCGGCTTCGAGTCGTCACGGCGGCGTGGCTGATCGGGCTATGCGTCGTCAGTTACCTTGTCATGCTCTATCTCAAGCCCGGTGGGCAGAGCGTCGGCGCGCGCGTGGAGTCGGTGGTTGCGCATGCCACGATGGTGCCGATGATGTATATCGTCGGTTTGCTAGTCAGCATTCCGCTGGAACGTGCCGCGAGGCGCGAATTCATGTATCGGCGCACCTTGCGCGCGGCCAAGGCGCGCGTCGAAGCGGCGTCGCGCGCAGTTAGCGAACAGAACCTACGCATGCAAGACCTCGTCAGGGAGAAAGAGCGGTTCTTCTCATCGGCGTATCACGACATCCAGCAACCTCTCGCCGCAATCAACCTCTTCATTCGAAGCGCCCGGACGAGGACCAGGGACGGATACGCGGTGGATCGCGACCTGGATGTCATCGAGGAGACCGCGCGCGACCTTCTCGATATGTTCAAGGACATTCAGGACTATAGCGAACTGGGTTCATACGTTCCGCACCTGGCGCCACTCGATACGCAGACCGTGCTTAGGGAAGTCTTCGAGCAATACCTTGAACCGGCGAGATCGCGAGATATCGAATTCAGGATCGGCGAGCGTCGGCGTTACCCTCCACCCATTGAAACCGACCGCTCCCTGTTCAAACGAGCATTGTCCAATCTTGTATCGAATGCGATCAAGAACACCTCCGCGGGGGGAGTCGTAATCGGCTGGGTGCTGATTGGGGAACGGCTTCGCATTGACGTATGGGACACGGGCATCGGCATCTCGCCCGAGCACCGGGATGCGATATTCGCCGAGTACTATCAGATAAACAATCCTGGCCGCGACCGGTCGAAAGGCCTTGGGCTTGGGTTGTCTATCGTCAATCGGGTTGTCGGAATTCTGCCGAAGCACAGCATGCGTTTCTGGTCGGTCGAAGGGCGCGGGTCACGCTTCTCCCTGTACGCTCCGATATCGCAATTGGCACCCGTCATCGTGACGGAAGATCAAGCGAACGCAGCATGCACGTCCATCCTTAAAGGCAGATACGTCCTGCTTTGCGACGACGAGCCGACCGTTCTGGAGGGGCTGCGACGATTATTCCTCAGTGCTGGCGCACTGGTGGATAGCGCCGGGTCGATGGCGGGATTTGAAGCGATTCTCGCCGACGATGGCCGCGCACCCGACATCATTGTCACCGATATCCGGCTGCGCGACGGCCCGACTGGCATTGAGGTCGCCGAACGGATCAGGCAGCATTTCGCATGGGCGGGTGTGCTTCCCGTTGCATTCATCACTGGCGAACTGGTGTCTCCGCACGCACTTCGCGATTTCGCCGGGCCGTTCGTGCTGTTGCGGAAGTCTTCCGCGCCGGAAAGCACGCTCGCTGAAGTCAGTCGGTTCGTTGCTGCCCAACGGCCGACGGGCCTCGATCATGTGCGGGATCCGTGACTGGCGGGACGCCGAGTCTGATCCCTTTATCCGCCAGCATGACGATGAGTTCCGTACGGCGCCGCAGATTGAAATGCGCGAGCAAATGACTGACGTATTTTCGTACTGTAATGTCTTCGAGCCCCATTCTCAGCGCAATCGCCTTGGACGGAAGCCCGCGCACCAGCCACGCCAACGTTTCGAACTCTCTCGGAGTGAGTCCCAGCTCGGATGCGCTGCTCATTTCCGAATTGCAGCCCGGCTGTGCGTTCACAGGCCTACTTACGGGAGCCTCGTCCGTGCCCATGTCACGCCTGAGCCTCGCGATGCTGGCAGCGGGCAGGAACACGCCCCCGGCAAGCGCTGCGCTTATCGCTGCATGAAGCGCTTCGGGAGGCGACGACTTGGGTACGTATCCCATGGCGCGCAGTTCGATGCATCGACTGATGGTTTCCACGCTCTCGTCCGCCGATATCACAATCACCGGTAACGACGGTCGCAACTCCTTCAATTCGGCAAGCGCGTCGCAACCGTGACCGTCGGGAAGATCGAGATCGAGAAAAACGATGTTCAGGAACTCGCCGAGCGCATGATGCATGCCCTGCGACAACGTACTCGCGTGCAGCAACTCGATGCTCGGAAACAGCTCTCTCAGCAGCAGCGCCAATCCGGCTCTGAACAGCTCGTGATCATCGACGATCAGTACGCGCATCACATCGTCTCCCGGGACCGCTTTCGAAGCGAACTGCAATGACACTGCTGATGATGCTACATCCGTAGCAGTCGTCCGCTGTGTTCAACACGAATAGTACACGCAGGGCCCCTATGTCACGGACGGGACGGTGGCGGCTGACCCATGTGGCGTTGCCTCGAAAGTGGCGGTTTCGCCCGTCACTCGACACTCACCGCTTGACCTGATGGGCGAACGGCTGGACGACCTTGAAAGGAGCCGTTTAGGTCGCGCGGGAGCAGGGGGCCGCAAGGGGTCGCGAAGGGGCATCTAGCATTGCCGGTAACGGTCATTCGCGTCGGCCGACGTCAGCCGTCTGACGCGCTGAGCATGGTTTGCCGGCATCCGGCCAAACCACAACGGCATGCGTACTGTTGCCGGATCTCATCGGTCGGTTCGCTGTCGATGGCCAGCGCATAGTCGATAAACAGCTCGGAGCCGGGCGCGATGTCGGCGAGCGCGTGGATGAAGACACGATCACCCGACTCAATGGCTTCGCAGTTCGGTGCGCATGCGTGGTTCAGGAAGCGTGCGCTGTTGCCACCGCGGCTGCCATCAATCACCCGCCCATCCGAGACTCCGAATACGAATGTGTGGCCAGCGTCGGCGCGCTGGCGCGCGGCGGCCCGCCGCCAGCTGGTCAGCTCACCCGTGTATTCGATAAGCCGCTCGCCGGCGGCGATGGGCCGCAGCGCGAAGAGCCCTTTGCCATGCACCGACGAACGTCGTGCGGTTATACGTCGCTGTTGCACGTGTGAAGTCCTGTTGGGTGAATGTCCATTCATCGCGATTCAAAAATCAGGCGCGAAGCATATCGCTTCTTCCTCCACAGACTCAACTCCGCATGAGAGCATTGCGCAACTAACCGTCTGGCGCGCGAACATGCAAGCCAGCTCCGCCAAAAGACCTGCCGACAGGAAAGGGGCCCTTCGGCGCGAAGCGGTGCCTGGTCAGCCAACTCGCGGGTTGCCGGACCGACGCACCTGCGGTAGGGTGGCGTCCGTCCCGCTGTATCGGGGATGTTATTGCTCAAAGGGAGACTGAAAGATGAACAAACACGAACTGATTGATGCTGTCGCATCTACCACGGGCGAAAGCAAGGCCAGCACGGGCGAAGCCATTGATGCCATTCTCGAGGCCGTGACGGCGGCCGTGACGCGTGGCGATACCGTCCAGCTGATCGGCTTCGGCTCGTTTTCGACCGGCGCCCGCGCCGAACGCACGGGTCGCAATCCGTCGACGGGCGAGACCATCACCATTCCGGCCGCGAAGACCGTCAAGTTCACCGCAGGCAAGGCATTCAAGGACGTCGTGAATGCCGCATGAGCGGGCCGGTGTGCGTAACATCCGATCGACAGCGTTACCTGATCAGATCGCTTGTTGACGCAACAACCTGATAAGAAGTAACTCAATCGTTGTTTTTGTATGTCCGGATTGATAGACAGTACGCTGTAATGTAACGTTCAAGGTTCCAGAAGTTATAGCGGTGATCCCTGACTTTTGGTGCGTGTTGAGGCCCACCGTCCCGACAGGACGTTGGGCTTTTTTTCGAGCCCGACGTGTAGAAGTGATGGCGGATTGCGCTGTCTAACGTTGTGCGGTTGTGCGCGTTACCCACAGGTGAACGCGATACGTTCGACTTTCCCGCACCCCAACGACGGTTCTCACCCGTCACTGCGCTTCAGTTGAAGCCAGATAGCCTTGCGTTTCCGACGGGAGCGCCGTCGCGCCCTGTGCTACCTCCACGACGGGGGCGAAATCCAAAGTCTGAAATGCAGCAGTGTCAGCGCCCGCGATCGGACGTTTGTGCATGGCCCGGCTCAGGATGTGGGTCGCGAGCCGATAAAAGAGTTCGAGTTGCCCTGCATCCGATGCATGAGGTGGCAGGTCAAAAGCCTCCTCAAGCACCCGGCGTGGGATATGAAAACGTTGAAGTCCGCGAATCACGCGAACCTGGAACACGACCCCATCGCCGTTGTGAGGGATCGCTGCCCAAACCAGCGCGCTGCCCATGAGATGCCCCCCTGTTTGCCTGCAAACCTGATTCACGGCTCGGTGTCCTATGGTGGCACTCAAAAAATACATTTCAAAAATGCGACCATTGGACTTTGACATTTTCGCCACACGAGGTTGGTGGGCTTTGACTGTCACGACGGCGACTGTGTAAAAACAGCCATCTGCGAGGCGATGCGACCGAAGTCATGAGGCCGGAACCGGGCCTTACCGGGACGGCTGACGACCCGCTCCCCCTCACGAACTGGCGAGGCGTATCCGGGCGTTCTCACCATTTCGCGTCAGCGACAATCCTCGGTGGCGGGAGAGATGGTTCGGTATGCTGATCGTGGCCATCCGGATTGCCGGACCTGTGGTGAAGCCGTCAGGGACGCGCGAAATCGTCCGGCGTCAGTTCCAGGCGCGTAGCCGGATGGGCGAGCAGCCTGCGCTCGGTAATCGCGCGGATGCGCCCGTAGCCATCGCGGAAGGTCTTCAGGATGCGGGCGTCGCTGGCCCGGGGTTCGAGCCAGAAATACGCTTCCAGTGTCGCGATCGTGATCACGCATTCAACCGGGCCGTTCGGGCGCACGAGACCAAACGCCACGCCGCGGCGGTCGGAAAGCACCTGGGGTTCGAGTTCAACAGTTTCCATGGGCGGTCAGGCAGTCAACGCTTCGGGGCGCGTCACACGGATTCTTGCATAGGCGATGCGGTTTGAGTATCGGGCCGTACCGGGTGCCCTGTATAACGCAAACGTGAGGTCGAACGTTGACCGGTCTGCGGCCTGAATCCGGGCAGGGCAGGCGTCACCAGTTGATGCGATGCTTCTCGTCGGTCTCGTGATGGCGGCGATCGTCGTCGACGTGCAGGTAAAGGCTCGTCGTGGTCAGCGATGCGTGACCGAGGTTGTCGCGCACGAGTCGCAGGTCGACCTGATTGTCGGCCATGTGCGAACCGGCGCTGTGCCGCAGCCAGTGCGCCGAGGCCTGCCCGAGCAGGTCCGCGCGGGCCGCAAAAGCTTCGCCACGTTCGCGCAGCCGCCCGGCGGCGCCGGCAAACACGTCCTTGACGATCGTGTGCAGCGCGGCCCGGGTCAGCGGCCGCTGTGACGGCCCTTCCGTCTTCGTCCGGCCCGGTTCCGCTGTGCTTCCCGCAGTGCTTCCGATCGGGAGGACGAGCGGCGTCGTCTCGTTGGGTGAGGGCAGGGCCGTCATCCCCAGGTGCTGGCGGTAGCGCGACAGTTCAGTCATCAGTTCACGCGTCGCCGGCACGAGGCGCTCCCTGTCACCCTTGCCGTGCACGGTGAGCCACCAGCGCATCGTCCTGTCGGCGTCGCGCCGCACGAAGAACTGGCCCATCGTGTTGCCGCCGGCCTCGGCGATGCGCAGCCCGCCCAGGTACAGCAGCGTGAAGAGCCACCGCACGCGGTGATAGTGCGCGCGGTCCCGGGTGGTCTCCTGCGGCATCGACGCAATGAAGTCCTTGACCTCCTGCCACAGGCCAGGCTCCAGATAGCGGGTGATGCGCGGGGCGGCTTTCGGGGTGCGCTGGCGCGAGAGCGCGAGCGGATTGCCGGCGAGATAGCCGGCCTGTACCAGCCACGAAAACAGCACGTTCAGGATCACCATCGCCTGGCGGAGGCTGGCGGGCGACAGCGGGCCGTGAAAGGGCCGCCAGCGCGCGTCGTCCCGCGGATGCTTGCGGCCGCCGCCCGCACCGGCGTTGGCGATCCAGGTGGCGGCCGGTTGCGGATCGGCGACGAAGCGCTGGTAGCGCAGGCAGTCCTCGTGGGTGAGGGATGAGAGCGGCTTGCCCAGTTCCACCAGTGACCACAGCAGCAGCCGTTCTGCTTCCTTGCGGTAGCTGTCGAAGGTCGCCGGCTTGTCGGCGAAGCGTGCGAGCCAGGCGCGGATCGCCTCGAGATCGTTCGCCGCGGCAATCTGCGCGTGGCCGCCCGTCGCGCGGTTGGTGCCCGCGCGGCCGTCGAGCGCGGCGGGAATCGCGACCGTTTCAAGCGGGGCGGGGTGCAGCGCGACCAGACGGTTCGGCGGCGGGTTCGGCATGAAGGTGAGCCTTTTCGGGAAGGGTGAGCTTTTTCGGGGGTGGGGCCGACATTCATCGGACCCTAAAATCGTTGGTTTGCACAATTTTGTTCCCGTGAGACCACGGTGAAACAACCGCAGCGCGGGTCAACGGGAACAAATTTAATTCAAGAAATTCCGCACCATATTGTTCCTTAGCCGGACGCTCGAAGTAATTTTGTGTCTTCTCCAACGGTTGTTTGCCGCGGCGTTCGACGCGTTGATCTCGTGGCTGGGACAACATCGACCACGAGGTCGCGCCATCTGTACGGGACGTCATCGCCATAGAGAGAACGGCGATGTGCGGCGAGTCCCGGACCCACGCCCACGTTGATCTCCCACGCGATTCGAAATAGGGGCTGGGAACAAAATCACGCAGAAAACGGGAACAGGATCGTGCCAACCAACGCTATCAAATGGTGCAGTGGCCCGCTGCGCCATTATTTCGACATTATGGGGTTAATGTCAAATTAGTGGCGTTGTATAGTTGGATATGATGCGTTTTACGTTGTATTATTAATACATCTCAACGTGTTCCCCCTCCATGTCTCACGATCTGTCCGCTGTTTCGTCTCATGTTCCGTCCGATGACGCCCGGCTCGCGGCCGAGATCGACCGCCTGAAAGCCGAATTCCCGAACACGCGCGCGCTGTACCGCGAGGTCTGCGCGCTGCTGTTCTTCCGCTTCGGCCAGACGCCGACTGCGAACCGCCTGTACCAGCTGGTGAGGCGCGGCAGCATGAGCACGCCCGCGACGGTGCTGGGCGAGTTCTGGGCGGAGCTGCGCGAAAAGAGCCGGGTGCGGATCGAACATCCGGACCTGCCGGCCGATCTCGGCGCCGCGGCCGGGGATCTGGTCGCGACGCTGTGGACGCGCGCGACGGCATCGGCACAGGCGGAACTGGATGCGCTGCGTGCGGAAGTGGAAACGCAGCGCATCGATGCCGAACAGCGCGTCGTGGCAGCGCGGGACGAACTGGCGCGCACGGAAACAGCGCTCGAACAGCGCACCGCGGCACTGCTGGTCGCCCAGGTCGAGGTCCGCGAACTGGAAAAGGCGCAGGCCGAGGGCCATGCGGCGCGTCAGGCGCTCGACGCCGAGGTCAACCGGCTCAAGGCCGAAGCGGTGGCCCGCGATCGGGAACTTGAGAAGGTAAGGGAAGGGTTTTCGCGGGACCTGGAGAAACTGCGCGAGACAGCCGAGCGGGCGGAGGAGCGCCTGCGCGCCACGGAAAAGCGCGCGCTGCTCGAGATCGACCGCGAGCGCGGCGCCGTCGCGAAGCTGCAGAAGGAAGTCGACGAGACCACGAAGCGGGCCGACCGGCGCGACGCCGAGCATCGCAGCGCAGTCGAATCGCTGCAGGCACAGCTCGGTGACGCGCGCCATCAGGCCGGCGTACTGCAGGGGCGGCTCGATGCCGTGCAGGCCACGAACGTGACGCTGCAGCAGCAGCTGGCGGCAGGGCGTCAGGCCGATGCGCGCGAGGCGCGACCTGTTCGCGCGAAGGCCGCTCTGGCACGCCCGACTGCGGCCCGTCCGGCCCGAACGCCGGGGCCGGCACGCAAGGTCCCGGTCGCCTCGACGCCATCCGGCAAAACGGCGGCGCGCCGGAAGAAGCGGGGCGAGGTGTGATGGAGCAGAAATCTCGCCCGCGCAAACGGGGAACCGGGCGAATCAGGCGCGACGCCCCGGCCTGTCCGCCGATCGGCGCGTTGATGCGCTACGGCGAGCGGACCGTGCGCGTCATCGCCGAAGCGAGCGGCCAGCGCGTGATTATCGAGTCGGTGGATGACGACGGTCGCACCTTCCGCAGCACGGTGAAGTGGGCTAATCTGGCCCGTCCTGAAGAGCAACTTTTCTGAGCGCGATGACCATGCAGAGCGTGCAGCAACTGGATATCTTTGCCGACAGCCGTGACGTGATGTTGCGTAACGACGTACTGGAGCGGTTGCAGCGCCGCGATGCGACGGCCGCGCGTACGGCATTGGAACGGCTCGCCGGCGACTATCCCGACGATGACACGCTGGCCGCGATGACCATGCTGGTTCACGAACTCGAACGCGCAACGACGGCGCCCTTTGCGGATCACGCGGCGCTGGCCAGCGCCCGCCGTCATCTGGAGGACGAGGTGGTCCCGGCCGCCCGGCGGACGCTGTCCGCCCAGACTGTTCACGCGTGGCTCGCACCGTGCTGGCGAGAGCTCTCCGCGCGGGCGGCGACCCTGGCGTTTCGCGGCACGGATGCGGAGAACCACGCCGCACCGCTATGGCTTCTGGCCGGCGACTGGGCAGCAGCGCGTGACGCGGTCGAGGGCATCGAATCGTGGTGGCGCATCCCGGCACCGCTCGCCTGGATGACCGAGGCGCGCTACCGGGCGGCCGGACTGGATACTGCGTGGCCGTTGCTTGCCGAGCTGGCGTGGCTGGCGCCGGTACGGTTCGCGGCGTTGCTGTCCGCGCTGGGCGACGCTTCCCTTGACACGCTGCGCCGGCGTTTCGATGCGGCGTTTCCCGGCACCGGCGAGGTCGACGATTACGCGTGGTTCCCGGCGTGGCTGCTGGTGGTCAAGCCGGCGCTCGCGGGTCAGCTCGGTGAGGCGCGTGTCCAGCGTGACCGGGCGGCCTCGCGCGCGACCGCCCTGCTGGGGGAGATCCTGCGCCGGGAGCACGAAGGCGACCAGCACGAACTGGTCAGTCTGCGTCAGGCATTCAGCCGGATGCATGCGGGTCTTTTTGAGGCGTATATGGCAACACGAAACGTGCAGCACCGGTGAAGCCATGGCGGGGCGTGCCCTGAAACCCGATTCATCACGCTTGCAGCAGCCGCGGCGACCGGTTGTCCGGGATCGACCATCCCCGGATAATGTCCGAACCGAACTGACGTGCCGCCTCGATACTGCATGACCGACCAATTGACACTGGACGCCCTGGGCGACGATTACCGTAACTGGCTTGCCGAGCTCAAGCAGCGGGTCGAGCGCGCCCGGCAGCGCGCAGCAGCAAGCATAAACCGTGAACTCGTCACGCTGTACTGGCAGATCGGCCGGGACATCCTGGCGCGGCAGCAGCAGCAGGGGTGGGGCGCACGGGTGGTTGACCAGCTCGCGCGCGACCTGAAGGCGGCATTTCCTGACATGAAAGGATTTTCGCCGCGCAACCTGAAGTACATGCGGGCACTCGCCCAGGCGTGGCCCGAGCCGGAATTTGTGCAACAACCCGTTGCACAATTGCCGTGGTCCCACGTCGTGACGCTGCTGGACAAGCTCGACGACCGCGACCAGCGGCATTGGTATGCACACAAATCGCTTGAGCACGGCTGGTCACGCAGCGTACTCGCGATGCAGATCGAGACTGGCGCGCACGCCCGAACCGGAAACGCCATCACAAACTTTGAAGAGAGGCTGCCGCCACCTCAATCCGATCTCGCCCGCGAGGCGTTGAAAGATCCATACCTCTTTGACTTCCTCAACCTGACAGAGGACGCGCAGGAGCGCGACATCGAGCAAGCACTGACGAGACACATCACCCGGTTCCTGCTGGAACTTGGCGCCGGCTTTGCGTTCGTCGGTCGTCAGTACCGGCTCGAAGTCGGCGGGGATGAATTCTTTATTGACCTGCTCTTCTACCATTTGAAGTTGCGGTGCTACGTCGTCGTCGAACTCAAGACAACACCGTTCCGGCCAGAATATGCCGGCCAGCTTAACTTCTACCTGTCCGCTATCGATGCGCAGGTGAAGGCGCCAGAGGATCAGCCGACCATTGGCCTGCTGCTGTGCAAGGAAAAGAACCGGCTGGTCGCCGAGTATGCCCTGAGGGGTGTCGCAAAGCCCATGGGCGTCGCCGAGTACCAGTTGCTGCGCGAGGTGCCACCTTCGCTGGAAACAACACTGCCGTCCATTCGCGAGATCGAGGCGGAACTGCGTCCCGACCTGCGAGACGATTCGTGATGCTTTTTTCACGCGTCCGCGCTCGCCCTACCCGGCGTGCCGGAGCACTCTGTGACGACGGATACCTTAAATGCATCGATAGAACATCTGGGCGCAGGATTAATGCACTGATACCGCGCTTTCGCAGCTCAACCGTTAAATTGAATTTTGCCAAGAAACAGTCGGTACTTGGCGCGTGTAGTGAGTGGACGGAATGACCGGGGCGATATGGTGGACACAAAGAAAGAAGATACAACCTTGGCTGAGAATGCGGAGATTTGGAATGCGTTGTTTGGCGACATCCGAAAGGATGACAATTTTCCCGCAAAGAAGCCTCTCTTAGCTCATTATTGCAGCGCGACGACACTTGAGGCTAGATAGCGTCAAGCAGCATGGCCGGTTTACCGACAATCATCTTGGCCGGTCGACCGGGATGATTGTCGGTCGTTATCCGGTCATGGTTGTCGCTCCTTGTTGTTGATTGTCGCCGGATGATTGTCGGCGCCGGCTGTTCTGTTTGTCGCTGGCGGTGCGACGACGGTAGCTTTCGACATTCATCTCGAAGATCGTTGAATGATGGACGAGCCTGTTGATTTCCACCGAATTCTGACCCACTGTTTTCATCTAAATTTGACCCACCCCCAGACAGCGTAGTGCATCTATTCCGATGTGGATAACTCTTCGCCGTCTGTCGTCTTTGAAGCTCTCTTTCTCGTCGCTTTTGCTTTGGCAGAACTGGTCCTGAAGCGCCACGATTCATTGCCCGTTTCAACGATATGGCAGTGATGGGTGACGCGGTCCAGAAGCGCCGTTGTCATCTTTGCATCGCCAAACACGTTGGCCCATTCCCCGAAGCTCAGGTTCGTCGTGATCACCACGCTCGTGTGTTCATACAGCTTCGAGAGCAGATGGAACAGTAGCGCCCCGCCAGTCTGGCTGAACGGCAGGTAGCCCAGTTCATCGAGAATCACCAGATCGACGTACATCAGTTTGTGTGCAATCTGCCCTTGTTTGCCGGCTGTCTTCTCGAGTTCCAGCGCGTTGGTCAGCTCGACCGTTGAGAAGTACCGCACACGCTTGCCTTGCCGTTGCACCGCTTCGATTCCGATCGCTGTGGCCAGATGGGTTTTGCCGGTGCCGGGTCCGCCGATGAACACGACGTTGTGTGCGCTTGCGAGAAACGCCAGATCATTCAGCTCATGGATCAGCGCTTCATCAACGCGTGCCTCCGAGAAGTCGAAGCCCTTCAGGTCGCGGTGAGCCGGGAATCGTGCAGCAGTCATCTGGTAAGCGATCGAGCGCACCTGCCGCTCGGCCGTTTCTGCCTGCAGAAGCTGCTTCATGAAACGCTCGGGCTCGAACTCGGTGTGGCGCGATTGAGCCAGCAGTTCGGGCCAGCTGCTGGCCATGCCATGCAGCTTGAGGCTCTTTAGCTGGGCCGTGACGTCGTTAGACATGGCGATCCTCCGGTGGGTTGGTGCGCAGGCTCTCGTAACGATCTACATCGGCGGCAGGCTCCTCGACGAGCTGGAGCCTCGTTGCGGCGACGTTCTGGTTTGCGACTGGTCCCTTGAGCCGGCTCAGAACGTTGAGCACGTGGTCAACGCTTGGACGGCCTGAATCCAGCGCGGCCTGCACGGCGAGCAGTACGGCATCAAGCCCGTGTTCCGGTACAGCCGCCAGCACCTGCGTCATGACGCGGTCGCCGCCCGGGTGCTTCAGGAGATAGCGCTGAAGCTGCTGCAACGGCTGCGGCATCGTCGCAAACGGGGCGCCGTTACGTAATGCGCCCGGTTTGCGTTCCACAAGCGTGATGTAGTGGCGCCAGTCGTAGAAGGTCATGTGCCGCTCGAAGCTGCGTTCGTGGCGGGCAATCTCAAGGGCGTCGACGACGACGCTCAGATACGCGGGATAGCAACGCACGCTCACAAGCTGGTTCGTGTACTCGGTCGGTACGCTGTAACGGTTACGCTGGAAGTGAATGAGGCTGGTGGACGACACACGCAGGGTCTGCTCAACGTAGCCATCAAACGGACGGGGATTGGGCATCAGCCTCGTGCGTTCGTCCTGGAGCACATCCTCAACCGTCAGCTCTGGCCACTGTGGGTGACGCATCTGCCAGGCCTGACGGCACTGGCCAGCGACCCATTCGTTCAGGATGTCCAGCGTGTCCCAGCGCCGCAGTGCGGCCTCGTGCCAGATCT
The DNA here is from genome assembly GCF_002902925.1 of Paraburkholderia terrae. GTDB lineage: Bacteria > Pseudomonadota > Gammaproteobacteria > Burkholderiales > Burkholderiaceae > Paraburkholderia > Paraburkholderia terrae. The sequence goes on along the minus strand of NZ_CP026114.1, from coordinate 483,386 downwards.
GCCGACGCCGGTCCTGAACGTTCTTCTCAACGATGCCTTTCTCCCAGCCAGCGGCCCGGTTGCAGAACTCTGGCTCGAACAGGTAGTGACCACACATCGCTTCGAAACGCGCGTTGACCGCTCGCTCCTTGCCACGCCCGACCTTGTCCACGGCGGTCTTCATGTTGTCGTAGATGCCACGGCGCGGGACGCCACCGAACGCGGCAAATGCGCGTGCATGGGCATCGAACAGCATCTCGTGACTCTGCGTGGGATACGCGATCAGCCAGAAGGCACGACTGGCGTTCAGTTTGACGTGGGCGACTTCGAGACGGCGTCGCAGACCGCCGATGAAGGCGTACTCGCAACTCCAGTCGAACTGGAATGCCTCGCCGGGTTCGAACGCCAGCGGCACATAGGCCTTCTTGCGCGGCGCTTCGGTCTGCTCCTCGTGCCAGCGACGCACGAATGCACTGACACGGCCGTAGCTGCCGGCATAGCCCTGTTCACGGATTGCCTCGAACATGAAGCGCGCCGTGCGTCGGTCACGCTTCGGTCGGTGACTGTCTGCCCGTAGCCAGCCCGTCAGTTGCGCAGCCCAGTCATCGATAACACTGGGACTGATGCGCTTCGGGTACTTCGGCTCGGTGGCGTCGGCCTGCCGCAGCCACGTGCGCACCGTGTTTCGGGACAGGCCCGTTCGCCTCGCAATCTCGCGCAGCGGGACCTTCTCGCGGAAATACATCCGCCGGATCTTGGCCAGTATGCCCACCGTGATCACCCTTGTTGCCCCCGCTCAAAGATTGAGCAGGGCATTCAATCACGTGGGTCAAAATTCGATGAAAACTACGGCCTCAGGTGGGTCAATTCTCCGTGGACATCAACACACTATCCCTTGCGAGCAGGTCTTTATCACAAAGGCAGAGAAGCGCTGCAAACTATGGAATTCATTACTCGCATTTCAGGTCTTTAAAGGTACTAATTTACGAGAAGAGCTCGGACTGTGATCGAGCAACATGATTGCAGCTGCAACCGATTCACGGAGCTCCTTTTTTACGGAACAATCGGCACCAAAGGCCGGGCGGCCGCATCGCCAATTCGGAGAGACGATATGAAGGACCGCGTAAATGAATCAGTCAGTGCCCGCTACCGTTCGGTATTTCGACCGGGCCTGTTTGACGGGAAAGTTGTGATGGTAACCGGAGCCGGAAGTGGCCTTGGTCGCTGCACTGCGCATGAGCTTACCTCGCTGGGCGCGACGCTGATCATGGTCGGACGGAATCAGGAGAAACTGACTGCGGTTCGTGACGAGCTCAATGTGGACTATCCGGAAAGTGCGGACCGAATCGGCTTATATACTTGCGATATTCGCGAGGAAGCCAGCGTGAAACAGACGGTTGCGGCGGCTCTCGTGGACTTCGGTCGCATCGATGGCCTGTTTAACTGTGCCGGTGGACAGTTCCCGGCAAAGCTGGAAAAAATCTCACTGAATGGCTGGGACGCTGTAGTGCGTAATAACTTGCACGGGACATTCCTCATGTCGCGCGAGTGCTTTACCCAATGGATGGCGGCTCACGGTGGTTCGATCGTGAATATGCTCGCGGATATTTGGGGTGGCATGCCCGGGATGGGGCATTCGGGCGCCGCACGGGCGGGTGTCTGGAATTTGACCGAGACGGCAGCCTGTGAATGGGGCATGCGGGCGTTCGGGTGAACGCCGTGGCACCGGGATGGATCGCCTCCGCAGGCATGGACAGCTATAACGAAGAATACCAGGCATTACTCCGCCAACTGAAGCATAAAGTGCCGCTTCAACGTTTTGGTACCGAATCTGAGCTCGCGAGCGCTGCGGTTTTCCTGCTCTCGGAGGCCTCGGCCTTCATTAACGGTACAGTGATCCGCGTGGACGGCGGGGTGCCCAACGCCCGACATTCCTGGCCGCTCGCCAACGCTGAGCGAATCACCGAATATAACGGTTTCCCTCGCTACGAACCGCCTAAAGGACTCCAGGACTAAACACAGAGGTACTTTGCTAGTTGCGGGCGGAGATGGTCACAAGAAATTCGCTGCATAAGCGCCGTTTCAGTCGTGACGAAGCAAACGGAGGTCCGTCCTTCTATCGGATCCTGATGACAACCTTACCCTTTGCTCGTCCCGTTTCGACGTAAGCCAAAGCCTCTTGTGTTGACTCGAACGGGAAAACCCGATCGATCACCGGCCTGATCGCACCTGCTTCAATGAGCGACGCGATCTGACCTAGCTGGTCGCCATCGGCACGCATGAATAAAAACGAATAATTGACGTCACGACGTTTGGCCGCCTTCCGGATGCGATAGCTTAGAAAGCGCATCGCCGTTTTCAGGAACCAGGAGGCACCTATCTGTGCAGCCAAATCAGGATCGGGCGGACCGGCGATCCCGATGAGCTTGCCACCCGGCCTGAGCACTCGCAGTGACCTTTCGAGCGTATTTCCGCCCTGCGTATCCAGCACCACGTCGAAGTCTTTCACCACAGCAGCAAAGTCATCTTTCCTGTAATCGATGACGATATCCGCACCGAGCCGCTTCATCAATCCGGCATTCGCGGCGCTCGCTGTCGTCGCGACGGTCGCGCCCAGATGCTTCGCCAGTTGAATAGCAAAGGTGCCAACGCCGCCCGAGCCGGCGTGTATGAGCACCTTCTGCCCTTTCTTCAGTTGCCCTCGTTCGACCAGCGCTTGCCACGCGGTCAAGCCCACCAACGGGATGGAAGCCGCTTCTTCCATACTGAGCGCGTTGGGCTTGAGGGCCACCGCGTCTTCCCTGATCGCGATGAATTCCGTGAACGTACCGATCCGGTCTTTGGGCGGTCGCGCATAGACCTCATCGCCCGGCCTGAATCGTTGCACGCGCGATCCGACACGGGCAACGACCCCAGCCAGGTCGTTGCCCAGAATCAGCGGCAAGCGATAGGGCAGAATGAGCTTGAACGCCCCGTCCCTGATCTTCGAATCGAGAGGATTCACACCAGCGGCGTGAATCTGGATTAACACGTCATCTTCACGCAGTTCCGGCATCGGCATGTCGCCGGCTCGTATGCGTTGCTTGCGTCCATATCGATCGACGACGAATGCCTTCATCATGGTTCCTTCTTCCTTGTCCGCTTCTTGTTGTGTCAGGTAATCGCGCCTACGTCGCGAGCCGAAGGTCTTTGCGAATGCCGGCGTCCACCAGGCTCGCAGGCGCAAATCTGCGTAGCAATCGCAGACGTCCGGCGACTCCGCCGGCTGCATAGCGGCGTTTCGGACGAGCCGCGAGGGCGGCCTGCAACACGGTCTCGGCCACAATCTCGGGACCGTCAGCACCCTCGACCACCTCCTTGACTCGCTTATCCACAGCCGAGCGTACTTCGCGGTACGCGTCGAGGGGAGCATCGGGTGCCATCAAGTTCGCATCAAACGACGTCTTGATGTAGGCAGGCTCAATGACCGATACCCGGATGCCCATCGCGCGCAACTCGTGGTCGAGCGACTCCGAATAGCCTGCTACCGCGTGCTTGGTGGCGGAATACAAAGCCATACAGGGCATGGGCAAGAAACCCAGCACAGAGCCGATGTTGATGATGCGGCCACTACCTTGCTGGCGCATATGGGGCAACACGGCACGCGTCATGCGGACAATCCCGAAGAAGTTCGTATCGAAGATCGCACGGGCCTGGTCAAGCGAACTCTCTTCTGCTGCGGCAGGGGCGATGCCAAAGCCAGCATTGTTCACCAGCAGGTCGATGCGACCGTGCAGGTGCAGTACTTCCTTGAGGGCTGCCTCGACGGATGCTTCGCTGGTCACGTCCAGCGGCAGCATTTCGAAGGTCCGCTGGCCGGCTTGCGTTCCGCGACGGCTGGTGCCGTAGACCTTGTACCCGGCCTTGGTGAGGCGGTTTGCCGTGGCTTCGCCGATGCCTGACGAGGCGCCCGTCACGATGGCTATTCCGCTTTTCATAACGTCCTTCCTTCCGATAGTGAGCCGTGTCTTTGCGTGGTTAGATCAGCGCTTGCTCTGAAAAAATATGATGACCGTCATATTCAAGGCCCAGCAAAAACGCACGTCGAACAAGCGGATTTACTCGTCAGTGGGTGCGAATTTCTTCAATGCGGCTTCCAGAAAACCGTCCGACAACCTGGGGTCGTCGACGGCGCGCGCCAGCACCATGGTGCCAACCATGGTGGCAACGATCATCAGTGCCTGTTCATGCGCCCCCGGTTGGCCCCAATCAGGCAATTGGCGCGCAACCACATCGATCATCTCCTTGATGCGGCGGGTAGCAGCGCGCCGAACGACCGGCGCCTGGCGCGGCATCTCCGAGCCAAGAGCGGATATCGGGCAGCCTGCCTCGATGCCTTCACGGTGCTCCTTCGACAGATAGGCGCGCACCATCGACGGCAATGCCTGCTCCGGTGGCACAGAGGCGGCGATTTGCTCCGCCAGGGCCACCGACTCGGCACCGGCGCGGTCAGCCGCTTCGGCGAGCAGCACCTCCCGCGATGGAAAGTGCGCGTAGAAGCCGCCATGTGTCAGGCCGGCCTCCTTCATGATGTCGGCCACTCCCGTCCCGTCGTAGCCGCTGCGCCGGATCGCGCGAGCGGCAACCTCGACGATGCGCGCGTGCGTGATTTCCTTACGGCTGGCGGCTTTGCCGTTGAATGATGATATTGGCATGATGATCATCATATTCTATTTCGACGCAATTTGCTGAAACGGAGCAATCTCGATGGAGGTCAAGGCATCCACCAGGCAGCGCCAGGGTGCGCAACTCCCTTCAGGGTGCTGAGTTCGACCTCGATAGGAGCATTAGGCCTCGGGTTCGTGGCAAACCACCTCAATGTTGTGCCCGTCCGGACCAGTGACGAAAGCTGCATAGTAGTTCGCATGGTAGTGCGGGCGCAGACCAGGCGGCCCATTGTCTTTGCCACCCGCCTCCAGAGCTGCGCGATAGAAAGCTTCGACCTGCTGGCGATTCTCGGCCGCGAACGCCAGGTGAAGATGTGCCGGCTTCTCCTCGGTTTGGTACAGGCACAATGAAGCCTTACCCTTTGGGCTGAGCTCGACACCGTATGTCGGCGGCCCCTCCGAGACAATAGCTACGCCGAGCGGTTCGAGTGCCTTGAGGAAGAACGCTTTGCTTGCTGCATAGTCACGGACTCCAAATTTGACGTGGTCAAACATGAGTTCTCCTGGGTGTCTGGGCCTGCCTGAAGCCCGAACCTAATGTTCTCGCAGAACCCCCGCACTCGGGAACCGAGCGCAGTCTCCTTTGGATCCGAGCCTCGCCCTTCGCCATACAGTGGAGTTCGCCGTCTTCGGTCATTGATCGATGAATGTCGAGATCGGCCGAATGGCTCCTTCGTCAACACCCCCTTGTCGACGCACGGGCTTTGCGACGACAAGGAGGTAACTAGCGCCATGAGATCAGGCAGCGGCACCAGTTTTTCGAGGGTCGAATCGACCACGGCCGCAGGCACCATCAGCCACACGGCGCGCGGCTTTTCCAGTCTGGCGACCAGATCTTCGAGCGTCGACGCGCCGGCAATACCCTCCTGCTGGAGGCGCTGCACCGCTGCCGGCTGGACGTCGAACACGACGCACCGCTGACCAGCCTGCGAAAGCCGCCGCACCATGTCGGCGCCCATGCGTCCCAGTCCAATCATTCCAGGTTGCATGTGCCGCTCCCAAAATATGTGTTGAGCGAAATCTCACACGCGCAGCCTCTTTGTATGAGCGGCATCGTGTCCGTCCATCGGTGCGCCCGATCCGCGGCGTGTGCTTCTACGAGAGCGCGCGACAGTGGGGGAAGTTCACAACACGCAAAGCATGCAATCCCGTTCCGCTGCCTCTCCTGACCCGCGTACGAGAAATTCTGGTCGACCAGACAAGGGGAGCAGTTTGGGTGGCCCTGTTCCCGGAACCGCAGTGACGGACCGACGTCCCCGCGCTGAAGCATGCAATCAATTTCTCAACGACGGCCTCCAACCTTGCCTGAAGCGGATCGGGACGGCAGTAATGCTTCCAAAGCTGGACCCAGACGATCGACCAGCGACACGGGCAATCTGGATACCTCGCCGGATGGCGGTTCAGGGGAAACGGACGAATGAGCCGCGGCGTTACCTCCGCCTGTGTGCGGAAATCCGCCACAACGGTCCGAAGGTCCGTCGGGAAAACCCTGGACTATAAATCGAAAATTCGCTTTGACCTTCTTTCGAGTCGAAACTAAACTCTTTCGAAACAAAAGTACTTTCTTTCGAGATCTGGAAACATGCTGGCAAACAAGAGTTCCCTGAGGCGGCGGCTGCAAATCGTCGAACTGGTCCGCAAGCGCGGGGAAGTATCGGTCGAGGAGCTTAGCCAGGCGTTCGACGTTTCGAGCGTCACGATCCGCACCGATCTGACCTATCTGGAGCAGCAGCGCTACCTCATCCGTTCGTTCGGCAAGGCCCGCTACCTCGCGCAGAAGCCAGGCGAAAACGTACTGGTGCCGGTCGCGGACGGCGCAACACGCAAGGCTTCAGAAACAACGATTGCCCGATTTGCCGCCGAGGCTGTGGACGACCATGAGTCGCTGATGATGGGTACGGGCGAGATCGTCCACAAAATCCTGCCATTTCTCTCGGACCGGTCGAACCTGGCGCTGCTGGTACAGGACATCGCCATGGCCCAGACAGCCCAACGGTTTCTGCATTGCGAACTGCTGCTGACGGGCGGTCAGCTCGAACAGGGTGCGACTGCGATGACGGGGCCCGATGCTGAGGCATCAGTGACGCGGCGGTCGCTGGACCTCTGTTTTTTCGAGGCGTCCGGCCTCGATCGGGACGGCAATCTGCTGTGCGCCGACCCCGCCGTGGCGCGGGTACTTCAGGCCGCACGGCAAGCAGCAACCCGGACGATTGTCGTGGCGTACCAGCCGCAGCTCAATGAGCGCGAAGGTGAAGTCTTCGCGAATGTTGCTGACGTCGATGCGCTACTGATTGATGACGGAATTGATCCACCCACGATGGAACTGATGCCGCGCAAAGGCCTTCAGCTCCATAGAAGGGAAAGCGGAATTCTGGAGTTCCGCAAGTCCACTAACTAGCCCTATCAGAGGAAGAGACACATGAAGTTGACGCTCAAACACATCGCAGTGTCCCTGGCAGCCACCGGCGCCTTCGCCATCGCGCCCTTCTCGCACGCGGACCAGATCAGGATCGGTGCATCGCTTCTCACGCAGCAACATCCGTTCTATGTTGCGCTGGCTGATGCGATGAAGCAGGAGGCCCAGAAGGACAACGCGAAGCTCGACATCTCTATCGCCAATCAGGATCTGAGCAAGCAGATCGCTGACGTCCAGGACTTCGTGACGCGCAAGGTCGACGTAATCGTGTTGTCGCCGGTCGATTCGAAAGGCGTCAAGGCTGCCGTCATGACGGCGCAGAAGGCTGGCATCCCCGTGATTACGGTGGACATCGGTGCCCAGGGTATCGAAGTAGCCTCCCATATCGCGACCGATAACTACGCAGGCGGCCAGATGGCCGGTCAGCTCATGTGCAAGGTGCTGGGCGGCAAGGGCAAGGTCGGTGTGATTGACTACCCGACGGTGCAGTCCGTGATCGACCGTGTCTCGGGTTTCAAGAAGGCGCTCGGCGCCTGCCCGGGCGTCCAGGTTGTCGCTGTCCAACCCGGGATCACGCGCGCCGAGGCGCTGACGACCGCGCAAAACATGCTGCAGGCTCACCCGGACCTCGATGGCATTTTCGGGTTTGGCGACGACGCCGCCATGGCAGCGGCCGTCGCGGGGAAGTCCGCGGGCAATCACGTCAAGGTCATCGGCTTCGACGGCATGCCGGAAGCGCGCGCAGCCGTCGACAAAAATCCGAATTTTGTTGGTGTCATCCGTCAGTACCCCGAAAAAATGGGCGCCGTTGCTGTGGACACGGCAGTGAAGGTCGCCGGGAAGCAGCAGGTCGCGAAACTTATCCCGGTCACGCCCGGGGTCTATCTGCACGAAGCCGCAAAATGAACGCGAGCCCGAACAGCCCGCGCGCCGAGGCATCGGGCGCAATACGCCCGATCCCGCCTGGCGGACGCCTTGCCGATCGCGCTGAGGTTCCCCTTGTTGAATTGAGGTCGATCGCGAAGTCGTTCGGATCCGTCGAAGCAATCAAAAACGTATCGCTGACGTTGCGAAGCGGACGGGTCCACACGATTCTGGGCGAAAACGGTGCCGGCAAGTCGACTCTGATGAAGATTCTGGCAGGGGTGCATGAGCCGACCCGTGGCGAACTGCTTCTACGGGGGCAGCGCGTCACGTTCGAGAACCCGTCCGAATCCCAGACTGCTGGCATCTCGATCATCTACCAGGAGCTTAGCCTCGCGACCAACCTGAGCGTCGCCGAGAACATCTTTGCAGGCCACGAGCCGCGCCGGTTTGGGATAGTGGACTTCACGTCGCTCTTCCGGCAGGCGCAGGCTTTGCTCGACGACCTTGGGATCGTGATCGATGCGCGTACGCCCGTAGCACGGCTATTTATGGCCCAGAGGCAGCTTGTTGAAATTGCCAAGGGCCTGAGTCGCAATGCTGAACTCGTCATCATGGACGAGCCGACGTCGTCGCTCAGCGACCGCGAAGCCGAAGTCCTCTTCAACATCGTGACGAAGCTCAAGGCGCGAGGTGTTGCCGTCGTCTACATCTCGCATCGGATGGACGAGATCATGCGGATCTCCGATGACATCTCTGTCATGCGCGACGGCCAGTACATCTGTACACACGATAAGACTGAGACGACGATCGGCGCGCTGATCAACCTGATGGTTGGCCGCGAGATGAGCGATGTTTATCCGCAGCGCGTCAAACCTCTGGATACAGGACAGTCGCCGTTGCTGGAGGTCAAGAACCTGACGATCAAAGGCAAATTCGACGACATCAGCTTCAATGTCAGGCCCGGAGAAATTTTTGGCTTCTTTGGCCTGATCGGTGCAGGGCGCTCTGACGTGATGAAGACGCTTTTCGGCATGGGACGGCCAATTGGACAGATTCTCATGGATGGTCGGCCGCTGCGTCTTCGCTCGCCTGAAAGCGCCATTTCGGCAGGCATCGCGTTTGTGACCGAGGACCGGAAACACGAAGGCCTTGTACTCATGCATTCGATTGCTCCGAGTTTCGAGCGTAAAGGTTCCCGGTTCGGCATTCTCAGCAGCCGCTTCGAGCAGAACGAAACGCGAGATGCGATTACCCGGATGAAGATACGGACCGCGGGGCCGCATCAGGCAGTCGGCAATCTGAGTGGTGGCAACCAGCAGAAGGTCGTCTTTTCGAAGTGGCTCGCCCTCAGACCCAAGGTCCTCATTCTTGATGAACCAACTCGTGGCGTTGACGTCGGCTCGAAATACGAGATCTACCGCGTGATGCGCGAGCTCGCCGACTCCGGCACCGCCATCATCCTGGTTTCCTCTGAGCTGCCCGAGGCGCTAGCGATGAGCGACCGTCTCGTCGTGATGCGGGAGAAGCGCCTGGTCAAGGAATTTGCGACGGCGGGGCTGACGCAGGAGACCGTCATGTCATATGCAACAGGAGCAGCACAAGCATGAAACCATCAGAACTCGCAGGAAACGCCAGCCTCAGGGAAGCAGGTGAGCACACCAGCAGTGTCACCGTACTATCGAAATTGATCCGTCACTACGGCGGAATCGTCTGCGGTCTCGTCCTGCTCTGCATACTGTTCTCTGTCCTGTCGTCGAACTTCCTGACACTGGGCAACCTCCTGAACATCGTCATGCAGGTGTCGATTATCGCGATTCTCGGCTTCGGCATGACCTACGTGCTCCTTCTGGGCGATATCGATCTCTCCGTCGGAGCAGTCATGGCGCTCGTCGGGACCATCGCAGCGTTTGCGATGCAGCATGGACTGCACCCTGCGCTTGCCGTTGTCGTCGCGATGGCAGCCGGATTCGTGCTGGGATTCGTCAACGGAACGCTGACGGCGATGCTGACGATCCCATCGTTCATCGTGACGGTCGCCACAATGGGTGTGTTCCGGGGGCTGGCCTATATCACGTCGGCGGGCGTTCCGATCTCGATCGACGACGACCGGTTCGCGGCGCTCGGAAATTCGACCATCCTCGGCATTGCGATACCAATCTGGGTTCTGGTCGTCCTGATGGTCGTCAACCACTTTGTCCTGGCGAAGACGGTGTTCGGCCGCAAGGCATACCTTGCCGGAGGCAACCGCGAAGCGGCGCTGTATTCCGGTATCAACGTCCGACGCCTGCGAATTTTCATTTTCATGATCTCGGGGCTGATGGCCAGCATCGGAGGGGTGCTGATGACGTCCCGTCTGTATTCGGCTCAACCGAATGCCGGACTTGGCTATGAACTCGATGCGATCGCAGCTGCCGTGCTCGGCGGCACGAGCCTGAGTGGTGGCTACGGCACGATCGCAGGCACGCTGATCGGGGCGCTCATCATCGGTGTCATCAACAACGGGATGAACCTGCTGAGTGTTCCCTACTTTTACCAACTGATCGTAAAGGGCGTCGTTATTCTCGTCGCCGTTTGCATCGACGTACAAACGAAGAAACGCCATGGCTAATACCGAACTGCACAAGGCCGGCAAATCCGGCTACATCCTGACGATGGGCGAAATCCTGGTCGAGATCATGGCCACCGAGCGTGGACAGTCGTTCCGCAAGCCTGGCACGCTGATTGGGCCATATGCCAGTGGTGCGCCTGCGATCTTCATCGATCAGGTGGCGAAAACTGGCAGCCGGTGCGCAATGATTGGTTGCGTTGGCGATGACGACTTTGGCGCGCTCAACGTCGAGCGTCTGCGCGCAGACGGCGTCGATGTCTCGGGTATCTCCGTCATCAAGACGGCGACGACCGGCAGCGCGTTTGTGACGTACCGCGAGGACGGCGATCGCGACTTTATCTACAACATCGCGAACAGCGCCTCTGGTCACCTGTCTGTCGGCAATATCCGGGACGATCTGCTCAAGCAGTGCAACCATTTTCACGTGATGGGTTCCTCGCTCTTTTCCTTCCGCATCATCGAGGCGATGAAGAAGGTGATCGAGACGGTCAAGGGGCATGGCGGCACGGTGAGCTTCGACCCGAATATCCGGAAGGAGATGCTGCGTATCCCCGAAATGCGGGAAGCGCTCGACTTCATCCTCGACTACACCGATGTGTTCCTGCCGAGTGGTCACGAAGTCATGCTGCTCGCGAGCGCGAGCAGCGAGCAGGGGGCCGTTGATGAACTGTTGAAGCGCGGCGTGCGTGAAGTCGTGGTCAAGCGTGGAAAGGACGGGTGCAGCTATTACGACGGCACAACCGAACTCAATCTGCCCGCCGTGCCTGTAACCGAGGTCGATCCCACCGGGGCTGGTGACTGTTTTGGTGCGACGTACATTGCCTGTCGTGCTCAAGGATTTGGCATTGAAAAAGCGCTCACCTACGCATGCGCGGCTGGCGCTCGCGCCGTGACTTTCCGCGGTCCAATGGAAGGGACGGCGACGCTGGCAGAACTCGACGCATTCATTGCGAATCCCTCGGAGCAAACTCATGGCTAACGTAGTCTCGCGTCTCTCGGGCGATGAAGGTGCAGCGAAGAAGCTCAAGGGAATTTATTCGATCTGCTCCGCGCATCCCTGGGTGCTCGGCGCGGCAATGAAACAGGCGCTCGACGACGACACACCGCTTCTGATCGAATCGACATCGAACCAGGTGGACCAGTTCGGTGGCTACACGGGCATGAAGCCGGCGGATTTCGTGCGCTTCGTCCACCTCATCGCTGATCGCGTGGGGCTGCCGCGCACAAGACTGATCCTCGGCGGCGACCACCTCGGACCCAATGCATGGCGAAGCCTGCCTGCAGAGGAGGCGATGCAACGCGCGGAAGCGCTCATCGACGCCTATGTGTCGGCGGGATTCACCAAGATCCACCTCGACACCAGCATGAGTTGTGCGGGTGATCCGGCACGGCTCTCGGACGATGTCGTTGCCGGGCGCGCCTCGCGTCTTTGCGCGATTGCCGAGGCGGCTGCAGCACGCGAGGCCAACCGCGAGAAACCGGTCTACATCATTGGCACGGAGGTGCCCGTTCCGGGCGGCGCCGCGGAAGAACTGGAGACGGTTGAGGTCACCAGTCCCGACGCCGCGCTCGATACCGTCGCGGTGCACCGCAATGCCTGGCGTGATCGCGGGCTCGACGACGCGTGGCAGCGTGTGATCGCGCTCGTTGTGCAGCCCGGCGTGGAGTTCGACCACACGAAGGTCGTCGATTACAAGCCTGAGCTTGCAACAAAGCTTTCCCGGGTACTCGAACAGCTGCCGGGTATGGTCTTCGAAGCCCATTCCACCGACTATCAGGCGCCGGAAGCACTCGCCGCGCTTGTCCAGGACGGATTTGGGATCCTGAAAGTCGGCCCTGGTGTGACGTTTGCGCTGCGCGAGGCCCTCTATGCGCTTGCAGACATCGAGAGCGAACTTGTCGTCCCGGCAGCGAGATCGAATCTCCGCGAGGTGGTGGAGAAGGTCATGCTCGCCAAACCTGGCAACTGGGAGAAGTACTACCACGGCGATGACCAGGAGAAGCGGCTGCTAAGAACCTACAGCTACAGCGACCGGGTGCGCTACTACTGGGCGGATCCGGAAATCGACGCCGCGGCCAACAGGCTGATCAGCAACCTGACGGGAATCGACATTTCGGAAAATGTGCTCAGCCGCTATTTGCCCGAGCAATACTGGCAATACAGGCGCGGTCAAATCGACGCAACGCCGATGAGCCTGATCCAGAGCAAGGTTCGCGAAGTCATTGGCGTGTACGCCGCAGCGTGCAAGGCATGACGCAAGCCCCATTCAGACCGGATCGAACCCTGCAATGAAACCTGAATCATTTGCCTTCGTCCTGTTCGGCGCGACAGGAGACCTTGCAAAACGCAAGATCCTGCCTGCGCTCTTTGAGGCACATCGTGCGGGTCTGCTGCCGGCGGACGGAAAAATCGTCGGCGTCGCACGCGGCGAGCTCAACGAAGCGGGCTATCGCGACTGGATTTCTGCGCACGTTCGCGAACATCTTGCCGCAGGCGGCGTCGACGATCCCGCGTGGACCGACTTCCTGTCGAGGATTTCCTATCTTCCGCTCGACCTGTCGGCGGGAGCCGATTTCATGGCGTTGAAGGCGGTGCTGGACGGTGTAGCGGGCGTGCGGGTGTTCTATCTGGCCACAGGGCCGTCGCTGTTCGTGCCAACGTGTCAGGCTTTGGCGGCCGTAGGCCTTAATCGCGACGCGCGAGTGGTGCTCGAAAAGCCGCTCGGCCATGATCTGCACTCATCCAACGCCATCAACGACGCAGTCGGCGAGTTGTTCGACGAGGATCAGATCTACCGGATTGATCATTATCTGGGCAAGGAATCCGTCCAGAACCTGCTGGCGTTGCGGTTCGGGAACGTACTGTTTGAACCCCTCTGGCGTCGTGAATGGGTCTCCAACATCCAGATCACGATCGCCGAGGAACTAGGTGCGGAAGAGCGCGGTGAGTTTTACGACTCGACGGGGGTCCTTCGCGACATGGTGCAGAACCATCTGCTGCAACTGCTGGCGATAGTCGCGATGGAGCCCCCCCATTCGATGGATTCAGACAGCGTCCGCGACGAAAAGCTGCGTGTACTTCGGGCGTTGAAGCCCATCACCTCACAATTCGTCTCGACGATGGCCGTCCGCGGACAGTATCGCGAAGGGGTGATCCGGGGAGAGCGGGTTCCTGCATATGTAGACGAGAAGGGTGTCTGCACCGACAGTACGACGGAGACCTTTGTCGCGCTGAAGGTCGAGATCGAAAACTGGCGCTGGGCAGGGGTGCCGTTTTTCCTGCGCACCGGCAAGCGCCTCGCGGGCAGGATGGCCGAGATAGTCGTGAACTTCCGGCCCGTCCCGCACGCGGCCATCGGCACGACGGGAAGCGATTTGCCAGTGCCCAATCGCCTGGTGATTCGCCTGCAGCCCAACGAATCGATCCGCCTGTACGCCCAGGCAAAGAAGCCAGGTGAGGGGATGAACCTCGCGAGCGTTTATCTCGACCTCGCATTCGACCAGTTCTTCAGGCAAACCCAGATGGAGGCCTATCAGCGTCTGCTTCTCGACGTGATTCATGGGCGTCTCTCCCTTTTCGTGCGGCGCGATGAACAGGAAACGGCGTGGAAATGGGTTGACCCGCTCCTCCGGGCGTGGGGTCGCGGCGAGGGCGCCCCGAGGCCCTACGCGGCAGGAACGTGGGGACCAGCGTCTGCCAGCGCGCTGCTGGCGCAGCACGGTACCTGCTGGCTGGAGGAGGAGAACTAGCAATTACAACGGTGCCGGTATGAACGTAATCCACTCATGCTACATAGTAGTACTTATTTAATGGTTTAGCGGACATCGGATGCGATGTTCAATCTGAGGAGATGCAGGATGCAACTTAAAGACAGGATCGCCATCGTCACGGGTGGCGGAACGGGTATCGGCGAATCGGTTGTACGACGGTATCTGAAAGAAGGTGCGAAGGTCGTTGTCGTGGATGTCAAGGCGAAGTCGGACCTCGAAGCGACGTATGCCAACGCCGACAAGGCCAATCTGTTGCTGCTCCAGGCAGATGTCACGAAGCGCGACAGCATTGAGGCCATCGTGCGTTCGACCGTTGACCAGTTCGGGCGTATTGACATTCTGTTCAACAACGCGGCCGTGTTCGACATGCGCCCGCTACTCGACGAATCGTGGGAGATCTTTGACAGAATTTTTGCGGTGAACGTCAAGGGGATGTTCTTTCTGATGCAGCGGGTCGCCCAGCAGATGGTCGATCAGGGCGGCGGCGGAAAGATCATCAACATGGCGTCTCAGGCCGGACGTCGCGGCGAAGCGCTGGTTTCACACTATTGTGCCAGCAAGGCTGCCGTCATCAGCTATACGCAATCGGCTGCGCTCGCGCTTGCGCCGCATCACATCAATGTTAACGGGATCGCGCCGGGCGTTATCGATACGCCAATGTGGAAGGAGGTTGACGCGCTTTTTGCACGGTACGAGAACCGTCCGCTTGGCGAGAAGAAACGTCTGGTCGGCGAGGAGGTCCCATTGGGCCGTATGGGCCGCCCGGACGAACTGACTGGCGCTGCCGTGTTCCTTGCTTCTGCTGACGCGGACTACATTACCGCACAGACATTGAACGTCGACGGCGGCAACTGGATGAGCTGATTTACGTCAGTGGAACGCCGTTTCACATGACTGGAAGGTCGTGGGGCGGCGATCAGAGTAGTACCCCAACCGAAGGTAACAAACCACGGAGACAGACATGAAGACGAAAACCCCAACCGACCGCGCGTTCATGCGCAAGGCGTTATTCGCTGGCGTTACCCTGTGCGCTGCCCAACTGGCAAGCGCTGCGACGGTGACGATCGCGACCCTCAACAATCCCGACATGCTTGAACTGAAAAAGCTGTCCGCGAATTTCGAGAAAGCAAACCCGGACATCAAGCTGAACTGGGTAATTCTGGAAGAGAACGTGCTGCGTCAACGCGCGACAACGGACATCACCACGAATAGTGGCCAGTTCGACGTGGTCGCTATCGGGACGTATGAAGCGCCGCAATGGGGCAAGCGCGGGTGGCTCGCGCCGATGAACAATCTGCCCGCAGACTACGACCTCGAGGATGTCGTGAAAACCGCGCGTGACGGCCTGTCTTCAAATGGCCAGTTGTGGGCGCTGCCGTTCTATGTCGAGAGCTCGATGACCTTCTATCGCAAGGACCTCTTTGCGGCGAAAGGTCTCAAGATGCCGGACCAGCCAACCTACGATCAGATCAAGGAGTTCGCGGACAAGCTGACCGACAAGGCCAACGGTGTGTACGGCATCTGCGTGCGCGGCAAGGCGGGTTGGGGCGAGAACATGGCGTATGTCTCGACGGTGGTCAACACGTACGGCGGCCGATGGTTTGATGAGAACTGGAAAGCCCAGCTCGACACGCCTGAATGGAACAAGGCGATTACGTTCTACTCCGATCTGCTGAAAAAAGACGGTCCTCCCGGAGCGAGCTCGAACGGCTTCAACGAAAACCTGACGCTGATGTCGTCTGGCAAGTGCGCCATGTGGATCGATGCGACGGTCGCGGCCGGCATGCTCTACAACAAGGCCCAGTCACAGGTCGCGGACAAGGTCGGCTTTGCCGCCGCACCCGTTGCGGTGACGCCCAAGGGCTCGCACTGGCTGTGGTCGTGGTCGTTCGCGATTCCGAAGACTTCGAAGTCGCAGGAGGCCGCGAAGAAGTTTGCCGAGTGGGCAACGTCGAAGCAGTACATCGAGCTGGTCGCAAAGGACGAAGGCTGGGCCTCGGTACCGCCGGGGACGCGCAAGTCAACCTACGCACGCCCGGAATACAAACAGGCCGCACCGTTTGGCGACTTCGTCCTGAAGGCCATCGAAACGGCAAATCCGAATGATTCGACGCTCAAGAAGGTGCCTTACACCGGCGTCCAGTTCGTGGGAATCCCTGAATTCCAGTCGTTCGGCACCGTGGTGGGCCAGGCCATCGCGGGGGTCGTAGCTGGACAGACCGACGTGCCGACAGCGCTGAAGGCGGGCAATGCAGCCGCCGACCGCGCAGTGCGGCAGGGCGGCTATCAGAAGTAGCCGGAACGCCCTGAAATTGCGGGGCGCTGGCAACGGCCGGCGCTGCCGCGCACTCCCAACGGAGACAGTCATGCAGCAAGTTGCTTCCTCCGCTCATCCGCCAGCCGCGCAGGCTGGTGGATTCGACCAGAAAGGTGCGTCGTCGGCGCGCTGGCTCGTCATGCCGTCCGTAGGCGTTCTCGTCTTATGGATGGCGATTCCTCTCGCGATGACGATCTGGTTTTCGTTCTCGCGCTACAACCTGCTGAATCCGGACGTAAAGGGATTCGCGGGTATCGAAAACTACAAGTTTCTCGCCAGCGATCCGTCCTTCGGCCCGTCGATCCTGCACACGATGCAGTTGATCATCTCGGTGCTGGTGATCACGGTGGTCGGCGGCGTGCTGCTCTCGGTGCTGTTCGACCGCAAGTTCTACGGGCAGGGCGTCGCGCGGCTGCTCGCCATCGCGCCGTTCTTCGTGATGCCGACCGTCTCCGCGCTGATCTGGAAGAACATGATCCTGCATCCGGTGTACGGATTGATCGCGCAAGGCATGCGCGCGCTCGGTATGACACCGATCGACTGGTTCGCCGACTATCCGTTGATCGCCGTGATCATCATCGTCGCGTGGCAGTGGTTGCCGTTCGCGTTCCTCATTCTGTTCACGGCGATCCAGTCGCTCGACCAGGAGCAGAAGGAAGCGGCGAAGATCGACGGCGCCGGTCCCTTCGCGATGTTCTTCTTCATCACGCTGCCGCACCTGAAACGCGCGATCGCGGTCGTGGTGATGATGGAAACCATTTTCCTGCTGTCGATCTTCGCTGAAATCTACACGACGACGGGCGGCGGTCCGGGCAATGCGACGACCAACCTGTCGTACCTGATCTACGCGCTCGGCCTGCAACAGTTCGACGTTGGCCTCGCGTCCGCAGGCGGGATTCTCGCTGTGGTGCTCGCGAATATCGTGTCGTTCTTCCTCGTGCGCATGCTCGCGAAGAACCTGAAAGGGGAGTACGAAAAATGAGCCAGGTCGCCGCTACACCTGTTACGACGAATCTTTCGAAAACGAACTCGCCGTTGGCCATCGTCCGGCGCAGCATTCCGGGCATCCTTGCGTGGCTGATTGCGCTGCTGCTGTTCTTCCCGATCTTCTGGATGACGATCACGGCATTCAAGACGGAGCAGCAGGCTTACGCGTCGTCGCTGTTCTTCGTGCCGACGCTCGAAAGTTTCCACGAGGTCTTCGCGCGCAGCAATTACTTCGGCTTCGCGTGGAACTCGATCCTGATCTCGGTTGGCGTCACGCTGCTGTGCCTGATTCTGGCCGTGCCGTGTGCATACGCGATGGCGTTCTTTCCGACGCGGCGCACGCAGAAAGTGCTGCTGTGGATGCTGTCGACGAAGATGATGCCGTCCGTAGGCGTGCTGGTGCCGATCTATCTGCTGTGGAAGAACAGCGGCTTGCTCGACACCGTGAGCGGCCTCGTGATCGTCTACACGCTGATCAATCTGCCCATCGCGGTGTGGATGTCGTTCACGTACTTCGCGGAAATTCCGCGCGACATTCTCGAAGCAGGGCGCATCGACGGCGCGGCGACGTGGCAGGAAATCGTCTATCTGCTGATGCCGATGTCGCTGCCGGGGCTTGCGTCGACGGCGCTGCTGCTCGTGATCCTGTCGTGGAACGAGGCGTTCTGGAGCATCAACCTGTCCAGTTCGAACGCCGCGCCGCTGACCGTGTTCATCGCGTCGTATTCGAGTCCTGAAGGCTTGTTCTGGGCGAAGCTGTCGGCGGCGTCGCTGCTGGCCGTCGCGCCGATCCTGATCGTCGGCTGGGTTTCGCAGAAACAGCTGGTGCGTGGCCTTACCTTCGGGGCGGTCAAGTGACGGAGATCACAACAGAGACCAACGCGGGACCGCCTGGTGTTGCGCTGATCTGCGATTGCGATGGTGTGCTGGTTGATAGCGAGGCCATCGCGGGCGCGACGATCGTCCGCGAACTTGAAGCGCTCTGGCCGGGGGTTGAGGTCGAACCGGTGGTCACACCGCTGCTCGGGTTCCGCACAGAACACGTTCTTCAGACAACCGCGGCAACGCTCGGCAAGAGCCTGACGCCGGAGCAGATCGGAGCGATCCATACCACCGTCGGCGCTGCCGCGATCAAGGCGCCGATGGTGCGCGGAATCGATACCGCACTGGCGAGCATCCCGCTCCTGAAGGCGTGCGCCAGCAACAGCTATTCGGCGTATTTGGCGCATACCGTCGACCGCACGGGACTACGGAGGTTTTTCGAAGGCGGGTTGTTCACGGCGGATCTGGTACCCAATCCCAAGCCCGCGCCCGATGTCTACCTGTTTGCCGCAAGACACATGGCTGTTGTGCCCGCGCGGTGTCTCGTGGTGGAAGACAGTGTCGCCGGTGCAACAGCGGCGGTATCGGCGGGGATGACCGTATTGGGATATGCGGGAGGCGCTCACGATTCCGAAGCCCAGGCGCTCAAACTCCGGCATGTCGGAGCGCGAGGTACGTTCAATCACATGAGTGACCTTCCTGGTCTCGCCGAGACATGGACCAGGGAACTTGGATTCAACTGGCCGTCGATAACGGCCGAGTAAAAGGAAAGGAGACGCATCATGGCAGGTCTAACTTTGCGTAATGTGAGCAAGCGCTATGACGACAATGAAGTCATGCGCGACATCAACCTCGACATCAAGGACGGTGATTTCGTCGTGTTCGTCGGTCCGAGCGGTTGTGGCAAGTCGACGCTCATGCGGATGATCGCGGGGCTCGAAGAGATCAGCGGCGGCGATCTGAAGATTGATGACGTGCGGGTGAACGACGTACCTCCCGCCAAGCGCGGCATCGCAATGGTGTTCCAGTCGTACGCACTGTACCCGCACATGTCGTTGTACGACAACATGGCATTCGGCCTGAAACTGGCGGGCGCGAAGAAGCCCGAGATCGACGCGGCCGTGCGCAACGCGGCGAAGACTCTGCACATTGACCATCTGCTGGAACGCAAGCCAAAGCAGTTATCGGGCGGCCAGCGACAACGCGTGGCGATAGGACGGGCGATCACGCGCAAGCCGAAGGTGTTCCTGTTCGACGAGCCGCTGTCGAACCTCGATGCCGCACTGCGTGTGAAAATGCGACTCGAATTCGCGCGCCTGCATGACGAACTGAAGACGACGATGATCTACGTCACGCACGATCAGGTTGAAGCGATGACGCTTGCGGACAAGATCGTCGTGCTGTCGGCAGGGAACATCGAGCAGGTTGGAACGCCCAACGAGCTCTACCATGCGCCGGCGAACAGGTTTGTCGCTGGCTTCATCGGCTCGCCGAAAATGAACTATCTAGACGGAGTCGTGCAGTCCGCCGGCCAGGAAGGGATTATGGTCAAGTTCGCCACAGGGGAAACGCAGCTGGCCGCGGTTGAATCGGGCAATGCACGAGCCGGTGACAAGGTCACGGTAGGTGTTCGGCCGGAACATCTGCATGTGAGCGAGGCGCGCGACGGAACGAGGGCGAAGGTGCTCGCGTTGGAGTCGCTCGGGGACGCTGCATACCTCTACATGGAAAGTGTCGTTGCACCGGACGGTGTGATTGCCCGCATTCCGCCGCTCGAACGGCACCTGCACGGTAACGAGGTTTATCTGAAGGCCGCGCCCGATCATTGCCATCTCTTCGATTCCAATGGGGCGGCATTCAAAAGGAAGGGAACCCATGCGTTGGCCGCTTGAGTCGAGCGGGAAGATAAGGCAGCAAGCGTCGCAAAAAGTGTTTGCGGAAGTACTTCCAACGCATATGAAAGATCAGCATTCGCCCGCGCTCGCGGCGTTGCCGATTCCCACACAGATCGTCGACCAGCTATCGATGCGTTATCACGTTGCGCTGGAGTCAATGAAAGTGGGAAAGGGCAGCGCCGCTGCAGCGCAAGCGCTGTTGGAAATGGTGATCGCGACAGGCTTGCTTGCCGACTGCGGGTGCGGCCGCCTGGATCATCAACTAACGCGGAAGGCAGAAGCCGCAATCGCGAGCGCTACTCGGGATGGAATCGCGCTCGGGACGTGGAAGCTATCTGGACATGGTTTCCAGGCACTGTGTTCGATGGTCACTGAGCATGATGAGCAGCTCAGTAGCGCCACCGCCAAAGATGCCGTGCGCGTACTCGAGGGTGTGAGGGCGTTGAGTCAATGGGCGGAAGTGACGGCGAGTTCGAACTGCAAACAGCGCGAGTAACAATTGGGGATGCCTGCACTGTCGCACCGTGAACCGCAATTTACGGTTACTTCTCCGAGCCGGATGAAACCTTAGACGGTAGCCGGCCGGAGCCAACGCGCCGCACATGCCGCGAGGACAATACCGGATGCGCCCAGCGTCATTGTGAGAAGCGCGCTGTTCACCCAGCCAAGGTACGGCGTCACTTCGGGGTAGGAGAATCGCAGGTTGAGGAAGTGGCCCAGCAGCATGTACGCAAAATACACTGCGACGCCGAGCAACAACGCGGAGGTCTCGCGAATGGATGCGGCCAACTGCCAGCGAGCGAGCATGCTCAGCACGAGCGTCGGCAACAGGAAGACGCCGAGCCCGATCCACGAGACTTTGGTGGCAATCGTTTTCCGGAACGCTCCCATAGTGATCGGGTGGGCGGTGAACGCGCTCAAAACCCAGTGATCAGGCGGGGCGATGTTCGCCGTAACTACTTAACAAGTCCGATCGTACGCGGCTCTCCAGCCACCCGCCGAAAAGAGGTGCGAAGCCGCGTGGACAAGTTGCGCCGCGTCGCCGATGATAACGTTGGATGGGTACTCCAGGGACGCAGCAATGACCGACGATCTGACGACATGGTTAGCGCAGATTGGGCTCGGCGCGCACGCTGCGAAGTTCACCTTGCAAGGGATCGACTGGGATGTGCTCGGCGATCTTTCCGAGGGTGACCTGAAGGAACTCGGCCTTACGCTTGGCGACCGCAAGCGGCTCGCAAAAGGACTGGCGGCGCTGGCCGAAGCTCACGCACATCCGCTTGAGCCGGCGGAGGAACGCGGAGCCTTGTCTTCGTCGGCCGCAACCGGATCCATCGAGGCCGAGAGGCGGCAAATCACAGTGATGTTCATCGACCTCATCGATTCGACAGCGCTAGCCGAGCGATTCGATCCAGAGGATATGCGACGTCTGCTAGGGGTCTACCATAAAGCTTGTGCATGCGCGATCGAAGCGCATGAAGGCCATATCGCACTTTATATCGGTGACGGCCTGCTCGTCTATTTCGGCTATCCGGATGCGCACGAAGACGATGCCATACGTGCAGTACTCGCCGCCCTTGCCGCCGTAGCTGCGCTTCGCGAGGCCAACGGGGTCATCGAAACAGAGTACGGCGTGCGGCTGCAGGCGCGAATCGGGATCGAAACGGGACTTGTCGTAGCCGGCGCGATTGGCGCTGGATCTTCGCTGGATCACCGCGCGATCGTCGGAGAGGCGCCAATCATCGCCGCAAGGCTGCAGTCGCTCGCTCCTCCCGACGCGATAGTCGTGGGACCGACCACCCAACGCCTGATCCAGGGATCGTTCAAGCTTGAAAACCTTGGCTCGCGTGATCTGAAAGGGGTCACTGGTCCGGTCCGGGTTCAACGTGTGCTGGCGCAAGCGGATACGATCGACCGCTTCGAAATCAGGGCGGCCCAAGGGATCACGCCACTCATCGGCCGGGCTGCAGAACTCGAGATGCTCCGGCGGCACTGGAGGCAGAGTGTGGATGGGAAAATGCGCTGCGTGCTGTTGACCGGCGAGCCGGGAATCGGAAAATCTCGCATGCTGCGGGCGCTCTGCGACGGCATTAGTGACGATTCACATGTGGTCGTTTCGCTTCACTGTTCCGCGTACTATCGCAACAGCCCTTTCTGGCCGGTACAACGCTGGCTACAGCGCACTTTCGGCGTCGGCCCCGACGCTTCGGATGCGTCGGATATGGAGCGGCTAGAGGCTGGGATCGCGAGACTCGGAGTCGATGCCGACGAGATGCTACTGGTTCTTACAAGTTTGCTTGGGATTCCGACAGGAGCGCGTCATCCGACAGTTGAGACATCTTCACCTTCCTTCAAGCGCCGGACGCTGGACGTGCTGGTGGCGATGCTCGAAACGTCGACGCGCGTTCAGCCGGTACTCTTCGTTGTCGAAGACGCGCACTGGATCGATCCATCATCTCTCGAGTTTGTTCGGCTCGTGGTTGAGCGACTGGTGTCCTCCCGGCTGCTGGTACTTGTCACGGCGCGGCCTGAGTTTGAACCCGGATGGACCTACCCTCATCTCGTACAACGCAATCTCGACCGGTTATCGCGCCGCGATTGCGTTGCGATGGTCGAGCGGCTGACGGGGGGCAAGCGGCTTCCGGATCTCGTACTCGATCAGATCGTCTCGAAGACGGACGGTGTGCCGCTCTTCGTCGAGGAACTGACCAAGACCGTTCTCCAGGGCGATCTGTTGCAGGATGCGGGCGTCAGCTACGAGTTGAAAGGCACGCCGCAGACGATCGCGATTCCGGACACGCTGCAGGGCTCGCTGCTGTCGCGGCTCGACCGGCTGGAGCCAACCGTCAAGGAAACCGCGCAGATCGCAGCCACGGTGGGACGTGAGTTCGACAGGAAGCTGCTTGGGTTGATTGCGTCCAGGTCGGAGGATGAACTGCAACAAAAGCTCGATCGCCTGATCGCGGCCGAAATCATTACTTCTACTTCAGGGAAACCCGATGGGGGCGACGCCTATTTGTTCCGGCATGCATTGATCCAGGAAATTGCATATCAATCCCTGCTGCTGGCGCGCCGCCGCCACTACCACGCGCTAATCGCCGCCGCGCTTGAAGAACATTATCCGGACATCGTCGAGCGGCAACCCGAATTGATCGCTCAGAACTTCGCTGCTGCCGATCTGCCGGATCGCGCGCTCGGCTATTGGCAGCGTGCCGGGGAGCGGGCACTCGCGGGCGCCGCCTACGACGAGGCTATCGCCCATGTGCATCGCGGACTTGAACTGGTCAATCGATGCTCCCACAGCGAGCCGACTCGGGCCAGCCATCTGCTGACTCTGCTGCTGACAAGGGGCAGAGCAGAGCTCCGACTGGCGCGGCGCGAGGCGATCGCGACCTTTCGCGAGGCGGCCCGAATTGCCCGCGAACAGAAGCTCACGTCGTATCTCGTGCAGGCAGCGTTGGAGTTTGACACCGCAGAGACGTTCCTCGAAGGCTCCGGCGATGAATCGCTTTCGTTGCTGGCAGAGGCGCTCACCCTGATCGGTACCGAGCAGTCGGTCGAGCGTTGCCGACTGTTGAGTCGCCTTCTCCGCACAGTTCATATGACGGGTGCCCGCGAACAGAATAGTGAATTTGCCGTGGAGGCCGTCGATCTTGCCAGACGCCTGAACGATCTGCCGAGCCTGTTCGACGCATTGGCGTGCGAATTGATGCATGTCGGGGCTCTCCCGTTGGCTGCGAACAGATTTCCGGAGCGTGAAAGCGTATTGCTGGAACTCAGGCAGATCGCGGAAGTTCTCGGCGATGCGCACACCGTTGGTCATGCATGCGCCCGATGTCTTGCCGGCTACCTGGAGATCGGCGAGGTGGACAGTTTCGAGAGCGCGCTGGAGCGGTATCGGCAGATTGCCGCCCGTGGACAGCACTTTGTCGACAAGTGGTGCGTTACGGGGGCGCAGGCGATGCGGGCCATACTCGTCGGTGACTTTGCTGAGGCGGAGCACAAGACGCGCGACTCGTTGCAGATGGCGCAGAACGCTGACGCGAATCTCGCAACGGGTGTCTACGGCATGCAAATGTTCACGATACGCCGCGAACAGGGTCGGCTCGCCGAGGTAGCGCCGATCTTCAAGCGGTTTGTCGACGAGCATTCTGAGGACGCTACGTGGCGGCCAGGATTCATGTTGATCTGTAGTGATCTCGGCTTCGAAGCGCAGGCCCGCGACAATCTCGATCGGCTTGCGGAATCGGAATCCAGCATCCCTGTGGACAGCAGGCGGCTTGTCACGTTGACCTATCTGGCGGAGGTTGCTGCCCGCTTGCGGGACGTCGAACATGCCGAACGGATTTATGCCCTTCTCCTGCCGTTCCAGGATCAGGTCGTCACGGTTCCAGTCTTTACGCTTTGCTGCGGATCTGCGGCACGGTTTCTTGGCATGCTGGCCCATGCACTCGGCGACTGGTCAGCCGCCGAACAGCATTTTGACTACGCGCTGCGCATGGATGAGCGCTTACGGGCGTGGCCGTGGCTAGCCCATGGCCGGCACGAATACGCGCTCATGCTGGCGGCGCGCAATGGCAAAGAAGATAGAGAACGAGCGCAAGATCTGCTCTCGATGGCAGCCGCTGCAGCCAGAAGACTCAAAATGTTCGCTCTCGTGGAGCGAATCGGTGGCGCGCAGGCAGAAGCTCGGCCCAAAAGTTAGTACAGTGTTTGACGCGCAACGAGCAGTCGCTACTCAAGGAGAATCACATGCCGCGTTTTATGATTGAACGTAATTTTGCGGAACAACTCGAGGTCACGGGTGAAAGTGCTGCAACTGTGAAGAGAATCAACGACGAGGAAGGCATCGAGTGGCTCTTTTCGTTTCTCAGCGCGGACAAGAAGAAGACCTATTGCCTGTATGAGGCGCCCAACGCAGACGCCATCCGCGCCGCTGCACGTCGGGCGAATCTGCCCGCCGACGTGATCATCGAGGTAAGCGACCTGCGGCCGGAAATGTTTAACTAGAAGGTGGGGCACGGACGCAGTGTCTGATGGCTGAGCCGATCCAACGACAGGCTTGCCGCCAAGGTATTCGGGCAGCGGCGGCAACCAGCAATCGACGCGTTCGAGTCTGCCTCGCAGCCCGTCCCTCTAGGCTAAAACTAACAATGGCTCAACGCGAGGACAGGGGCCGAGCCGTTGACAACACGACGCCGAAAGCGAGTCACCGGGATATCCAGTAACGCGAGATTCAGACGAGCGCTCGGTCAAATCAATCTCCTGTACAGGGTGGCCCGCTTATCAAGTCGACATGATGCCGCAACGAGCTTGTTGCAATTCATGGACCGAACTCACCGAATCGCTTGGCAAGCTGGCCGCGTATCGTTTCGAATGGCTGCTTCCTGGTCACGGTTGGCTCGCGCACTTGCCGGCCGAGGAAATGAGTGCTCGCTTGCTCGCGTTGGTTGCGCGCATGCGAAATGATTGAACTTGCCGGAATACCTTCTACCGGCATGACGCGTTTCCGATCCGTCGGCATCTAGCGCTGCAATGCAGCGGAGCGAGGTGAGATTGCATTCGCTCTGGCCGGGCAGGTCTGCCATTCTCCTGGCCTCGCGGCGCAACTTACTGATCGTCAACTGAATTTGCCAGATTTCCGCGTAGGAAGACTCGAGTTCGGCCTCACCTGACGTTCACGTCTCACCCTTTGGCAAGGCAGATTTAGGTTGCTCCTCTGCCATTCGCGCCGTAGCGACCGCGAATGGCATCTCTCGGAAGGGCGTCGGGGAACACCAGCAGACAGCAACTACAGTTGCGTCTCGGAAGAACTTCGGTAAAAAAGCCAGCGCCCGTCGTTGACGGGGTACTTGTACACTGATTTCCGCGAACCTGGCTGCGGAGCGCCCGATACCGTCGATCCCGACACGATAGCGGCCGGCCTCGAACAGGTCCGCACCTCCCTCACGCTTGCACTGCTCGGCTCGCACGCTATCCCGTTCGTGCAGAAGGACCACATTCCGTTCTATCGGCAGGCGCTGCCCGAGCATCCGAACGGACTCAAGTTGCACGCGTTAGGTGTGAACGGCGAAACGCTACGCGAATCGACGTATCTGTCGGTTGGTCGGCTTTGTCGTGACGGCGGGCGCGCCGAGTACGATGGTGCTCGCCGCTGTCAAACAGTTGCCGCATCCGTTCCGCGGCGGTGCCGATTTGCTGGAGATGTGCAAGACGACGGGCAATCGTCGCTCGTTGGGCAGGACCTGAAACGGCGCCATTTTTCGCGCGCGCCGGCCCAAGCCATGTAGATGCATTTTATGTGTCATGGCCCGAGGGGGCCAGGCGCGCTACCACTGACTCACAACAGGACCGCTTGCTGCAAAAGTTCCAGCGCTTTCAATTCGTCCAATCGACCCGTGCGTGCTTTACCTGCCAGCGTCTTGATCAATGCTTCCGCTATCGGTTCGATACCGTGAAGATTATCCAGGCTGGTCACGGAAGAGAAGGCGAGTGGTACCGGGTTTCGCTGCGATACGGGGGCGGGGAGCGACTCAAGGGCTGTCGGTGTGGCTGCCGGTGCCTGGCCGTTACTTTCTTCAAGTGGACGTCCGGCAAGGTCGTCGGCGAAATCATTCACATGAACTGGCGGGCTGATGACGATCGTCTCTTGCTCTCCTGCGCCATCCGCCGAAACAGGCGAGAGGCTTTCCGATTCGCCCAGGTCGCCCGCACGTGAACGCGTCGTGTTCGCCTTCGCTTTGGCGAGCTTCTTCACTGGCGCGCCAACGTCTGTTGCAGTCGCAAGCGGCTCGTGTTGTTGAGCGGATACGCGACCACGCGAAGCAGGCGTAAGCATACGCGACACCGACTCTGGAATCTCGGCTTCGGAGCGCGGCGTGTCCAGCCAGCCAGATGGCAAACCCAGTCGCTCCGTGAACCGGTTTGCTTCGATACTGTCCATGCGCTTCTTGCCATGTAGCCGATCGGCTATGTTGAATCCACTCATCTCCATGACCACGCCAAGTCTTACTTTTGATCCGTTGCGACTCGTGAGAACGTGGAGGTTAGCACGTCGGATGTTCTCCACCTCGGCGCTGTCGCTCAGTGCCAGCGGTTGCTGTTGAGGGGTTTTAGGCGACGCTTTGTCTTTCGAAGGCGAAGCTTTGAGCGGTGCTTGAGGTTTAGGCTGTTTGGGCATTTCGCTTTGAATGTTCCTGACGGCGCTGGGCGACCCGCCCGCTACTTTCTTTGGCATTTGCGCTTCCTCAGACAAACTATCTTCAAGAAATGGTTGATGATCGACGTTCAGGGCAGAAGCGGGCTTAATTGCTTCAGGCTCTACGTCATGTCCGTCATCCGTTTGAATGAAGTCGAGCGGTGACTTCAGGCGTGCAATGGTCTCGGCCGCGAGCGCGGGATGGGGCTGGTCAAAAAAGCCATGCGGTAACCCAAGCGTAGTTTCCATGTGGAAGGCCGTCTCGGGCGTGAATCGTTCGCCCTTCATCAGTTCGCCCACGCGCGTCATGTTCGATTCAAGTGCTATCGCGATATTCTCGGCACCTACCGCATCGACCAGAAACTGAAAAGATCGTGTTTTGAAGATGGAGGCAGTCTGGACGGAGTCGCGGGGAGGCGCCTTCACATACGGTTGTCCCTGCCGGTTGGGCGGAGATTTTTTTTCGTGGTGAGGATGGCGTTGGCCGTTGCCCCGGGATCCCGCATATCGCCCGCGGGCTTGACTCATAAAGTAGGGCTCCATGCGATGTTGATATTCTGAATATTTTGATTATAGAGGAGGCGATGCTGTCATCTGATGTGTCGGTCGCTACCTATGTGTCACCGCCGGGCGTCCAGCGCCAAAACGGCCGCCCTCATGCTGTCACATTTCGACGTTAAGCTTTTCGCCCTCGGTATTGGATCCACCATTGTGGGTCGTCATCGAACGCCAGTCACTGGAAACCTGACGACCTGCGTATCTCTCTTTGCATCAGGAGCATCACTTGTTGAGCGCCCACGAATTCGCAACATTGATGCTGGTCAGGGACTCCGCCGATCACATTGCCGAACGGGAAGAACTTGGTACGTTGCTTGAACGCCAGCTTGTCGCACTGGAGCGGCTCGCGGGCGGGGCAGTACGCCCTCGCATCACGGAGGACGGAGAGTCTCTTCTCCGTCACCTTGCCTTTATCCATTGATGAGAGAAATCCGTCGGGTGCCGCTCAGGTTCTTCAACCCGCCCGACTCGCAGGCGGTAGTGCCTCGACGTAGCGCCTCCAGACGGCGTTGGCAACGTTTGTCATCTCCACCGCGTCGATAGCTCTGCATGGCCTTTGTGCGGTCCGGGACAACGCTCCTGTCTTCTGCACCCCACACGCCCTCCCAGAAAAGTCCGAGATTGTGTGCTGAGGCTTTGTGTCCCAGTTCAATGGCCTGCTCGTAGAGCGAGCGCGCACGGCTCACATCCGCCTGCACGCCCCGCCCAAGCCGTGCGCTGTCGGCCAGCGCGGCGGCGGCCAGGCCGCGCAGACGACCGTCCGCGGTTTCATCCTTCATCACGTCTTCAAGAATCGCGTTACCTCTCTCAAAGTCCGCGTCCCCACCTGTTGGTGCGACGAGTGATATGGCCATTGCCGTTCGCCAGGCCGGATGGCGGTTCGCGCCAATGCGCTCCAGTAGCCAGCGGCCCAGATAGGGTGCATGGTTTAACGTGCTGGTGAGAAGGGCGTTGGCGATTGCGGCGAGCGACTCCGGTGACAGGAATCCGGTTTTGTTTGCCGCAATGACGTGGCGCGAGAATTTTTCGACATCCAGTGTAGGGTCGGCGCGACGCAACTGATGCCATTCGCGCTCGATGGCTCCGACCCAGCTTTCCATTTGCATGGTGAGCGAACCCGTGGTGAAGAATGCACCTGATTCTAGCTCACCTTTCACCGATTGCAACCTGCGATAATGAACGTCAGCAACACCGTCGATTTTCTGTTGCGGGCCCATCGGGATAAGACCGCGGCGCGCCGGTATTTCGAAAAATCGATCGCCCGGAATGGCGAACCCGAGACGGTGACGATCGACAAAAGCGGCGCAATCTGGCTGCGCTGGAAGCCATCAACGCCGAGCGCGAAACGCCCATCAAGATCCGCCAGACGAAGTACTTGAACAACATCATCGAACAGGACCACCGCGCGATCAAGCGGCGCACCCGAACCATGCTTGGGTTCAAGAATTTCCGGTGCGCCCGCATTCTGCTTGGTGGCATCGAGGTGGCGCACATGATCGCCAAGGGGCAGATGAAAGACAACGGCACGCAACAGCAATCGTTTTATCGCGACAAAGCCACATTCAGTCGCCGCGGTTGATCCTGGCGAATGCCGTCTCGCCAGGGGCGGAACGTGGGACGCTCGCTTCAGGGCTGAACCTCATACGGCGGGAATGCAGAGAGGCGTGGATCGTCCACCGCGCCACCGACTGTGAAGTGATACAAGCTCTGCCAGGCGTGATCTTTCACTCCGAGCAGTGTGTGCATTTCGTCGTCAAAAAAGCAACCAACCCCCGTGGCACGCACTCCGGCGGCTTCGGCTTCGAGATACAGAACCTGGCCGAGAATGCCGCATTCCCAGAAGAGGTGGCGATAACGCCATGGTTGCTTCAGGGCGATTTCGAATCTCGCGATCATTCCCAGCGCAAAGCAGGCGTCGGCGGCGATATCCTGGTGGCAGCAGATCAACTTTGCCACGGCGCGCAAATCGTAAGGCAGTAGAAAATAGAGCGGCAGATAGTCCGGCCCGGTCTTCTTCCACAGCCATTCTGGACGCAGAGACTGCATGAGAACCGGCAGCGCTCCGGGATTTCTCACGAGCATATACAGACCCGGCTCCAGGCCGTCGACGCGATGCACAAATAGTGCCGCGTGCACTGCCGCAGGAGATATCAGGGCATTCCACGGCGGCGTGTCGCGATGTGGCAACAGGCACCCCAGCATGCTGAAAAAGGCCGCGCTGGCGATGCGCGTCGTACCATCGAAATTCACCGCGCTGCGACGCTGCCGGGCGATCTGGGCAAAGCGGAGATCAAGGGCGGGCTGCGCAGGGGGCGGGCGCAGTTCTGGATTCGGCGAAGTCGGTTCGGGAGTCCGGGCCTTGTGCGTGGCGAGATGGATCGAATCGATATCCGGCCACTTCACATGTCCCGAGCTCAGCTGATTCGCGCGTCCGGACCACTGCGCCTTGTCCAAAGCGGTCCGCATGCGCTCAAGGTCAGGCCGCCATTCAGGATTGCCAATCCAGAGCAACACATCCGACGCCTCGGCTTCGGCGTCCACGAAATCTGCGCTGCGGTGCGATCCTAGCAAGTCGGCCAGTTCATCATCGGCAGCCGCCTCCACCAGCCGCGTCTGCCAGCCGAGCGCAGTCGCTGCGTAACTCAGCGCAGCGATGACATGGCCGCAATCGTGCTGGCAGTAGCGCCATGCACGCATACCGTATTTCCACGCCTCGCGCCAGTAGATCGAGCTTATGCCGACCAGGACACCGCTGTCCGAAAACGCCTGAGTCCATCGCGGATCGTTCACTGCGGCGCGTTGTTCAAGCGCATGGTCCCGGCTCAGGTAGTGGTAGACCCCGGCGGACACGCCGGGCAGAGCGGGACACAACAGATAGCTCTCGGTCGGATGCAGGTTTCCGCTCGAAGGGTTGCAGCGCAGTGCCCACCGCTGGGCGCCATACGATTTCCACGCTGACAGGCCGAGCGAGAGTTCGAATAGGATTGCCAGACTGGTTAGATCGAATGCGTGCGCGGGCGGCAGGGCGCCGCAGCGCAACGCGCTGTAGCGTGTAGTCAGTGTTTCCGCGGCTAACGGCAGATCTACCCGCGGTGTGCCGTGAAACACCCGGAACGGATCCGGCTGGGTTGTCCAATCGAGCCTCCCGGGACCAGGGGCGTAGAAGTTGACGTGGTGCTTGCTGCGTTCGTGATATTCAAGCAGCGCACGCCTTGACCGGTCCATGTTCCCCCCTCAGGCCAGGAATCCCCCACATGCGGCTGTACGAAACCAGCTGGCTGGACGTTGGGGCGCGATCTCATTTCGGTCGTGGAAGCAGGCGCACTTCGGCCAACTGCTGTTGCCCTTGGTGGCCACTGTACCGTGGCTGGCACTCGGGTTGTCTCCACGAAAGCCCACGGATGTTTCCAGCGCACAAGTTGCGCTTCAGGCGTCTTCAAAGGCATTCGGGGCTGCAGACGTCAAAAGCTTGTGGCCATCCCAGGTTAGCCGCCATTCGCTCTACCCATCGAAATCGTGCCCCGTTGCGCTGCGCGATGACAGGACGCTCACAAACGGCTCAGCAGCTCCGCCTTCTTGGCGGCGAACTCCTCATCGCTGAGAATCCCCTTCGCCTGCAGTGCGGCGAGCTTCTCTATGGTGGCGAACACGTCTGTCTCGCGGGCCACCGACTGAGTGCTGACGGGCTCCTCCTGCATCAGCGGCGACACCGGCTGCGGAACCCCGCCCAACGAAACAACCGGCAGGCTGGCGACAGCAACCAGGCCGTGCTGGCTCGCGAATGTGAGGGACGCGCCGCGGGACTGCTGCTGCGAGAAGCCGCTGATCTGGTGATCGAGCGTATCGTAGACCGTCACCTTGCCGTTCACTTCGATCGCCAGGCGCCGGGTCGGTCCGAAGTAGGCATAGCGGACGTCGTTCTGGGCACCCGTTGTGTTGGGCCGCCCCAGATCAGCGGGCCACCAGTCGCCGGAATTGCCGGGCGCGGGCGGAACGAACAGACTCACCGGTTCGACTGGTCCGGCTGCAGTCTGCTGCTGGTTCCTGCCACCGTAACCAGCGTTCTGCTGTTGTTGCTGGCGGCCACCGTCGTTGCCCTGCTGCTGGGTACCCTGGTTCTGCGACTGGAAGCTGCCGTTGCGAATCAGGTCGGGCTGGTTTGCCACCAGGCGGGAAAGCTCAGAACAGAGCCCGTCGACCCGGCCCTTCAGGTAGTGGTTGAACATGTCGGAGACCATGGTCATTCCTCCCTGCATCCACTGGCCGGAGCCACCAAATTCGGGGTGATCGAACTGGGCCATGCTGCCGTTACCGCGAATTACAGACTCCAGCATGCTCATCACCGCATCCGTGCTGAACCCATGTCGCTGGGCTACTTCTTCGATCAGTTGCTGGCCGGCGGGGGTGAGTTTTTGCATGGTGATCCACTCATGGTTTCTCGTGTTGCCTCCCGGGATGATGTTACTCCCCGGGTAATTGCCACCGCCCGATCGTTTTGCGGTGAAGTGTCTGTTCGGTGAAGTGTCTGTTATCTCCGACCCATAACGATTGTCTATTGGAGCATGTTAGCGAGTTTCGAGATGCCCGGATCGATCAAATCCGGGGACACGCCGGTTGGCGGCACGGTGTTCGTCGGCTCTGGAAACCCGAGCGATGGTACGGGCGCCGGGGTGCATGCCTTTAGCTTGCTTCCGCTCTACCGGCAGTCGAATCTCAGTTCTTCGCATGCGCGCCGCGCCAGCGTGCCCTTTGCGTCCAGATCGCCGTCCGCCGCCTTTTCGAACGCATCAAAGAGCTTCTCAACTGCGCGGTGATCGGCCTTCAGCAACGCGATCGCGTCCGCTGTAGCGGGGGCGTCAGTCGATCCGCTTTCCTTGTTCTGCGTGTTCATTCGTATCTCCCTGAAATATGTGAGGAATTGCGTCGCTGCCGTCCATGTACGGTCTCACGATCCGCATCCACATTCAGCAATGAGCGTTCCTCGAACCAGCGGTGCCGAGGTGTGTGGGCGCGCGTCCGTGACCTAGAGTCATGACTGACTGGCACACGGTATGCGACGCACCGGTGTTTCCATCGAGTTGACCGGACCAGATGACCGCCGACAGCCGTGTTCGACGAGCTCACTCGCGCGCGTACGCGGCGCTGCGTGCGTGCGTCCTGGTGTTTTCGGCGCTGGTCGTGCTCGATGTCGCCGCCGCGCCGCAACAGAGCGCGCTCGAGCCGGCAGGCGTGCAGGCGGCGCATATCCTGCGGCTATGGAATGTGACGCTGGTCATCTGCGGAACCGTTTTCGCAGCCGTGCTTCTTGCAACGCTCGTGGCGCTCATGCGCAACCGTCGTAGCGCCGGCTCGTCGCCGTCCACTCCTCAGCCCGACGAGCGAACTTCGACGCGCACGCGCAACGCGGTCATCGCGGCGACGGCTGCATCGGTCGTGCTGCTCGTCGGTCTGGTAATCGCCGACGTGACGACGGATCGCGCGCTCTCGAAGCTGCCCGTCGAGAACGCGGTGCATATCGAAGTGACGGGGCAGCAATGGTGGTGGCAGGCTGTCTATCCGCCGGAAGCGGACCAGCCCGGTTTCGCGACTGCCAACGAGTTGCACGTGCCCGTCGGTCGGCCCGTCATCGTCGCGCTGAAGGCAGGCGATGTGATCCACACGTTCTGGGTGCCGAATCTGCACGGCAAGAAGGACATGCTGCCGGGTATCCAGACGACAATCGAATTTCGCGCCGACAAGCCCGGCATATACCGCGGTCAGTGCGCCGAGTTTTGCGGTGCAGAGCATGCGCTCATGGGGATGCTCGTCGTTGCGCAATCGCCCGAGCAATACTCGGCGTGGCACGTCCAGCAACTTGCATCCGCTTCAGGTCCATCCGACGCACTGGCACAACGCGGACGGTCGATCTTCGAACAGTCGAGTTGCGCCGGATGCCATACGGTGCGTGGTTCTTCCGCGCAAGGCACGCTCGGCCCGGATCTCACGCATCTGATGAGCCGCCAGACGATCGCAGCAGGCGCGCTCGCAAACACGCCCGCCGATCTGCTCCAATGGATTGGCGATCCGCAAGCGGTCAAACCAGGCACGACGATGCCGGCAGTGCCGCTAGCCGGCGACGATCTGCGGGCCGTCGTCGCATGGCTGGGGACATTGCAATGAGCACCGCGGAACCGCGAATCGCGACGGGTGTGAACCTCGATCTGAAGGACGGGCCGGACGCACCGCAACACGTAAGAGATGCGCTCGCGCAAACCTGGCGCGATCCGGGCGGCTTTATCGGCATGCTGTCGGCCGTCAATCACAAGACCATTGCGCGCCGCTTCATCGTCACAACGTTCGTCTTCTTTCTACTGGCGGGTTTGCTTGCGCTCGGCATGCGCACCCAACTGGCTCGCCCAGACAGCCGATTATTCGGACCGGACCTCTACGACCAGATCTTCACGGCGCACGGCTCGACGATGATGTTCCTGTTCGCCGTACCCGTCATGCAGGCGGTTGCAGCGTGGCTCGTGCCGCTGATGGTCGGCGCGCGCAGCATCGCGTTTCCGCGCGTCAATGCGTACGCCTACTGGGTGTTTCTGTTCGGCGGCCTGACGTTGTACGTCGCGCTCGTCCTGGGCGCCGGGCCGCGCGCGGGCTGGTTCAGCTACGTGCCGCTCTCTGGCCCCGACTATTCGACGGGCAAAGGCACGGACATCTGGGCGCAGATGATCACGTTCACGGAGATCTCCGGGCTGCTCGAAGCCGTGGTGCTGATTGCGACGATCCTCAAGATGCGCGCGCCCGGCATGTCGCTCAACCGGATGCCGCTATTCGTATGGGCGACGCTGGTGACGCAGTTCATGGTGCTGTTCGCGATGCCCGCCGTGATGCTGGCAAGTACCGCGTTGATCCTCGACCGCCTGGTCGGCACGCAGTTCTACAACCCGGCGCTCGGCGGCGACGTGTTGCTCTGGCAGCATCTGTTCTGGTTCTTCGGCCACCCGGAGGTATACCTGATCTTCATCCCGGCGCTCGGCTTCATGTCGGCGATTGTCGCGACGTTCTCGCGCCGTCCGGTGTTCGGCTATCCGGCGATGGTGCTCTCGTTGATCGCGACCGCCTTCCTCGCGTTTGGGCTCTGGGTTCACCACATGTTCGCGACATCGGTGCCCGCGCTCGGCAAGAGCTTCTTTACGGCGGCGAGCGTGATGATCGCGATTCCGTCCGGCGTGCAGATCTACTGCTGGCTCGCAACGTTGCTGACGGGCCGGCTGAACATGAAAGCGCCGCTGTACTTCGTGCTGGCGTTTTTCTTCAATCTCGTGCTAGGCGGTTTGACGGGTGTGATGCTCGGATCGGTGTCGCTCGATCTGCAGGTGCACGACACGTACTTCGTCGTCGCGCACCTGCATTACGTGCTGATCGGCGGCGCTGTGTTTCCGCTGTTTGGCGCGATCTACTACTGGTTTCCGAAAGTGATGGGCCGGATGCTGGACGAGCGGCTTGGCCAATGGCACTTCTGGCTTTTCTTCATCGGCTTCAACGTGACGTTCTTTCCGATGCATCTGCTCGGTCTGCGTGGGATGCCGCGCCGCGTGTGGACCTGGCCGCACGGCATGGGCTGGGACACGATGAACCTTGGCTCGACCATAGGCGCGTACATGATGGCTGCGGGCATGCTGGTGTTCATCTACAACGTAGTGCATAGCAGCAGGCACGGATCACGGGCGGGCGCCGATCCGTGGGGCGGCGGCTCGCTCGAGTGGAGCGTGCCGAGCCCGCCGCCGCCTCACAACTTCGACGCGCTGCCCGTCGTCCATGCGCAGGAGCCGCTTTGGGAGGCACCTCGCGAGCCTCGCTGGGTGTCGGGACTGACGGCGACCGCGCGCGAAGTGCTGACGACGACCGCGCTCGACGCGCAGCCCGACACGCGCCCGCTGTTCCCAACGCCGTCGATCTGGCCGTTCCTTGGCGCGGTCGCGACGACGGTCTTCTTCATCGGCTCGATCTATACGCCGTCGGCGGTGTGGTGGGGCACTGTGCCCGTCGCGATCGCGATGATCATCTGGTTCTGGCCGACGCGGCGCAACAATGCGATTGCGCGCGCACTGGAACGCTGGCCCGACGACGCGCCGCACGACGGCGCAAAGAAAGTGGCGATGCCGCCCGCGCAACCGTCGACGCTCGACGTACGCGGCCTGCCGAGCTTCGGCTTCGGGTCACGCAGCCTGATGTGGTGGGCGACCATGGGGCTGATGCTGATCGAAGGCACGGCGTTCGCGCTCGCCATCGCGATGTACTTCTATCTGCGAGCCGTCAACGCGGTATGGCCGATGCATGCGCCGCCGCCGGCGCTGCTGTGGGGCTCGCTGAATACGGCTGTGCTGATCGCGAGCATGCTGCCCAATGAACTCGCGCGGCGAGCCGCGAACAAGGGCAACCGGGAAGGCGCGCGCCTGTGGCTCGTCATTTGCCTCGCGTTCGCGCTGATGTTTCTGGTGTTGCGCGGCTTCGAGTTCGCCGCGCTCAACGTGATGTGGTACGCGAATGCGTATGGATCGATTGTCTGGCTGCTGCTTGGCCTTCATACGACGCATCTGATCACCGATACCGTCGATACCGCCGTCCTTGCCGCGCTGCTGTACCTCGGGCCGTACGAGGGGAAGCGGCTGGTCGACACCAGCGAGAACGCGGTCTACTGGTACTTCGTCGTGTTGAGCTGGCTGCCGATTTATCTGGTGATCTATTTCGCGCCACGGATGTCGCCATGATGCGGACTTCGTTTGCCTCGTGGCTCGGTCTGATCGTCGCGCCGTTTGTCGTGCTCGGTGCGCAGAGCCTCAACTATGCGCTCGTGCAGGTGGCGTGTGCACAGCGCAGCACGCTGGCGCTCGATGTCGTCAGCGCGGTCGCATTTCTGTTTTCGGTGGCGGCGACAGTGCTTGCCTACACGCGCTGGCGTCTCGTGTCGCGCGCACGCGATGCCGACGGGGCCAGCGCTGCTTTCTTTGCGCAGATGGCGATGCTGGTTGCCGCACTGTCGGCGCTGATCCAACTGATGATGTGGTTCCCGCAATGGTTGCTCTCGCCTTGTCGTTGAACGCAACACGCACGCGTGTCAGGTTCGCTACGGCGCTGACATGCGTTGCGTTGCTCACGCCTGGCGTCGCCATTGCGCACGTGCTGTCCGCATCGGACCCGGTTGTACCCTCGTTCGGCTGGACGGCCGGGCCCTGGGTGCTTGTGTTGATGATGGCAAGCCTCGTCGCGTATGGGATCGGCTATGTGCGTCTGCGCAAGCGCGGCTCGCCGCACGCACGCAGCGCGCGGGTTCGCGCGACCCATCTCGTCGCGTTTGCCGGTGGCTGGCTCGGGCTGGCGCTCGCACTTTTCTCGCCGCTCGATCCGCTTGGCACAGCGCTCTTCTCTGCACATATGGTGCAGCACGAATCGATGATGCTGATTGCCGCACCATTGCTCGTGATGGGCCGACCACTCGGCGTATGGATATGGGCGTTGCCGAAGCGTGCGCGATTGCGGCTTGGACGGCTGGTCAGGACGCGCGCGTTTTCCCGGTGCTGGTACGCGCTGACCTTACCACTGGTTGCCTGGCTACTGCACGCCGTGGCGCTGTGGGCGTGGCATGCGCCTGCGTTGTTCCAGGCGGCGCTGGTTCATCAATGGGTACATTCGCTACAGCACGCGAGTTTTCTGCTGACGGCCTTGCTCTTCTGGTGGACCGTCGCAGGCGACGGCGCGCGGCGACAGACGGACGGCCATGCCATGTTGTCGCTATTCACGACGATGGTCCACACGGGCGCACTCGGCGCGTTGATTACACTCGCGCCTGGCCTCTGGTATCCGCTGTACGTGGAACCGTGCAGCGCGCTAGGCGTCGATCCGCTGCACGATCAGCAGTTGGGCGGGCTCATCATGTGGGTGCCGGCGGCGACCGCGTATCTGGTGGGCGGACTGGCGATCGCCGCGCGCTGGCTGACGCGTCGCAATGTGCCCGTGCTCGCGACCCGGCATGCGGTGATTGTGCCGCGGGACGGGACGCGATGAAGCCTCGTCGCATACCGTCCTTCCGCTGGCTCATCGCGTGCGTGTTGTCGGGCGGCTGCGCGCTCGCGCTTCTGTTCGTTCCGCCGACACCCGATGAAGCTGCCGTCGCCGCGCCTGCGCAAGCGCCGTTGCCTGATAACGCAATGCTCGCGCGCGGCAAATACGTCGCGAAGGCGGGCGATTGCGCGGGCTGCCATACGGCGGCGCAAGGTGGTGCGCCGCTCGCAGGCGGACTGGGCCTTGCATCGCCATTCGGCAGGATCATGTCGAGCAACATCACGCCCGACCGGCAATTCGGCATCGGCCAGTACAGCTACGAGGATTTCGCGCGCGCGTTGCGCGAGGGTGTGGCGCGGGACGGTAAGCGACTGTATCCGGCGATGCCGTATGCGTCGTTTGCCAAAATATCGGACGACGACATGCGGGCGCTGTACGGCTACGTCATGCATCGCGTTGTGCCCGTCGCAAAACCAACGCCGCCTTCTGACGTGGCGTTTCCGTTCAATCAGCGCTGGGCGCTGCGCTACTGGCAGCTAGCGTTTGCGCCAGGCGGCGTGTACAAACCGCGTGCGGACCGTGACACGCAATGGAATCGCGGTGCGTATCTGGTGCAATCGCTTGGTCATTGCGGCGCCTGTCACACGCCGCGCGGCGCGGCGTTCCAGGAGCGCGGCTACGACGAATCATCGAAGAGCTATCTCACGGGCAGCGTCAACGATCACTGGTTCGCGCCGAACCTCACAGGCGATAAAGGATCGGGCCTCGGCCGGCTGAGCGCCGCCGACATCGCGTCGTTCCTTAAGACGGGGCACGCCGGCGGCGTGATCGCCTATGGCAGTATGGTCGAGCAGATCGAAGACAGCTCTCAATACCTCACCGACGAGGATGCGCAGGCAATCGCGCGCTATCTGAAGTCGCTGCCAGCGCAAAAGCCGTCCGGCACCTACACGCCGGCCGCCGATCCGGGGCGCGCGTCCGTCAATGGCAACCGCGTGCCCGATGAACTGTCGCTCGGCTTTAACGTGTATCGCAGTTTTTGTGCAAGATGCCATCGCGATGACGGCATGGGCGTTCCCAACGCCTTTCCTTCGCTGGCGGGTAATCCTTCCGTGCTGACGGAAGACACGACGTCGCTGATCAGGCTGCTTGTCGAAGGCGGCAATAGCCCGGCGACGCTCACAGGGCCACCGCGCCAGTCGATGCCCGGTTTCGTGGGGACACTGGCCGATGTGCAGATTGCCCAGGTGCTGACATATATCCGCAGTGCGTGGGGCAACAACGCGCAACCGGTCACCGCGAACGATGTAAGCACGCTGCGCGCCGAACTGCACAAGTGAGAGAGAGGGGGAGCCATGAACGTGGCACGACAGGTGGTGTCTTTTCTCAGCTCGCGCGGCCTCAAGCTCGCGACGGCCGAATCGTGTACGGCGGGGCAGATTGCATCGTGTCTCGCCGAAGTGCCCGGAAGCGGAGCGTGCCTCGATGTCGGCTTCGTCACATACTCGCCGTCTGGCAAGGCAGGCTTTCTCGGCGTGCAGCCTGCGACCATGCAGCAACATGGCCTGACGAGCGAAGCCGTCGCCCGCGAGATGGCGGAGGGCGCGTTGCAGCAGGAGGCGTGTTGCGCTCATGTTGCGGTGGCCAACACCGGCGTCGCCGATGCATCGCCATCGGACGGACCGCCGCCCGGTACGCAATGCTTCGCGTGGGCGTACCGGATGCGCGATGGTCACATCGTCACGTTTGCAGAAACCCGACGCTTCACCGGCAGCCGCAACGAAATCCGTCATCACGCTGCGCGTTACGCGCTGTCGCGCATCGAGCATTACTTCAACACCTTGGGCTCGCTGCGCTGAGCGAGTGTCGCTGAAGCGCGCGAGGCACGGCGGATGCTTGCATCGACTCCAGGAAATTCATGGAGTGCATGATGAGCACCGCCCATAAGAAATCAGATGCCTATCAGCATGCAAGCGGCGGCTGGGGTTCCGTCAAGGCTGTGGCAAGCGCCCTTGTGCACGAGCGTGCGCCCGTTACGACGAGCCGCGTGCTCGTTCATCAGAACAAGCCCGGCGGCTTCATGTGCGTCGGCTGTTCGTGGGCCAAACCGGCTCATCCGCATCCATTCGAGTTCTGCGAAAGCGGCGCGAAGGCGACTGCATGGGATACGACTTCGCGCCGTGTCGATCCGGAATTTTTTGCCTCGCGTACCGTGAGCGAACTCGAAGCGTGGCACGACCACGATCTCGAAGAAGCGGGGCGACTTTGTGCGCCGATGCGCTGGGATGCCGCCACCGACAGATACGTCGAAACCACCTGGGAACATGCGTTCGGTGAGATCGGACGCGAGTTGCGGGCACTCGATCCCGATTCCGTCGTGTTCTATACGTCGGGGCGTGCGTCGCTCGAAACCTCCTACATGTACCAGCTTCTCGCGCGCATGTACGGCACCAACAATCTGCCCGACAGTTCGAACATGTGCCACGAGAGCACGAGCGTCGGCCTGAAAGAGGCGATTGGCGTTGGCGTCGGGACTATCACGCTCGACGATTTCACTCACACCGATCTGATGTTCTTCTTTGGCCAGAACGTCGGCACCAACAGTCCGCGCATGCTGCACGACCTGCAGGCGGCGCGCGAGCGCGGTGTGCCGATCATCACTTTCAATCCGATACGCGAGCCGGGGCTCGTGAGCTTCGTGAATCCCCAATCGCCGTTGCAGATGCTCAAGCCAGGCGCTACACAGATCAGCACGCAATACCACCAGGTGAAGGCGGGCGGTGATTCCGCCGCGATTGCCGGCATTTGCAAGGCGGTGATCGAAGCGGACGACCGCGCACAGTCGGAAGGCGGCGCGCGCATCATCGATGTCGCCTTCATCGCAGAACACACGACAGGCTTCGACACGTTTGCCGCGTATGTCCGCGACATCGGCTGGGAGGAACTTGAACAGGCGAGCGGCTTGCCGCGGCAAGCGCTGATGGCGGCCGCCGACGAGTACATGCGGGCCAAGGCCGTGATCGCACACTTTGGCATGGGGCTCACGCAACATCGGATGGGCGTGCAGAACGTGCGGATGATCGTGAATCTTCTGCTTCTGCGCGGCAACATTGGCAAGCCTGGCGCAGGTCCATCGCCGATACGGGGACATTCGAACGTGCAAGGCCAGCGCACGGTCGGCATCACGGAAAAGCCGTCGCTTGCGCCGCTCGACAAGCTCGCCGGGCAATACCATTTCGAGCCGCCACGCCATGAAGGCATGGCGACTGTCGATGCGTGCAAGGGTGTGATCGACGGTCGCGTGCGGGCGGTGATGCAGCTTGGCGGCAATCTCGTCAGGTCGGTTCCGGACCGTTACGCGATCGAGCCGGCGTGGCGCAAGCTACGCCTGACCGTGCACGTCGCGACCAAGCTCAATCGAAGTCATCTCGTGCATGGCGAAGTGTCCTATCTGCTGCCGTGCCTCAGCCGCATCGAGGTCGACACGCGCCTCGGCAAGCCGCAGGCGGTTTCGATGGAGGACAGCACGGGTTGCATGCATGGTTCGCGCGGTGTCGCGTTGCCGGCAAGCGACCGTCTGCTGTCTGAACAGGCCATCGTGGCGGGCATCGCGATGGCGACGCTCGATCAGTCATCGGTCGACTGGGAAGCATGGAGCAACGACTATGCGCTGATCCGCGATGCAATTGCTCAAACCTATCCCGACATCTTTCACGACTTCAACGCGCGGTTGTGGACGCCTGGCGGCTTTCACCGCCCGTTGCCGGCGCGCGAACGGAAATGGCAAACGAAGAGCGGCAAGGCGGAGTTTCTTGTACCCGAGACGTTGAACGAAGACCCCGACATGCCGGAGCGCAGCCTCACCGATTTACGTCTGTTCACGCTGCGCAGCGACAGTCAGTTCAACACGACGATCTATCGGCTTGACGACCGGTTTCGCGGCATCAGCGGTACGCGGATGGTCGTGTTGATGAATCCCGCGGACATCGCGCGTCAAGGGCTCGAAGCGGGTATGTCGATATCGCTCGCAGCGGTCTCGCCGGATGGAATGAAGCGGCAGGTGGATGGCTTCAGGGTAGTGAGTTTCGATCTGCCTGAGGGGTGCGTTGCGGGTTATTTCCCCGAGTGCAATCCACTGATTCCCCTCTCGCATCATGCGAAAGAGAGCAAGGTGCCAGCCGCCAAGTCGATCCCAGTGCGGATCGTGCGGTAAGCGGCGTTGGGAGAAGTTTGAAGGAGCCAAGCGCCGTTTGCATTGGGCGGTGGCT
Organism: Paraburkholderia terrae; assembly: GCF_002902925.1. Lineage (GTDB taxonomy): Bacteria > Pseudomonadota > Gammaproteobacteria > Burkholderiales > Burkholderiaceae > Paraburkholderia > Paraburkholderia terrae. Next base: position 440,950 of record NZ_CP026114.1, on the reverse strand, counting down.
TCCCTGTGCATGCGCAACGCTCGCATGCGATAGCATCGTGGGTGACCTGACATGGTCAGTGCGCGTCCGGGGGACATTCGCACAACCTGCCGATTGCGCACCTCACGATGAACCGATATGGATGACATCCGCAGCAGACACCAGTCAACGCCAGGTCCCACCGACGCGCCCACCGGTTTCGTACGCGTGCGTGGCGCCCGCGAGCACAATCTGAAAAACATCGACGTACAGATCCCGCGCGATGCGCTGGTCGTATTCACCGGCGTATCCGGCTCGGGCAAATCGTCGTTGGCCTTCGGCACGCTGTACGCTGAGGCGCAGCGGCGATATTTCGAATCGGTTGCGCCTTACGCGAGGCGCCTGATCGAACAGGTCGGCGTGCCCGAAGTCGACGCAATCGAAGGGCTGCCGCCCGCCGTCGCTCTGCAACAGCAACGTGGCACGCCTGGCGCGCGATCATCGGTGGGCAGCGTCACCACGCTGTCGAGCCTCGTGCGCATGCTGTATTCGCGCACCGGAACCTATCCGCCGAAGCAGCCGATGCTGTTCGCCGAAGACTTCTCGCCCAATACGGTTCAGGGTGCGTGCCCGACATGCCATGGACTGGGACGCGTGTATGAGGTCACCGAGAAATCAATGGTGCCCGACGACACTTTGACCATCCGTGAGCGTGCGATCGCCCCGTGGCCGCCAGCATGGCACGGACAGAACCTGCGCGACATCCTGGTGACACTCGGCTACGACGTCGACACCCCGTGGCGCGAATTGCCAAAAAAGGATCGCGACTGGATTCTCTTCACCGACGAGCAGCCGACAGTGCCTGTCTACGCGGGGCTCACGCCCAAAGAGACGCGCGCCGCGCTCAGGCGCAAGGACGAGCCAAGCTACCAGGGCACGTTCACGGGTGCGCGCCGTTACGTGCTGCACACCTTTGCACACACCCAAAGCGCGCTGATGAAGAAGCGCGTATCGCAGTACATGGTCGGAAACGACTGCCCGGATTGCCTCGGAAAACGGCTCAAGAAGGAAGCGCTTTCGGTGAAATTCGCCGGGCTGGACATTGCCGAACTGTCGCAGTTGCCGCTCTCAGGACTCGCCGCGATGCTCGAACCGATCGCGCGGGGCGAATGGCTGGAGCGAGACACGACGGCGACCGGCCGTAGCGCCAGCAAAGACACCGTGCTCAGCAAGAGCGCCATGCGCGATGCCGTCGACAGGCGTGTTGCCGCCGGCGGTTCAGCGCACAAAGCTTCGCCCGATGTGCGGCGTACGCCGAATCTGTCCGAAGAGAAACGCCTCGCCGCGCAGCGCATTGCGGCCGAATTGCTGGAACGCCTGGCGCCTCTGATTAATCTTGGCCTGGGTTATCTCGCAACCGAGCGCAGTACGCCCACGCTGTCGTCGGGTGAATTGCAGCGCCTGCGACTCGCCACGCAATTGTCGTCGCAGCTCTTTGGCGTCGTGTATGTGCTCGACGAGCCATCGGCTGGCTTGCACCCCGCCGATGGCGAAGCGCTCTTCAGCGCGCTACAACAACTCAAGCAAGCCGGCAATTCGCTGTTTGTCGTCGAGCATGATCTGCAGATGATGCGACGTGCCGACTGGCTGGTCGACGTCGGTCCGGCCGCCGGTGAGGCGGGCGGACATGTGGTGTATAGCGGACCGCCTGCGGGACTCGCGGATGTCGACGCGTCACAGACGCGTCGACATCTGTTCGCCCCGGCCGCGCGGGTTGATCGCACGCCTCGCGGTGCCGCGGGCTGGCTGCGGGTTGCCAATATCACTCGCAACAATCTGCATGGGCTGAATGTCGCGTTTCCGCTCGGCTGTCTGACGACGGTGACGGGCGTATCGGGCTCGGGCAAATCGAGCCTCGTCAGTCAGGCGTTGCCGGAACTGGTCGCGAGCCGGTTGGGAAAAATCATCGAAAGCCCGGACGATGAAGAACAGGACCCGCTGCTCGCCAGCAAGTCGGCGCCGACGAGCGGCCACATCGCCGAGGGCATGGAGGCAATCAGGCGACTCGTGCGCGTCGACCAGAAACCGATTGGGCGTACGCCGCGCTCGAACCTCGCGACCTACACGGGGCTTTTCGACCACGTGCGCAAGCTGTTCGCAGACACACCCGCCGCGCGCAAGCGTCGCTACAGCGCGGGCCGCTTCTCGTTCAACGTCGCGCAAGGCCGGTGCCCGACGTGCGAGGGCGAAGGGTTCGTCAGCGTCGAACTCCTGTTCCTGCCGAGCGTGTATGCGCCATGCGCGACCTGCCACGGCACCCGCTACAACACTTCGACACTGGAGATCGTCTGGCAGGGCAAAAACATCGCCGAAGTGCTGAACCTGACCGTCGACGCCGCGTGCAGTTTCTTCGCCGACGAAGCCAGCGTCATGCGCGCGCTAAACGCACTGCGCGACATCGGTCTCGGCTACCTGCGACTCGGCCAGCCGGCCACCGAGCTTTCCGGCGGCGAAGCGCAGCGCATCAAGCTCGCTACCGAACTGCAACGCGTGCAGCGGGGAGACACGTTGTACATCCTCGATGAGCCGACTACGGGGCTCCATCCGGTGGATGTCGAACGGCTGCTGATACAGCTGCAAGGACTGGTCGACGCGGGCAATACGGTGGTGGTGGTCGAGCACGACATGCGGGTGGCTGCGCAAAGCGATTGGGTCATCGACGTTGGCCCGGAAGCCGGAGACGCCGGCGGGACGATCGTGGCGAGCGGCATGCCCGTCGACGTTGCGCGCGCGAATGAAAGTCACACAGCGCGGTATCTGCGGCAACAGTTTTCAGAAACAAGCGGACCGTGACCAGCCTCTATGTTTGCTTCACGTGGACTGTCCGGTCGGCGAACGCTCAATTTACCGCTACACCAGCGAGGCCGGCGTTCTGCAAATGGGCGGGTACAGGAGAGAGGCAATCAGGGAGCGCCGTCCACGCTATTTTTGAGGACGCGATGTCGACGATCTGCGAGCCGCTCGAGTTTTCCAAAGGCCTTGCGTCGGGCCGCCGGCACCAGGCTCCTGCGCATCTGCGTCGCTGTCGTCACGAGAAGGTGTACCGCTTATCACGGCGACCACCTCCGCGCCCAGCAGGAAAACGGCAGCGCAAAAGTACAGCCACATCATCAGCACCGCGAGCGAGCCGGCCGCACCGAAAGAGCCAGCCGTGCCTGCATGTGCCAGATAAAAACTGAAGAGATGACGGCCCACCGTGAAGAGTACCGCCGCGATGAGTCCGCCGATCAACGCGGGCCGGATCGCGACGTGTGTGTCCGGCAGCCATTTGATCAGAGCGCCCAGTCCAACGGTCAGTATCACCAGACCGAATAGCGTCTGCGCTACCTCCGCAAAGACAGTGAGCGCCATGCTGCCAAAGAGGGCGTTCCCCACCGTCTGAACGGCTGCGTCGAGGACGAGCGAAACCACGAGCAGGAACGCAAGCCCCATCACAAGACCCAGCGATACGAGACGCGCACGCAACAGAAACGCGACGCCCGCGATGCCTTTCGGGGAATTGGCCTGGAACACGACGTCGAGTGCCGTGTTGAGCGACGAGAACGTTGCGGATGCGCCAACCACAAGCAACGCAATGGATATCAACGCGGCAATGCCGCCGTTGCCCGAGTAATGTGCATGTTCGACGATCGCCTGTATTGCGCTTGCTGCATCCGCACCGAGAATGCCCTTGATCTGGTGGAAGAGCTTCCCCTGCGCGGCATCGCGTCCAAAAAACCAGCCGATGACTGCTAGCACGATCAACAGTGTGGGCGCGAGCGAGAACGCGGAATAAAAAGCAACGCTCGCCCCCATCATCGTACAGCGGTCGCTGGAAAAGCGGCCTGCGACATCTTTTACGAACGCCACGACGCCCTTGACCCCGTGCGGCCTCGGCCGGGAATGCTGCGGCGGCTTTAGAACGCTTGTCGGTCGCATATTGAACTCCTGCAAACGTCGGTCGAGACGATCGATCCGCAGCAACGGGTGTGCCGCAAGCACCTGCAAGCCTGACAGATAAGGCCAGGCAGCAACCGAGCCTCGTGCATCTGAGCGGTTGACAAATCAGGCTCAATCCGTGCTTGCCACAGGTCGTGGGGGAATCGCGACAGCGGCGTCCGCGTGTCGCTGCTCAATGTAGAGGGGACGATGATGGCGATGACGCGTCAAGGGTTTGAAGCAAAGGTCGGTGCCGTACTTCGAGATCATGGCGTAGGAACGACGGCAGACCTCACCGATGAACTGGTTGCGTATTGGACCGGTCGGCGCGTCGCCTATGTCCTGATTAATGAGTCTCCTTCTGGGTCCAGCTACGAAGAGTTCGTCATGGACGACGCGCAGTGGAGAATCTGGCGATCCTGGCTGGAAGCATGGATCGATTCTCCGACGTTTAGCGTCCGGCCTGAAGTGCATGACTGGCTAGCGGAGGAACCTCCTGCGGACGCAGGTGAATGAAATGGCGTGCGAGGGATTGGGCAGGCCGACGCGCCACTGACTGCAAATGATTGACCCACAGCATCGCTCGAGTTATGGGCACCACGTGATAATCAGCCGACTAAGGAAGGACGAGAAAACCAATGACCCACCGGTGGCTCACTCGTGGGCGGCAGATCTGGGACCGGGGCTGGCGTCGACGGGAAGCGACAATGACCCGAGTGGCATTGCGACCTATTCGCTCGCTGGTGCGCAGTTCGGCTTGGATTTGGCCTGGTTGTGCGTGCTGTCATATCCATCAATGGTCGCGTTTCAACTGGTCTCATCACGCATTGCCGTGCTGACGGGCCAAGGTCTGACCAGCAACATGCGTGAGCACTACCCGCGTGCGTTCTTTTATCTTGCAGTTGCTCGATTTTTGATTGCCAACGTGCTCAATGTTGCGGCAGACACGGTTGCGATGGGCGTGGCAGCACATTTCCTGTGGCATGGTTCCGTAGCGGTATTCGCGGGCGTGGCGACGCTGTTGTCGGTAGCGCTTCAGTTTACGTTGCCCTATCCTCGATATGCCAATACGTTGAAATGGCTGACGTTGTCGCTCTTTGCATATGCCGGCGTCGTGATCGTGATGCGCATCCCCTGGCACGTGCTGTTATCGGCAGCGCTCGTGCCGCATCTTCACTGGCAAGAACACTACTTCTCAATGCTACTGGCGGTGCTGGGCACGACGATCAGCCCGTACCTGATTTTCTCGCAGGCGACGCAGCAACTGGAAGAGTTGCGGCTCGACCCCGAACACAAACCGTCTGCGGAACATAACCGCCTGCTCGGGCAGCAATTTCGCAAGACCCGAAAGGACACGCTGATTCGAACCGCACTATCCAACGCTGTTGGGTTCTTCATCATGGCCGGGGCGGCCGCAACACTCTACGCCTATGGTCGAGGTCTGACGGATATAGACGGCGCAGCAAACGTACTGGAACCTGTCGCGTATCGATACGCTCCGCAGGTGCTGGCGCTCGCATTCATTGGAACGGCGTTGCTAGCTTTACCGCCTCTGGCAGGTTCGGCGGCACACGCAGTCGCAGGTATCGTCGAAAGCAAGGACAAGGCGCTCACGGACCGGCGAATCTCGCTCGCATTGCTCGTCGTGATGCTGTTCGGCGGTGCCCTCGGCGTAGTGCTGACTTCTGCACATGTGGAACCGCTACGGCTGATGTATTGGAGCGCGGTGTTGAACGGCTCCACAGCAACCCCCGTCATGTTCATGCTGGTGCTGTTGAGCACGAAGCATTCGGCCGTGGGCGATCTGAGTGCTCACTGGGTGCTTCGAGGCCTGTGCTGGCTTGCCACCGTGTGTGCGGCAGCCGCACTCGTGTCGCTGTTCGTGCTCGAGTGGTCCGAATGGAAAAGCGGTGCCGCGTGATACCTCTCTATCTGTAACGGCAGATGCACCGTCATGATTTTCCGAGAACCCGCGCCGCATTGATCAACGCAACGTGCGACAGCTTCTGAGAAAAGTTTCCGCGGAGGCGTTGCAGGCGCGTGTCATATTCCTCCGTGAGAAAGCCGAGGTCATTTCGCAGGGCCAACACGCGCTCGAAAAGTTCGTGCGCTTCATCGCGGCGTCCCTGAAGGTGACGCACCTGCGCGAGCCACAGGCTGCATGCTGTCGCGCACCTGGCCTGGCGCAGTGACGAGAGACAAACCAAGGCGCTTCGCACGCGGATCCCAGAGCGCACAGTCCAGCGCCGAACTTGCCGTAGCGGCCACACCGTCGCGCCCAGGATTGCGTACACGCCGTTGCATCCTTAAGCAGAGAGAGGGAGCAGTGGATGTGCCTTACAGCGTGATTTAGTCGGCGACGGGGCGCGCTGATTGCTCACCGACGAAATGGCAATCCGGTTCTTTTACGGGAGACTTTCATGTCAACCACAGTAGGCGACTTCATTGTCGAGAGGCTGCATCACTGGGGCGTCAAGCGGATGTACGGTTATCCCGGCGATGGCATCAACGGTGTGTTCGGAGCGTTGAATCGTGCGGACGGGAAGATCGAATTCGTGCAGGCGCGGCACGAGGAAATGGCGGCGTTCATGGCGAGCGCCCACGCAAAGTTTACGGGCGAACTCGGTGTCTGCATCGCGACTTCGGGGCCAGGTGCTTCGCATCTGATTACTGGCCTCTACGATGCGCGCATGGATCATATGCCCGTGCTCGCTATCGTCGGTCAGCAGGCGCGCGCAGCACTTGGGTCTCACTATCAGCAGGAGCTCGATCTCGCTGCGATGTTCAAGGACGTGGCGGGCGCCTATGTGCAGCAGGCAAGCGTGCCCGCTCAGGTGCGTCACCTCGTCGATCGCGCGATCCGCATCGCGCTGTCGGAACGGCGTGTGACGGCGCTGATTCTGCCCAACGATTTGCAGGACCTCGAATACGAACCGCCCGCGCGCAAGCACGGCACCGCGCATTCCGGTGTCGGCTACTCGCAGCCGACCGTAATTCCCACACAAGACGATCTGCAACGCGCAGCCGACGTGCTCAACGCCGGGCATAAGGTTGCAATCCTCGTCGGCGCCGGGGCTTTGAACGCTACCGATGAAGTCATCGCGGTCGCAAACCGTCTCGGCGCGGGCGTGGCGAAAGCGCTGCTCGGCAAAGCCGTGCTGCCCGACGATCTGCCGTGGGTGACAGGATCGATTGGCTTGCTTGGCACGAAGCCGAGCTACGAAATGATGAATGCGTGCGACACGCTGCTGATGATCGGCTCGGGCTTCCCCTACTCGGAATTCCTGCCGAAGGAGGGCGACGCGCGCGGCGTGCAGATCGACATCAAGGCCGACATGCTGAGCCTGCGCTACCCGATGGAAGTGAACCTCGTCGGCGACAGCGCGGCGACGTTGCGCGCGCTACTGCCCCTGCTGACTGAAAAGGACAGCCATACATGGCGCTCGCGAATCGAACGCTGGACTTCGCGCTGGTGGGAGACGCTCGACGAACGCGCGCATCAGCCCGGCGGCAACGGCGTGAACCCGCAGCGCGCTTTCACTGAACTGTCGCCGCGCCTGCCCGATAACGTCATCCTCACGAGCGACTCGGGCTCATGCGCGAACTGGTATGCGCGCGATCTGAAGATCCGGCGCGGCATGATGGCGTCGTTGTCGGGCGGCCTGGCGTCGATGGGCGCGGCCGTGCCGTATGCGATTGCCGCGAAGTTCGCGCACCCGGAGCGGCCCGTGATCGCGATGGTCGGTGATGGCGCGATGCAGATGAACAACATGGCGGAACTCATCACCGTCGCGAAGTACTGGAAACAATGGGCTGATCCGCGCTGGATCTGCATGGTGCTCAACAACGAAGACCTGAATCAGGTCACGTGGGAGCAGCGGGTGATGGAAGGCGACCCGAAGTTCGACGCGTCGCAGAAGTTGCCGAATGTGCCGTATCACCGGTTTGCGGAAATGCTCGGCTTGACGGGCCTGTACGTCGACAAACCCGAGCAGTTAGCCGATGCATGGGAAACCGCGCTGGCCGCGAAACGACCCATCGTTCTCGAGGTGAAGTCGGACCCTGAAGTGCCGCCGCTGCCGCCGCACGTGACGCTCGCGCAGGCACGCGCATTTGCGCGGACCTTGATGGAAGGCGACCCGAAAGAAGGCAGCGTGATCGCCAATACGGCACGTCAGGTACTGGGCGCGGTGATTCCAGGGGGCAAGGATTAGACGCTTTGGCATCGCGCGGTCGAACAGGTGGTATGCGTTTTGCGCTTGCCGTCGGCACGAACTTCATGCAAAGGAGCGAAAAATGGGCGCCACCGTTAGTCAATATCGTATGCAGGACCCCACGAAGCAGTATCCCGGCCCGGAATTCGGGCGACAGCCGCAGGAGGCGCCTGGGCTTGCGCAGGCGATGTCACCGAAGCCCGATCACGGCGAGACAAGTTATCAGGGCTTCGGCAGGTTGAAAGGCAGGCGGGCGCTTATCACGGGCGCCGATAGTGGCATAGGTCGCGCCGTCGCTATCGCCTTCGCGCGCGAAGGCGCGGATGTGGCACTGAACTATCTGCCTTCGGAAGAGCAGGACGCCCGGCAGGTCGTTGGACTCATTCGCGAGGCGGGACAAAAGGCCATTGCGCTGCCAGGCGATATTGCAGACGAAGCGTTCTGTCGCAGGCTGATCGATGACAGCCGGGCGCAACTCGGCGGACTTGACATTCTCGTCAACGTTGCCGGCAAGCAGCACTTCGTCGAACACATTGCCGACCTGAGCACAGAGCAGTTCGAGGCGACGTTCCGCACGAATGTGTTTGCGATGTTCTGGCTTTGCAAGGCAGCCTTGCCGCACATGCCGCCGGGTGCGACGATCATCAACACGACGTCAATCCAGAGCTATCAGCCAAGTCCCGGATTGCTCGACTACGCATCGACCAAGGCTGCGATCACCGCATTCACGCATGCGCTTGCCAGGCAGGTGATCGATCGCGGAATTCGCGTCAATGGCGTGGCACCGGGTCCGGTCTGGACGCCGCTGCAGCCAAGCGGCGGCCAGCCGCAGGAGAAGGTGGAGCAATTCGGCTCTGAAGTCCCGATGAAGCGTCCAGGTCAGCCTGCCGAGCTTGCACCGATCTACGTCGTGCTGGCATCGCAGGAGTCGAGCTTTGTCACGGGTGAAATCTACGGCGTAACGGGGGGTAACCACTTACCCTGACGACCTCGGCCTGGTGACATCGCAGTGAACGGGCGCGGCACATGGTGTTTCGACGGCGCTTCGATCAACTTTGGCACACGCCACGGAGTATCACATGCATTGGATTGACCCAGACTGTCTGCCGGAAACACGCGGTGTCGTTGATCGATTTCTCATGAACCCGCACGGAAAACTCGATGGACTCGTACTTCGTGGAAGCACGTCAGGTCCACTTTCCTCCCCCTATGTCAGCGTGGGCGGCGCGTCACATCAAGGTCGGCGATCGTATCCGGATACGTGGCATAAAGCCACGCGGTGTCGACATGATCTCCGCCGTCTCATTGACGGCGAGCGATGGCAGAACATTTATCGATGATGGACCACAACACAGCGGGGCGTCCGGGCCTGAAAAGCTGTCGTGTGCCCCTGTGCCGATGGGAGTTCAGGGAGTGGTGACGCTATCGCTGCATGGGCCAAAAGGAGAGTTGCGCGGCGCCGTGCTCGACGATGGTACGTCGCTACGCGTGCCGCCGCATGCTGGCGAAGCGTTGCGTGAGTACCTGACGCCTGGTGCTTCCATTTGCGCATGGGGCCGTGGTATCAGGAATCGTTTCGGCCGGGTAGTGGACATTGACGAAATCGCCTGTTGGGTTGATGCCGCGTGATGGTTTTCGGCATTCTCCGGAGACCGGGCGATCGGTCAATATACGGGCAGGATCTCAGGTGTAACTCGACTGGCGTTCGCACGCGCCATGGACACCCCTGGCGACGAAGCATTTGAGGCTGCACAGCCGCCAATTGAGCGCGTCAGCGCAGGCATTGCTTATCGATGCCTGAGGCATGGGGCTTGCGGTTAGCTGAACGCGGGTTCACACCTTCCGGTGCAAACGACCGCTCCGCGCTTCAGGAGACGACCATGCGAGGCTCGACAAAAGGAATGTTGATTTCAGCGCTGCTTATCGGTATTGCAGGAAATGTCTACGCGCAAGGCGCGGGTGGCGGAGGCGCCGCCGGCGGGCAGGGCGGCACGGGCATGAGCAAGCCGAACGCAGGGGGCTCGACCGATACCGTGTCGGGTGCGTCAGGGGCGAATACCATGGCACCCTCCGGTACCACGTCTCACAAGAAGACGCACAAAAAGTCGAACGCCGCCATGGGGGCATCGGCTCCCACGCCAGCGTCGGGCGGCAGTTGACGAATAGAGATCCGGGCGGGGTGCGAGCGGTCCGCGTAACCGGGGTCCGGGTATTCGTTCGTTCCGTGCGAAATCTGGCGGTAACGGCGTAAGAAGCCGCTTGTGGCAAAGCTGTGCAGCCTCACAGGCTTTTGCAACTTGACGGATTTTCAACCCGTTGATCGTTCGCCTGATCGACGATCGCCAGGAACGGTGACTATTTTGAGGGGATCGGCCGATGTCAATTTCAAATCGTGAAAACTCGCACATCCGCAAATCTGTCGATGTGCAAAAGGCGCTCAAGGGTGCCTCCTATCCTGCATCCAAACGCGATCTGCTGAAGACGGCGAAGCAAAATGCCGCTGATGAGGACGTGATGGAAGCGCTAGCGGCATTGCCGGACGAGCAATATGGAAGTCTCGCCGACGTATCGAAGGCGGTGGGTAACGAAGATTGAACTGCGTATGGCGGCGCGGGAAGATCGCCGCCACTGATTGCCCGGAGTGTTCTCCACGGAGAATCACATCGTCGACCGGTCATGTTTCCGTGTGCAGGTTCGAAGTCCGCGCAGTTGATCAGGTTCCGTCCGGCGCGGCTTCGGAGCTAGCGCGATGCGAGGGCCGTTGTGACGCGCCGCGTCTGCAGACGGTCACTACCTTTTACGAGCGCCACTCACTAGTGAGTCAAGAAACTCGAGGCCCTGCGGTGAAGTTTGCGAGAAGCAGTGGCGAATATCCAATGCTATTCCGGAACACGCTTCGACCACGATGGTGCCGACGTGTTGCCAGTAGGACACCGCTTTCTGCGGTGCTGCGCCTAGCGCGCCGATTTGCAACGTCGTGATCTCGGCGGGAGATCGAGCCTGTGCCACGATCGCCGAGTGCTCATCGAATGCCACTCGCAAAACCTCGCCGTTCAGTTCCGATAACGCTTCGAGGTATCGCGCCGTCGCGCGGGTCACACCTTCCATCGCACAAAAGCTGAACTTCAATGCCTGGGAACTGGTAGCAAACGCGTTGGTGGAAATCATCGAACCGCTCCTCTCAACAGTGAACGCTGCGCAAGGCGCGCAACTGCGGCAACGCCTCGCAAGCGCCGTTCCCGTCAGCAGATGTTCGCCAAGGCGCCTCAGGGATAGACAAAGGTTACGCACAGAAAAAATGGACAAGCCTGTGGACACTCCGCCGGCATTGCCTGCGTGCCAGGTCTCAAGTCCGAGCAGGTGAAGATGCTCGTACAGATGGCGGGCGGCGGCAATCTCGCCATCAATGTTCATCTCCGCTCCCGCCTCAACGGTTTCGCCCGCCACAGGGTCGCCGTCCACGATCAGCCGGATGGGTCGCCCTCATTGGCGCCTCTCATTTTCAGCGTCAGGTGAACCGGGACGTCGGCGCTCAACGCGCCGTGGCAAGGTGCGCGTTGACCTGAACGGGCGGTCCGTTGTCGTGAAATGGCGGTTGCGGCACGAAGCGCTCGATCACGTCCGGCCTGAAGATCAGACAGTAGGTCGAGCCGCCATACTGGAAGTAACCGAGCTCGTCGCCCTTTCGAACGCATTGCCCCGGGAGCGCCTCGATCATGCACGACGACACGTCGGCCATGCCAACGAACACGCACGCGACGGGGCCGATTGCCTCATCGTCACACTCGATCACGATGATCGCGCGCGTCGCGACGGCGGTCGTGTAACCTTGCGAATCCTTAAGACCCCCGGATCCTCACCTTCAGACTCGGCATCCGAGTAATAGGTGCCCGGCACGACGTAGGCGTGCGTCACGCGGCCGCCCACGGGCGCATGCCAGCGGTGATAGTTGAAGGCGCTTAGAAACGCCTGATACACCGAACCACCGACGAACTGCCGCGCCGTTTCTGCTTCGCGTGCCGAGAAGATTTCCTGCAACGAGTAAGGCTGCGATTTGATCCAGAATGCGTCGTGCAGCTTGACGTCATGTCGAAGGTTGTACGGCGACGCCTCGCATGCGCTGACGATTATCTTGTGATCGTGCGGCGCGGCGACGGGCCGTGCGTCAGGGCCTGAACTGACGCGTGAAGAAGCCGTTCCACGACGGGAAACTCCAGTACGCTTCGTTCGGGTCGCACAGGAACTGCGAAAGGCCGATCTTCGCGTCGGCCTCGGCGCTCAACCAGCCGCCTGGCGCGTCGGCATGCAGGTGCGTGCGCGAATAGGGACCGCTCAGAAACCCGCTCCAGTAGGTCAGCACCCGTCTGAGTTGTGCGTTCAGCGCCGGATCGCGAAACAGCGCGTAGCCGGACGGCATGCACGTCGGCCAGTCGAGCAACGCGTTCAGCGGACAATGTATCAGACTCGATTCGCTGAACGGCGGTGGGTACGTCATCATGTAATCGACGATGCACATCAGTTCGTCGATTGATGCGTAACCGAGCTGAAAGCCTGCCTCGTGCGCCTCATCAATTGCGTTGGTCAGGTCCATCCGCAACACGGGGTCGCCATTCAGCAGCAACGACAGATCGTGGACGACGGGCGTCATCGGCACACGGCCCTGGCGCTCCCCCGCGTGCTTCGCCAGGTCGAGCCTGAAGCGTGCGATTGCTTCTTCGCTGTTAGGGAGCCATTCGCCGAGCCGCCGCCGCTGACGTGTTGTGCGCATCCTGTCGCTCATCGTATGCCTCGCTCCGTGATGTCGTTCGTCGCATGTTCGCAAGATTCCGGCCCGCCCGTAACGATGCACAGTCGGGAGGAATGGACGTTGCTGACGGGTGACATATTCACATCAGCCGCCGCCGCGTCGATGCGTCGGCCCCTCTCAGTACGGGAACTTCGACATGCAACCAATCACACGTTACGCGTCCGTCGTACTGGCGACGACGGCACTCATGTCCGGCATGGCCGCCTGCAAGAAGGTCGACGAGAAAAGCAGCGACACGATGGGCTCCGCCAGCAGCGGCGTGATGACCAACACAGCGGGCGTAAGTGGCGCGCCCGGACAGAGCGCCGCTGCGCAGAGCGCGAGCGACAGTGCGGCCCCGGCGAACACACCGACGGCATCGAGCGAAGCGGCCGCTACCGCCACGCCCTCGTCGACGCCCAGCACGGTGCCCTCCGGCGCCAGCCAGTAAAGCCACGGATAGTCGCCGCTGCTTCACCGTCTGCGGCTCAACCATGGTCTCTGGGCGCGGTCTTGATCTACTTTCCCGTGCACGAGCATTTGCCCTTTTAGTGCAGGACCGGCTAACGTAATTGGGCGTATACGACACAAGTGGCGCAGTCACGCTTGCCGGGCCGCCCCATGTCCAGGCGTCTTGCTGTGACGCCGGAGAACGGTCCTCCTTGGATCATCGTCATGGCATCTGAGCACGACCCGAAGTCTTCGACGCTCTCCCGCTATCGAAGGAAGCGGGATTTTCTGGTCACGCCCGAACCAGCACCCTCGGCGTCGAGCCTGTCCGCAGGCGGGAATCTGCACTTCGTCGTCCAGAAGCACTGGGCCAGCCGGTTGCACTATGACTTCCGGCTGGAGCACGACGGGGTGCTGTTATCCTGGGCCGTCCCGAAAGGCCCGTGCTACGACCCGAAGGAAAAGCGAATGGCCATCCACGTGGAGGACCATCCCGTTGAGTATTCGGATTTCGAGGGGACGATCCCGAAGAAGCAGTATGGTGCCGGCACCGTGATCGTGTGGGACCGCGGCACCTGGGAGCCAGTCGGCGATCCGAAGAAATCGATGAACATTGGCAAACTGGTCTTCCGGCTCCACGGTGAAAAGCTCGCCGGGCTCTGGGAACTGGTGCGCATATCAAAGCCCGGTGACCGGCAGGACCAGTGGATGTTGTTCAAGAAGCGTGACGAGTGGGCGCGCCCGCTCGCCGATTTCGATGTGATCAAGGCACTTCCCGACAGCGTCACAATGCACCCGCTGGGGCTCATCGAAGCCCGGGAGCCAAAGGCGGGGCACGCCAGGATCAGGGCGGAGCCAGAACTGGATCTCTCTGCCGCGATCGCGGCACCGTTGCCTGCGAAGCTCGAGCCGCAGCGCGCGACGCCGGCGTCGTCGCTTCCCACGGGCGGCGACTGGATCACCGAGGCAAAACTCGACGGCTACCGGATGCTTGCGCGGATCGACAGGGGCCGTGTGCGACTGTTCACGAGCGGCGGGCACGACTGGACGAAGAAACTCGCCAGCCTGGCGGCAGAGGTAGAAAGCCTTCCGGTGTCGAGCGGATGGCTGGATGGCGAAATCGTTGTGCTCAAGGATGGTCTGCCGGATTTCGGTGCCTTGCAGGAGGCGATCGACGGGGCCGCAAACCAAGAGATTGTCTTTTTCCTGTTCGACCTGCCGTACCTCGACGGGAAGGATCTCCGGAACGTCCCGCTGTGGATGCGGCGCGCGCTGCTCTCCGGGTTGCTTGAAGGCGACAGGGAGCGCATACGGTTCAGTCAGGATTTCGAAGCGCCACCGGCCCAGGTTTTCGAGGCCGCCGCCGGGCTGGGCCTGGAGGGCCTTATGCTCAAGCGCCGCGACGCGCGGTATGAGTCGGAGCGGACGCAGACATGGCTGAAGGCCAAATGCCGTCTGCGGCAGGAACTGGTCATCTGTGGCTTCACCGCGCGCGGAGGCAAGGATGGCGAAGTGGGCAGCCTGCTGCTTGGCTACTACGAGAGCAGCAAAGAGGGCCGCAGGCTTCACGACGCGGGCAGCGTGGGTACAGGCTGGGATGCCCGAACGGGTCGGGATCTGTGGAGGCGCTTGGCGCCGCTCGAAACTGATTCGGCACCGTTCGACATTGCCGTCACGAAATCCCGGCGCTGGTCGCGGCGCGCGGCGGGGAGCGAGCGCTGGGTGCGCCCCGAACTGGTCGCTGAGATTGAATTCGCCGAGTGGACGGCAGACGGCGTCGTTCGGCAGGCATCGTTCAAGGGTTTGCGGGTCGACAAGCCAGCGCGGCGGGTTGTCCGTGAAGGCGGCCAGACGCTCACGCGTACGCGGGCCGTCTCCCAGATCAAGGTCACGCACCCGGAGCGGATCATCGACCCGTCAAGCGGTGTGACGAAGCTCGACCTCGCGCGGTTCTACGAGAGCGTCGCCTCGTGGCTGCTGCCGCACCTGAAGGAC
This sequence comes from Paraburkholderia terrae, assembly GCF_002902925.1. Taxonomy (GTDB): domain Bacteria; phylum Pseudomonadota; class Gammaproteobacteria; order Burkholderiales; family Burkholderiaceae; genus Paraburkholderia; species Paraburkholderia terrae. Next base: position 425,569 of record NZ_CP026114.1, on the reverse strand, counting down.
CGGCCCGTGGCAATGGTGCGCGCGCCAGATGGCATCGAAGGCGAACAGTTCTTCCAGAAACACGTCGAACGGACGGGCATGCCGGGAATCACGGCGCATGACCGCAAGCTCTGGCCGAATCACCCGCCGCTGCTGACCATCGATACTGTCGACGCGCTGATGTCGGCTGCCCAGATGAACGCCGTGGAGTTTCACACGTGGAATTCCACCGTCCGCCGGATAGACAAGCCTGACCGGGTCATCTTCGATCTGGACCCGGGAGAAGGGGTGAAATGGGCACATGTTCAGGAGGCGGCGCTGCTCGTCCACACACTGCTGAACGAACTGGGACTGCAGGCCTGGCTGAAGACGAGCGGCGGCAAGGGGCTGCACGTCGTCGTCCCGCTGGCGCCGAGGCTCGACTATGAGGCGGTAAAGGCATTCTCGAAGGCATTCGTGCGGCATCTGGCGAAGACGATTCCCGAGCGCTTTTCGGCGACGTCGGGTGCGTCAAACCGCATCGGCAAGATCTACGTCGACTATCTGCGTAACGGGATGGCACAGACCACGGCCGCCGCGTTTTCTGCGCGGGCGCGGCGAGGGATGGGCGTGTCGGTGCCGGTGTCATGGGAGCAGCTACCCGAACTCAAAAGCGGCGCACAATGGACGGTCCAGACGGCGCGGGAGTATCTCAGCTTTGAGACGCAGGACCCGTGGGCAGCATACTGGATCACCACCCAGTCACTGGCATCGGCGATCCGGCGCCTACAATGATGTGAGCGCTCCGGCCCGCTGACCGTCGCCAGCGCGGTGGCACATGCTTTGCGCATGCTGGGCTCTGAACGCGCTATCCGTCAGGAGATGTCCATGGCCGCCCGCTCAATTGCCTCCCTGTCTCTCTCCTTCGGGCTCGTTTCCATCCCGGTGAAGCTCTACGCGGCGACGGAGAGTTCGTCTGACGTGCGCTTCAATCTTTTGGCGCCCGACGGCTCACGCGTCAAACAGCAGTACGTTTCGGAGAAAACCGGGGCCGTCGTCGAACGATCCAGTATGAACAAGGGCTACGAGTTCGAACGGGACAGGTTTGTCGTGTTCACCGCAGACGAATTGAAGGCGCTGGAGGATGGCGCGAGTCACGTCGTCGAGATCATGGCATTCATCCCGGAGAAGGCAGTCAATCCGGTCTTCTACGACAAGGCGTACTACATCGCGCCCGACAAGCGCGGCGGCAAACCGTACAGCCTGCTTCAGCAAGCGCTTGCCGAAAGTGGCCGCTGTGCACTGGCGAAATGGGCGTTCAGGGGAAGGACGCGGATTGTGCAGGTACGGCCCGAAGAAGGCGGGCTCGTTTTCCAGCAACTGCTCTATGCGGATGAGGTGCGTTCGCTGAGTGACCTGCATATCGAACACGTCCAGGTGTCCGATAGCGAGCTGAAGCTCGCCCTTCAGATTATCGAGCAGGGCACAGAAGATAACTACGACCCGACAGCCTACGTGGACGAGGAGAAGCAGCGCATTCTCGCCGCGATCGACGAGAAAATTGAAGGCAAGCAGATCATCGCGAATGAGCCGGCAGAGGCGACGGGCAGTGGAGGGCAGGTCATCGACCTGATGGATGCACTACGCGCAAGCCTGAAGGGTGGAAAGGCCAAGGCGGCCGCCGCGGCTACACCCGTCACACCGAAGCACAAGAGCGCAGAGCCTGTCACCGAGCTGCCCGTGGCGCCGCGCACGCGCAAGCCGGCGACGCGCGCAGCGAAAGCGCCGGCTGAACCACCGGCGAAGGTCCGGGCGCGGAAGTGACATCGGAAGTGATGCCAGAAGTGACCTCAAGCGTCCCGGCACGCGCGGTTTCGATGCGCGAGTTGCAAGGCATCCTCGGTGTGTCGCGCAGCACGCTATCAGGTCTGGTCGCCGCGGGTTTCGTGACCCCAACGCGCGGACCGCGCAACGCATGGCGCTTTACGTTCCAGGATGCCGTTCTGCTCCGCACGGCCCTGCAGTTGCGGGCCGCGCGGATAACGCCTCGCAAGATCATTGCGGCGCTGTCACGGCTCAGAAAGGCGCTGCCCGATGAACTGCCACTCACGGGTATTCGTGTGTCGGCGGTGGGCAACGACGTGGCGGTGCGGTCGGGCCCGTCTCAATGGGACGCCGTCACTGGCCAGCTTTTGCTGGACTTCGAAGTTGCCGAGATCAAGGGCGACGTCGTATTCCTCGATACCGCGCCTGCACGGCGCAGTGGCGAACGACAGGCAGAAGAGTGGTACGAGCTCGGAGAAGTGCTTAGAGCGTCCGACGTCACTGGAGCGGAGCAGGCGTACCGTAAAGCGATAGAACTTTCCCCGCGGCCATTCTATGCCGCATACGTGGACCTTGGTGTGCTTCTATGCGAACTCGAAGCGCGCTGCGACGACGCACTCGAGATATTCGACGAAGCGTTGATTCACTTTTCAAGCGATGCCGTACTGCACTTCAACCGTGCGATCGCTCTGGAGGATCTGGGCCGTTTTGAAGACGCAGAACGAAGCTATCAACGCAGTCTGGAAATCGACCCGACGCACGCGGATGCCCATCACAATCTGGCGATCCTGCTTGAAAGACGCGGCGACCCGCAGGGCCTGGTCAGGCATCTGAATGCCTATCGACGGCTCACCACCTAATGAGCACATTCTTCGGACAGCCGCTACACCTTTGCTTTCGTATGTTGCCAGTCCCGTACCGGAGGAAGAGCCGTCGGGCCAGTCCGTTGCCAGCGCTTCGCGGGTAGCGAGGTGGTCGTCGACTAAGAGTGCATGTGCCATGTGCGTAAAGCGGATCCAGTCTTGGATTTGCGATGAAGTAATGGCGCGAGATCGTGACAGGCGATTTTTCGAACGCCCAGTGAACAATACAGCGCCGATCGTCGCTCCCATGCAATTTTTCGCAGGCAAGGACAAGGAACCGCGACGTGTAGCAATTTCGGCTGAGCAGCTGTGCGAGTGTCTCTCATTTCTGATCGCCGACTGGGTACCGCTGAAGTGTCGGTATAAAGCAAAAATTCGGCGTCCCGATGGACACGCACGAAATCTACTTACGGTCAGGCGGCTCGTGTGAACGACAGTGATCGGTCTCCGACAAGTTTGCTCCCCGCTGCGTCTAGCTTTTTCATGAGCTCATTCTTGCGCGCAGCTAGCTTTACACCCAACGCGACGAGGTCGACGCCGCTCTCGCGCAGTTCCGGAAACAGCTCGGACTCTTCCTCTTCGACGTGATGTTTTACTAGTTCAGACATCACCTTGAACGTCGCGTCAAAGCCATCATCGCCTGGCCGGAGGGAATCGAACTTCTCAATCAACGTCTTGACCAGGTAGTGCTCGACGTATGCCTCGTCCACGTCAATCTCATTCTGTTTCTCCAGTGCCCTGTGCGCCATCGGGTACAGAAGCTCCTCTTCGATAATCGCGTGCATCGTCAGTTCTTCGCATGCGCGCCGCGCCAGCGTGCCCTTTGCGTCCAGATCGCCGTCCGCCGCCTTTTCGAATGCATCGAAGAGTTTCTCAACTGCGCGGTGATCGGCCTTCAGCAATGCGATTGCGTCCGCTGTAGCGGGGGCGTCAGTCGATCCGCTTTCCTTGTTTTGCGTGTTCATTCGTATCTCCCTGAAATATGTGAGGAATTGCGTCGCTGCCGTCGATGTACGGTCTCACGATCCGCATCAACATTCAGCAATGAGCGTTCCGCGAATCAGCGGCGCCGAGGTGTGTGGGCGCGCGTCCTTGCGCGCACGTCGTACGACAGCGCCAGCGCGGCACACGAAGGCGCACGATTGCCTGGCGCATCGTGAACCTGCCGACGTGACGGCACGCTCCCTGCTGCGGACTCGTGCGAACCCTCTCGCTTGTTGGCATTGGTCCGGCAAGACGGGACCGCCTCACCTACCCACTCTCGAGCGCAGAGAACAGACATGAAGACGATAAAGATCGCCCGGTTGCGCCCCACCCAGATCACGCACGGCGAGCGCGAAATTCGTGAAAAAATGGAGGCATATCGTTCCCTTAGCGGGCATGAGCTTGAGATGGCTATCGCCGAAAAGCCGGTTCCCATCGTGCTCGGTCCCGCGAATGCGCCCTATGCGATTGACCATCATCACGTGGCGACGGCGCTCTGGCATGCCGGGGTCACACGTGTCCCGGTTGTCCTTATAAGAGACCTGTCGTCTCTCACGAGGGCGGACTTCTGGCTCACGATGGAAAACCACCGGTGGACCTACCCGTATGATCGCGACGGTCAAAGGGTGGGGTTTGCAGACATGTACGAGCATGTGTGGGAGTTGGCGGACGACGAATTCCGCAGCCTCTCTGCATCGGTGCGTGACGCGGGTGGATATGAGAAGACGGCCGTGCCGCTCGAGGAGTTCCGGTGGGCGGATTTCTTCAGGCATCGCCTGCCGCCACCCGTGACCGACGGAGATTTCGAATCGCTCGTCAGGAAAGCAGTCAAGCTCGCAAAAAGCAAGGCAGCACTCGGCCTGCCGGGCTACATCGGGAAGCCCGACTGATCTAACCACCAGCGACAGTAAGCCCGCACACAGCAGTGTATGGGTCAGCCAGGTGGGCGAGGAGCGGCAAATCTGCCAGCCACCAGCGGAACCCGCCGAATCAGGAGAACGCATCGCTCCCGAACCTGGCGTTTGCGGCAGGCCCTCAACGAGCGCTCCGATCGGCTATCCTCCGCCCGGTAGCTCGTGCGACGGTGCAGGGTACCCCCGTGTCCACAGTCGCCTCGTCCGCGCGCGAGCTGGGAGGGCCGCCAGGGCGAAGGATGGATTGTGGGGCGCGATCAGCTTGCGTGGCCAGAAAAAATACAGCAATACGGATCGAGGCGAATTTATCAGGATTGCAAAGGATACGGCAAGGCAAAACCAGAACTGATCTTTGCGCCTTCGGGAAAGGTCGTCCCGCCGCCCAGACTGAAGATGCGGTGCTGGAATGGCTCCGCGACTTCCTGGCGATGGCGAGCACGCAGGTGGACCTGGGCTCACCTGTTAGCAAGATCAGCCGGGCGGCCAGGCCGGGAAGGCGTCCTCTGACGAAGCATCCTTGCGCCCCGCACGTTCGGACTGGAATGAGAGCAGGGCACGGACGTTGACGTCCTCATCGATTTCCGGCCAGAACAATTGCTGACGGTCCATCGAGATGGCGAAGTGTTCGCGCTCCGCTGCTGTCGCTGCCTGGAGGACAGGAAACCACACAAGCGGGAATGAAACGGCCTGGCCGTCGGACAGGTCAAGAAACAGGTGTGCGCTATCAAAGTGCACACCCACGGCAGCAACCTTCCATGGGAATCTCCTTAGTGGGATGCGCCTTTTAGGCTAGGTCGCGGCGAGCCGGCGTTCAAGGAAAATGCTGGAATGCAGGTCCTTACCGGGCGGGACGGATGCCGTCGTGGGGCCGAAGTCCTTTTAGAAGCGGATGAACGGTCGTTTCCATCCTGCTGATAGGGGCGTGCGCCCGCTTCGATTGGCTGGCGGGGAATATTGGGTTGGGCGTCGTCGACAGTGGCTACTCTGCCGACCGCCGGGTCAACACATTAAGCTGTTAAAACGCAACGATGAGTGTTCCTTTTATGGCGCAGCTGCGGATGGCGTGTCGCTTATGGGCGTTTGTGGTGCATTGACTAAAATGCATCTAGCATGGCGGTTTCTTCCGCACAACGCACAGCACAAATTACAACCAGGAGGCCACATGGTCGGACCGTCTGCGCCTTCCGCAGCGGACCGCGCGCGGCGCGCGGGCACTCTGGTCACATCGGCGCTCGATGTGCGCGCTCATCGGCCAGCCGATTTTGCTGCTGAAAGTGAATCGATGCACCGTCTTGCACAGGCCCTGACGTCCTCGGATGGTGCCATGTTGCAGACGCTCTCGGACATGGCTCTGGGTCTGTGTGAAGCGGGTAGCGCAGGCATCGGCCTGCTGGAACGCGACGTGGACGGCGTCCCCGTGTTGAGGTGGGTCGCGGTCTCGGGCCAATGCGTGGCGGCCGTCGACACCACAACACCAACAGATGACAGCCCCAGTGGAGTGACGCTCGAACTGGCTGCGGGGCAGCTGTTTTCGTTTCCCCAGCGCCACTTTGCATGTCTGAAACACATAGCCCCCGAGATTATCGAAGAACTCGTCGTGCCGATTCCGGGGGAACCTGAACCATGGGGCACGCTATGGGTGATGTCTCACGACAGGGAGCATCTGTTCGATGGAGAGGACCGCAGAATCCTGACCCGCCTGGCAAACTTCACCTGTGCGACGCTCACGATGGCGCGTGCGAAAGCGGACGCAGAAACCCGGGCAGCAGAGGCCGAGGCGGCCAGGAACGCCGTGGCTCTGGCTGAAGCCAGAAAGGATGACTTTATTGCGACCTTGAGCCATGAGCTGCGCAATCCGATTGCCACCGTCGACAGCGCGCTCGCAGCCGCACAAAAGCTTGCTGCGGGCTATGCTGATGTGTCCTCCGCCCTGGGTGTTGCTGACCGGCAGATGCAGCTATTGAAACGGCTGGTAGGTGACCTGCTGGATGCCTCGAGGATCAAGCACGGGAAGCTGTCCGTTCAGCCTTCGTACGAGCTTCTGCAGAATATCGTCACGGATGCGGTTACGGCGATGAGGTCGGACGTCAACTGCGTTCAGCATCGACTGCATGTTGCTGTTCCGCCGTATCCGGTGACGGTTCACGCGGACCTCGTGCGCCTCACACAGGTCATATCCAACGTATTGTCGAACGCGGTGAAATACACGCCACCTAGCGGCGACATTACCGTGTCGGTAGAAGCGCCTGACCTCGGCGTCGCTCACACGGAAGGCCCGTCGCCATGCGATGCGGTCATCACAGTGAAGGACAATGGCGCGGGTATTTCGGCGTCAGCGCTACCCCACGTCTTCGACATGTTTGCCCAATCGGCATCGGCCCGAAAGCACGCGGCGGGAGGCCTCGGAATCGGACTCGCTGTCGTCAAGCATCTGGTGACGGCACACAACGGCACGGTCACCATTGCGAGCGCCGGTGAAGGCCAGGGGACGGAGGTAACAATCCGACTGCCCATAGTCTGCGATAGCAGGGGCGAGCCGACCGCGAAGACCCCGCGAGCGAATTCTTCGAAGCGCATCCTGCTTGTCGATGACTGCGCAGACGCTACGGAAGCCTTGGGCACCCTACTCGAACTCGAAGGCCATGAGGTAAAGCGGGCGACGAATGGCGCCGACGCGCTCTCGATAGTCGAGACGTTTGCACCTGATGTCGCGCTCATTGATATCTCGATGCCGGGTATGAATGGGCCTGAGCTCGCACAACTGCTTCGGCTCCGGGCGCAGTGCTCATCGACGAAACTGGTGGCCCTGACGGGCTCCACCGCTGTCGCCGGCCGACCCGAAAATGACGAACGGATATTTGATGCCCATCTCACCAAGCCCCTTTCGCTTGATGACCTCAAGAACGTTCTACGACCTTCGTAGCGTCGGGTAAGTGCATGACAAACCAGGCCGCGGCAGGAAAGCCGGAACGTCACGTTAGAAGTGAAGCAGGGGCGGAGGGTAAGCAGCTATCAACACACCTGACCGCAGGTCGCGCCGGACTCGTCACCTCGCGATTGTCCTGTCAATCAGGGCCATTGCGGCCTATAACATAACGGCAGCACGACTCCTATTGGGCCGCCGACGTACAGCGTCCTGTCACCAGCGCTCGTATTGCGCAACGTTCTGCCCCGCCCGGTATCGGCCGTGCGCCGTTGTCCGCGTAATCATCTAACCAGTCCGGCTTGTGGCACCGAGCGTGCCTGCAGCCGATTTTGATTCGCTCGTCTGAACGGCATTGGCGTTGGCGTCAACGTCGACGCTCGAATGGCCAGTTGGGGAGCGGAAGGGGAAACGGGCAAGGAGCCAGAAAAGGTCTCGGCACCTTGCGCATAAATCATGGAGTTGAAATGAATTCACGACTTATTCTGGCGGCGGGCGCGGCTTGCCTGTTCGCGGTGGCAGGAAGCGCACACTCCCAAGGCACGCAGCAAGGAGCGCAGCCATCCACACAGCCGGCGATGCAGCAGAACGCAGATACGCCTGCATAGTCTGTTACTGACACGTCGTATGGCGGAGCGCCAGCCACGCGAAGTGCAACGGGTGGCATCCGCTCATCGTCCTGCAATCCTCGGCCGCAATGCGACGTCTTTTTCGGCAATTAAGCCGGAGCACAGCCAGAGAGAGCGTCGTCGCGACTCACTAACGGACGAGCTCTCCCCGAACGCTGCGACAGGTCGCTCGCAGGCGCTGCGTTCGACACGTCACCATCGCAAAGAAGATTTGCGGGCTGCCATCTGTCAGACACTTCCATCGGCGGCATGATGTGCATTGCGGGGTGCTGAGGCATCGTCATGTGCTGTTGCGCCAGCCAGTGTCGGTCTGCCGATCGTCCGCAAACTATCCGATCCGCACCTCGGTTGTATCCTTTAACACGGTCAAGCGGGTACGCTGAAGCAGTGGATCCGCCGGTGCCATCCCGTGACTGTCGACCCGCTTCACTTTATTGAATACAACCACAAAGCGCTCCGGTGTCAGCGTCGCCGATGCATATCCCTGGGCGTCGTGATCGACATATCGAAGGTCCGGGTTGTTGGCTTTAAGAAGGTCGTCCAGCGCTGCTGGCGTGGCAACCAGCGGCGCGAGTGGTGTCCCTTTCCACGCCGCCTTGATATACGTATAGAAAGACGTGCTGCTGATCCCCGCGCAAACAAAGTCGACTAGCACGGGCTCGCCCTTCAAAAGATCCGGTTCATTCCGCACGACGCCGCATTGAAACGCGTGTAGATCGCCGGTGATCGCAACGACATTGCGAATCGACTCCTGTCTCAGCCAGTCGAGCAACTCATGTTTGTGTGCCGGATAGCCGTCCCACGAATCGCAGTTGACCACCAGGCTCCTGTTCTGGTCGCCGCTTCCCGAAGGCAGGTTCACCCACAACCGGTTCAGCATGACTTCATTGCCCCATACCTTCCAGGTCGCAGGGGATGCCTTGAGCGTGTCTTTCCACCATTGTGTCTGGACAGGGCCAAGCATCGAAGGCGGGCGGCCGAACTGGGCGGTGTCGAGTGTCTCGAAGCGTTGCAGGACACCTCGTTCGACGAAGTACCGCGAACCCGCCGCGTCATCGCCATGAATCGGGTCGTTGCCGCGGGCCTGTGCTATCGCGGCTGCGCTGACTACATGGCCGTCGCGATAAAGCCGTTCATCTGTCATGACCAGATGCATCAGCGAACCAAAGTGGAAGTCGCGGTAAATGCGGATATTGTCGTATGTGCTGTTTTCGCCGGCGAATCTGACGTCGCTCCAATCGACGGGCATGTATTCCGCCCATGCCTGGGTGGCATTGCGCCGACGCTGCGTTTCGCGCTTCTCTTCGTTCGTGTAGACTTGGTGATCCTGCCAGCAATCGTCTGAGAATTCATGGTCGTCCCAGATTGCGATCATCGGAAACCGGTGATGCACCGCCTGCAGTCGCGGGTCGGTCCGATAGGTTCGATAGAGCGTGCGGTAGTCATCGAGCGAGTCGGCGTAGATGCCTCCTCCCGGCATCGGCTGCCCGTCAGGCAGCTTTAGCGGCGGGTGCGCCCGTTCCGCCGGATCGGCAGTACGCAAGCCAACTGCCTCATAAATGTAGTCGCCAACATGCACGACGAAATCGAGATCGGTCTCGTCGGCCATTAGCGTCATCGCCTGCCAATGATTGACGCTCCAGTCCTGACAGGTGAGCCAGGCAAAGCGCGCCCGGGTGTTGGCATCGGTGGGACCCGGTGCGGTACGGGACTGACCGGTGGGGCTTACATCGCTGCCGGCCACGAATCGGTAGTAGTAAGCGGTCTTCGGATGCAAACCTGTGACCTTCGCGCGGACCGTAAAGTCGTAAGTGCGCAACGCACGCAACGGCACAGTGGCGACAGGCCGCGCGAAGTCCGGCTGGGTCGATACTTCAAGCCGCAACGACACAGCTTTTCCATCACCTTGCGCGGCGACGCAGCGAGTCCAGAACACGATCGACTCGTCCCGGGGATCGCCGCTTGCAACGCCTTGCGCAAACACATAGTGGCCCTTGTCCGTCAACGCTCCCATGTCCGGCGTGGCCCGGCACGCCGGGATCGTACCGGTTGCCGCGGCAATCGTGAAGAACGTGGATGACTGCAGAAAATGACGGCGATCCATCGCGACCTCCAGCGTCGATCCGGGAGCCTATACTCACGGCGCGGTATTGGACATTTATCGCATTGTCGTCACGGATGGCAGGCATCCGTGCAGGCTCGCTCTGCCACCGTGGGGAGCAGCCGTCTAGCGCTCTGGACGAAGAGGCTCGGTGAGCAGAGGCGATGGCTCCCAGATTTCAACGCTCATGTTCGAGACATGGCGGCGGGACTCGACCTCCAATGCCACGAGTTCTTCATGTTCCCGCGCGGCTTCCCAATCTGCAAGACGCCGCCATACGCTCGTCGCCCGGACCTGAGGCGATCCCAGCAGATTTCGCCTGGCGTCGATCTCGACGAGGCCGGGGGCCCGCAGCAAGGCGGCGACCACTTTCTTCATCAGCTCCGCATAGGCCTGCGGGTCAACGCCAGGCAGGAGATCATATTTCTGCACGACTTCTATCGTCATGATTGCACTCATTATTTGTTACACGTTGCGACGCACGACAGCCCGGCGTCGCATGAGTTGTATCGAGTCTGGTCTGCGCACTACCTGGCGACCGTCTGGAAGACGGCGTTCAGATCGTCGTCCTCCACGACGGGCGTGATATCCAGCTTCATCAGGTCACTCCACATGTAGGCGAACTCAGTTACCTTCCTCAGGTCGTCGGCTTCGAGCAGATCGAAACCGCCGCTCAGGTCGGCCCGGGTCCATCTCCCGAGCAACGTGACGCCCGTCGGCGGAAGGCCGCCTGTCTTCCGGAACCGCTCGATGGCTTCGTCGCGAATGCGGGCGTCGGATGCCCAGGTGAACGTCAGCATGAACTTCATGATTACCTCCTCGGTACATGTGTGGCGAGTTGCGCTTTCTTATACGGAGGACGGTAGCCAGTGGATGCAGCGCGTCGGGCCAACTGCAGGAAGAGATTGTTCATCGTCAGGGTAGGTAATTTGTGTCCCTTGCAACCGCAGCTGCATGTACCCGCTGGGGCAATGGGGGCGCGCCGGGCTCTGGCATAGGCATTGCTCGGCGGCTTGCATCGAATCTTCAGGCGCGCGGAGGTTTGGTGCCCACATGGAGAGACGTATTCCCGTCTGACTCAGCCCCTGACGGTGCTCGCTTGACACAGAGAGGACGATGATGGCGCTAACCCGTAACGAGTTTGAAGAAAAGATCGGGAAGGTTCTGCACGACCATGGCGCCGGCGTGACAGCGGACCTGACTGACAACCTGGTCGCTTACTGGAACGGTCATGCCGTCTCCTACATCCTGGTTAGTGAAACGCCGTGTGGCTTACGCTATGAGGAGTTCGTCATGGACGACGACCAATGGACAACCTGGCGATCGTGGCTCGAGGCATGGACGGATGCACCAACTTTCAGCGTACGTCCCGAAGTGCGCAACTGGCTGTCGGAGGAGCCTCCTGCTGACGCGGACAACTGACCTGTGACACAGGGTTCCGGACCTCCCGCAGTCGCCCGGCTTCCGCATCTCGCTGACCCTGGCAAACGCGCGTTCGTCGCGGCCGACTGCAGCGTCTGAAAACACATCGGGCCGGTGCTTCCACTATTGTGAATGGAAGGACGCGTGCGTGTTCGTGCCTCAGACGTTGTCTTCCACCAGCACCGCGACCGTCCCTGAATTGATCTTCAAACGCGTGGGTTTGGCGAACGGCGACTGTGGCGCGGTGCCGTCTGGGTTGATCAACTTGACCTTGTTGAAGACAGTGACGAACTGCGCCGGCGTGACCTTCACCGACGCAGCCGATGCCGTCGCGGTCCGCGTAAAGCGTGTCGGGGTTGTTGCCTGACGAACGTATCGTGTTCGAAGAACGGCTGGCTGCTCATTCCCGCCGACATCAGATCGGTCATGACGGGCGTGCCCGTCGCCGGGTTGGGCACGTCGCGCACGATGAAGGCGTGAATCTGCACGCCACGCGATACGACCCCGAGACGCCCGCCACACAACGCTGTGGCATTGTGTTTGCTTCGACATAAAATTTCGGAATAGAGTTACTCGGACCCAGATAGGCAGTTTCCGCCTCTGCAGGTGCGACACTCAGTGAGCAGTCGCCGGTGGGGTCGAACCGAACCCGGAGGATGACCACCATGAGTCTGGTCGACGAAGTGCGTCAACGTTTTGGCGTGTTACCGAATTTCTTTCGTTTAACGCCAGAGAATCCGGACATCACCGCAAAACTATGGGGATTCGCGTGTTTCGGCTATCTCGACAATCCGCTGCCATCACTCTTCAAGGAACGGCTGTTCGTCTGGTTGTCCCGATTCTGCGAAGTGCGCTACTGCATCGTCCGACACGTCGGCTTTCTGGTCGGATTGGGGCGCGTGGCCGGCGACGCCTGTTGCATTCCTCAGTCTGTAGAGGAGATCCTTCGCCTCGTGCGAAGGCCGGTGCCGCTCGCCGGGTCACTGCAGACCTGCATCGAACGATGCTCCTCGTTAAAGGAGCCACTTTCGGTGATGCCACAGCCGGATTCGGAGCTCGAATGGGCGATGTTTGCTTGCGCGACCCATATGTTCTTGCGTACTTCGGCCGAGGCGGCATGCTCAGATGCGTTACGCCGTGCGCTCGGGCCGGCACAAACGGAAAATTTCCTGCTCCTCCTCGCATTCATACGCACTGCGCATTTCTGGACGGAGCTTCATCCGGAACTCAAGTTCGAGGAAGACATTCAACATCTTCTAGTAACGCACCGCGAACTGGGCCAGTGCCTGCTTGACGATCCCGCATCCGAATTGGGCAATACTAGCCAGAGCCTTCTTGCCGAGCTTGATTCCCTACGTAAGGAAAAGCTGGAAATTGAGCGCGAAAGTCGGCGACGGCTTGAGAATGACCTTGCGGAAAGCCGTCTCCTGCATGAGCTCAGCAACGAACTCATCGGGGAGCAGCAAGTCGACGTGCTTTACGACAAGATCATCGATGCTGCTGCGCGTCTCATGCATTCGCCATGCGCCACCATGCACATCTTGCGAGGACTTGTCGATGGTAGCAAGGCACTCGAGTTGCTTGGTTATCGTGGATTTGCAAAGGATGCTGCGAAGCAATGGGAGCAGGTCGATCTCGAGTCGGTAACAATGTGCGGATCAGCTCTATCAAACGGGCATCGCATTGTTGTACCCGACACCGAACAATGCAGCACCATGGCAGGCAGTGACGAACTCGCTGTGTGTCGCAAGCTGGGCATTCGTGCGGCCCAGACGACGCCGCTGTACTCCCGGGCTGGTGCGATGGTCGGGACCATTTCAACTTACTGGTACGACGCTCGCGAGCCTTCAGAGCATGAGTTTCACGCGTTCGATATCCTTGCGCGGCAAGCGGCTGACCTGATCGAACGGGCGCAGGCAAACGAGGCGCTGCGCGCGAGCGAAAAGCGCCTGATGACGATCATCGAACAACTGCCGGCGGGTGTCGGGGTGATGGATGCGACGGGTGTCTGGACACTGAACAACACCTTGATGAAACAATATATGCCCACATCCATTCCATCGAGGCGGCCGGATCGCGACTCGCATTGGCGTGTGTGGGACAAGGATGGGAACCTGAGTGCGCCAGAGAGCTGGCCGTGTATACGGGCATTGGGCGGCGAGACGGTGATGCCTGGGATGGAAATGCTTTATACGGATGATGAAGGGCGCGAATACTGGATGCGCGTTAGTGCAGCTCCACTGCAAAACGATTCGGGCGACATCATAGGAGCTTGCTGTATCGTGCAGGACACTACGCAACTCAAGCGGGCGGAGCACGCGCTCAGGGAAGCTGATCGGCGTAAGGATGAGTTTATTGCGACGCTCGCGCACGAGTTGCGCAATCCGATGGCCCCAATCCGCAACGGCCTGCAAATCCTCCGTCTTTCCGGAGCAGACAATAAAGCCGCGGAACAGATCCATGGGATGCTCGAGCGACAGGTTAATCAGATGGTCCGGCTGATTGACGACCTGCTGGAGGTCTCACGCATTGCGAGTGGCAAAATCGAACTGCGCAGGGAGCCAGTGGATCTTGCAACCGTGCTCCACAGCGCCGTGGAGACGAGCCGTGCGCTCATCGATGCAGCTGGCCACCAGCTGACCATCAGCTTGCCTCACGAATCGTTGGTACTTCACGCTGACCCCGTCCGAATCGCACAGGTGATCGCGAATCTGCTCAATAACGCCGCGAAGTACACGGACCCGGGAGGGCAGATTTTGCTGACCGCTCGCCGCGACCGCGCGGAAGCAATTGTGACGGTACGAGACAACGGCATGGGCATCCCGCAAGCGATGCTGGGGCGGATATTTGACCTCTTCACCCAGGCGGAGCGCAGCTACAACCGAGCCCAAGGTGGGCTCGGTGTCGGCCTGACGCTCGTGCGCACGCTCGTGGAAATGCACGGTGGCAGCGTTGAGGCGCGGAGCGAAGGCGTGGGTAAAGGCAGCGAGTTTCAGGTGCGGCTGCCCGTATCGATTCAGAACCGCCAGCCACGTGAACTCGACCAGCAGCCACGACCGTCAGATGCGTTGTGCGGTCACCGCATTCTCGTTGTTGACGATAATCACGATGCAGCCGACAGTCTTGGCATGCTGCTCAAGTTGTACGGCGCTGACGTTTGCGTCGTACGCGATGGTCCGGCGGCGGTAGCAGCACTCGACACATATCGGGCCGACGTAGTGTTGCTGGACATCGGCATGCCTGGAATGGACGGCTACGAAGTCGCGCGCCGCGTCCGCGAAAAGCCCGACTTTCACGACGTTACCTTGATCGCACTAACCGGCTGGGGGCAAGAGGAGGATCGGCGCCAATCGAAGGATGCCGGTATCGATCATCATCTTGTCAAGCCAGTGAATGTGAGTGCCTTGGAGCGGCTACTAGCTGATACACGGAAACGGGGGGGCTCGCGATGACTCGTTTGTCGGAGTGAGGTGGTCAATGATGGGGCCATCAGCAGCATCTATACCACAATCGGCTCTAACCCGGTCATCGGCGGTCCTATGAACGCCTGTCCGCCTATAACCGCCCGATACGCGTCCCTGCACGGTTACGCGGATGACGTACTGGACATCGTCGAAGGACTGGCGACCAGGCCGGTTATTTTTGTAGGTCACTCGGTGAGTGCGACGATTGGCATGCTCACGGCGATCAAGGCGCCTGAGCGCTTCGTGGCGAATGGTCGAGCCGTTCCACGTGCGTGTTCGACTGGTGCTGCCGGGGCACGCCCCCGACACCAGGTTTGGCGAGAACACGCGGGCCCGCATACACGGCTTCGACCACGCGGCCTACGCCGATCTTGCCAGCAAAGTTGTCGCGGGGCTGCAGGATACTTCTTCGTCAATCACCCGGGCACAGGACGTCGCCGAGTCCGTGTGGCGCGCGGCGACGGATCCGTCATACCCAATGCGCAACCCGGCAGGCGCTGATGCCGAAGCATGGGCGGCTGGGGTTCGCTGATCGAGCGGCACGGAATGAGCATGGCTTGCAGACACGCGAGCGCATTACGATAACGCGATTGCTATGCACGACTAACCCGTCGCTCTCGTAACCGGGGCGAATTAAGGAATCGATCTTCAGATTGCAGCTAGGCTGGACGCAGACGGGCCGCCGCGCGGGGCTATGGAACAGCCTGTCGTTCTGGCGCTGGACGGGATTGACGTCGGTCGTTGCAGCGTGGCCGCCTGGTTCCAGGCTGTGACGTACACGTCCTGAAGCGTGTCCTCGGCTTCGGACCGGTCACGCAGTATCTTGATGCGCTCGGCGCACAGACCACGCTCGCGGTGTCCCTCGAACCGCAAGGGGGATCGCCAACCGGGCAACCCACCGGACCCGTACTCACAGCCGGGCGCGTCGAGGGAATCTGAACGCTTGAACGCGGTTGAGATAGACACGACTACTGCGCTTCGTTGTCCAGAAGCACTGGGCCAGCCGGTTGCACTATGATTTCCGGATTGACCGGCTTCGTTGCCCGAACTACCCGTTCCGGCGCAGTACGGCGTCCGCAGGATTGAACTCTAGCCATTTTCAACTTCTGAACGTGAGAATTGCTCTTCGGCGGTGGCCATTCACGCGAGGGTGTGATCACGTCAAGAGGGCGTACGGACTTGGGATATGCGGACGTGCGCTTCGGGAGAAGAAGAAAAGGGCGAGAACGGGGTCTCGCCCACGGAGCGGATCACGGTTCACTTTGTGTTGCGTGTTGACCTGCTCCAGACCACTACAGGCAAACGCCGGGTTTACTGCTTTTTCGCGGCGTCAACCTTGGCGTCGGCGGCCTTTTTGTTTGCATCGCCTTGTGCCTCGACCTTCTCTTTGTCGGCCTTCGCTTGAGCCACGTTTGCATCCTGGGCAGCTTCATGTTTCTTCTTGTCTGCTTTGGCCTGCGCAGCGTGCTTTTTCTTGTCGGCCCGGGCCTGCGCCTTCATGGCGTCCCCGCGTGCGTCAGATGCTTCTTTCGGCGTTGTTGCCTTTTCCATCTTCGCGGCCTTCTTGTCAGCGTCGGCCTGAGCCGAAGCCTTGTCCTCATTCGCTGACGCCTGAGCCTTGTCGGCGTCGCTCTGAGCTTCAGCCTTCTTTTTATTGGCCGTAGCCTGTGCTTCACTCTTCTCGCTATTTGCCTTCATCTGTGCCTTGCCAGCGTCCGAGGGCGCAGTGGTCTGTGCGAGTGCCGTGGTAACGAGCAGTACGGATGCGAGTGCTGCGACGATCTTCTTCATGGTTTCCTCCCTTGGAAGTGCACTGCACTGGACAGTGCTGGCTGTGTAAACGTTCATCGACTCGCCAACGTTGACCCTTATGTCGTGACAAACGGTAAGCAGGCGAGACGAAATGCAACGCCAACGAACTCAACCAAAGTCAGCCAAGCATCGCCGTTGTATAACCGAGCGACCATGATGGCCGAGGCGCGGTAACGCCCCGATACCCTTGGGTTCGTCAGCGTCGCCGAGATCGAGTTCG
This sequence comes from Paraburkholderia terrae, assembly GCF_002902925.1. Taxonomy (GTDB): domain Bacteria; phylum Pseudomonadota; class Gammaproteobacteria; order Burkholderiales; family Burkholderiaceae; genus Paraburkholderia; species Paraburkholderia terrae. The sequence continues at coordinate 408,455 of NZ_CP026114.1, read as the reverse complement.
AGATCGTGGGTAGCGACACGATCGGTTGTCGAACCAATCGCTGCTAGAAGTCTTGGCCGCATCCGTGCGGGAAGTCCCACTAACCAGCTCGAGGGCGACGGCATTGCACGCGCGTTCGATGACGCCGCCCGTTGCCGTGAAAGCGCTCTTGAAGCACATGGGCTAGGGGCGGCCCCGATGGCATCTCCGCGAATCCGTCGACGGTGTCCGGATTCCCGGATATCCGCCTTCGAAGATAGTCGGCCCCATGCAAATCTTGCAATGAATTCTGCTGGATCGTCATGGACCCCTGCACGCAGAAGCACTGCAAAACTGGGATAGGGCCCGTCTTGCATGTCTGCTAGCGGCGTCGGAAGGCTGTAGCACCAGTTCCGGAAGTATTCGGAAGTAGATAGCGCTTTTCCGTTGCACGAGTAAAGCCGCGGGATGCGCATTCAACCCCTGCGAGCTTCGTAACGTCGCCTTTGGCCTCTCAACCGTCCGAAGAATCGGGGCTATTCCCGAGGGACTCGCGCGACCCCGACTGTTAGGATTGAAAGCATCGGTCGGACTGCCTTGCCTGCGCGCGCGCACCCGGTTTTGAGCCATATGCGCGGTTCATTTGCAGCGGGAAAAAAATCGTCGGCGCTCATCTGGGCTTTTTATAGTGGCACGAGTCAATGGCATCCCGGAAAAGCCAGATCGCTAGGGGGCGACGTAAGATGGGTTTTCAGGCCTCAGCCGATTTATCCGCAGCGCACGGGGTGACGCTGTGGCGATACGCCGTTCACATCGTCGAGACACCCGAGTCTTTCGAAACTCTCCGCCTTCAATGGCAAGCATTGCAAGCCGCGTCCGAAGACCACACCCCATGCCTCACCTATCAGTACTGCGAACTTGCAGCGAAACGTGCGATCGCCACGGGCGCAGTCGTTGCTGTCGTGATGATCTACGACAACGATACCTTGCTGGCGCTATGGCCGCTTGCGATTAACCGGAAAGGTATTCTGCGCGTCGCGACAGTATTGACCTGCGGCAATCACGAAGAGTACGGCGGGCCGCTTATCAAAGAACGGGCGACGGCATCCGTCGTTGCAGAAAGCATTCGCGCCGTCATGCAGGTTCCGGCGGACGTTCTGGAGATTCCGTTCGTCGAGGATGGCAGTCTGTTGCAGCAGGCGCTTCGGGCGGCGCCGCAGTCGTGGGTGCAAAAGCTGTTGCCGGAGCGATTGAACGTGCTGCCTGGATATTCGGTAGGCTTGCGCGCATTCGCACGATGGGAAGACTTTCTGGGCACCTTGTCACAATCGCTTCGAAGGAACCTGCGACGTTATGGGAAGGGACTCAGTGCTATGGGCAGCGCCGAATTTGGATGGTGCACGACTCTCGACGATGCCGTCGCAGTCGTGGACTGGCTGTTTGCGAACAAGCGGCAATGGGCGCTTAATCGCGGTCTGAATACGAAGTACCTGATGGAAGACGAAGTCCGGGACTTCTTCGTTGCGCTTGCTAGCCAGACAGACCTGTCAACGGTGCCACTGGTTACCTTCGTGAAGATGGATGGTGTGCCGATTTGCGCTTCGATCAACCTTGTCGGGCCACGCGTCCTCGAGTATTGGATTTTCACGTATGACGAAACATACAACCGCTACTCCGTAGGCAATCTGCTGACCGAATTCGTTGCCAGGTGGGCCCACGCCAACGGTCGAGACTTTGATATGCGGCCTTTGTACAACGAATACAAGACTCACTGGGTGAATCGCGAAACACGTCACAGGACGCCGGTTGTGGTGCTCACCTCTCGTGGTCGGCTCAGGGAATTCTCATTGTTGTTCTTCCAGATATCGCGGGTGCGACGTCGACTGGTCAGGTCAGTCATGTCTGCCCTGCGGTCGCGCATGCACTTCTTGCACGGCGCTCTGCGCGAACGGGTCCGGTGAAGGCACGCCGGCACCCCTAGCCGAATAGAGCGCAGATCGCTGTCGAGGCCGCACAAAAGCGTTGTGCACGGACCGTGGCGCGACCCGGAGTGCTTTTGCTCCGCATCTCATGGGCGCCTAAACCGGTTATATGCGGCGGATGCAGACGAAACAGTTTGGGCGCGGAATTTGCGCACTCGTTTCGGCTATGCACGCAGGGACATGGTTATGGCAATCGGACATTTCTCACAGCTGTATTCAGAGCGCTCCACAGACTGTCCACCTGCGCGGACACCTGAAACGCTTTCTTCGTCGAGGCAGGCGGCAACCCCAGCCTATTCCATTTTCCACGAGCGCTGGTGGCTCGACATTGCGACGGGCGGCGACTGGGGAATGGCGACCGTCATGCACGGCAACCAGTTGCTGGGTGAAATGCCTTACTATCTCGCCCGCAAGGGCGTGTGGCGCGTCTCGCGTCTGCCGCCGCTGACGCGAACGCTGGGCCCTGTCATCAAGCCGATTGGGGCCGATCCTGTGCGTGAATTCCGGCATCGCATGCACGTCACAACGCGCCTGATTGAACAGTTGCCGCGTTTCGACAGTTTTTTCCAGGTCTTCGACCACCGCGTGAAAGATGCGCTTGCTTTTGCGCTGCGCGGCTTCACCGTTTCAGCACGGTACACGTTTCATATCGGTCCGGATTGCACGGCGCCTGAGGTGTGGGTGCGCATGAGCAGCAAGACACGCAACGTCGTCCGGAATGCAGCGACGACCTTGACTGTGCGTCCAGTCGAAGCACCGAGGGAGTTTCTTCGATTCTACGAAGCGAATCTCGCGTCGCGGTCGCGAACCAACGCGTATGGCACCGTCGTCATGCGCGAACTCGTGAATGCATTTGTTGAAAGGAGAGCGGGGCATCTTCTGGGCGCATATGATCGAGGGGGCAGGCTAGCCGGCGTCATCGGCCTCGTCTGGGATTGCGACAGCATGTACTATCTTCTCTCTTCGCGCGCCCAGGGGTCTCCTGGCGGAGCGATCAGCCTTTTGATATGGTCCGCGATCCAGGAGGCTATCCGCCGCAAGCTGACATTTGATTTTGACGGATTCTCAGGCGCCGCTACGTATGACTTTTTAAGCGGCTTCGGCGGGACTTTGACACAACGTCTCGGAGTGGAACGCCTAAGCACAATATATGCGGTGGCGCGAACACTCAAGCGCGGCGTCTCCCATAAGTCGCACGAGGCATTCACGCCCAATCTCTGACACGCAGCATGTCGCTCGGGTCGATAACGTGCCCGGGTAAGCGACGCCTCGGCGAGGCATTTATCGTGACAGGGTTCTGTGCTATGGGCGATCAATTGCGAACACTTTTCAAGTTGCGATCGTGCGGGATAACGTCCTGCGCTCCAAGCGGCCAGCCATTGCTGCTTCGTCGAACGCGCCGCTCGGCCCGAAACCGGGGTTGCAGCCTTTCACCAGCACGTCTCAAGCCGACGTGGCTGTTGGCGCAAAAAGCACCGAAGCCCGTGATATGCACCGACGCTTCCGCGGCGGGCACACGAGCGACTGTTTCGCGAAGGCTATGGCAACGCAGCGAGTTGGACGGCGGGTACGGGCCAACGAAAACTGCGAGTACCGTTGTAACAATCATCCAGCCCCCCGAGCCAAGGCCAAAGCCCTGCAACGGATGCGGTTTGGAAAGAGGGGCGAGCAGTGGCGCACCGATAGCCGCGCCGAGCGCGCTCATGAAACATTTACGGTTTGGGAACGCCGCATGCTGGATTCGAGCACGTTCGCCAAGGCACTGGCGTCGCGGACGTACGCAGGGTTATGAGAGAAAACAGCGTTAGGTTTGCCTTGTGGCCCGCGTGCTCGCCGATATCGGTTTGCAACGGAGTCGCCCAATGCGTATCGCACAGATCGCGCCTTTAGACGAGGCAGTACCGCCTGCGCTTTATGGAGGAACAGAAAGAGTAGTTTCGTATTTGACGGAAGCCCTGATCGACCTCGGCCATGATGTCACGTTGTTCGCGAGTGGCGACTCGCGCACCCGGGCACACCTCGAGGTAGCTTGGCCGCAGTCGCTACGTTCCGATCCGTCAGTTTGCGATCCGCTTGCGCCGCACCTCGTGATGCTTGAACAGGTTCGTCGCAAAGCTCCCGACTTTGACATACTGCATTTCCATCTCAGCTACTTGCCGTTCCCGGTCTTCTCGCAGCTTGGTACACCCTTCCTGACCACATTGCACGGCCGTCTCGATTTGCCGGAACTGCGGCCAGTGTTCGATGTATTTTCCGAGGCACCGGTAGTGTCAATCTCCGGGTCGCAGCGGGCGCCGCTTCCCAGCGCAAACTGGCTTGATACGATCCCCCACGGGGTGCCAGCGTCGCTGCTGACGCCGCTGCCGCACGTGCAGCCAACGTATCTGGCCTTCTTGGGCCGGATCAGTCCGGAAAAGCGCGCTGATCTGGCTATCGAAATTGCTGCCCGGGCCGGTATGCTTCTCAAGATTGCCGCGAAAGTGGACAAGGCTGACGAAGCCTATTTCCGCAGCGTGATCGAGCCGCTGCTGGCGCAGCCTCACGTCGACTTCCTCGGCGAGATAAATGAGGCCGAGAAACCCGCGTTCCTGTCGGGCGCCCGTGCGCTGTTGTTTCCCATTGACTGGCCCGAACCCTTCGGTCTGGCGATGATCGAGGCGATGGCGTGTGGCACGCCCGTTATCGCGTTCAATCGCGGTTCGACAGCGGAAGTGGTTGAGCACGGCGTGACCGGATACATTGTGGGCGATGTAGCCGAAGCAGTGCGCGCAGTGGCGCAACTCGATGGTCTTTCGCGTAGCAGAGTGCGGGATCAGTTCGAAATTCGCTTCACATCCAGGACGATGGCGCTGCGATACCTCGATGTCTACACGGGCTTGACCGTGGCCCGTCACCCGCCGTTGCTTCGGGCCGTCGCGGGAGTCGGACACGACGGTGTCTTGGAGCCATGAACCTTTTTTGTTATTATGTACAGCGATTAGGTTACCTATGAATGTTGACTCGATAGGCAGTGCAGCTTCTCGCGGGCGCGCTATCATCGACGTCTACTCAATGGTGTCCGACGTGCCCTGGCGTGCCGGTCTAAGCGACATGCCGATCAACGTCACTCTCTCCGCCGACGAGCCTAAGGGACTGCTGGCTGTGCGCGAGGAGCACGCTGCGCTTCAGCGACAATTCGGCGATCTGGGTAGCACACAGTCGCGTCGACAGAAGGAACCTCACGTGATTCACAACCGGTTCAACGAAACGCATTCGGTATGCCACGTGATCGACTACGCAGTACTTGATTCGCTAGTCAGTGAGTTTTAGAGACCTTTGGATGTTTGCGACTACGCTGTCCCATTGCTGTTTTTCCGATTCGGGATAGCGCATCAAGAGTGTTACTCCGACGTCTGATCCAAGCAATTTATAACGATAGACTACGTCTCCATTCCCCAAACTCTGAAGACATGAAACGATAATCCGTCCCGGTTTCACCACGTGATAAGGGGGCGGTGATTTGGCGCACGAAACTATCCAGGCGTCGTATAGACTTTGTGTTGACTCGGCAGTTATTGAATCGCTCTTCAATATCTGTATGAACGCATTGCCGTGAACAGAGCGTGCCTCAAATCCATCGTGACCACTAGGGTCGGAGATTTTCTTGAATGTGAATTCGTTAGCCGGATAGGAGAAGGTGTATTTTGGGTCGGAGAAGGTCTGATAGCCGGCTTGCGGCGCGCTCCGCCCGCCGGTGTCGGCAGCCGATGAGGCGCTCCCTGCCTGCGGCGGGTCAGCGCGCCGCAGCACCCAGTTAGTGGCCGTATCCTCGATCTGCGTGCTCTTGCGCAGACCGGTCATGAAGCGGCCATCGATCGAGAGTTCCATGTCGGCCCGTTCCTGCTGGGTTCCCGAGGGCAGCACGCCGATTGCGATTTCCACGTCGCGTCCGTGAAGGTCGATCTTGCGGTAAGTGGGATCTTTCTCCGGCGGCTCGATGCGCGCCATGTCGAAACCGCCGCTCGAGTCCGACACCACCTTGTAGAGCGCGCCCTCGTCGTCGCGCCAAAAGCCGCTCAGGTCGGCCGGAGCCGTTGGATCCGCCGGACGCGAGGCGACCGGCGGCGGGGCGGGGGCCGCGCCGGTCGAAGCGTTGCTGGCCGTGCTGGTAATGGCAGTTGTGGATAGGGGCGGTGTGGACAGCGGACGCCAGAGGAAGAAGCCGATGCCTGCTGCGGCGATGGCCAGTGCGGCCAGAGCTGTGCCCACGAGGCGTCCCGGCACGCGGCGCCACAGTGAGCGGCGCAGCTTGCGTGCGAGGATCGCGGCGATCTGCGATACGTCGTAGCTCCAACGAGTGTCGCTGATCTCGCTCGCCTGACGCCGCGCAAGCGCGCGGATGTCCTCGGGCAGGTCGGCCTCGTCCGGCATGTTCGCGCCGTCGACCAGTACAGGCAGGACCAGAATGCCGCGCCGCAGCGCGATGGCCGTTTCCTGGCGTACCCAGTCGTCGGGTTGGTCAAGCCGGCGCCGACCGTTGTGGCCGGTGCAGGTCAACCACTGGCGTCCGATGAGGATGATCATCGCGTCGACCGACTCCACGGCGCGCTGCAGAGCGTCCGCGAAATCTTCTCCACGCTGGATGCCACCCTCGATGTCCATGAACACGTGGCCGGTGCCGAAGTGCTGGCTCAGGCGATCGAAGAGCCGCCCCGCGTAGGCCTTACTGTCGATGCGCCGGTAGCTGATGAAGATCGCGGGCACGTCGGTCCCTCGCTTGTTCTCTTGTGCGTCGCCCGGGCCGCAGCGCCTTGGCGACTCGGCCGCGAACGCGCGGGGGCGGCGGATGCCGCGCGCCTACACATCGAGCACACCGTGCGTATGGACAGCAGCAGCGCACTCGCGACATGGAGTGTCGTTTGCGCTAATTTCCAATCGGGTTTTGAACTCAGAGCCCTATAACGCATAGGTCCTCGCATGAAGGATAGAAACTCCGACGCCACTTCCGCAAGTGTGCCGTGCGCTGACGTGCTTTGACCGCATTCGTGATTCGGGAATTGCGTGCGACGGTTCCCAAAACCTCGCCCAATCGCATTGCGAGTTGGATATGATTTGCGCGAGTGGCGCTCGTGCAGCGAGAACGAGGGCCGGTCAGGAGGCGTTGGAGAGGGTAATCGCGAAGACTGACGCGGGCGTCGTATAAGGCGCGAACATATGTGAAACGAAGCCAGCGCACGCCCTTCCAGGGCCCGCATGGATACCGCCGCGCACCAGGCAGCAGATGCGATGCAAATCAAGCCGCTGCGTCCTTCAGCTTTTTCAGCGCACGTGCCTTGATCCGAACCGTTGCCGGTTTCGCGTCGAACCAGCGCTCTTCGCCGGTAAAGGGATCGTCATGGCCGCGGCGTTTTCGCGCTGGTCGATCTCCAGCCCGACACGTACCTTCTCGAATATAAAGGCGCACTTGTCTCGTGGAAAAAGGCACAACAGGCCTACGCTCTTTCGGGCGCTGAAGACGGCCACACGTTTTTCTTCGCGCTGGATGGCGCGCGGGTGATTGATGGTGCCCGGGGAGGGAATCCCGCCCGGTGGCTCAATCACAGCTGCTCGCCGAACCGCGAGGCTGAACAGGATGACGACCGGGTATTCATGCGGACGACCCGTCCCATCGGAAAGGGCGTGGAACTTTTCATTGACTATCAGCTTCAGGTTGAAGGTCGCCGGACTGCTGCGATTGCCCGAAGGTACGCGTGCCACTGTCGGGTAGCCGGCTGTCGAGGCACAATGCTCGCGGTCTGAATGGCAACGGGAGGTACACGGTCGGAGAACGGGCAGCCTCTTCCCGTTGAAAGGTGATCGATGTGCTGGCGTCGGATCATCCTCGCGAGAGTTCGTGGGTGCCGCGCGGGGAAGCACAACGCAGCCAGAAGTGAGCGCACGGCCCGCTGCTCGAAGGAATGCCACCGTTGGTGTGCCGGGTCAGCGGTCCGAGGCATAGAGACGCATCCAACGCCTCGGCGCTCAATCCATCGACCATTTTGACGCGGCAATCACTGACGACCTTTACGCGCTTTCATTCGAGGCCGTCGAAGGCCTCGCATAGCCTTAACCCATTCGCTGATCGTAGGTCCAACGCCGCACTTTCTGCGCACGAATGCCCGCTGCATCCGGATGTGCCGGGTTGATGAGGACGTTCGTCTCCTCCGGGACGATGACGGACGGCACAAGAAGCAGGGCGGTGGCGGCGTTATAGATCCATTTCTCACCTGTATCCAGGCTCGTCATACCGGGGGGGATTGCGTCCCACCCGATGGGCGCTGAGATGTTCGTGAAAACCGTCGCGGCCTGCCAGACGTTGTCGGGCACGTCCAGACGAACGAGGTAGCGGTTCAGCGGCAATCCCGCCGCGCGAATGTGAACCACGGTTTCCAGACAGGCCAGGGCGATGGTCGACGCACAGTACAAAACCGGCGTTCCGCGCCGGTTCCACCGGCCACCCGTCACCTTCGCGCCGGCACCGGAAAGATCGTCTGCGGGGTAGTTGGGCGCTTCGGTCGCGATCCGCCAGACCGCGACCGTCACGCGTACGCTCCGCTCTGTGCCTTCGCCAGCAGGGCAGCGACAAATTCCTGTCCCGCGACCGTATCCATGAACTCGGCAGGACGGCGTTGATCCAGTGCCGGGTTGGGCTGGTCCAGCCATTCGTTCACCCAGTGGGCAGCGTCGAAGCCTGCCGGATCACCGGATTCCGCGACCATCGCTTCGACCTGGCCGACCAGCCTTGCCATACCGATCACCCGTTCGCTCTGCTCCGCAGACAGGCGCGCCTTCCCCTTGGCCTTACGGATGATGGTCGAGCGCGGCAACCCCAGGGTCACCATCAGATTATCCTGCGAGGTTCCCATGTTGCGCGCAAGAACGTACACGTCGTGGGCATCCACACCGTGCTTGATGAAGCTGATGCGCTCGAGCGGAGGCGCGTGATAGAGGGTGAGGTAGTCGTTGATCTTCGTCGCATGCACTTTGGCGGCCCGCGACGGCGCGGCGGGTTTTGCCGGGAGACGAACTGCAGCCTTGCGGGCCGGGCGACGGGCGGAGGTGGCGGGCGCGTTCACGGGTATCTCCAAATGAGACTTTATTATAGCTCAAATGGATGTGGCAAATTTGCAAAGCTGGGACGCATGCAATCGGGCCATCACCAGTAGCCGATGACAATGAAGTCTCGAAGGGAGTATCGGCAAGTGCGTCGAAGCGGCTTACCGTTCTGGCCGAACGATTGAATCGTGTGGATCAACGGAAGGTCGTCTTGTGGATGGCCACCTGCAGCTGTCGGGATACGCATCTTCTGAGCGCGCATCGCCACAGTTGCCGACTCGACCAACGCTTCAGGTCAATTTTGTTTTTCCCGGCAGCGCCGGCACGCGTGGCGAACAAACGGGCCCTCGGCAGGACCGCGTTCAGGAAAGCGTGACGTTTGCCGATAACACCGTGGTGTGCCGGTAGAATATCCGGCGCTCTCATGGGCGGGGGAAGTGGAGGACCGCATCCGCGCCGTGCCGTGGGCGCCCGATGGCCGCCTGGGCCTGCTAATGGGCGTTGTGTGTCATCTCGCGGATCCACAAACACCTTTCGTCCGTTGGATATCGAGGGGAACGGCCGACGCGACGAGCCAGGCAGCAATGGTGCCTTCCCGGACCCGGGGCATGCGTAGCTGGATTGTCCGCAGACGTGAAGAGGCATCGTGCAGACGGTAACAAACAACAGGCGAGGGCGCGCATCGCTGACCGACCAGTTCTGGCGCAGCCGCTCGGCACCGCTGGCGCTGGTCTGCGGTGGCATTGTCATCGCACTCGTCGTGACGGCGCTGTTTGCGGCGGTGCTGTACCAGGCGCGCCTTGATGCAATGGAGCGCGCCCGCGAAACATCGCGCAATCTGGCGCTCATCGCCGAGCGGGATATCGAGCGGAATCTGGAACTGTACGCGCTCTCGTTGCAGGCCGTTGTCGACGGCGTGCGCGACCCGGAAGTGATGGCATTGCCGCCGCGCCTGCGCGGGCAGGTGCTGTTCGATCGCGCCACGACTGCACGAGACCTTGGTGCGATCCTGGTGCTGGACGCCTCGGGCAACATCATCATCGATTCTGCCAGCGAGGTACCGCGCACAGGCAATTTCGCCGATCGCCGTTATTTCACCGTACAGCGCGACAATCCGAACGCGGGTCTCTACATCAGCGATCCTTACGAGTCGCGCCTGCGTGACGGTTCACCCAGCATCGCCATGACCCGGCGCATTTCCCGTCCGGATGGCTCGTTTGCCGGGATCGCGCTGATTACGATCAACCTCGACTATTTTCACAGGCTTTTCGCCGGACTCTCCCTCGGGCCGCACGGCGCCATTTCGCTGATCGGCAAAAGCGGCATCATGGTCATGCGGCAGCCGTACGATGCGCGCACGCCCGGGCGCGACATCAGCAAGGCGAGCACGTTCCGGCGCTTTAGAACCGCGGCGGAAGGCAGTTTCTTTGAGACGGCGTCGATTGACGGCGTGCGCCGCTTCTATTACTTCAGAAATTTTTCGGACCTGCCGCTCATCATCATGGTGGCCGAAGCCGAGCAGGACATCTACGCGGCGTGGCGGCGACGCGCGATCACCATCGGCTCGCTGATGGCCGCGTTTGCTCTCGGCTTCGTCGGACTGTCATTCCTGCTGGGCGCGCAGTTGCGCCGCCGGATGCGGGCCGAATCGGAACTTGAACTGCTCGCAAGAACGGACGGGCTCACCGGCCTGCACAACCGCCGCACGCTGGGGGAGATCCTTGAGCAGGAGTGGCGTCGGGCGCGCCGTACCCGCAGCATGTTCTCCCTCCTTTTCGTCGATATCGACCGGTTCAAGGCTTACAACGACACGTATGGTCACCAGGCCGGAGACGATGCACTGGCCGCCGTCGCACGCTGCATCCGTGACAATATCCGGCGACCCGCGGACAGTGCGGCGCGTTATGGAGGCGAAGAATTTGTCGTTGTCCTGCCCGATACCGCGCCCGGCGGCGCGAGCCAGATTGCCGAACAGATCCGCGCGGCGATCAGTGAGCTAGCGATCGAGCATGCGGGCAGTGAATACGGGCGCGTGACGGCGAGCATTGGCGCGGCCAGCTGGTGCCCCGACCAGCAGGGCGACGTCAGCAGCGTGATCCGCGCGGCCGACGAGGCGCTGTACAGCGCCAAGGCCTCGGGGCGCAACCGGGTGGGGCAGTTCCGTGCGTCAGGAACGGGCGGAGCGGACCTACGCCAGCCGTGACCGCCGCGTGCGCGTCCTACCGGACAGCAACCAGTTTCGCTGACGCCGTCCGGGCCGCGAGAATGCCCCAGATGGTCACCAGGGAGTGTTCGCGACCGGACTCGACGAATGTCGGCGCTGCAAGGAAAACGCCGGCGTTCACACACCCAGGCTTCTGCAGACAATGGAGAGATAAGGCTTGCCCGATCCGGTACATTGCGCGACGGCGCTGGCGATCGCGGCATCGTCAACGTGCCTGCGCAGCCATTCGAGCGTTTGCCGGTCCTTCTCGTTGTAGACCCTGACCAGGTGCTCCATCATGCCTCCCGAGAATACTGCATATAAAAACAGCACTGTACATTTATACAGACTTCACGCGGATGGCAAGCGTATGAGGTCACCTCCTGACGACCGCGCCACCGGCTCGCAGGCCACCATAGCCCGGCTCGGACGACATAAAGGGCGCTAACGAACGTATCAGATGACTTCGTCGTGGTCAGACGGTCTGCTAAAAGTACATTGGACCGACCTCCCTGATTGCGCGATATTGGTCTCGCAGTGGCCTGCCAGCCGCCGACACGCTTGCGACCGGATTAGCTTGTGCAGCATAATGCACATGATATGCAACATGGAGTCGCACATGGGCAAAGCACTCGAAGTTCGACCGCGCAAATCCACCAACGTCACCTTGCCGCCCGAGGTGCTTGAGCGGGCCAAGCAGCTTGGCATCAATCTTTCGCGGGCGAGCGAGCGCGGCGTGCGTGAAGAAATCCAGGAGGCGGAGGCGCGCCGTTGGGCGGAGGATAACGCTGAACTGGTCGCCGCTTACACTGCGATGGTCGATCGCGACGGGCTTCCGCTCGCGAAATACAGGACGTTTTGATGGCCAAGTTTGATCTCTACGCGAACCCCGACGTTGAGACGCGCAAACTGGCACCTTACCTGCTCGACGCGCAAAGCACCCATGTCGGCATTTTGCCGACGCGCATCGTGATTCCTCTGCGACCTGTCAGACATCTCGCCTTCTCCGGTAAGCCATCCGACCTACTGCCCGTGTTCGAAGTCCACGGCGAAGAATGTTTCCTTGATACGCCGGGCATGAGCGCGGTCCCGCTGAACGCTCTTGGCAAGTGCATCGGTTCCCTTGCAAATCAACGTGAGGCCATTCTTGCGGCGCTCGACCGGATCTTCGGCGCATACTGAGTTAATGAACCGGGCAGCTTTGTTCACAAGGGGCAGGCGTCCCATCAGCAAATCAACCTCAACCCGCCTGAATATTAAGCTCGTTGTTACGCCTCACCCCTGAAACTGCCTCGGGAAAACCGCGATCGGAGATGTGATGCAATTTGACAAGCAACAGGAGAGACTCAGGCAGAGTGGCGCAACTATGCGTTCTGGTCCACCAAGCCTATTGGCGAAGGTGTTAGCCGTGGTGATCGGCGCTGCGCTGCTCGTGGTGGGGTTCGCCGTGTCGCTCGTGATGTTGGCAGTGGTGCTTGGGGCAGGCATCGCGATCGGCGGTTTTGTCTGGTGGAAAACGCGCGATCTGCGCAAAGAGCTTCGCGAGCAGGCAATGCGCGCACAACAGATGCACGAGCAACCGGTGCGCGAGCGCGCGGGCCAGCGCATGGATATCGGCGACGTGATCGAGGACGTCGAGTTCCACGACGAGAATCGACAGAAATAAGCGTTGCACCGTGACTGCGCTTGCGCCGCCGCGCTACCGGATGTGCGCCGTCTGGTGTTACGTCGCACCGGATTTTCAGCCGGTAGTTTGCGCACTTCCCGATGTAATGCCCGGCAGCCATCGAACTTGATGCCGGTTGGTACCCCAATCTGGGTTCGGAGCACCCGTAAATCAAGGACACTCCAGCCACGATCAACGACAGTCTTTACGAGCGCGCGCTCGAGCTCGCTGATTCCGACATGGATAGGGCTGATCGGTTTCGGGTGTCGGTGCAGACATTCGTTCGGGTTCAGCTACGCATAACGACGATGGCACCGAGCTGACCACCCTAAGCGCCCCCTCGGAAATTTCCGAAATCGATTGTCGTCAGTAAGTATCAGAAAGACAATTAGGAGTCTTATGAATCGTTGAGAATTGTTATTATGTCCCGGAACCGCTCTCAAAATGAACGAAGCGACTTCACCCCGTCAACCTGTCGTTGCGATTGACATCGTCAATTCAAGGTGTTGTCATATAGTCCAACACCTCGCACGTCCTGCCGACTCCACGGTAAGTGTGCAGACGACGAGTCAAAACAGGGGGAGGGTTGATGAGGACGGTTACATTGGGCGTCAGCTCGCGGGAGGAAATGTCCGCACGGTTCGTCGCGGCCTTCAAAGGCAAGCGGGATGCACACGCTGACTGCTTTTTAGTGAGAGAAGACTTGCAACCAAGATTTTACATAAATCAACTGATCGACTTTTAATTCGCAATCCTATATTTTACAAGCAGAAAAGATTTAAATTTGTGCAGAAGGCTGCTGCACAAATTCTGGATTCGGCCATGCCTTCAGGGTGCGCGGTGACAATTTTCGCAAGGCGGGAAGGGCTGGCTTGCGCTGTATCAGTGTGGCGACACGCTCTTCAAGTTTCTGATGATCGAAACGTCGAAGGGGAAGATTGCCTGTCTCACGAGGCCACGATGAAGCGTCTCGAATTGACGATTGGTGACCTGCCCAAGGTGTTGGACGCCGTGGACATGGAGGCTGACTGGTCGCTGGAGGAGCCTGAGCAGGCGTCAACTCCGTTATCGTCGCCTGGTATGTGAGTCCGAAATCAGAGCTCAAACCCGCCAGTTCTCTTCGGAGCCACTGGCGGGTTTTTCTTTGCTGCGGGGCGCGGGCTACATGCAGCGGTGGAGTCACTCAGCCGTTCAGTTGCGACTCAACGTTCAGGACGATCCGTGCGATCGGGTTGTTGTCTGCGGATTGCGGCGCGAGCTTGATCTGGGCGAAGGTGACGACACCGAGAGCGACGACCATGAGTACTCCAGACGCGGCGATGCGGGTAAGGTATTTCACAGGGACCTCATTTTGATGGTGTAGACAGAAACTGGGCGAAGCTGACAGGCGCGTCGAATCACCTTCAGCGGCATGTCTGTCCGCAACCCGGCAACGCCGGACGCGGTCGTCGGAACAAACTTGCCGATCGGACGGGACTTGTTGCACTGCACCATAACACGATCGTCAGGTCGCACCTATCGATCGCACGGGCTTGTGCAATGCACTATAAATGGTTTATCCGCGTGCCCAGTGCGACATCCTGTCGCGAGCGGATGCTTAATTTCTTGAGCGTTTCGTGTTTGAACGATTTCTGTAGGTCGTAACGTGCCGTCATGCTATGTAGGCGATTCTCGCAGGCTCGGACGATGTCGAGGTGGCCGCCTCGGCAGGCTGCCCGCTGGAGCCCGCCAGATTGAAGATGGGTTTGCGGACGGTATCAATTGCGCTATCATTAGGTATCAACTGATACTTTAGTCGGGAGTCGCATGTCGCTGATTACGCCTGAAGCAGTGGCCGCGGTCATGGAACTGCGGCAGGTCCCGCACACGCTCGCGGAACTCGAGGCACTTGTCCGCGACGGACTGCCCAAGTCCGCGCTGCGCGCGGGCGTCGAACATGCGACGCAGGGTGCCGACGCCCGGCGTGCGCTACTTGCCCGCATCATCCCCGAAGCGACCTATAAGCGGCGTCGCGATCGGCTGACGCCAGACGAATCGGAAAAGACTGAGCGGCTGGCCAGGATCGTCGCGACGACGGCCTACGTCTGGAACGACGGAGAGGACGCGCGGGAATTCCTGTCGACGCCGCATCCGGAGCTCGAAGGGCGGGCGCCGCTCGATGTTGCGCTGACCGAGCTCGGCGCGCGCCGGGTCGAAGAACTGCTCTGGAAACTGTTTTATGGGTTGCCGGCGTGAAGTTGTTTCGAATCGCCGACACTCGACACACGGTTTGGAGTGGCACCGGCGCGATGCTGGTGGGCGGCCGCTTCAATAGCCCGGGGCGACCGGTCATCTACGCCGCGTCGACCTTCGCCGGTGCGATGCTCGAGGTTCTTGTTCATGCGCGCATCGGCAAGGTACCGAAGACACACGGATGGGTTGAAGCAGCTGTTCCCGACGATATTCGCGTCGAACGCCATTCGGCCGAATCGATGCCGGGGGGATGGGATGCGCCAGCACTGCAGGCGGCAAGGGAGTTCGGCGACGCCTGGCTGACCGAGTCGCGTACTGCGCTCCTGATCGTACCTTCCGTCGTCGTCCGTGCAGAGTTCAACGTGCTGGTCAATCCCGCACACCCCGACGCGACGCGGATTGCCGTGACCGAGCCGCAACCCGTGGTGTGGGACGAACGCCTCTTTGTGATGCCGTCGGTCGGACACTCCTAGGTTCTGATGGTGGTCGGCTAGCCTCGCCCCGACGCTTTGCTCCTCGGTGTGCCCTTGATTTCAGTGCATTTTTCCGGTTAGGGCCGCCTAAGCTTGGCACGGCTCCGCCTTGTGGCCCCGTATAAATTCTCTTTGCTATCAAGCATATGCTGACTACCCGCCAGAAGGCCCCCTGTTTGGGTACGGCGTGATGAAAAACCGATATTCCAGACACTGTCTGGAATATCGGTGCGGTCCGCAGGATTCGACCATCTACGCTTGACGACTGGCGGCAGAGGCGGGCAGATCACTCGCGAGACTTGGCAGGATTCGTCGCGCGTACCGGGCCACCGGGAAATTGAACGTCCCGCGCAGATTGATGCCCTCCAGGTGTGTCGGGGCGATTCGCTTCAACTCTTCAGGATCCAATGGCTGGCCAGTGACAACCTGCATTTCATCGACAGCGCGTTGCATGTGAGTGGTGTTCCACGCCATCAAGATATTCGAGAGAAGTGTCAGTGCGGAGGACACTGCGGACAGTGACTCCTGACGCCGAGCGAGTTCGACAGGGATCTTGCCGATATGGATCGCACGCTGGACGTTGTGCACGGCCTCGCCCCGGTTTAACACATGCTGCAGCTCGCTCCTGAACGCCGTGTTGGTGAAGTAGTCGATCAGAAAGATGCTTCTGAACAGACGCCCAATATGAACACCACCTTCGTACACACTCTGTCCGCGCGCGGCCGACCCGAAGCGGGTGAGGGCGTCAACTGCAGTGCACTTTCCCGAACGTATGGAGGCAGCGATCCTCACAAACTCGTCCCAGACGTCCGCAATAAGGTCGAGTCTGACATCGCGATCAGTAATCGAGGCGAGTTGCGGCGGGACATCGTGCCTGCGAGGAACGTGAAGGCGACGGTCACGAAGATGCGACAGGCGAGGGCAGAGATCAAAGCCCAATACCCGTGCCATTCCCATCGCAAAGTCGGTGTATCCATGCGTGTCAACCGCAAGCGCCGCGATATCCGTGGTTGCGCTTTGCCGCACGACACCTTCTATTGCTGCACCCGCCTGACGTTCATTCAGCACAATGGGCTGATCGTAGAAGATCCCCCAACGATCGAGCACGTGGGTATACATTCCGATGGATGCAGTACGGCGCCGCGGATCAGCGCGAGCCTGCCAGACAGAACGTGTTGTCTCAAGTGACATCATGTCGGACGACGCGAGATCTGCCCGTCCCCAACAAGCAGCGACCGGATGCTCATGCATAAACTCGAGGACGGCATCGGCTGCAAGCCGAAGCATCCTTTCATCCTCAAGTCGCTTCATCATCTGGCGGATCGCGGCCGGCGATACCTCCGGAACCATCCGGGAAATGTCCGCAGCCGAGAGCGAAGTCCCGTGCGCCAGAACGGCTGAATAAACCATCAGCAATTCGATCCGTGACCGGGGTTCACGTCCCAGCAAAACCCAGCTGAAGCGGGTTGCGCTGTCAATTTCGAGGATGATCTCCGGTAACTGACCCGGCGGATGGGCTTCGAAGATGGCGCGCCGCAGCTGATCGGTCTCTGCGCTTTCGGGCTGGGCCTGCAACGGATCCAGATGTACCGCCGTGTCGATCCGCACCTTACCGTCGTCGACTGCCTGGCGAAGCAACTCAAGGCGCTGGTCGAGGTGCTCCAGGACCGGATCCAGAAACTCCTTGGGATCTTGGGGGACGCCGAGATGCCCGTACAGATTGTTCCGCCTCGTTGGCCACTCTTCGGCCGGAATCAGCATATGTGTCTGGCTGCGGAACGAAAAGCTGTGCTGGACAAAGATGGTGCCATTGCGCAGCGCGACCCGTAGGGCAAACAGTGTGGCCCATTCGAAAGCTATCATCGCCTTGAGGCGGTCGTAACTGTCGATCGCTTCGCGCCATGCTCGACCAAGCCGGATGTTCGTGCCATCGGGCAACAGATAGACATGACGTCGATAGAGACCTCGCAGCAGGACGATCGCGTCGAGGACCGGATGTGCCGCTTCCCCTTCAAACGGCAACTGCACAAGCCGCATCAGCAGATTACGCGCGGAATGACGTCTCAGAATGAGGCATTGACGGATCTGGCTGCGCCTGTTTGGCGTATGGGGTTGCAGAACCTGATCAGCCAGCACGCAAAGCTCTTTACGCAGGTTTTCATGCGACAGCGAATCGTCGGTGGCCAATGCCTTCACGGCGACAGCAAATTCGTGGAGCTGGTCGGCGGCCTTTACCCTTGCAGCGTCGACGGTATGAGATGCGTCGTTGACGGCTTGCTGTACCCAGCGTCGCAGCATCGAAAGCACCTGGTCTGTCGATGTACACAGGGCATATCGCATAAAGCATGCGGCCTCCAGCCGTCGGCCGTGCGGCTCGATCCGCTTGCTGATCGACGGTGGCCGGCTGGCGCAACGGCGCGCGTAGTGACGAACGATCGCATCGTTACACCCAGCAGGCCAGTTCGCAGCCACGCCGTACATGGTGAGCAGATTGATCTTGTCGAGCACTTCGCCCATCTGGTGAGTCGATCCGCGAAGCGGCACAGCCCACAACCAGCGTTGCAAACTGGAATGGTCTCCATGCGGAAGGGGAAGAAGGCGTGCCCAGCCGTCCAGCCTGTCCACGCCCAGCGCCTGCTGAAGCGTCTCATGTAGCAGTGCTTCGATGTCATGCACGGCCTGAACGATAAACTGTCTAAGCATGCGATCAGGCGGTATCACGATCCGGTGCTCGTAGAACCAGCGCTTGAGCTCACTCATCAACTGCCCGCGTTCCGGACGGCCAGTGAGCTGTTCCTTGAGCCATCTGATGACGTATCGACGCTGATGCTCTGCTATAGACCGGAAATTGACGACCGTTTGGGCGAACTTCTGGTGATCAGACAGCGTTTTCAAGTTGCCATCGTAGATCGATCGAAGTGTCCCGACGTCAGGCGACTGGACTCCCAGTTGCTGGCCGAGGTGTCGTAGAAGGATCGTAGGAATCTGCTTGTACGAGTCGAGTGTCCTACCGGTCATCCGTATAAACCCGACATGCAATGCCATGGCGAGCCGATAGAGATCGGAACGCCGCGAGTCGATGCTCGCGAGATCGCGCCTGGAAAACGTGAAGAACGTATTGAGTTCGAATTCGCTCAGTTCGCGCGGCACCTGCCGGATCCCGAGATATGCCATACGCCAGTGATCCATCTCGCGCACTCCGCATCGACGATGAGAGCGACCAAGCGTAGCGAGGCAAAGTCAGTTGCGCTACAGTAGAAATCTGGATGGCTGTCCTGAGCGCAACGACTAAGGATAGTGTCGGAACACAACGCACAGCGATTGTGCGCTCACTGTTACTGCACGTATGATCGGCTGTCGAGCGGACCGCGTAACGTGCAGTGTTCGCCGATTGACAACCGTCGTATCGAATCTCGCATCGGCGCAATTGCCGTAGCGAAATATAGGACTACTATAAAACGTTGATAATTAGGCTTATGTCAAATCAAGGTGTGAGTCAGGGATCTATATCAAGACCGGCAGGCGCGCGAGCCATTCGGCTTTGACGGTTGTGTCCCGGCGGTCCAACGGTGACCGTCGCCGCTCAGTTCGTTGTCGCGCTTGCGGGAGAATGGACCTCGAAGACCGCAATCGCGTGCCGCTGGGCGGCGACCTGCTCCCCCAGCGAGAACGCTGCTTGCGCTGCCTGCTCGACGACGGCAGCATTGCGGCGGATCACCTGATCCATGCGGCTCACCGCCTCGTTGACCTGCCCGATCCCGCTGCGCTGCGTTTCCGAAGCTTCGAAGATGCTCTGGTTGATTTCGACCACGCGCTGGATCGCAAGCCGCACCTCTCCCATGGCATGCGCCACCAGGTCGGCATGTGCGCAGCCACCCGAAATGGACTCTACCGAGCCGCGCACCAGCACCTTGATTTCCTTCGCCGCGCTGGCTGCCCGCTGCGCGAGGCAGCGCACCTCTCCGGCGACGACGGCAAACCCGCGGCCGTGCTCGCCAGCACGCGCCGCCTCGACGGCGGCATTCAGCGCGAGGATATTGGTCTGAAACGCGATCCCCTCGATCAGCGCCGTGATTTCCACGATTTTCGCCGAGCTGGCGGAAATCACGCCCATCGTGCCGCGCATCTGCTCGACGGCCGCCACGCTCGTATCGGCCGCGAGCGACGTCGAATTGGCAAACTCCGCGGCGTGGCGAACGTAATCCGCATTGCGTTGAACCGACAGGATCAGCTCGCTCAGGCTCGCCGCAGTCTCTTCGAGCGACTCGGCTTGTCGCCTTGCGCCAGAGGACAAATCCGCGCTGCCTTCGGCTATCTGGATCGACGCGTACTGGATCGCATCACTCGATCCCTTGATCGTATGCACCGTCCCTGCGAGGTGCCGGTCCATCGTTTGCAGCGCATCGAGCAACTGGGCGAACTCTCCATGCAGGCTCATGCCCTCGGCGTTGCCCAAACGGCCTTCGGCGATTTGCCGTGCAACGTCGAGCGCAGCCTTAAGCGGCGTCGTAATCGCCCAAAGCAGCCAGGCCGAAGCAGCCGTGGCTACGACGATGCCAAGGCCGATTGCACCTAGCACGGTCCATCGCAACGCATCGAACGTCGCGTTGCCGCGCTCCGCCAATTGCCGCGCCTGCATGGCGCTCAGTGCAACGTCGCGGCCGATTGCGTCAGACAATGCATCGCCAGTTTCCGTCAGCTCGTCAATCGAATAGGCCGCCATCTCCAGATTGCCGGACCGAAGCACCGCGACGATATCGTCCGATTGCGTCCGGAAGGCGGCCAATACCATCGCTACCCGGTCGGCCAATCGGCGCTCATCCGCCGTCGCGATCTTTGCGGGATAGTAGTCGTGCCAGGCCGCATCGAGCTTCCTTTGCTCTTTGCCGATATCGGCCACGAGTTCCTCGGCCTTTTCCTGTTCATGCAGCGCCTGGATGTAGCGCATCTGCAGACGGATCTTCAGCGCCGCCGCCTGCATCGAGGCGAGATCCTCGATCGGCACGGTACTCGCCGAGTACATACTGCCCATATCGGTGCTGAGCCTCGCCAGACCGCGAAGGCCCATCATGCCGATCGCCACCATCAGCGCGACGCAGACACCAAGCGTCAGCATGACCTTGAACCGGATCGTCGCCGCAAAAGCTCCCATACAGCCAGCCTTCTTATATTTGGATTACGAAATATAACGTCTTATCGGCTGGCCGCTTGCAACCACCGGTCGCTCACTGATGCTTCAGATATCGTCGACACGCGCCATTGCTTCAGGCTTTCTTGCTATACGCGCTGCACCAGCCCTTGCCTGCGACCTGCTTTCCCCCGAACATCGGGCAAGGCGCGAACGCGTCGCCTGGCTTGCCCTGATAGAACGTGCAGTTGCCGCAAACCTGGCCAGCGGCATACTTCGCGTATTTCGCTTTGTCAACTTTGGTTGCATCGGATTTGTAGCCGAGTGCCTGCGCCGTAGCGTCGGTGTCGGACTCTTTCGGAGAATCGGCGAATGCAAGACGCGTGAGCGCCAGACTCGAAGCCACACCGGCGGTCGCGATCATAAATATACGGCGGGACTTTTTCATATAAGTAATCCTTTTTGTGGGATTGGCGTGCCGGTAAGGCAGAGTAATATAAATACGAATGGCTTATGAAGTAACCGTAGTTGTCGAGCGCGTCACCGTGTTCAGGCTTTCAGCGCCGCAAAGATCTCGCGCAACATCGCCTTCGCATCGCCGAACAACATGCGGTTGTTGTCCCTGTAGAAGAGCGGGTTTTCCACGCCAGCATATCCGGAGGCCATGCTGCGCTTCATCACGATCGACGTCTTCGCCTTCCAGACCTCCAGTACCGGCATACCGGCGATCGGGCTCGCCGGATCCTCCTGCGCCGCGGGGTTCACAATGTCGTTCGCGCCGATGACCATCGAAACGTCCGCCTCGGCGAAATCGGCGTTGATTTCGTCCATCTCCAGCACGATGTTGTAGGGCACCTTCGCTTCGGCCAACAGCACGTTCATATGGCCCGGCATGCGGCCGGCCACCGGGTGAATCGCGAAGCGCACGTCTACGCCCTTTTCGCGCAGCACACTGGTGAGTTCGTACACCGTGTGCTGGGCCTGCGCCACGGCCATGCCGTAGCCGGGCACGATGATCACGCTCTTCGCGTCGCGCAGCAACTCGGCGGTTTCGGCGGAGTTCACCGCCACTACCTCACCGGCCGGCTGCGCGCCGCCACCGACCGCTGCGTGCGCGCCGCTGGCGGTACCGAATCCGCCGGCGATCACGTTAATGAAGTTGCGGTTCATCGCGCGGCACATGATGTACGAGAGAATCGCGCCCGACGAGCCCACCAGCGCGCCGATCACGATCAGCAGGTCGTTGCCGAGCATGAAGCCGGTGGCCGCCGCCGCCCAGCCCGAGTAGCTGTTGAGCATCGACACCACCACGGGCATATCGGCACCACCGATGGCCATCACCATGTGCACGCCGAACAGCAGTGAGATCGCTGTCATCACGACGAGCGGCGTCATGCCATCCTGGATGCTGCCCGCATGAAGGAATGCCCGGCCGGACACGATCACCACCAACAGTGCTGCCAGGTTGAGCCAGTGCCGCGCCGGCAGCAACAGCGGCTTGCCGCCGACCTTGCCCGAGAGCTTGCCGAACGCGATGATCGAGCCCGCGAATGTCACCGCACCGATCAGAATGCCGATGTAAATTTCGACTTCGTGGAGGGCCTTCTCGGACCCGGTGAAGTGGACCGAGGTGTCGACGTAGCTTGCAAAGCCCACGAAGCAGGCCGCCATTCCGACCAGGCTGTGCATCAGCGCCACGAGCTCAGGCATCTGCGTCATCTGTACCTTTCTCGCAGCGACAATCCCGACAGCGCCGCCAACGACCAGCGCGCCGACGATATACGGAATGCCCCCAAATGAAACGCGCGGCCCGAGTACGGTCGCCAGCACGGCAACAGTCATACCGACCATGCCGAGCAGATTGCCGCGGCGCGCGGTCTCAGGATTAGCGAGGCCGCCAAGGCTAAGGATGAAGAGCATCGCCGCGCCGATATAGGAGACGGTAGTCAGGTTGGAAGTCATTGTTGTCATCCCCTTATTTGCGGAACATCGCCAGCATGCGCCGCGTCACTGCGAAGCCGCCGAACATGTTGACGGCCGTGAGTGCCAACGCGCCCACGGCGAGGCCCAGGATCAGCCCCGATGGCCGGTCACCCGCCGCGGAGCCGCCCAGCGGCGGCGCGACCTGCACCAGCGCACCGATGACGATGATTGACGAGATCGCGTTGGTCACGCTCATCAGCGGCGTGTGCAGCGACGGTGTGACGTTCCAGATCACCATGTAGCCCACGAAGCAGGCCAGCACGAACACCGTGAAGTGCGAGAGGAACGTGGCCGGCGCGTACAGCCCCACCATCAGGAAGGCCAGCGCCCCGATGCCGAAGGCGAAGGCCAGCGACTTCGCCGACATCGGCTCGCTGCTGCCGTGGCCCTTCTTCGGAGCGACTGCCGCCGCAGCAGCGGCGGGCTGGGGTGCGGGTGCTACGGCCGGCTGCCTGAGCGGCGGCGGCGGCCAGGTAATGCTGCCTTCCTTGATGACCGTGAGACCGCGGATGGCGTCGTCATCGAAATCGACGTTGATCGTGCCGTCCTTGGTCTTGCACAGTTCCTCGACCACGCGCAGCAGGTTGTTGCCATACAACATGGACGACTGCCGCGCCAGACGCGAAGCAAGTTCGATGTAGCCGACGATGGTCACGCCGTCGCGCACCACCGCTTCTCCGGGCACGGTCAACTCGCAGTTGCCGCCTTGCTCGGCCGCCATATCCACGATGACGCTGCCAGGCTTCATCGACCGCACCATTTCGGCCGTGATGAGCTTCGGAGCCGGCTTGCCGGGAATCAGCGCCGTGGTGATGATGATGTCCGCGTCTCTCGCCTCCTGCGCGTACATCGCCCGCTGCGCCTGCTGGAAGCCCTCGCTCATGACCCTGGCGTAGCCGCCGCCGCCCGAGCCTTCCTCGTCGTAGTCCACCTTGACGAATTCGCTCCCCAGGGACTTGACCTGGTCGGCCACCTCGGCGCGCGTGTCGTTGGCGCGCACGCTCGCGCCGAGACTAGCCGCGGTGCCGATCGCGGCCAGGCCCGCTACGCCCGCGCCGGCGATGAAGACCTTCGCAGGCGGGACCTTGCCGGCGGCGGTGACCTGACCGTTCAGGAAGCGGCCGAACGCATGCGCGGCCTCGATCACCGCGCGATAGCCGCTGATGCCGGCCATCGAGGTGAGCGCGTCCATCTTCTGCGCGCGAGAGAGCGTGCGCGGCAGCGCGTCGATGGCCAGTACCGTGGCCCGTTTCGCGGCCAGTTGCTGCATCAGCTCGGGGTTCTGGGCAGGCCAAACAAAGCCAATCAGCATGCCGCCCTCGCGCATCGACGCGACTTCGTCGCTGCTCGGAGCGCGAACCTTGAGGACGATGTCGCTGCAAGCCCAGAGTTCGGAAGCCGATGCCATGACCTCGGCACCGGCCGCACGGTAGGCGTCATCGTCAAAGTTCGCCGCGGCGCCTGCGCTGCTTTGCACGGCCACCATGAATCCGAGCTTGATCAGTTTCTCGACCACCTCGGGTACGGTCGCTACGCGCCGCTCGCCGGTGGCAAGTTCCAGAGGAATGCCAATCAGTAATGTCATAGGGCAAGTTGATTCGTCACACTGGTATCGGTTGTCGCAAGGATTGCAGGCCTGACGGCAATGGCGAAGTCACGCCAGCCGCGCAATCAGTCAGTCGTCCGCGCAGAACATCGTCGGTGTGATATTGGTGAAGTTCTTCACGTCGCCAATGACCTCAGCAGTTTTCGCCGACGAAAGGGCCATATTGATCCCGACCTGATCGCTGAAACGCAGTATCGCTATGCATGCGAAGGGTTGCGGATCTGGTGATGGGAACAGGACTTCGGCTGATTGCAGACCAAACTCACTCCACGCTGAGCGGACAAGTGGAGCGTGAGTCGAAAGGTAGTACTCGCGGTCAAACATCCCGCCTTCTGTGCTTGGGTAACTCACGATAAGGGTAGTCATATTCAGTCCCGTGTTGAGATGCGTTTGAGAGTTGCGTTACGTGGATGCGCCGGCGCCTTGCAATGGTGCCGGCAACGCTCGCGCGCGCCGCAGCATCTGCCATCCGAACAACAACATCCATAGCGGCAGAACCAGCACGACGACCATCTCGCTGGCATTCGAAAACGCGTCGAGATCCGGAAACAAGCCGAACAGGAAGAAGACCCCGAAAGCCCATCCGACGATCTTCAGCAGAATCGATCCCTTCCAGCCCTCCTTCTTGAGCACGTTGGCGGCAATCGGCGTCCAGAAGAGCACGAGCGGGCCCTCAATCCACCAGAGGCCGTTTTGCGTCCCGTTGGCTATCGCAGTCCATACTGCCGCCGCGGCGTTTCTCGTGGCATCGTCGCCGCCCGCGTAGAGATGGGCCAGCGGATGAAGGATCGCAAACTGCACGACAGCGCCGGTCATGCCAACCATGACGTACAACACGACGGCCATCGCCACCATGTTGCCGAGCGCACCCAGCTCTTCGCGAAATACGTGCACAAAGTATCCGCCAATGACGAGGAAGGGCAGATAGAACCCGAACGTGTCTGCAACCATGCACCAGCGAAACACGTCGCGGGTATCGGGCGACAACGCGAGCATCGATGCACCGTGCAGCACCATATCCGCATCCTGGCCCGTTACCACAAATGACAAGCCCACATTTGCGTACGCCAGAACGCCGCCGATGATGGCGCTCCAGGCCGTGAAGCGCATGACCCTATGCGAGGTTTGATTCATCATTGATCTCCAGGAAGGTCAGGTTCGGTAAGGCGTGGGCGAGTTCAGCACGACTCTGCCATTTTTTGCGCGCTCCAGAGCGCAATAGCCGTAATAGATCGCCGGCATGAAGTAGGCCCATGAGCACAAGGCAAGCGTGTAGAAGTTGAAAAAAACGTTTGTTTCTTCGCCCGGTATTTTGTAAAAATCGTAAATGACCGCAATGCCCAGTGACGTTACCAGAGCCACCCCCACGGCCAGCGCACGGAGCATCTCGCCGATTTCCAGAAGTCTTTTGATGAAGTACACGAGATAGATCGACAGCAGAATCCACATCGTCAGATAGAAGTAAGGCAAAACCCCAGCGATGAATTCCGCTCCCACGAGAGCGAACGTAAGCGCAAACGCGACGACGAATACCGCGACGTCCTCGCGAATCGACGGCTTGTAGCCGTGCGTAATCGCCATCAGACCCGCGACGGCGATGATGGGTATGCCGAATCCTCGAGAAAATGCATCGAAGAAGTGCGCTACTTCATAGGAAACGGCATTTCCGCTAGCAAAAAATCCGATGGCGTTCGTCGCCGATGTGCCGACGATCCACATCTCCAGGCCGAGAAGATAATTTCGTTTCCTGACGACCTTCCAGCCGTAGAAAAATGAGCTTAATGCCAGCAAGGTACTGGAAAGCATAAGAACTACAGATCTGAGGTCCATGACTAAACTCCCAACTCCGGTTGCATCTGATTGATCAATTTCTCTTCGGGTCAAGGTTTGCCAGATAGGTGGCAATAGCCTTGCGGTCTTCGGGCGAAAAACCGGTCGCAAGGTTTTTCATGACGCCTGTGGGTTCGCTGCGAGTGCCGGATGCGAACTCGTCGAACTGCGCGAGCAGATAGTCGTATCCCTGCCCCGCCAAACGCGGAAACTGGTCGTGGCCCATCAATTGGGCACCGTGACAGGCGGCACAGTTGCTCGCTGCCACCAGACGCTGTCCCTTCTCGCGCAATTGCCCATCCGGCTTGAAGTAGTGATTCGCGACCGGGGTCACACTGGCAAAATATTCAGCCAGTGATTTGATCTGCGGATCGCTCATCATCATCGCGAGGGGCCCCATGTTCGGATTACGGCGCGCCTCACTCGCGAAATTGTGGAGCTGGGTCTCCAGATAGGGTGCCGGCTGCCCGGCGAGACTCGGATACCCCTGATGGAGTGAATTGCCCTTGACGCCGTGGCAGCCCATGCAGACGTCGGTCACATGCGGCCAGGGGCCGCCGTCAGCAAGGTAAGCCGAGGTCGATGCCGTGAGATACTGCTGAAGCCGATAAAGACCCAGCAGATCGGAGCCGAAAATGGCCAGCAGCAGGGCAATAACCAGAGGAATGCCAATCAATAGTGTTTTCTTCATCGTTACCCTCCTACGCCCGGTGCAGCGCATTGAGCGCCTGAAGCGCGCCCTGATGGCCGGAGCGCACGGCGCCATCCATGTACCCGGCCCAGATATTCGCAGTCTCCGTCCCCGACCAGATCAGCTTGCCGCACGAGGGGCGCAGCGCCTCGCCGTGAGCGCTCCAGAAGCCGGGCGGAATGGCGGAAACGCAGGTCAGGGTCCAGCGATCGACCCGTCCCCAGTCCTGATCGTGATAAGAGATGGGAGACAGCGCTTCATCGCCCCATGCCTGCGCATAGAATTGCTTATGCATGGCCATTGCCGCGTCCCGCTCGGACGGGACCATTGCATTCTCGATGAACGCGTTGATAACCCCGATCTCCCCAGCGGGCGGAGAATTGTCGTAGGCCCAGAGAATGGGACCATTGACCTGGAAGATGCTCCCGTTCATGCCCTTGTCGCGCCAGAACGGACGGCGATAGACCATGGCCGTCTTCCGTGCCGGGGAATTCGCGGGCCAGGCGCGCTGCAGGGCCGCACGCTTTTCCGGCAGTGGCGGATCGAACTGCACCTGATGACACAATGCCGGATGGATGGCCATGATGACGGTCCGTGCCCGCACTTCTTCATGGTCGGTATGCAGGGTGACGACGTCGCCGTCCCATCCGGAAATCTGGCGGACTGGAGAAGACAGGCGGACCTTATCGCCCAGTTGCTGGGCCATCTTGATGCTGAGGATTTGCGAGCCGCCGATGAAGCGGGTTTCCTGGGCGCTGTGCTTGACGCTGTCGAGTTGCGAATAATCGCAATCCGCCGAATTGACCATCGAAAGGAAGTGCAGCAACCCCATCTTCTCCGGCGCCGCGCCGCCCGAAAGCGTGATGCTGCCATTCCATGCGACCTGATCTTCAGGCTTGATATTCTGCTTTTCCAGCCAGTCACCGACCGAGAGCTTGTCCAGTTCAGCGACCTTCGGGGACGTCCACGGTGCGCCACAAGGCACGTCGCGCGAGAGTCTGCTGAGTTTGGCGCCAATCGCCTCGTCAGTGCCGAACGTGCCCTTCAGATCGACCGCCACGCGGCCGTTGCCGCCCAGAATGACCGTCCTCCCGTCGTAGTAGGTCGGGAAAGTCCCGACGCCCAGCTCGCGCGCGAGATCCGCAACGGCGGTCTGGCCGGGCCCGATCCATTGCCCGCCGACTTCCGAAACGTACCCGCCGGGGATGTTGTAGTTGAACGTTCGCCCACCCACGCGGTCCCGGGCCTCAAGCACCAGAAAGGACTCGCAGCCCGCGTGGCGCAGGTCGCGCGCGGCGGTCAGTCCGGCCAGCCCCGCTCCTACGATAGCGACGTCGAGAATGCCGTCCGCGCCTGGCGCGGCCTTGGTGACTGCGGCATACGCCTGTTGGGTGCTCATGGCGAGCGTACCCACGGCAGCTGCCGAGGCACCGGCATATTTGAGCCATTGCCTGCGCTGCAGGTTTGCAGCGCCGTCTGGGGAAGATTTTTTTGCCATAGTGCCTCTGTCTACTTGATGAAGGCTCCCGCTCTGAGCGGGTCACCGAAACCGCTGCGCTCAGGCGCCAGTCTCCATATCCGGTCGATACACCGTGCTGTGCAACTTCTTTGAAATCCCTTAAGAATCGTTCGCGCGCCTGGCCCGAGACCCGGGCGATCCGCTGTTTCAGCGACCCCGTATTAGTTCATATAGACAAAGATAGGTCAACATACCAATATAGCGATCGAAAAAAATGCAGGGTATTCCCCTGTATCTCAAAAGATGCCGCGACATTCCACTTTCCGACGCCTGGCTGAGCGCCAAAGCGCCACGCCATGTAGGGATTCTGACGATCCGCCCAAGTGAGCAGGATCAGCCCGGCATCCGCCCGGACATCACAGGCGCAACTCCAGGTTATGCGTTCAGATTGACGACGCCAGTTCCGGCACGACTGTAAACAGGTCGCCCACGAGGCCGTAGTCGGCCACGCTGAAGATCGGTGCATCTTCGTCCTTGTTGATCGCGACGATGACCTTCGAGTCCTTCATGCCGGCCAGATGCTGGATCGCGCCCGAGATGCCGACTGCCACATACAGTTGCGGCGCGACGATCTTGCCGGTCTGACCGACCTGGTAGTCGTTCGGCACGTAGCCAGCGTCGACTGCTGCGCGCGAGGCGCCGAGCGCGGCATTGAGCTTGTCGGCGAGCGGCTCCAGAACCTTCGTGTAGTTCTCGCCGCTGCCCAGACCCCGGCCACCCGAGACGATGATCTTCGCGCTCGTGAGTTCCGGACGGTCGAGCTTCGTCACTTCACGGCCGACGAACTGCGTGAGGCCGCTGTCTGCTGCCGCTTCGAGCTTCTCGACCGCTGCGCTGGCGCCTTCGGCTGCTACGGCGTCGAAAGCGGTCGTGCGGACTGTGATGACCTTGACCGGATCGGACGACTGAACCGTTGCGATCACATTGCCGGCGTAGATCGGACGCTCAAACGTATCGGGCGCATCCACGGCGGTAATGTCGCTGAGCTGTGCAACGTCGAGCTTCGCGGCAATGCGCGGCGTGACGTTTCTGCCCGCTGCCGTTGCCGCAGCCAGGATGTGCGAATAGTTCTTCGCGATGCTCAGCACCGTCGCTTCAACGTTCTCTGCAAGACCCTGTTCGAGATGCGGCGCGTCGGCGAGCAGCACCTTCGCAACGCCGGCGATCTTCGCTGCTGCGTCCGCTGCGGCCTGGGCGTTGTGGCCCGCGACCAGCACATGAACGTCGCCGCCAATTTTCTGTGCTGCAGCGACCGTGTTTAGCGTCGCGGCCTTGATCGAGTGATTGTCGTGTTCAGCAATTACCAGATTCACCGGATTTGTCATTTTCGTCTCGCTCCTTACAGCACCCTGGCTTTCGTCTTCAGCTTCTCGACCAGCGTCTTCACGTCCGGCACCTTCACGCCTGCCGAACGCTTGGGCGGCTCGGCGACCTTCAGCGTCTTCAGACGCGGCGTGACGTCAACGCCCAGGTCTTCCGGCTTCACGGTTTCGAGCGGCTTCTTCTTCGCCTTCATGATGTTCGGCAGCGTGACGTAGCGCGGCTCGTTCAGGCGCAAGTCCGTCGTGACCACGGCAGGCAGCGTCAGCGACAGCGTTTCCGCGCCGCCGTCCACTTCACGCGACACGGTAGCCTTGCCGTCCGCGACCACAACCTTCGAGGCAAACGTCGCTTGCGGCAGGTTCGCCAGCGCGGCGAGCATCTGGCCGGTCTGGTTCGAATCGTCGTCGATGGCCTGCTTGCCGAGGATCACGAGCTGCGGCTGTTCCTTGTCGACCAGCGCCTTCAGGAGCTTCGCGACAGCCAACGGCTGTAACTCAACTGCGGACTCCACGAGCACCGCGCGATCCGCGCCGATCGCGAGCGCAGTACGCAACGTTTCCTGTGCCTGCGGAACGCCACACGAAACTGCGATCACCTCAGTGACCACGCCTGCCTCCTTCAACCGCACCGCTTCCTCCACGGCGATCTCGTCGAACGGATTTATCGACATCTTCACGTTGGCGATATCGACGCCCGCTCCATCGGATTTCACGCTGACCTTGACGTTGGCATCCACGACCCGCTTTACAGCGACCAACAATTTCATTGCTGCTCCTCGTTCGATCCATTTGTGCTATTTGCGCTCGTCGGCGGAATGATCGCTTTCGCTTTCCCCACTTGTTCCACGCGGATAAAGTTTTCCCGATTGCGCGCGCTCGTTGCCGCACTGGGCGGATAATCAACCCAGCGTGGCGGAAGCATGCCCTCCTCCCCGGCCTGCACGAGTTCGGCCCGGACTTGTGCCCGGGTCTTACCCAGCGCCGGGCTGACTTCTGTGCCCGGGCGCCCGTCTGCACGAGCCGCATCGGTCTGCGCACTCGACTCGTCGGGCACTCCACTTGAAACGGACACGAATTGCGGAGTCGATTGTTCCTGCGGGCGAATGCCGCCGCCGCCCGTGTGAGCAGAAACGGCGATGGACGTCAGCACAACCGCGAGTGCCAAAAGGTTCGATATTGCAGCAGCTTTCATGTCGCACTCCTGATAGACAAATGGATTCGAACCCAGATTAGCGGCACTGCACGCACAGTAGCTGCTATTCGACTGCTTCCTTCGGGTACCATGGAGCCCCAACGCCAGGCCAATATATCGGCGTCGACGGGCTGGTTACTCTTTCGTCCACCCGTTCTGATAGAGCTTCCCTGCCAGCACGCCCAAACGCAACGTGAGGTGATAGTTCTCGCCGTCTTCGATCAGTGCGGAGCGCACATCACGGAACAGCTTCTCGATCGGGAATTCGCGGGTGGTACCGTTGCCGCCGAAGAGCTGGAACGCCTCGTGCGTGATCTTCATCGCTTCTTCAGTTACGCTGACCTTGGCCTGTGCCGTAGCGTATGGATGGCTCTTTGGAGACAGACGTGAGAATGCGAGGCTGCGTCGCGCAATCGCACGCGCCATCTCCAGCCGCCGCAACATATCGCCCACGCGCAGTTGCGTCATCTGGTGATCGATCAACAGCGCCCCGCCTTGCTTGCGCTCGTGGCAATAACCCAGCGCGAGTTCGAACGCAGCGCGGGCTACGCCCACGAACACCTGGCACATGTGTGTGCCCGCGAACGACCAGGTCGATGCCAGATTGCCGAGATAATCGTCCTCTAGCGCAATGGCAAAACGCTTGGGCACCTTCACGTTGTCGAAGTAGATCTCGCCCTGTGGAAGCGAGCGCTGGCCAATCTTGTCGAGCGGCTTGCCGCGCGAGACACCCGGCAGATCGAGCGGAACGATCATCCCGATGCCGTTCGCAAACGAACTTCGTTCCCCGGTGCCATAAAAGCCATCGCCATAGTCCGCCGCCATGTACGCGAGCGCCACCTGCGCGACCGAGCCGTTCGAGATCCACGCCGAACTCTGCCCGTTGATGACGATTTCGTCTGTGCCCACCTTCGCCGTGAGATTACCCACCGGCTGTTTGCCGCCCGCGCTGATCTCATCGCGGTAGAGAATCGCGGCATCGGTGCCGCGGTCGGGCTGCGTATTCATCCAGCAACCAATTTTGCCGGTGCACATGTCGATCAGTTCCTGATTACCGATCGACTGTGCCATCATCAACGGAGCGGGCGCCACGCCGATCGAAACGGCAAGCCCCGCATCACCCCAGCCGAGCTCTTCGCCGATCAGCGATTCGATGCGCACCGCCATGTCTGGCGGAAGTTGCGCAAGCAGTTGCGGATCGAGGCCCAGCTTTGCACTCTCCATCATGGCGCCCCAGTACGGCGAGCCAGGCGCGATCACTTCCTCCGGCGTCATGCGGTCCAGTTCGCGACCGACGGGCTTCAGCACGTCGCGTGCGAAACGGTGAACCGTCTCCTGGATCGCACGTTCCTCCTCCCCCATCGGCGTTTCGAAACCAGTCAAGCCTGCCAGAGGCAACCCCACGGACTTGTGCAGTCGAATCATTTCAGTACTCCTATCCTGGACATATGTCGACCGGACTGCCCAGCAACCCAGCCGCCTCATTAATAGATCACACTACCAAACATAGGTAACAATACAAAACATGAAGTGAAAAAAAAAGACAGGGTATTCCCCCTGTCCTTTTTCTTCGTCGGCACAGTGCCGTGGCTGCTAGGCCGTTTCGGCGTCCACCGTCTTCCCCCATACCAGGTTACGCGCGGTCTCAAGGAACATCGTCTCAAACCCTCGCATGTACGCGCGCTTGCTGCGCGCGGTGCCCAGATGAATGGTCATGCCGTCCACCATCGAAATGAGCAGCACAGCGATATGTGTACTCTCGGCCGCCCCACGCTCCGGATTCGCAGCGCGAATGAGCTTGGTAAGTTCGTTCGTCAAGGTTTCGTACCATTCATCCCGCATCTGCGCGCACTCCGGATCGGTAGACGCAAAAGAAAAGAAATGCCACCACAACGGGATATTCTTCGAGTCTTTCGCGTCCTGCACCGACTGATCGAGAATGGCTTCGATCGTCGCACGCGGCGAGGCGTTGTTCTGGAGCGCCTGTTTCAGAACATCGAGATACGTGTTGATCACCGGCGCCATCACCGCCCGCACGACGTCAGGCCGCGTCGGGAAGTAGTATTGGAGGTTGCTGACACTGATTCCCGCTTTCAGCGCGACGGCACGCAGCGAGAAGTCCATGGGACCATTCTCGAGCAGGAGCTTCCTCGCCACACGAATAATGGCATTGCGTGTACGTACGCCCTGGGCCCGCAGGCCGTCGGGAGCGGTTCCCGTGGAAGGTGCTGCGCTCGACGTGCGCCGCTTACGGGTGCTTGGCTCTTTTGGCACTGTCATCGCTTTCCGCCTTGAGTGAGGTAGACGCCTCGCCGGGTAGAGGCAATGCGGTCACACGAACCGCTTCCTAGGTAAACATGACTATACCTTACACCAGGCTGAAACTCCATCCGCATGGCCGGGCCTGCTGCAGCGTTCGCACCCGCTCTTCATCACCTACAACCGCAGTAGCCGATCACCGAGCCGCTCGCACAATGCCCCGATTTTGCATGGTCGAGGCACGTTCGCCGGAGCCGTCCCATACCTTGATGCGCGTTACGCCCGCAGCGCTTGCGCGGCGCGCGCCTTGCTGTTCACGCGGTCGTCGAGCGCGTTCACCACGCCTAACGCCGCATTTACGACGCACCATCGCAGCGGTTCGGGCAGCGTAGATGGCGTCTTGTGATCGAGCGCCGAAAGGAGCGGATTTTCGATGCCACGAATCCGCCCGGCAATCATGTTGCCCACCATGGACTGCGCGGCCACGCCATGTCCGGAGCACCCGGCACTGTAGAAGATGTTCCGATGCGCCCCCGTGGCTCCAACAACCGGCAGCGCGTCATTGGCCAGGCTGATATAGCCACTCCAGCATGCCCGCAGCGCGATGCCCTTGAGGGACGGGAAGCGGTCATGCAGGGCCGTGCGCAGCTCGCGATACGACTCATAGTCGGGCACGTTCGGCGTCTTGGAGCCGTATGGGTAATGGATACGCTTCGTCGTCACCACGAGCGTGTTATTGACGGTCAGGCGATGGCTCTCCATGGTCCAGTGTGCCGTCACGATGCCTTCGCGTCGCGGCCAACCCAACGCCTTGCGCTGGGTGTCGGAGAGCGGTTCGGTCTCGATCGCCGAGACACGTAGCGGTACAACCTTGTCCGCGAGCAGGCCGAGCTGCGGCGTATAGGCGTTGGTGGCCAGCATCAGCGCCGGCGCGCTCGCGCTGCCGCGCGGGGTTTGCACCTTGATGACCGGCCCCTCGGTGTAAGACAGCAGCGGCGTGTTCTCGTAGATCTTCACGCCTGCTCGCAACGCCGCGCGCCTGAGCCCCATCACGTATTTGCCGGGGTGGAGCGTGCCGCCGCGCGGCACGTAATTGCCGAATAAAAACGCCGGCGGAATGCCACGCGCACGCATCTCGGCGTGGTCGAGAAACTCCGACTGAAAGCCCAACCCGGCGCCGGTTCGCATGTCCTCGCGCACCTTCTCCTCCTGTGCGGGATCAATGCCCGCACGGATAATGCCAGTCTGGTTGTAGTCGCAGTCGATCTCGTACTCTCTGAGCTTCCCCTCTACGAAGGGAACGGCGTCCTCGTAGTAGCGGACGATCTCCTTCCCTTTCTCGTTACCTACGCTCTTGAGAAAAAGATCGTATTCGAGCGCGAGCGCGCCAGCCAGATAGCCCGCGTTGCGTCCACTTGCACCAAAGCCGGCAAATTCGCGCTCGAGCACGACCACTTTCGCTCCGTGCCTGACCAGTTCCAGTGCAGCCGAAAGCCCCGCAAAACCGGCGCCGACGATGACCACATCTGCACTCACGTCGCCCGCGAGTTCAGGCTGCATGTCGCCTGGTCTTTCTACCCAACCGCCGAGCGCACGGTACTTCTCCAGGTCAGCAGTCATTTTGGCCTCCTCCACAGGGCCGGGCGATTCGACGCGCGAGCATTGCGTAGCCGCCACCGCCGGCACCACCACGGCCGCTGCCGCCGCACCCTTGATGAAGGTGCGGCGGCTCACTCCGGAACGCGAGCCGTCCTGTTGTCCTGCTTGTGCTTCCGTTGTCTCGCTCATGCATGCTCCATCAAGTCTTGCTCAGAATGTGGACGGCAAGCGCCGCCTCTTCGATGCCCTGAAAACCGCCGCCGTTTTCCTGAATCGCGTGGTGCGCACCCGGCACCTGGCGCGCGCCCGCTTCTCCACGCAGTTGAGCAACCAGTTCGTAAAGCTGACCGATTCCTGTGGCACCCAGCGGATGCCCCTTCGATTCGAGCCCGCCCGATGTATTGATGGGAATGCGCCCGCCGAGGGTGAACTCGCCGCGCTCGGCGGCGGGACCGCCCTGACCGGGCGGGGCCAGTTGCAGGTTTTCGGCCTGGATGATTTCCCCCATCGCCGACGCGTCGTGCACTTCGGCGACATCCATGTCCTCGGGGCCGAGGCTCGCCTGGTCGTAGGCCTGCAGCGCCGCAACGCGGCCGATGTTCTTCTCCGGCTCGTCGACGCGTCGATGTGTGAAGCTGCGCACGACGCTCGCTGCAACCCGGATGCAGCGGCTGCGGTCAGCGCCGATGCGCCGCAAGCCCTCCCCGGTACACAGGATCGCCGCCGCCGCACCGTCTGAAACCGGCGCGCACATGGGCAGCGTGATCGGATAGGTGATCGGCGGCGCCGCAAGGACCTCCTCGATCGTGAACGCCTGGCGAAACTGCGAATATGGGTTATGCACCGAATGCAGATGGTTCTTCGACGACACGGCGGCGATCTGTCGTTGCGTGGTGCCGTATGTCTTCATGTGATACCGGCACAGCGCGGCATAGACCGACATGAAGCGGCTATAGGGCCGATCGGACTCCGATCCGGGCGGTGGCTCGACGCCTTCGCCAAGCTTCATCAGGCTGGCGAAGTTCTCGTCGACGCGTGACACGTCCCAGCCCGCCTCGAACAGGGCGAATGACTTCGCCTTGTCCGGCACGTTCATCTTTTCCGCGCCGAGCGCGAGCGCGACATCGCAGGCGCCCGACCTGAGCGACTGGGCCGCGAGATGCACCGCTGTGCTGCCAGATGCGCAGGCGTTTTCCACGTTGTAGACCGGAATGCCGTCAATCCCGATCTTGCTGAACACGACCTGCCCCGGAATTGACAGCTGGCCCTGCAGCGGGCCGTTGGTGATGCCGGCATAGAAAGCCGCGCCGATCGCCGCGGCGTCGCAACCTGCATCCTTCAACGCTCCGCGCAGTGCTTCGCCCGCGAGATCCTCAATACTGCGTTCAAAGTGCCTGCCGAACACGGTCATTGCAATGCCGGCAATGTAAATATCGCTCATGGTGTTTTGTTCCTGCGTGGCTGACTCAGATCCGGCGGCTTACGCCTTTCCAGTACTCCTCCCGCAGGTCCTTCTTCAGCACTTTGCCGGCTTGGCTGCGCGGCAACGCGCGGATGAAGTCCACGCTCTTCGGTGCTTTGACCGACCCGAGCTTTTCCTTGCACAACGCCACGAGCTCCTCAGCACTGACGCTCTGACCGGCGTTGAGCTCCACCACTGCCTTCACGGCTTCGCCCCACTTTTCGTCGGGTACGCCGATCACCGCGCAATCCTGCACTGCTGGATGCGCCCAGATGACCTGCTCGACCTCGCTCGGATAGACGTTGAAGCCGCCGCTGATGATCATGTCCTTCTTGCGGTCGGTAATGTGCAGGTACCCTTCAGAGTCGAGATGACCGATATCGCCCGTATGCAGCCATCCATCGACGACGGTCTCCGCTGTCTTGTCGGGCGCCTTGTAGTAGCCCTTCATCACGAGGTCGCCGCGCACGCAGATTTCACCGGTCAAGCCTCGAGGCAGAATCTCCCCGCTATCGTTCATGATTTCAACGCGTACGAGCGGATTGGGGCGGCCAACCGAGGAGAGCCGTTCTTGCGGCGCAAGCTTGCCGTCCACGAAGTGCTCGGCCGGAGTGAGATAGGAGATCGACGCTGGAGCTTCCGTCTGACCGTAGCCGCCCGCCATGACGGGCCCGAACACCTCGATCGCGCGCTTGAGTTTCTCCACCGACATCGGTGCAGCGCCATACAAAAAGCACTTGAGTGACGAAAAATCCTGGGCCGCGATGCCGGGAATATCGAGCAGGCGATAGATGACCGTCGGCGGAAGGAAGAACTCCGTGACCCGATGCTTCGCGATCGCCGCGAGAAGCAGGCCCGGCTCCGGCTTGGGCAGCACGACCACGGTGCCGCCGCGCGCGGTGCATGGCAGCGAGAGCATCCCCGCGGTATGGGTCATGGGCGCCGCGGCAAGATTCACCGGCCGCTCCACACCATACGGAAACGCCATCATGAATTGCGCGAAGTAGGTCTGAAACGCACGATGGGTGTTCATCACCCCCTTGGGCAAGCCCGTCGTGCCGCCCGTGCCCGAAAGTGTCACGATGTCGTCCATGTCGTAATCGACACGCGGCTCGGTCACGGGTTGCGCCGCGCTCCATGTCTCGAGCGACGGCGCCCATGGCAGGTTGGCATCGATACAGATCCAGAGCCTGACCTTGGGGAGGCTCGGACGCAGCGCTTCAATCGCCGGCGCGAACGCCTGATGGAAGAACAGCGCTTCGCAATCGAACGCGTCGAGGAGGTACTCGTTCTCCTGCGGTGCGCTGCGCCCGTTCACCGGGATCCATACCACGCCCGCACGCCACAGCCCCAGCGTGCAGGTCCAAGCGGTGACGTCGTTATCGGCCCAGACCGCTGCCTTCGCTTCCTTTTCGAAGCCGGCGGCGAGCAGGCCGTTGGCGACGCGACACGACAGCGTGCGCACCTCATCGAACGAATAGCTGCGCTCGTCCTGGATGTAGGCCACGCCGTTGGGGTTGAGGCGCCAACCGCGGTCGAAGAAGTCAATGATTGCCATGTCCCATGTTTCCTTGAATCTGTCCTGAACCTGTACCGAAACTGCGCGCTCGCGGCGCTTACAGCTGCGTGACGGTGGCGCGCGCGAGCCCGCGCTGCTCGAGGAATCCGAGCAGATAGCGATGCCCGAATGCCTTCGAGCCCGAGGCAAAGCCCACCTTCGCGGCCTCGCCGTCGAGCAGCTTGATGGCTGCGGCCGTCTGGATAGCGCCGGTCGCGATGT
This sequence comes from Paraburkholderia terrae, assembly GCF_002902925.1. Taxonomy (GTDB): domain Bacteria; phylum Pseudomonadota; class Gammaproteobacteria; order Burkholderiales; family Burkholderiaceae; genus Paraburkholderia; species Paraburkholderia terrae. The sequence goes on along the minus strand of NZ_CP026114.1, from coordinate 370,496 downwards.
ATGGCGTGATGCCATGCACGGTCGCGCGAACGGCCGAGAGCTGGCCGCGGCCGATCGCGAAGTCAACCGTGCGATGAAGCGACGTGCGTTCGCGTGGCGGCATGGCCGGCGTGGTCGAATCGACGAGCTGCTTGAGCACCACATCCTGCTGCTCGCGCGGCAGGTGCGCGTACTCGGCATCCCACTTCTGTCCGAGCGCGTGCACCATCTGCATCGCGTTGTTGTCGTAGAAGCCTACGCAGGAAACGCAGCTGCGCACGCGCGGATCGTGCTCGAAATACACCGGCAACGACGTACCGCCCCACGGCAACGCGAACACAGGCTGCAGGAAATCGGGGGAGGCAACACTGAACGATGCGTGCCTGTCATGCGGCACCAGCCTCTTTTCCCACAGATAGGATGATTCCTGGCGATAGCCTTCGAAGATGGTCGCAGTGGAGCCCACGCTCACACCAGCGCCGGCGCCGCGCGGGCCGCGCGTGAGCGTGGCCGTCTCCAGCGCGTCTATACCGGGCGTTTCGAGTGCCAGTTCGGCGGCGATTTCGGCGAATGTGTACATGTAGGCATTCGAGGGCGACACCAGCAGCCCGGCCTGCCGGAACTGCTCGCCAAACTGCTCGCGAACCTGGCGGATAAAGTGCTGCTCGCCAGTAGTGTCGAGGTAGTGGCAGCCAGCCTTGAGCGCCGCTTCAACAGCGGTGAGGCCGAAGTTGAAGAACGGCCCGACCGTGTTGCACACGACCTTAGCACCGCGAAAGGCATTCACGAGCGAATCCACGGTGTGCTCGGCTTCGATGACTTCGTAGTTCGCCGATTCGAGGCGCACGACACGCTGCGCCATCATGTCCTGCGTGCGCTTCGCATTACGTGCGACCGCCGTAAAGGGAATGTCCTGGTCGATGAGCCAGTCCATGATCAACATGCCGGTATAACCGCTTGCGCCATAAACGACGACGGGATGCTTTGCCATGCTTGTCTCCTGAAGCTTGATTGGTCGAATGTCGAGTCGGCTAAATGCCTGGATTGTCTTCGGCGGCTGGCGAACCCCGCCGTCGGACGATACTGCGATAATGCACGTCCATTTTATAGAACACAATACAAAACATAGTTCATGTTACAAAATACGTAAAGCTAAAAAAGACAGGGTATTTCCTGTCTCTTCCCGACTCCTGCCGCGCTACGCCAATGCAGCTATTGCACGCCTGCGGGGCTGCCCCCAGGCCTCAGGCCCGCGAGGTAGCTGGCTACCGCGTGGATGTCTTCGCCGGACAATGCGGCCGCCATCCCGTTCATTGCGCCGCTCGGGTCACGACGTTCGCCCGCCTTGAACGCAGCAAGCTGCGTCGCGAGATAGGCTTCGCCCTGGCCTGCCAGACGCGGCACGGCACCCTGGCCCATGAACGAAGCCCCGTGGCAGGCCTGGCAGCTTTTCGCCGCTACGAGCGCCATGCCCTGCTTTTCGAGCGCTGTCTGGGCGTGCACCGCTTCGCTTTGGGACGGCGTCTGCCGCGCGAAATAAGCAGCCAGCGACTTGATCTGCTCGCCCGTAAGCCCCCTCGCAATCGCCCCCATGTAGGGGTTGAGTCGTTGCCCGCCGGCAAACGCGTGCAACTGGGCAACGAGATAAGCCTCGGGTTGTCCAGACAGCGCCGGATACCAGGCGTTGACGGACTGGCCGTGCGCACCGTGGCAGAAGACACAGGTCTCCTGCGGCTGCGGCCAAGGGCCGCCGTTGACCACTTCCGTCTTGTCGATTTCGCTCATCGATTTTTCGAAATGCATGCCGTCGAGGTATTCGCGCCCGTAGAGCGCTCCCACACCCACGACGCCTGCCAGCACGACGACTGCGCTTACGATCCATGCCCGTTTCATTCACGCCACCTCGCCGCGTTGAGTGAAACCGGCCAGCGCCTGCAAGGCTGCGCGGTGACCCGAACGCACGGCGCCATCCATCGCGCCGGCCCAGATGTCGGCGGTTTCGGTCCCTGACCAGATCAGGCGGCCCACTTCGGGATGCAGATACTTGCCCCACTTCGACCAGAAGCCCGGTGGCATGGGATTGATGCAATGCAGGGTCCATGGATCGACCCGGCCCCAGTCGTAGTCGTGGAATTGCGTCGGATGCAGCGCGCGGTCGCCGAATGCCTTCGCAAACGTGGCCGAAAGCGTTCTTTCAGCCGTCGTGGGATCGTTGGGCAACATCCCCGGCGCGACGAATGCGGCGATCACGCCGAGCGACGCATCGGGGGGCGAGTTGTCGTACGCCATGAAAACCGGGCCACCGACCTGGAAGATCGTTCCGCAGTAACCGGCGTCGCGCCAGAACGGTTTGTCGTAGACGTGTACCGTCTTGCGCATGGGGGCGTTTGTGGGCCAGTTCTGCTGTAGCTGCGCCCGGCCGCCGGGCAACGGCGGATCGAAAACCACCTGATTGCACAGGGCAGGATTTATCGCAACGATCACGCGGCGCGCCTTGACCACGCCCTGATCGGTATGCAGTTCGACAACATCGCGATCCCAGCCGGCGATCTTGCGCACCGGCGAGGACAGCCTGACCTTGTCGCCGACTTGTTCGGCCATCTTGATACTCAGACGCTGCGAGCCGCCGACGATGCGCGTTTCCTGCGCGCCGCCCTTGAACGCTTCGAGTTGCGTGTAGTTGCAGCTTGCACTGTTGATCATCGATAGGTAGTGCAGCAGACCCAGTTGCGCTGGCGCACCGCCCGTGGTCAGCTTCGCGGCTAGCGCGAGAAAGTAGCCGTCCTCGTATTTCACGCCCTGCTGCAACAGCCACTCGCCGTAAGAGAGCTTGTCCAGTTCCGCCAGATGCGGCGCTTTCCACGGCGCCCCGGACGGCACGCCGCGCGACAGTTCGGCAAGCCGGTTACCGATCGTGTCGTCACCCCCAGTGCCCCCTTGAAAATCCTGGGCCACCGTAGCGCCCTGCGCCATCACGACGGTCTTGCCCGCGTACCAGCTCGGAAACGTATCGATCTCCAGTTGACGTGCCAGATCGAAGATCGCGGTCTGGCCGGGACCGATCCACTGCCCTCCGGCTTCGGAAACGACGCCTTGTCCAAGGTCATGGTTATACGTGCGTCCGCCGACGCGGTCGCGCGCCTCGAGCACGACGAACGAATCGCATCCGGCCAGTTTGAGGTCACGGCCCGCGGTCAATCCGGCAAGACCCGCGCCGATGATTGCGACGTCCAGAATGTCGCCGTTCATAGGCTTCGTTGCGGTCGTTGCGGCGGTCTGTGCCAGCGACACACCGCCGGTCGCAAGTGACGCCGCGCTTATCGCCGTGATGCGTAGAAGCTGGCGCCGGGTCTGTGTATCCGGCTTACGCTTCCGATCCATCTTTGATGCCCAATTCAGTTTCATTGCTTCTCCTTTTAATTCCCCACTCTTAAGGAGAACGATCTAACAAGGTAGCGACTGGCGTTTCTCAACGGACCGTCAGCACCCCGTCCTGCGAAAACAACACGGGTTTGCCGGCGCCATCGATCAATGCGGCGGTGAGCGTAGCGCGATCGTCGCGCTGATGAACCTCGAACGACGCGCTCCCCTCGTGTTGCCGGAACACAAGGCCATCGAGTCCGACACCCAAGAATCCGCTTCGCGTCGCCACGAGATCGGTGATTGAACTCTTCGTGCCCGAGTTCAGCGCCGCCCACGTCGACCCGCCATCGCGGCTTTCGAACAGACTGCCGAGCAAGCCACCAACGACGAGCCGCCCGTCAGGTAGCGCCACACCCGTCCACAGCGTGCCCTTGCCACCCGTCGGAAGGTAGGTCCAATTCGCGCCGCCGTCGCTCGATTTGAGCACCGTCCCCTGTTCAGCGGAGATATAAAGCCCGCCCTTGCGGTCGGCAAAGACGTGGTACAGATTGCGGTCCGCTTTCCCGCCTCCCGGCGGCTTCGGCAAGGTCGTTCGGGCCCACGTCCTGCCGCCGTCATGGGTCGTGAGCATCAGTGACCACAGACCCACCGCTATCCCGTCCTGCTCATTGGTGAAGAGCACGGAAAACAGCGGCTGGTCGACCGAGATGTCGATGCGCTGCTTCTCCCAGGTTTCGCCGCCGTTTCGGGTCGCGAGGATCACGCCCCATTGCCCGACGGCCCAGCCGTGTTCGGCATCGGTGAAGGTGACGGCCGAGAGGGTCGCCGACACCGGCACCTGACGCGCCTGCCGCCAGCTGTGTCCGTCATCGTCCGAAAGAAGAATCACGCCGTGCTCGCCCACGGCGACCATGCGACTGCCGGCGCGCGTGGCGTCCATCAGCATCATGTGTGACGGAGCGGTCCAGGAATGAGCCGGCATCGCGGCCCACGTTGCGACCGTTCCCGGGGGTTGTGCGAACGCGGTGATGGAAGCGCAGAGCGCGGTACAGGCAACAAGCGTCTTGATCATGGCTGGACCTCGGTTATTGGGTACTCGCGGGCATCAGTGGCTGAACAGACCGGGCGCGCGTGCCGGCGTGCGACGCGGGAACCAGCGCTCCAGTACCGATGCCAGTGCGGGAAGCGCGGTCATCGCCATCAGCAGATTCACGAGGAACATGAACGCCAGCAGCTTGCCCATGTCCGCCTGGAACTTCAGCGCCGAGAAACTCCACGTTGCCACGCCAATGGCCAGCGTGATCGCCGTGAAGATCGTCGCGACGCCCACTTCCAGCATCGCGTGCTGAACCGCCTTCACAATGTTCTGGCCGTGAGCCAGATGCACCTGCAGCCGGTTGTAGATGTAGAACGCGTAATCCACGCCAATACCGACAGCCAGCACCATGACGGGCAGAGTGGCGACCGTCAGGCCGATCTTCAGTTCCTTCATGAACCAGTAACCGATAAAGGTGGCAACCGTCAGCGGCAGACAGCAGGCCAGCATTGCGCGCCAGTCGCGGTAGGCCAGGAACACGAGGATCAGGATGGCTGCGTAGACATAAAGCATCATGGGCAACTCACTGCGCGCCACCTCTTCGTTGGTCGCGGCAAGCACGCCCGCATTGCCCGCCGCGAGACGCACGTTAATACCAGGAAAGACGTCGGATACGCGGTACTGTTTCACGTCATTGAGAATCCGGCTGATCGTCGTGGCCTTGTGATCGGTCAGAAACAGGTGCACCGCCGTCATCCCGCAGTTGCCTTTCATGAATCCCTTTACCCGGCCGGCGTCGACCGAGACCGCGCCGTAGTTTTCAGGGTCGATCGGCACGACATTCATCCTCGGGTAGTCTTCGTTGTAACCCTGGTTGTAGCGGCGCAGCATCGCCGAATACGACTGCACCGACACGACGCCCGGCTCGCTGCGCATCGCGCCCGTCAGGTCGTCTTCATACAGTCCGGCGGCCGGGTTGTCGCAGGCCTTGCCGTCCGACTCGATTGCGACCGTGAGCCAGTCGAGACCGATGTCATAGTTGTTGGCGATCGAGGTAGCATCGCGGTTGAAGCGCGCGTCCGCGCGCAGTTCGGGCGCGCCCGGCTGGAGCGTGCCGATCACGCGGTCGCGGCTTTGCCATGCAGCGAGTGCGAACACTGCCAGTGTCAACGCCACGGTGACACCCGCATACCTCGGCTGGGCGATCCGCGCCAGCCCGCGCAGCCACGATGAGCGCCGTTCGCTGCGCTTGAGCGCATTGTCGGCATAGGCCTTCGTGAAGTTGAAGCACGAAGCCGCGACGGGCAGCAGCACGAGGTTCGTCACGATCTTGTAGCCGACACCGAGCGATGCCGTGATCGCCAGCTCACGCACCATCGGAATCGGTATTAGCAGTAGCGTGATGAACGAAACGAACGCGGTGACGAGCGCCAGCACACCGGGAATCAGGAGACCGCTGAAGCTGTGACGGGCCGCATCGAACGAGCTGTTGCCGTGCGCAATCTCGCGCACGATGAAGTTGACCTGCTGCACGCCATGCGAGACGCCGATCGCAAACACCAGGAACGGGACCAGCACGGCCAGCGGATCGAGACCGAAGCCCAGCAGCCTGAGCGTCCCGAACTGCCAGACGAGCGACGTCAGCGAGCACGAAATCAGCAGCACCGTGAAGCGGACCGAATGGCAATACCAGTAGACGGCGAGCGCAGTGAGCAGGAGCGCGATACCGCAGAAGCCGAGCACTGCCGTCGCGCCATCGGCGATATCGCCGATCTGCTTGGCGAAGCCGATGATCTGGATTTCATAGCCCGCATCCTCGAACGGCTTGCGGATCTGTGCTTCGAGCTGATGGTTGAATGCCACGTAGTCGAGCACCTTGCCGTTGCGATCCCGCTCGTTGAGCTCGGCCGTGATCATCGCGCTGTCCTCGTTGTGCGAGACAAGCGTGCCGACGTAGCCACCCAACGTGGTCGCGCGGCGGATCGCCGCGACGACGTCGGGCGTGAGCTGGGCAGGCGTGATCGTGCCGGAGATGATCGGCTCGGCGCGGAAGCCTTCGTCGGTGATTTCGTTCACGTAGGCGTTCGGCGTCCAGAGCGACTGCACGCCGATGCGGTCGACGTTCGGCAGATACGTGACGGCCTGGGTTACCTGGTACAGGCGCGTAAGCCCCTCCTTCGTCCAGATCGAACCCTTGCGGGCCCGCACGACGAAGGTGATCCGGTTCGCACCGAGCAGGTCGGAGCGGTACTTCTGGAAGGTCTGGATGTATTCGTGGCCGATCGGCATCTGTTTCTCGAAACCAGCGTCCATGCGCAGCTGCACCGCGAACACGGCCATGACGGCAGTAAACACACCGATCGTCACGAGCACGGCGATCCGGTGGCCGAAGCACACCCTTTCCAGACTATTAACCAGGCGATTTAACACGGTATTGTTCCCTCAGGTGATTCAAAGGCCCACGGCATCGGGCCATCAGAAGTTCCGGGTGACGAACATCCCGACGAAATTCCGGTCCGCATATGGCTGGCCGACCGTGTTGTGGCCTCCCCAGAACAGCGTGTAGTTGATGCCCGCCTGCCAGGTGGTCGGGTTCTGGTTGAACAGCACGTAGAGGTTCAGCGACTTCGCGCCCTGCAGATAGTTCGCGTTGAGTGTCGGCGTATAGCCGTAGAGTCCACCGGCGAAGGTGATACCCGGCGTCACCTGCCAGCCGTGAATCAGCGTGCCGTCATAGGTCCAGTTGAAATCAACTGTTGCACCCACGGAGCTCGACGTGCCTTGCGCCATCCCGATCGGATAGCCGAGACTCGAGTTGTTGTTCAGCCAGGGAAGGTAGCCCGCCTGCGGCAACTGCGTTACCGCCTGTCCGTTGATCGTGCGCGTGATGCCGCTCGAACTCAGGCCCGGGTAGTAGATCCACGTCAGCTCCGCGCTCAGCGTCGCCGAATCCGCGCCGATCAGCTTGAGAAACGGGTACTCGCTGCGCGTGAGGGCGAGGATGCCGTTGATGTCGTACTGAAACTTCTTCATGTCGGCCCACTGCTGGCAGTTGATGCCTGGCACACCATTGGTGTTCAGATCGGGCGCACCACCAGCGCCATAGCAGCTCGACAGCGCCACGGCGTCATGAGGCCGGTACGACAGCTCCGTGCCGATCGCCCAGTCGCCCAGCCCGAAATTCGCGCTCACACCGAACAGTTGCCGGTTCTGCAGATACGACCACTGCTCCGTCCCGTTGGCCAGTGACGAAAGCACAGGGGACTTGTCGGTATAGTTGATGTAGTAGAACGCGAAGTTCGCACCGAAGGAGCGCGGCGCATAGTTGAACTTGAAGCCGAACTGCGGCTTGTACTTCGACGGCGCCTGCCAGTTGACCGGAAGAGCGATATCGAAGAAGGGCGGCCCGGCGAATCCGCCATTGACGAGACCGTTGTTGATTCCGTCGAGCACATTCTGGTTGCCGCTATTCGAACCGGCAATCGTCCCCGCACTGGGACCCGCCACGTTGAGGTTGGTCGTGTTGATCGTGAGCGGCTGCGTTCCGCGGCCCAGGCTGTTCGTCGTTGACCAGTAAGATCCGACGGGCGGATAGCGATTGCCATTCCAATTGAACTGGTAGTAGTCCTCAGTACTGAATCCATGCGAAAGATCGGCGGCGAAGCTCACCATCGGTGCGGGAAGCAGCGCCTGCTTGAGTTGCGAACCCGGTACCAGCAGCTTCTGGATATCGAGCGAGTTCGTGGCATTGATGCCGCCCTGTGCGAACAGGCTCTCGCCCCAGTTGATCACCTGGTTGCCCAGTCGCACGTGAGCGGACCGCCCGCCGATCGCGAAATCCTTCTGGCCCCACAGATCAAGCAGTTGCGCATCGTAGACGACCTGCGCCGATGCGGTGCTCGACAGTGGCGTTCTCGCAGTGTCTTTCGCGAGGAAGTCGTACATCCCCGTGCCGCGGATCATGAACTTGAGACCGGCGCTCGGCATCTTCATCAGCAGCTCGCTGGTCGCGCTCACGTAGGTACTGAAGGCCTGTCCTTTACGGTAATTCAGGTCGCCGTTGTCGCCGAATCCCCATTGATTGGTGTTGGCCGCCGCGCCGCAACCCTCGGAATTGGGATCGCCCGTAAGCGAGCAACTCGGGTTCTTGGTCCGGATCCCCGCGCCTGCCGTCAGGTTGGTCACCCACGAGCCCGTGAGATCGTTGATTCCTGTCGTAAACTCGTAACCGTACGCGCTCGACGCTGCCGCTCCGAACATGGCCAGCGATACCGCAACATATCTGCCGATGATCTTCGTTTTCATGGTTCTATCCTGCCGTCCTCCTCCAAGCCGGCGCACGCGATTCGCGTGCGCCGGACCCCGACCTTCCAGTGAGCGTCAGCGCTCGCTTACCGACCTCAGCGACTCCGCCGTAAAGAAGTCAACCTTGAAGCGCGGGTTGTCGACATGCTCATACCAGTGAAGATCCTTGCCCTGGCCGATCGACGAAGCATCAAGCACGTAGCGTCCGTCGTTGAGGTCATACTGCACGAACGGCTCGTTATCGCATGCACCGCCCAGCTCCCACACCGGAATCGGGTAGCTCTCGCGCACCTTCCAGAGTTTGCCCTGCGCGTCATAGTCCTCGCCTACGAGCGCGAGCCAGCTGTCCTCGTCCAGATATACGACCTTTTTCGAAGCGACGTGCCGCGCCGTGGGCTTAAGCGTTGCCTCGACCACCCAGACGCGATGCATTTCATAACGACGATGATCGGAGGAAATGCCGTTGGGCGTAGCGACGTCGTGGAGCTTGTCCCTGAAGGCGTACATGCCGAAATCGTCATACGGGACGATCATTTCCTTCTTGCCCACGAGCTTCCAGTTGAACCGGTCAATGGAGCCATTGAACATGTTGGATTCGTCGATCAGATACTGATTTTCGAAGCCGATCAGCGGCGCATCATGCGTGTATGCCGGCATGCGCCTGACGCGACGCTGGCCGGGAAAGTAGTAGTACGTTTCCGAGTCCTTGTCGAAGTACTGGCGCTGCACGAAAGCCTGACCAGCCAGCGCCGCGGGCGAATCGACCGAGAAATACGCGCCGAGGTTAAACTGGTCGACGTCCTGCGGTGTGGTCTTGCCTTCCTTGCCTGCAGGGAAATAGAACGCCTGCGGACCGACTGCGTCGATCCAGTCACTACTGCCGGGGCGCGGGGAAATGGACGTTACAACGGGCGACCACTCGATCCCTTCGCCGCGATAGCGCGTCTCGTAGTTCAGAATCGCTTCGGCGCCGTTTTTCGGCTGCGGGAAGGCGACCCCCGGGAGCACTGCGGCCTGCACCGTTTCGCCATCCGAAGCAAGTTTCGCCGTCGTGAGGTTTGCCTTCGAATTCTGCTCGGCGAATTCCGGCAACTGGCATTCGCGATGTGACGGATAGACGTCCATGCGATAGCCCTTCAGTTGCTTGACGAGTTGGGTCTGCCCCGGCGAAAGCTTGTCGGCATATTTGTCGACGTTCGATGCGTCGATCGTGTACACCGGTTTTTCATTCTTGTACTTCCAGAAGTCACCGCGAACCTTGCCCCATTCCCATCCTCCGGGCGTGGCTTCCCTGCCGGCAAACGCTGGCACGAGCCCGTCCTTGCTGGCCGCGCGCTCGCCGCCGACCGGCGTAAGGTCCTCGGCGACGGCCACTCCGGTCATGAGCAACAATGCCGCGATGGCGGATACGGCTCCGATTGTGTGCTTTCTCATCTCGACTCTCCGTCCTATCCTACATTCATTCGCACTACATATGGATTGATTCAAACCCAATGCCCCTGGACCAAACCGCTCAGCCGTCGCCACACCCTGCCACGGCCACCGCCCGAATCTCGATGCACAACTCCGGAAGCGCCAGTTGCGTTACACCAACCGCCGTCCACGACGGATAGCACGCCGGGAAGTACGCGTCCTTGACTGCCGAAAAGTCCTCCATCTCGTCGCGAAGGTTAGTGTGAAAAGTGGTCAATTCCACCACATCGGATAGGCTCGCGCCCGCCGTCTCGAGGACGGCCTTCAGGGACTCGAAGGCGATGCGGGCTTGAGCCTGCATGCCCTCGCCGGCCTTCATGTCGGGGCCGATGCCGACCTGACCGGAGACCCAGATCGTGTCCCCCACGCGGGTCGCGGGAGAAAAGTGATAGGCGTCGTAGAACGCTTGGAACGGCTTCGGGATGATCGGTTGCCGCGAAGTGGGCGTTGCCATGATGGTGGTTCCTTTGGTCAGACGAGTTGACGGAAACACGTTGCGCGAAACGGATCCCCGTCTTTCAACGCAGCAAGTTCTTCGAGGAACAAGACACCAGCCGCGGTGAAGCCCGAGATACTCGGTTGCGGAAGTGGGCTGAAAACCGCGTCGTCGCCGAAAAAGCGCAGTACGAGCGTGTGGCGATCCGGAAACGCTGGGTCCACCGCGCCGCCACCGTGCAGTACGCCCGGATGCATCAGCAAGACGTCACCCGGCTCGGTCGCCCACGAAAGGATGTCGTAGGCAGCCGGGTTAGCGCGGCGCCCTACTTCGATATTCGGCAGGCGCGGCCAGACATCGCCGCCATGCAAGGGATCAGTCGGATCTTCAGCATTTTGAAAGGTCGTGCCGTCGTGACGGGGGCCTTGATGCGACCCGCGCACGACCTCAAGCGCATTTTGTTTGGGCACGGCCTCGAAACTGATCCAGGCATTGCCAAAGTGCATCCCCTTCCATGGCAGGTAGGACGTGTCCTGATGCCAAGGCGAGCGGCCGCTATTGCCCCCGCTCTTGAGAAACAGTTCCTCTGCGAAATACCAGACGTTGTCTGAGCCCCAGAGATCCGCGAACAGTCGGCCGAACGGCAGCTCTCCAACGAGCTCGTCCAGACGTCCCTTCGCATACGGATTGGCGTTGTCGTTGCGCGTCTTGTGCACTGTGCCGTCGAAGAGGCTGCAGGCCATCGGCCCTGGGTTCTCTATACCCCAGTCGAAGACCTGTCGGCACCGGGCCAACTGTTGCTCGTTGAGAAGGCCCTTGACCGGAACGGCGCCGTCCTCCGCGAACGCCTTGCGCGTGGCTTCATCCATAGCTGAACTCCTGAATCGTCAAAAGGCGACCAGGTTGCAAACGCTTCCTGCGGCGCCTTCGTAGAAAATACTACCAAAGTTAGGTCATAATACAAAAATAGAAAAAAGAAAAAAAGACGGGGAATTCCCTGTGTTCTGCGGGTTACGGCCAATGGCGAAGTATCAAACGTGCCCCAGATCCTGCCAGACCAGCGAACAACCGGTCGAACCGCAACTGCCCGACCAGGTCGCCCGGGCGGCCTTCGCGAACGGATTTGCGTTTCGGCCGTGAGCCTTGTGCGCCGGGCCAGCTACTGCTCGCCAGGAAGATCTATGGCCCGACGGCATCTTCCTCGTCGAACGCCTCGCGTGCCTTCATCGATCGTTGAACCCGTGAAACGTCGTTCGGTGCTTCGGTTGCAATCGCTTCCAGAATCATCCTAGGTAATGTCACCAAAATTAGGTCACAAAGAAAAACATTGTGCAAGAGGAAAAGAGAGGGTATCCCGGTCTCCCCAGGGTTACGCACTAGCCTGCCAGCCCCATGACAACTCCCGGGAAGCGGTTCCGGCACCCGCAAGCAGCTTGAGCGCTCGAGACCGCCTTTTCAGCCGCGAAGCCAGTGGACACGCCATCAAAATTTTTCTTGACCTCGTTGGTATGTTTACCTATCTTAGGCTTTATGTACTACATATAGGTACTGATGTGCCGCAGGCGAGCGAGTTAACAACCCAGCGCCTTGGCATCGGAGGACATGAAAGCCGGCATGGAGCGGCCTTTGTCGCAAAACCGGCGCCCATTAATGGTGGAAAGAGTAGGAGACGATGATGTCCAACATTCTCAGCAACTGGATTTATGTGGGCAGCAATGCATACGACGAATACACGTTCGTGCCTTGGCTGAACAGGAACGTCTACCGACGGACTGTAGATTTTAGTAAGGTATGCTTACTGTAATGCTAATTTGCGGTGAAGGAGAATTGTGATGGGTATCGAAAAGACTTCGGGCGAGCCGGGCATGGCGGGTCGAGCTGGATGAACAAATCAAACGTGAAGAATGCAAGAGCGTGGACAGGTGCCCGTAGCGCACCGACGCTATGCCAATAGCGTTCGCGAGTTGGTTGCGAGCGAAACGTGCGCAGCTTGCATTGATCGGGCGCTCGAGCGTCTGGCTTGACGACTCTGCTGTTTCCGCTGCGGAAGGTGCTGGGCAGATTGTTTGATTTCTTAAAGACTGAATTGGACAGTACCCGACACTTCGATTTTCTACTTTGTTTTTTCATCTATTCGTCGTCGTGTCGTTCCATGGAAGACGATTGAACCGGTCGTGACCATGGAATATTGAGGAACATAGACCATGTTCACGAACCTGAGGGAAGATTCAATTGGGTGGCTACACCCTCTTGCTCGCCGCCTGCGCGACATCGTCCTCTCGGCTATTGTGGTTTTCTGCTCGCTAACGGGGCTGTGTTATGGCGCTGCTGCACCGGCTTTGCCGACGTCGGCTGAAGCGGTCGAACTGCCGCTAGAGGAAGCACCCACAGCAGAGGAAATCGCAGCTGTTGTGAGTTCGCGCTTTCATATAGGATTACACGACGCCTTGGGAATCGGTCACGCGGTGCTAACTGCGGCAAGGCGTTACGCAATCTCGCCGTTGTTATTGCTTGCAGTGATCGCAGTCGAATCTAGTTTCGACCGATTTGCGATAAGTGTTGTTGGCGCCAAGGGACTCATGCAAGTACTTCCATCTCAACACAGAGACCGTGTCCTTCGCACGTCCGATTTGACCGATCCGCGCACCAACGTCCGTATCGGGTCCGCGATTCTCCGAGACTACATAAGGGCGTCAGGCGGAGACCTCGAGGGCGCGCTATGTCGCTATAGCGGGGGCGCCAAGGGCTATGCACGACGGGTTGCCGATCGCTTGAGCATGATGAAAACGGCATTTGGCTTGTAGACGCAGCCTTGTTTGGATTCGATTGTGAGGTAGTACATGGACGCATCGACCCTGTTCCAGGTTATGGCTGCGAGGCTTCGTGCGCGCGCGTCAAGCGATCGATGACACTGCGCGCATAACGCTTTCGTCGATGATCGCGATGCGTCCGTGAGCATGGACAATCATGTAATTTCAGGTCGGCACCCCCGCTCGTGCAGTTCATGCTTGCCCGGATACCGGCGACATGCAGGCTTCGCCCCGGCATGAAAGACCACAAGCACCTCGTCGCCATTCGCGACTTCCTGCCATACGTGGCTCGCCCGCGTGGCGCACGCGCAGTACGCCCTGACCTCCCTCTCCCATCGCTAGTTCGAAAGGAATGTGTTGGCGTCGAGTCCGCTTTTCCCATGCGCGACTAACGTGCCAAACGGATGTTGGGCAATGCGATCACAGGCTGGTGTAGATGCAAGTTTAGCGAGGCTCGTGCAGCCAGAACTTCCATGGGATTTGAAGCCCGTCTCCAATCATTAAGGCGCAGTGCCGAACTGCTCATCGAAAGCCCGAACAGTTGTCTGTAGCGAATTCGCATGTCCAAGGAGGGGTAATGACGAGCTTGCCAGTTCCGAATCCGACGCTGGTCATTGCTGGCATCGACGTGGCGAAAGCCACTTTGGACATAGCAGTTGGTGTGACATCCACTCCGTTGAATCTTCCGAATGATCATGTCAGTTTTGACTCGATGCTTGAGAAGCTTGCAGGTCACCACGTCGCGCTAATCGTCATGGAGGCGAAGGGGGCCGGGAGACGTCTTTTACCTGCGCACCGCAAGCTTCCCGGCACTCGGCGGCCGTCATCAATCCCCGGCAAGCTTGCGACTTGCACGCGCCACGGGCAAGTTGGCGGAGACTGACCGCTCGCCCAGCTCGATGAAGGGTCGATAGCGACGGTCATTTTGAGTGCATACACCGCCGCCTATATGTGTACCCAACACAGGTAGACAGCAACTAGCTGATTTTTATATAAAAATATTTGGGGACGCAAGGCAATGCGCTGCCAGGCAAGGGCGCCCTAACGGGAAACCTGCGCGAAAATCAAGGCCACACCTCCTCGAGGGAGATGACCAGGACGTGGCTTCTGGTTTAGATCGCACTCGCCGCGCGCAATGGCCAGTGCAGCGCCATCCCATATTCTTCGTGTCTGGTTGCCAGAGCCGACACGGCTGTCAGGTTTTGTCATTCGTCTCGGCAATTTGACATAATATAATTTAGCAACATTTTGGGGCCAGATCATCTAGCGCCTGTACACCGTCTTCGGCCCAGCTCAGAAACGCCTGTACCTCCCGGCGCACGCTTTCCAGCGCAGCGGGCTCTTCCACAGCCTTCAGGTCGTGCATGATGATCTTCCACGCCTTGCCCGTCGTCACGAATCGCTCCAGCAGCCGGCGACGGTTTTCCATGAGATGGATCTTGAGGTCGTCGGCAATCGGAATCTGCAGATCGAGCGATTTGCGCCACATCTCCATCGATGCGAGCATGAAGTCGGGATCAAACTCCACGACGATCGGCATGTACCGCCTGGTTGCGTCTTCCATCCGGTTGTCCATCCATTCAGGTTGCGTGGCGGCGGCTTCCGCTTACCGACCACGCGACTGCGGCCGCTATCCCTGCAAGCATGAAGCCATTCGTTTCCAGCCACGATAGCATGGCGTTGGGCGACACCGGTAACGGGTCCAGTACACTGAGTTTCGGGCCGTATCGTGAGCGGCACGCACGACGGACACTCTGCGACATCGGGGTCCACGGGGTTGCCGCTATCGCCAGAGTCGCAAGTGGCACCATTACGATCGATGCGCTAGCGTTGTCAGAGAGTTCGTGCGCATGCCTGTCGCTCCACGTGATACGCTTGCTCATTCCGAATGTTTCAGTCGCCTCCGTCGAACACCAAACTGCAGCCTTTCTGCACGGCATGAAATCTGATCGGTCCAGCTTGGCGCGAACCTGCTGCCTGTCTCGCTCGACGGAGATGTCCGGACGCTAAGAGTCGTAGCTGAAACAGGCCTGGTCGGGGACCTCAATCCGGAAAATAGCTCCTGACGAGCTCGACGACCTTGTCAATCGACTGTCCCTTCTGACAGTAGCCGTCGAAATCGGCTGAGCGGGGCGCCACATCCCCTACGGAGGGTGCCGTATAAGCGATAAGAACGGTATCGTGTGTGGTTTGCAATCGACGCATCATGCCGGCGGTATGAAACCCGTCGTACCTCGGCATCATGATGTCAACAAGCGCTATCCCCACATCGCCCACTTCGCATCGAAGCACCATATCTGGGCCGCTGAACACTGCACTGGCGACGAAGCCCGACGCCGCCAACGCTGCAGCCACCGCCTCGGCTACGCGTTCGTTGTCGTCTGCCACCACCACGACCATCGAGCCGTCTGGCGCACGGCTGGCCTGCCTTTCTGACCAGCGCTCACAAAGAATGTCGTCCGTTGCTCTTGTGGCCACAGGCTTCATCCTCATTTCCTCCAACTTGCGGTTGCAGTTTCAAGGCGATCCTGCGCGCCGATTCCGAAGGCAGTAGCAATCCGATACCGACCCAGACCTTTCATGAACCCCAAAACGTCACTATCGACTCTCAGAGAGAATCCGGCTTTGAAGCGCAATTAAGGATTGAAAAAATTTCCTCAATCCTGACCGGTTTTACGAGGTGGTGATTGAAGCCGGTAGCCTTGGTACGCTCCCTGTCCTCCGGCTGTCCATAACCCGTGAGGGCGACAAGCAGCATGTCCGAGCCACCCTGCTGTTTGCGCAGGCGCGTCGCGACTTCGTGCCCGCTGATATCCGGAAGACCAAGGTCCAGTAGCACGACCTTCGGGCCGAACTCCCTGGCGATCTCGACCGCTTCAAATCCACAAGTGGCGACGCGCACATCGTGATCGTCCAAAATCTTTGCGAGCGACAATGCTGCATCCTCGTTGTCGTCTACTATCAGCACCTTGCACACCGCTGGGATAACAGGATCGGATTCCACGCGCGCCGCGCTTACTTCGACTGGCGCGTCGCATAACGGAAGGGAAACGGTGAAAATGCTGCCCTTCCCCAAACCCTCGCTCGAGGCGGTGATAGTGCCGCCGTGCATCGAGACCAGAGAGCGGGCAACAGAAAGCCCAATCCCCAGTCCCGATTTACCAGGCTGTCCGTCGGCGGAAGCCTGTTCAAACAGATCGAACAGGGAAGGGATCAGTTCGGGCCGCATCCCCATGCCGTTGTCCTGCAGGGTGATTGATACGTGGCTATAGGACGCCGAAGCTGCGAGGCGAATGTCTCCGCCTGCGTTCGTGTACTTGATGGCATTGTCAAGGAGGTTGGACACGATCTGCGTGATGCGCGTGAGGTCGCCGTACACGAACAGGGCCGACTGCGCGGACGTCGCGACCTCCAGCCGATGTCCGCGCTGGGCTGCTGCAGACGCGTTCATCTCGATCGCGCGGTCAATGGCGCTCCAAACGTTGAACACCTCCTTGCGCAGTCTGATCTTGCCTGCAGTGATGCGCGAAACATCGAGCAGATCATCAATCAGATGGGCAAGATGGCGGGCATGACGCTCAACGACATCGTGGATCCAGCGCAACTCGGCAGCGGGAACGCTGCCCTTCGCCAGCAGATGCGCGGCAGTCAGGATGGGCGCGAGCGGGTTGCGAAGTTCGTGGGCGAGCGTTGCAAGAAAGATGTCCTTGCGGCGATCGGCCTCCTTCGTCGCCTCGTCGGCTGCAACGCGCTGCGTAACGTCTGCAAGCGTACCGACGAGAATCTGGCCTACGCCTGACGAAGCCGGCATAAAGCGGCCTGATGCAGCGAGAAATCGCAATGCCCCGTCCGAGCGTCTCCGGATTCTGAAGATGGTCTGGAAATCCAGTAATGACGTGAGCGCCGCCTTGAGTTCGGACCGCACTCGCGCTGCGTCGTCCGGGTGCACCACCCTCTCGATGAAATCTCCTATGTTCAGTGCCCCCTCGGTACGCGGCTGCCCGGTGATCTGGTACATCCGGTCGTTTTCCCATACAGCACCATCCGTCTCGGGATCCCACTCGAAAATGCCAAGTCCGGCCGCCTCAGCTGCCATTCGCAGCCGCTCGTCGCTGTTCCTCTGGCGCTTGACAGCGAGATCGCGCTGACCCATCGCATCATTCACCCTGCGGTCCTGGTGAGCCTGGAATTGACCGATTGCTCCGCGGATGGCGTCGCTGAAAAAACGTTCAATCGCCTCGTGTGTGGCAGCCTGACTGACGCGGGATTGGGCGCCGGCAAAGTACTCGCGGACACATGCCTGCACGCACCGTTGTAACAGGTCCAGTTCGAGGTAAAGCTCATCGAGCGCGAACCCCTGGCGCCATCTCTCGCTGCCGTGCCTGCGCGCGTCGCGCCCGGCGCGCATCGTGTCCGCTTCTTCCGCGCCTTCTCCGACAGATGCACATAATTCGTCAAAGAGCAAAGGCAGCTGGTTGATCAGTCCGACGACTGCGTCGCGGCTGACAGGACGGATGTGCATCTGCTTCCGGACCGCACGCAGCCATCGCCGCGTCAACTGTCCGCGCCGCTGTAACAGGTGATGGGCCACCTCTCGGTCAATCCGACGACTCTCGGTCATCATCTTTCTCAGGTGTCGGGACCTGCATTATCACTCTGCTGACACGGAGTCGCTATCGTCCGGCACGAGCCTGAGAATAGATCTCGTCGGTACACTGAGTAGCAGCGTCGTGATGTCACGCGGAGCAAACCATCTGCAACTCCGTATTTCATTTCGTGGCTGTGCCTGGACGTCCTCTTCGAGTTCCGCGAGAAAGACGTAGTGGGTTTTGTTAAAGCCGGTGAACTGCCAGAGATACACTAACGATCGGGCGGCGAGTCCCGTCTCCTCCCCGAGCTCGCGCTGCGCGCACTCTTGGGGAGTCTCGCACGTGCGGACTGTGCCGCCCGGGAGCGACCACCGGATGCGCTGGCGTACGAGCAAAAATGTCCGCCCCTCCGGCACATGACCATCAGGCCGGTCTGAAGATCGTGGGCGAAACGCTGCCTCACGAACGCAACCGCGTGACGCTTGCCGATGAAAGGGACCAGTACGGTCTGCCCGTCGCGCGCGTTACATGGAGCTACTGCGATAACGACCGCCGGCTGATTTCCCATGCGCTCGGCTTCATGGCGCAAGCGCTCGAAGCAGCAGGCGCGCGCCGGTGTGTGATCGATAGCCGTCGCTTCCGCATGACGGATCGAGCCGCGGAGCGGGTCCGATGATCGGCAACGCGCTCGACGACGCAATGCAGATAGGTTCGGCATCATTGCCATTCAGACGTGCCGAACCAATCGGGCCGTTTGCGGCGCCGCACATCGCCCGCTGCGCGATCAGGTTGTCGCTTTCAGCCTGGTGATCATTGCAGCCGCCTATTCCGGGACCTGGATATGGCGTCGCATCTTCTTTCCGTCCTATCCTTGCTGAAGCTGAAACACTCACCGGAATCTCCAGCAGTAAAGTAGTTTTGCCAACCTGTGCTTGAGCGGTGAAGACTTGCATCAATCTTCCATCCGCGGCGTTACTTTATGCTGGGGCGGTTTCAAAACGTGAAGCGCAACACAAGGCTTATTGAACGGAAGTATCAGGTCGAGAAGCAAGTGCAAGCATGGTGGTGAAGACTTCGAACGGCGAGTGGAATGCATGTGTGGCACGAGGCCGGCCGTTGAGGCTATCGGCGATGGCATCGAGGTCGTCCTGACTGTAGACCGAGAGATCGCGATGCCCTCCTGCTACCTGGTGTTGGTTTTTCGCCCTCGCGCCGTCTTTACCGGCACGCTTTTTCCGTATTCGTTCCACCAAGCCGTCAGCGCTTCCATCGTTGGTCCGAGCCCGCGTGCCTTCGGCGTGATCGCATACTCGACGCGAGGCGGCACTTCCGCGAACACGGTGCGAGACACCAGCCCATCCGTTTCCAGTTCCCGCAGTTGAGTCGTCAGCATATGCTGGGTGATGCCGGGAATTGCCTTTCGCAGCTCCCCGAAGCGATAAACCCGCTGATTGAGTAGCCACGTGATCTCGAGTTTCCACTTGCCCGAGAGCAGCGCGAATGCCCGGCGCATTTCCTCGTGCATGTTGATCTCGCCATTGCCTTTGGTCTGATTTTCCATACTAGGTGACAGTTTTTCATCCTACTTGCGATGATTTCATGTTAGACGACATTCTTTGCGAAGTCGATCTACGACATTCGCACAGGAATAACTCATGTCAGCAACATATACCTATTGGATCAGCACCACGCTTCTCTCCGTGCTCTACCTGAGTTCAGCTTCTTTGTATCTAACCAAGGGAGAGTGGGTTCGGAAGGCTCTCGCCGACCTCGGCTACCCCGCGTACCTCGTGCCGGTCATGATCACCGTGAAAGTCCTTGGTCCGATTGCCATCCTGATGCGCTTCAGTGTGGCGCTCAGTGACCTTGCCTATGCCGGCATCTTCTATCACCTGTTGCTATCTGGACTTGCACACCTTGGCGTGCGCAAGTCCCAGGGCGCCGTTCCGGCGGTTGTGGGCCTCGTGCTGCTGGTCGCATCCATCCTGACGCAGAACGTTGCACGCCACGTTCCGTCGCCCTACGCCCCAGCAGCAGCGGTACACCAAGTAACCCTCGACCAATGGAGATCATCATGGCTCGACTTAACGGAAAAGTTGCTTTTGCCACGGGGGCTGGCCGCGGCATTGGCCGTGCAACCGCGAAGTTGTTTGCAGCGGAAGGTGCGAAAGTGGCTGTTGTCTCACGCACGCCCGCAAACGTGGAAAGCGTCGTTGCCGACATTCAATCAGCGGGGGGCACTGCGCTTGGCGTCATCTGCGACATTGGTGATGTCGATCAGATTAAGCCAGCAGTGGAAAAGGTGGTTACGGCGTATGGTGGGATCGACATCCTCGTCAATAACGCGTTCGATCCGAACGCGCCATTTTCATCGATCATAGACCTTTCGGTTGAGCAACTGCAGCGCAATCTCGACATGGGTCCGGTCGCCTACCTGCGAACGATGCAGGCCTGCTATCCCCACCTCAAGGCCAGCGGCGAAGGTCGTATCATCAACTTCGGTTCGATGGCCGGGGTCACAGGCCTGGTTGGTTATGGCCCATACAACATGGCGAAAGAGGCGGTGCGCGCCCTTACCCGAACTGCCGCGCGCGAGTGGGCCGGCGACAGGATCACCGTAAACAATGTTCTGCCGCTGGCGGAAACATGGGCGAAAGAGGCTAATGTCCCTCCGCCAACCAACGCGCTAGCCCGCTTCGGATCGCCGGAAGAAGACATTGCGCCCGTTGTTCTGTTCCTCGCGACCAGGGATGCGCAGTTTCTGACGGGCTACAGCCTCACGCCGGATGGCGGCTCGATCATCGACAGCGCGCGCTGACCGACAAGAAAGCGGGGCCCAGAAGCGCATCGTCGTGGACACCGGAATGAAACTGGTCGAGAAGTACAAGGCTTGGTTGCTGCGGACCATCCGGCGCTCGCTGAGAAACTGCGGCGCGCGAGCCCGCACTGGATGCGGAAACGCATGCGACACACGCACTTGCGCACGGCGCGGAACTGACGACCGTGCGCGACAGCCTGCAGCATGCGTCAATTGCGAAGACCTCAAGGCGCCCGACAGATGAGTCAGGTGTTCGCCACGCGATGACGGACTTGACGACCTACCCAATCGGTACTTTGACTTGAGTTTATCGAGCATCGCTGCAACTGGCGCGTGTTCATCCCTTGCCCGAGACGCATCAAACTCACAGGCTTGTTTATGTCTCGGGATGAACAGGTCGTTCTTGAAGTCGCAGTTGATCAGATTCATCGGAATCGTCGGCACGTCGTCCATCAAGATGACGTGTTTGCCTGCATCGGTCAGCTTGCCGATCGTCGAAGTGAGTTCATCGTCGAATTGATATGGCGTGAATCCGTGGCCATTCGGACCCGAATTGCGGGCCGAGTGATTTTGATAGTTTTGCCAGGCCGCAGCCATAAACACCGTTTTGATGTCGGGGCGTGACATCACGTACGACATGACCGCCTTGTCATGCACAACACACTTCAGGTGATCGTCCGTCAAGGCCGGATCGCGCGGAAGCGCGGGCTCCCGCTCGATTGGCGGACAGAGCGTCAGCGCGACGCGTCGTGAACCTCGAGATCGTATTGCTTCCCCAACTGATCGAAGAAATAGATCAGGTGATAGGCGTGCGAATCGCCCACAAGTGTTGCGGCGAAACATTCTGACGTACAAGGCTCCTCCGTTCAATGAGGGTTATGACCTCCTTTGTAGCCATCCCAATCCACGACTGGCATCAAGGCAGCTACGGGTACAGGTCAAAAGTCGGATGGCATCGGATGCAGACCGCGGATTTCCCCTAAAGGCTCGTTCGCTCGATGCATTTGACTATCTCGTCGTTGTCGTCTTGAACATTGGTTACTATCTACAAAAGGCTAGGCGTGCGAATGCCATCGCGACGGAGCCCGTGAGCCTGAGTTTTACGTTCTGACGCCCGGTTTTCTACGCACTCACCATAGCGCCATGAGCTTATGGGAGAAAGTAATACTCGGGGACTCAAACTTGAGAACTCATATTGAATTCATAGCAAGGGACTTGGAGATTCCTTACCCATCAAAAATCGATATCCAAAGACACGCGAATCCTTGACGCGGTGAACACCGACTCGATACGTCGTGACCCGCGACAGGCGCGGATTTCCGGATATACAAGGCGATGCCGCCGCCGTCGCCCTCATATCAGAGACGCTGCAGCGGAAACCCGTCTGGTTTCCCGACCCGGCGGAACGACTGCACGCGACACGTCGCCTACCGGACGCGCAGTGGCGCACCGCGGCGCGGGATATGCGCCTCTCCGCGTTGCGGCTGCCTAGTTCTCGTCACGCGAATCCGGATTGCGCAGCCTCACGTTTTGCCTGGTATTCGCTGATGCGTCCCGCGGACCCACTAAACTGCGCAGCGAGGGTATCGAGGTGACGCTGCATCGAGTGAACCCGCGCCCGTTGTGACGGTGCCAGGCCAGCCTCAGTCAGGAGCCCCGACAGGCGCAGGCGCCAGTACCCTTCCCCCAGAACATGGAGCCCGCCGTAACAGAAGAGCGTTTCGAGGTGGCAAATTTCCGCTTCGACAAATATGGGTGCACGCGGCCGCTGGAACAGCCCGTTATTACTTTTATGGCGAGACACTTCTCGTCTCCCTCATATTCGAACCGTTCTTCGTTCGTAGCGTAAAGCCGCGCAACCTCGTGGCCCTCGGCCAATCGCCAAATCGGCTGACCTCTACACTGGCTACGTTACACGCGTCGCGTTCAACTCCCTGTGTCGAACCGCACATTTAATCTCGTACGACCGTAGTTCGCCTCGGGGTCCATGCTTACCGACACAACGAGAATGCCATGCTGCCGGCAATCCTGCGTCGCAAACACGCCCGCCGGGTCGCAATCGCCCACGATGCACTCGAATGTACTGACCTGAAACGCAAATATGAAGTGTGACGTCGCGCGATGACATTCGAAGACGTCGACCACAGCTCGGCAACCAACGTCGGATTGAGGCACTCGTATGCCGAGTACCAACACAACCCGCCGGCAGTCTAGAGAGATGTTGCCCCAGCCCTTCGTCGTTTGGAGGACCCTGGTGAAAGACAGCACCCTGGAACTGAACCCTCCAGACCGGCTCTTCGCCGTAGGCGAAGGAACCGAACCTCTCAAGGTCCGCTGGGGCAATACGGTAGACGAGGAGAACTTTCCTCTCGTCTGCGATAACAAAACGCGTCGCTAGCCTCTGACGAGGGCATCGCGATGGGTTCGAGCAGAACCAGCTGGTCCTGCTCGGTGACCGCAATACTACTCACATGTCGTGCGTTGCTATCAGGCCGAAGCCGAGGCCCCTGCAGTCTCCGATGCCGTCACGGGAACCTGTGTCGACTCCGCGGCCGTACTCGGGGCCACCCTCCTGACGGCGACCTTCTTCGCCGCGGCCTTCTTGACCGCAACTTTCTTGACTGCAGCCTTCTTCGGCGCTTTCTCTGCAGTCGTAGCACCCTTCCTCGCCGCAACCCTCTTGGCGACCGGCTTCTTCGTCGCAGCCTTCCTGGCAGGCGCCTTTTTCGCCGGAGCCTTCTTGGCTGCAGCAGCCTTCGGCTCCGCCGCGCCCTGCGCCGCACCAGCAATCAGGAATCGCGAGCGGTCTTTGGCACCAGCCAGCCATGCCGGTGCGGGGCCCCGGCCGCTCCACGTCGCACCGGTTTTGGGGTCACGGTAAAGCGCCGGCTGTGGTCCTTTCCGCTGCCCCTTGCCCGCAGTCGCACCGACCGACTTCAACGCCTTTTTGGCCGCAGTCTTCACCTTACTCCCAGTACCCGTCGTTGTCGCAATAGTCGCTTCCGCACCACCTGCAATCAGAAACTTGCTTCGGTCTTTGGCTTCAGCAATCCAAGCCGGTGGGCGGGCATGACCACTCCACGTTTCGCCGGTCTTGGGATTGATGTATTTGGGTGGCAGTTTGCCCTTCGCCGTTGTCTTGCCAGCCGCTTTGACTGCAGTTTTCGATTTATTCGCAGCCCCCACATTGACTGCCGCGCTGCTGCTATCAATCAAGAACTTGGTTCGGTCCTTCGCGCTGGCAAGCCACGCCGGTGCGCGACCATGGCCGGTCCAGGTCGCGCCGGTCCTCGGGTCCTGATACTTCGCGACCGGCGCGACTGACTTCACGGCACCCTTTGGGCCCGGCTTCGGTCCGCGCTTCTTCGAACCACTGATGTGGGCTTCAATGTCCGCAGTCGTCAGCCCGTGTTTCTCCATAATGTCGCAAATTTTTGCGACGACGCCGGATGACTGTTTCGCAGCCAGAGCTTCTGCCTGAGCCTGGAGCTTTGTGATTTGAGCTTGAACTTTCTCGAGCGTTGCCATTTGTATTTTTCTCCCCGTGTTTAGCAATGGCGGCACTATGCCACATAACTGCCGAAAAAGGCTATTAGGCAGCGGGCCATATGAGCGCCGAGTCAGTAGTGGTATTCTGAAGGAACAGAGATTGCGCAGGCACGGAGACATGTCGCGCAATATCGTTGAAAGAGGAAAACGTAATGGACGAGCGAAAGCGAGACAGCATTGTCGCTTACCTGCGCCGTAGAATCGCCAAATTCGGTATTGAACTGGACGACGTCGCAGCGGCGATAGCCCAAGACCAAATCCAACAGAAGTCGGCAAAATATCGCAGTGCAACAGGAGAGACGTGGTCGGGCGAGGGGGAGACGCCCCAATGGCTTAAGCAGGCCATCAGCGCGGGACAATCACTCGAGCATTTCGCCGTAGAAGGCGCAGTCCAATCGACGCCGGCGGCATGTCCGAAGGTCGATTGGAGCCAGGACCCGTTTGCGGGCGGCCCGTTAGCGACGGCGCATTCGCCACACAGTGACGCCCGCTGACGCTGGCATGATGTGTTACGGCTAAGCAATTAGCACAACTCCCCGACCAGCATTCGACCAACGACGGCTCGCATGTAATGACAGCCAGAAGCGTTTGGACATTTCGCCGGAAAATCCCGCCCAGGTGTCAGTGCTTCTCTCTTCGCTCCGCTTTGCCTGTGCCAGGAAGGGATTCGTCTTACGGGAGCAAGCCCATTAATTTTCCTTTCGCATCGAAGGGGTGAAAGTCACCCCGACCAGTATTCCCTCGGGTGAGAGAAAACGCGTGACAGTTTGACCCCAAGGTTCTTGCTGGTTCCGGACCAGGATTCGATATCCCCGCGATTCGAGATTTTCCGTTGCCTTTTCCACACTGTCGACATCGAACTCCAGCCATGCCTGTGGGACAGGAATGTCTTCTGGCCACGAATCGCTATCAAAGCATGAATGCGCCGCCTGAGAAAGAGGCCATAGGGCAAAAGTCTTTGCGCCGTGAAGAGCTTCCGTATGCATATACTCGCCACTCTCCTCTTTGAAAGGAATGCCAAGGACGTCAGTGTAGAGCTCGCGACTTTCTGACGGCTCGCGGACAATTGGACCGAAACCTGCGATGAACAGAACCTTGAAGTTGCTCGCAACTTGCATAGTGCCTCCTTACCAGACTACATCCAAACTACATTAATACTACAACAGGCCCCTACTGGAACGCGACGCGCGATATCGTCGAGGGTCGTCCTTGAGCCGTGCCGTCTTCGATGGCTGCCGGAGGGTGCTTTCTCCTGCTCCGGCGTTGCCGGAGATGAGCTTGGAGCGTATGACCGAATAGTGTGTGGCGTTCCGACCGAAGGCTCCAACCAGCAAGGCACCATTTGCGAGAAAGCGTCGAAGGGCGCCAGCCAAGAGCAATTTCCGGCAGGCACCAGTTCAAATTGCTCCTCTGCGGCACAAGGCGCATCTGACTCTCGCCTCGGAAAATATGAATCTGCACCGCGTCGGCCGGCTGCCACACCAATGTGCGGCACAGTCTCTGCTACTGCCCTATTGCAGGTCACCATTAGTCCAGATGTGTCTGGCTTAGCGACCCGGCACTTGCGTAGTGCGGGATTGGAGACAGAGATGAAGATGTTAAAAATCGACCAGTTGCGGCCGACTCAGGTAACGCACGGCATGCGGGAAATACGCGACAAGACGAAAACATACAGGTCGTTGACGGGGCATGACCTGGAAATGGCAATCGCGGAAAAGCCGGTTCCTGTCGTGCAGGGTCCTCGTGGCGCTCCGTTCGTCATTGACCACCATCACGTTGCCACCGCGCTATGGCGCGCGAACGTAAAGCGCGTTCCCATTGTCCTCGTCAGCGACCTCTCATCGCTTTCTGTAGCTGAATTCTGGCTCACCATGGAAAACAATCGTTGGACCTACCCGTACGACGCTCATGGCCAGCGCGTGGCATTCGCGGACATGCGCGAACACGTGTGGGAACTCATCGACGACGAATTCCGGAGCCTGTCGGCGTCGGTACGCGATGCAGGTGGATACGAGAAGACTTCCGTACCGCTAGAAGAATTCCGGTGGTCTGATTTCTTCCGCAGTCGTCTGCCACCGCCCAAAAGCGATGCCGGGTACGATGCGCTGGTCAAAAAAGCGGTGAAACTCGCGAAGAGCAAGGCTGCGCTTGGACTTCCTGGTTACGTGGGACCAATCGACGGATAAACCGACTACCCCTCGCCTGCAGCTGAAGACCAGGCCTTCGCGGTAACTCATGGACTTGCTACGTGACGCGACGACATTGAGGCTGACAGTACCCGGCGTTGGGGCGCCTGTTTTCATGCCTCGCCAGGCGGGGCACCATCGGCGTCCTGCAACCTGACCGCATTTGTCATTATCCGGCACATGCCGGACGGAGAAGCCAAATGGATGTGGTGATATCGATATTCGGGGAAGGAAAGGACCTCGATGCCCTGCAGATGGCAGCCCGGACGGTCGCCGTATGCTTCACGGCTCTCATTTTCATTCGCATATCGGGCCGACGGTCCTTCGGACAGCGTTCGCCATTCGACTATGTGGTCGCGATACTTCTGGGCGCAACGTTAAGCCGCGTCATCGTTGGAGCTTCTCCCGCCATTCCGACGCTGGCTGCGTCGCTCGTAATGGTACTTATACATCGCGCGCTTGCGTGGGCATGCGTCCATTCAGCACGACTCGAGTGTCTCGCGGTTGGCGTCGAACGAGAACTGTTTAAGGACGGTCAGTTCGACAGCAAGCAGATGGCCGCCGCGCTTATCACAAGGACAGACGTGTACGAGACCGCGCGGCAGGAACTGCATACCCTTGACCTCGAAGAAGTGCAACTGGCGATTCTTGAACGCAACGGGCAAGTAAGTCTTATCCGCAAGAGGCGTGATACGGGCAACCGCTGAAACACGATGAATCACAGCGTACGACGCGCGGACTCCGACGACGAGATGCTGTCGCCGTGACCCCGAATCGTACTGGACCGGAAGGCTCATGGTCCGTGGTTTGAGGGACGCATCGAGCCCGGCGCTTCTGCCATAGGTACATCTCCGGCAATAGCGGATGCATTCTCGAACTGTGCATTCCGTGTTCAGTGCAGTTTCAGCGAAACGGCAGAAAAGCCTTCCGCCGCGCGACGGCGCCCGCCGCAAAGATGCCAGCCAGCTCACAGTTGTTTGCAACGCACTCGAAGCTGCTGTCTTCGAACGTAAAAATGAAATGACGCAGCGCAATCACCCGCGCAACGTTTGGCCACCATTCGACCACAAGAATCGATTTCAGCACCTCGTATGCGCCATAAGGCCGCAAGCCCTTTTTATGCAAGACGTGCCGACTCAACTCATCATCGTTAGGTGGGCCGAGGCTTTGGAAGACGGCACCGTCGAAGCGCACAAGACAAAATGGTTGCTCGTTCTCGACGAAGGGACCGTACCGGCTCTGGTGGGACGGCGCAATGCGGTAGACGAGCATTGCACGACCTTCGTCAGCAACTACGAATGGCTCAGTCGATGCGGGCGCTGGCATCGGAACCGTGTCGAGCAGCACCGGAATGTCGCGCTCCTCGCCCCCTGATGTATCTGTCGACTCCGACCGCATAGTGCTCACGCAGCAAAACCACCTTGTATTTCAGATTTTAGCGAATTGGCATCAATTCGGGACGTTGCAGTGCCTTCGTCAGACTTCGAAAAGTGGCCTCTGGAAGTCGCTTTCGTCGGACATAAGACGGCCAATCTGCAAAATTGGGGGTATCTACGACGAAGTTTTCCGCCGGAGCGAAGGCATGAGATAACTCATCAGGTCTGCGGCCTCGATTGGCAGAGATATGTATTCCTCTACCAGAATCGCGAGGAAACACCGGCCGGGGTGGTTGCCCTTCTTCCAAGCGTGTGTCGGGCGGCCCTGCGGGCCTGGAGCCCCACCAGAAGGCTTCGATGTCTTGAGGACGCTCTCACAATAAAGGATTTCAGCAACAGATGACGCCGCAAAAATGAAGGACGAGCCTTGCGGCAGCGCAGGATGGGCGCCGCCGGTCCGCGCTTTCGACGGCAAGTTGCGTCAGTTCCGCAATCTGCTGCATCAGTTCGGTCGGAAAGCCCTTGGCGAGCGCAGCTTGATGCGGTGCTTGCCAAGCGTTCTCCAGTCCTTGTCTCCTTGTCGCCCATCGAAGATTTGTGGGTGGACGGTATGAGCGCCGGCAGCGATTTTCAAGGCCAAAAAAATCTGCTGCACCGCCTCTTGAAATTCACTGCAGACGTCCTATCTTAAGCATCGCTCAGGCAGTCGTTCGCGGACACCCAGTTCGCGGGCGCTGCGTGTTTCAACGTTGATTGTCCGCGGCACCGGACAACCGGACTGAAGCGCGTATGCCGGTTTGTCTCCTCGCCGCAGAGGAGAAAGCGACCATGAGTGACCTTCACTTTGGGACCGACCTCTTCAGTGAACTGGACCGGCTGCAACGCCAGATGTCCAGCCTGTTCGGCGGCTTCCCGTCCAGCCTTCGTTCAAGCCAGTTCGGCACATTTCCTCATATCAACGTCGGCACGACCGACGACACGATAGAAATCGTCGCGTTTGCGCCCGGCGTCGAGCCCGGGAAACTCGATATCTCCATCGATAAAGGTTTGCTCTCGATTGCCGGCGAGCGGACGACCTGCGAATTACAGTTGCCTGAGGACACGCGGCAGTACGCGCAGGAGCGCTTCAACGGCTCGTTCCGACGGGTCATCGAACTGCCCCAGCAGGCCGACCCTGACAAGGTGCAGGCGCGCTACGTCGACGGCTGCCTGCTGATTTCTGTGGGCAAGCGCGAAGCGTCCAGACCCCGCGCAATTACCGTCCATTGACGAGGTGACATCATGAGCGACAACACGCAAGTCGCCCAACGCGACCAGGACGCGGTGACGCGCGCGGAATCGAGTGACGTACGTCGTCGCGCCACGCTGACGCCGGCGGTCGATATCTTCGAAGACGCTCACGCAGTCACGCTTCTGGCCGACCTGCCCGGCGTATCGAAAGAGAAGCTGGACATCAATGTCCACGACGGCAGTCTGACCATCGAGGCGGAATCCATGGTGCCCGTGCCGCCGAACCTGGCACTCTCGCATGCCGAAGTGCGGGCGCCCTACTTCTCGCGCCGCTTCACCGTCAGCGAAGACTTCG
The DNA here is from genome assembly GCF_002902925.1 of Paraburkholderia terrae. Lineage (GTDB taxonomy): Bacteria > Pseudomonadota > Gammaproteobacteria > Burkholderiales > Burkholderiaceae > Paraburkholderia > Paraburkholderia terrae. The sequence continues at coordinate 340,991 of NZ_CP026114.1, read as the reverse complement.
ATACCTCACGGATTGAGGCGTCCCTGAAGGATGGCGTCCTGAAGCTGACGATACCGCGTCGCGACGAGGCGAAGCCAAGACGCATTGAGGTGCGTACAGGCTGACGCCAACTACCCGATGCATACGGTTGGACGGCGGAAAGGTATCCGCCGTTCCGCGGTCGACTGCGTCGTCGACGAACTTTCGAAGGCATGCACAAGCGGAACAAGGCGACCAACGGCACGACGATGGGCACGGGGATGCAGTCCGTGAGGAACGACCCGTGCGACAGAAAGTGCTTAACACCGCCGACGTTGCAGGTCGCTCGTGAAAGCCTTGGACGTTTGCGCTGAGAGTGCAGACATGAATCTGGAAATAAGTACTTCTCCTGCCGACACGGGCATTCGTACGGCGCACCGGGAGGCGCTGATTACCGCCGAACTCGCGACGCGAGCAAGCCGGCGCCCCAACCATGGAGCGGAGGCCAAAGTCCTGAGACGGCTCGCCCATGCGCTCGCTACCTCGGATGCAGCCATGCTTGACATGCTGACATTGGAGGCTGCCCGGCTATGCAGGGCGGGTAGCGCAGGCATCAGCGTGCTCGAGTCGCCGCCGGACAGGCCGGCGAGGTTCAGGTGGGCGTCCCTCGCAGGCCACTGTGCATCACTTCTGAATACCTACCGACCCTTTGATGACAGCGTATGCGGCGTGACGCTGGCAATGGGCAAGCCGGAACTGTTCAAGACACCGCAACGCTACTTCCCGTCGATAGAAGCCGTCTCGCCGCCAGTCGTCGAAGCCCTGCTCGTGCCCATCCCGGTTGGCGACGGGCCCTGGGGCGCCATCTGGGTGATGTCTCACAACGAAAACGCGCGCTTCGACGCAGAAGACCTGCGTTTGCTGACAAGCCTCGCCGACTTCACCGGTGCCGCGTTGCAGGTCACGCGTATGCAGGCGCCGGCGGAGAAACGGGCGACTGAAGCAGAGGAAGCCCAGGAAGCGCTCCGCCGGACCGAAGAGCGCACCTTCGAGTTTATCGCCACACTCAGTCACGAGCTCCGAAGCCCAATTGCCCCCGTGGTTTCGTCACTGAAAATTCTTGGTCGCCCAGGGAGCAGCGGTTCAGCGACGGCGCGCGCGCTCGAGATAGCGCAACGGCAGATAGGCCGGCTTCAACGACTGATTGATGACCTGCTGGATGCATCACGAATCCGGCACGGCAAGGTGGAAGTCAAGATGGGAACATGCCAACTGGCTGATATCGTGTGGGATGCCGTCCACGCCGTGCAACCAGTGATGGAGGCGCGCAGGCATCGACTGACCGTGCAGTGTCCGTCCGAACCGGTCGCATTGCACGCCGACGCGGCCCGCCTTACCCAGGTTCTCGTGAACCTGCTCAGCAATTCCGCCAGGTATTCGCCCGACGGCAGCCACATTGAACTCGCCGCTGTTGTCGACGTGCCGGGCGACAACAGGACAAGGTCGCCAGAGGCAATGAACTTCACCGTGACGGATGAGGGATACGGTATCCCTGCGGACAAGCTTCCCCATGTGTTCGGGATGTTCACCCAGCTCGGTTCGCGGGTATCGACAGCGGACTCAGGTCTCGGAATCGGACTCGCACTGGTCAAGTATCTGGTTGAGTGTCATGGCGGTCGCGTCTCCATTGCGAGCGGCGATGGCCGTACAGGGACTGCGGTGACAGTGGTGCTCCCGGTTCTCGAGCGGCTTCAGGTTGTGCCTCACTGGCAGCAAAGCCTGAATGACCCATTGTCTTCGGCATGAATCGCCGATTTCGACAGCTTGCAATGTCGATGCTGACAGGGAGGCTAGTTCGACGAAGCATCGTGTGCCCGTTCTATGCCTCAGAAAGAGCCACATAGCAATGGTCGCGAAACGGCGCGGCAGATGGGCGTTCGGGAATGCGCTTTATTTTGAGCGACACATACGCCTTTGACTACTCCTGTCCTGACATCTCCGCTTCCGTCGACGGAGCACCAGCATCAAGCCCTAACTGCTGCCTTGCTTTCTCCCAGTATTCCTCAGACCGACCTTCCGGGCCCCCATCCCTTTCCCAAAGGTAAAAGGCAAGGGTCCGAATCTGCTCCTCCGTGACAGGGACATCCATTTAAACCTCCTACGTCAGCGTGTTAGAACATGCGAGTGAACTGGAAAACGCGAGAGTCCACGCGAAGCGAACCGGTATCGAAGGCCCCGAATACGGCTACGACGCAAGCGCGAACAAACCGGCAACGCCAATCGAGTATAGAACCCCGCACGAGCGAAGAGAACGCCTGATGCGCTGGTTCCCGGCGGGGTCGCGGAATACGCCTTGCTGCTCTCGAATCACTGATACAACCGGAGACAGACATGGCAACAAAACCGAAGGAACAGAAGCCAGCCAGTGAGAAGTCCGAAGACGACATCGACAGGGCTGTCGAGGACACTTTCCCCGCCAGCGACGCGCCGGCGACGGGTGGAACCACCCGCATCAAGTCGGAAGACGGCGAAGAAACTGATGAGGATTCGCCCGAGTAATGAAGGCGCAGGCAAGGAGGCATCATGGCAGACACTTTCAGACCCGGCGAAATCGTCACAGTGTCGGGTATCTATTCGGCCGTTCTTGAAGGGGGCGACAGCGAGGGCCGGGCATTTGATGCCACATGCGTTGAGGGTGACCGCTTCCCGCCAACGCGCACTGGCGTCGGCGTGCACTACGAGCTGAAGTACGGGGCGCCGTACTCGCACCAGCACCCCGAGTTGAACCCGCGCAAGTAACAGCTTTTACCTTCATCGCCAAAGGCTATGGGGTTTCTCCTCCCCTACGTTAACTTGACACAGCCACCCCTCAGAACGCATATTTGCTCCTTAGTCGAGCAATTGCTCAATCGTTCCCGCATGGTCACCTGCGGCACATGGCGCGCCTCCTCGAAGAGGGTCGCCGGTGAGGCCAGAAACCGATGTTGCCTGCGGTCTGAAGTGGGCCGACCAACGGGACTGTCCGGGCACGCAGGTACCGCCGCATGTGTCAGCGATGACCGACAACGATGAGGAACAGGAAAATGGAAGGACGACTGCAGGGCAAGGTCGCTGTTGTCACCGGCGCTGCGTCAGGCATTGGGCTGGCCAGCACCGAGGCGCTTCTGTCGGCCGGTGCGCGCGTCGTGCTGGTGGACCGCGACGACGCTGCCGTGACGTCAATCTGCAAGAAACACGGCGATGCGGCGATTCCGCTAGTCCTGGATTTGCTCGACTCGAAGGCCTGCTCGACGCTTGTACCGCGCGTGCTGGAAATCGCGGGGCAAATCGACATCCTGCATGCCAACGCCGGTATCTATGTTGGCGGCGAACTGGTAGACGCGGAGACGGCAGCGATTGACCGGATGCTGAATCTCAACATCAATGTCGTGATGAAAAACGTTCACGACGTTTTGCCCCACATGATAGCCCGGCGGACCGGCGATATCATCGTGACCAGTTCGCTGGCCGCTCATTTTCCGACGCCGTGGGAGCCGGTCTATGCGTCGTCCAAATGGGCGATTAACTGCTTTGTTCAGACCGTGCGGCGCCAGGTTTTCAAGCACGGAATCCGCGTCGGCTCCGTCTCGCCCGGCCCGGTCATTAGCGCACTGCTCGCCGACTGGCCCGAGGAAAAACTGAAAGAGGCCAGGGAATCGGGGAGCCTGATAGAGGCCAGTGAGGTCGCGGAGGTCATCATGTTCATGTTGACGCGGCAACGCGGTTTGACCATTCGCGACGTGGTTCTGATGCCAACCAATTTCGACCTCTAGGCGATAAAGACAAGACTCACCTCGAGTTCGAATAATGTTCCTTGGCATTGACCTCGGCACGACCGAACTGAAGGTCCTCCTGCTGGCCAGCAATGGGCATGTCGTCGGGACCGCTCGCCATCCATTGGAAATATCGAGGCCCAGGCACCGATGGTCAGAACAGGACCCGGAGGATTGGTGGCGAGCTACGCGGACTGCGCTATCGACGCTGCGTAAGAACTATCCCGATGCGTTTGGGCGTGTACAGGCCATCGGCCTTTCCGGTCAAATGCACGGTGCCGTTCTACTTGATGCCAATGACCGGCCGCTGCGCCCGGCGATATTGTGGAACGATATGCGCAGCGTCAGTGAATGCGCTGAGCTCACGGCCCGCGCGCCAATGCTGCATGCAGTCGCAGGCAATTGCGCAATGCCAGGGCTCACGGCACCAAAGTTGTTATGGGTCGCACGATACGAGCCGGAGTACTTCGGAAAGCTGGCATGTGTCCTGCTGACGAAGGACTATCTACGTCTGCGTTTGACCGGCGTAAAGCTCACGGACCCGTCCGACGCGTCAGGAACCCTCTGGCTTGACGTCGGGCGTCGCGAGTGGTCCGACGAGCTCCTGGAAGCTTGTGACATGACGCGAATGCAGGTGCCCTCGATTGAAGAAGGGAGCCGGGCGACCGGCATCGTTCGTCGCAGTGTCGCTGACGAGCTCGGGCTGCCTGCAAATGTCATTGTTGCGGCTGGCGGGGGTGACACCGCGACGAGCGCGCTAGGGGTCGGCGCAGCGGAATCGGGGGATGGCTTTCTGTCTCTCGGTACATCGGGAGTGCTGTCCGTTGTCACCGGGCAGTTTCGGCCAAGCCCGCATCTGGGGGTACACGCGCTTTGCCACGCGATTCCCAACAGGTGGCACCGAACAAGCGTTGTGTTGTCTGCGGCCAGTTGCGTTCGCTGGCTATGCAACCTCACTTCGGCTGACGAAGAATGTCTGTTAGGTGAGGTCGAGAGCGTCAGCGCGAGCCGGCGCGCCAAAGCCCCATTGTTCCTGCCATATCTTTCGGGTGAACGAACACCTCATAATGACCCGTACGCCCAAGGTGTGTTTTGTGGACTGGTCGATTCGACCGACCGCGGCACACTTGCCTATTCGGTTCTTGAGGGCGTCACGTTTGCCTTGTCGGACGGCCTCGAAGCCCTGCGTGCGGACGGCACCCGTGAAACCTCGCTGAGCCTTATCGGTGGAGGCGCACGCAGCAAGCTTTGGACACAGCTGATTGCTGACGCGTTCGGGGTGCCGATACGCCGGCCGCCTGATTCACAGTCCATCGCCGCGCTCGGAGCCGCACGCCTCGGATGGTTAGCGGCCGACGGTGATTTTTCGGTCGTTGTCCGCACCCCGTCGCTATCACAAGAATACTTTCCTGACGATGAGCGGCACTCGATACTGCTGGAGCGGTTGGCGTCGTACCGCACTCTGTACAGGCAGTTGCGGCCGCTTTTCCCCACGTGACGTGTGGCAAATCTCGGGCGGGCAATCGATGCTGCGGGCTTATTCACACTCGTCACACAGACAGGCAGTCGAGAATAGCGCGAGAGCACAGCGTATTGCGGCATTCAACTGCCCAATGACTGACATACCTTCCTGGAAGGGCTATCCACGCAAACGCGTCAAGTGTGCTGAGCAGGATGGTCAGCGGCATGTCACAGCGCAATCATCTGGATGGCGGGTGTCACTTCGGCATCGTGAAGACGGCGGATTCGCTTCGCGGCCTTTCACGCTTCGTAGCCGACGCGTTTCAAGCGAGCCAGCACATATTCGCGAGGTGATTCAGACATACCTGATACACGGTCCGCACAAAGGGCGTACCAAATTCCAGGCGTGGCTGCTCCGAAAACATTGCCCATGCGGATTGAACATCAATTTCAATCGGGAAAGACATGTCGATTCTCTCCGCTACACGCTGGGCCCAGCTCGATATGGATACGCGTTGCAGCCAGTCAGCGCGGTCACCATGCGTCACAAGCCAGAGTCTCGAAAGGTCGACCTGATGTTCGATGGCAAGCCACTCGCCGGTAGCGGATTTTGTGAGCAATTGCGACGCAACGAGATAGCTCAGCAGCTCGGTTTGCGCGCGCAGGTCAAGGTTTGGCGGACTGGTCATGACGTCCATCCTACCTGGACTCGATGCGTGCGAGTAGTCGGCAAGCAATTTCATGCGGATGGCATAGCGCGGCATTTCCTGCTCACGTGCGCTCAAAACGGGAGTTCATGCAAATTGAATGAACAGGGTGTCAGGCACCAATATAATCCTGCTCACCGATTCCACATCGGTCCGTCGGTGTCGCCGCGTAGTGGTTGCTGCGGCCCGGAGCGGAAGCGCTCTTTTGCTGCGACTCTACGACTCTCGCCGCCACATCAGGCCGCGGACGTCGGCAGGTCAGTGACGCAACCGGACGGTCGGCCACTCGAGCAGTACTCGTAACGTCCCTGTCTTCGCCCAGTTCGGGTCAGAAGAACTCCCCACAGTCCAGCGAGATGACGAAGTGCGTCTGCTCCGCCAGCACTTCGCCTCGACCGACCGACCGTCCGCCAGGTCCAGGAACGGATGCGCGTTGTCCGCACATCACCGCGGCCGCATGCGCTGATTGTCTCCTTCGGAAGGCATCAAACCTGCACGATACGCTGCGGGGAGCCACCCGGCAGATTTCGGGAGTCGACGTGAACCGTTTGCAGTATTGCTACATGCTTTACACAACCGCCGCGGACAGGTCGTTTACCTGGCGTGCGCGCGCAGCGGCCGCAGCCCGCGTGCCTCCAGGAGGATGGCAATCACGTCGAGCAGACGCGCTATCGGCGCCGGCTTCCTCAGCAGGACATTCCACGGCGCCTCAACCGGATACGGTCCAGAAGCCGCCGTCAACAAGACAACGGGAATCCCGGCCGTGGCGGGTTCCGCCCTCACCCGCCGGCACAGTTCAGCGCCATCGACGCCGGGCATCATCCAGTCCGTCACGATGAGGTCGGGGCGCCCGAAAGCCGTGACCGCCGCGGCGGCCTCGCCGTCCTCCGCGGTCAGTACATCGTACCCTTCGGCTTCCAGTATGACCCGCAATGGCCGGAGGATTTTCACGTCGTCATCAACCAGGAGAATCGTCGCCATTTGCGGGATGTCCGGACTGAAGGTTCAACCCGCAGTCATCAGCAAGCCTCATTCCCGAGAATTGAAATCGACGTGCGGCGCACGCGACACATCGGCGATATGCAGACGTCGCGTTATCCTGATGAATTCAGCCTCGGATATGGTTGCAATGCGCTGGTTGAAACAGCGCGGTCGGCGCCATTGAAGATGGCGATTACAAATGGCCAACGTTGTCGCTCGCCCAACGCGGTGAGCCCATCTTCAACTGCGCAACAGCCCGTCGCCGAACGCACCATGTCCCGGGCAGACTTGCCGCGCGTGGCTAAGCCGGCGAATGTCTCGGCTTTCGTTCGTGTGGCCTGGGGACAACACGGGCGCAAGCAACTATCAAGTCCACCACCTTTTTCGCCGTATACACAGCAAGCAGCCGTCCCCCGGCCCGCATAGCAACATTCAACACGCGTGGCTCCATCATGTCAGGCAGAACTTCCATCCTTGATTCGATTCTGGCGACGCCGACGTCGGAGCATGGCGGCGTCACGGCGTCCATCCGCTCGTCGCTGCTGTCGTCACTGTTCGAAGACCAGCGCTCGCTCGCCATGTCAGGTGCCGCCAGCGCCTTTGTCGCGCTGGTGGCGTTCATCAGCCTGCACCGGGTATGGCCTGCGCTATGGCTCATCGCGGGCACGGGCGTTATCGCAGCCCGGATATATGTCGCGCAGGCGTACGTTGCAGCCAACCGGTCGACCGCGATTCACCCGCTTCACGCGGCCACGCGCTACGCGCCGCTCGCCCTACTGACGTCGGCCCTGGTTGGCGCGGGCTCGATGGCGTGTGTGATGTCCGGCGACGCTGCGCTGAGCGCGCTTGCCATCATGGTGACGGCGGGCACGCTCGGCGGCGTCGCGTCGAGAAATGCGGGACTGCCGCGTCTCGCGGTCGCGCAGATTGGTCTGGGCGCCGCGCCCCTTGGACTGGGCGCGCTGTTCGCACCCAGCCACGCGTACTGGGTACTCGTGCCACCACTGTTCGCCTACATCGCCGCGATGGCTTCCATCGTCCGGCGCCACTATGCGGGGCTCGTCGCCCTGATGACGGCGGAACAGGCAAATGCCGAACTGGCGGCCCGGTTCGACGCCGCACTGGCCCACATGCCACACGGGCTGTGCACCATCGACGAGGCCGGCAAGGTGATTATCGCCAACCGGCGAACGGCGGAACTGTTCGGCGCAACCATCGAGATGCTGAGGCTCAACGTTCCGCTGCCAGAGTTTATCGGGCACGTGGGCCTCGCAAAGTTTGGAGAGACGCTCAGACGACAACTGGTCGCGCGGTGTACGGAGTGGCTGTCCGCGAATCGGGGGCCGCTCGACATCGCGCTTGACGACGGGCGTCAACTGGAGATGACCCGCAATACTGTGCCTGACGGCAGCGCGGTCATCATCATCGAGGACGTCACGGAACGTCGTGCATCCGAAAAGCAGGTGCTGCACCTCGCACGTCACGACCCGCTGACCGGTCTTGCCAACCGCCGCTATCTGCAGGAACAGATGGAGCAGTGGCTGTTGCGCGCAGGTGACGGGAGCCTGACGCTCGCCATGCTGTTTCTTGACCTGGACGGTTTCAAGGCGGTCAACGACGACCTTGGGCACGATGCGGGCGACGAGGTGCTGAGGGCCGTCGCGCGTCGCCTGGAAAAGACGCTGCGGCACGGCGAAACCATCGCCCGGCTCGGTGGTGACGAATTTGCAATGATTGTTGAACATGCAACATCTGGCGCGTGCACCGCACTGGCCGGGCGCATCATCCAGCGCCTCTCCGAACCCTATCGCCTGTCTGGCGGCGCCACCGCGACGATTGGCGTAAGCATCGGCCTTGCGTTCGCGCAAAAAGGCGAGTCATTAGAACAGCTGATGAAGCGGGCTGACCGTGCCCTGTACGAAGCCAAAGCCGCAGGCAGGGGTACGTTCCGCTTCTCGACCACGGGCACGGCGGCGACCGCGGCTGCGACCGACGGGGTGTGCGGGTCGTCAGAGCACGACCTCGTCCTACCCTGAGCACCGCTCCCTGGAATCGTGCCCCGATGAAAGGGTGGCAAACAACAGTCGCAAACGAAGCTCGCGAGGGCTCTGGTGAATGGGCGTCCTCCCAGTCACATCAACGAGTCCCTGTCTTGCCGATACTTAAGACACTCTTCACAGGCATTTCTACGCCATGCCCTGTCGCTAACCCCTGCAATGTATGCCCTGTGCCTCAACAGAGTCTTTCTCTGAGAAAAAGAGTTCTTTCATTCATGGATTGTAGCGAGAGCCTTGAGCTTGGGGCGAAGCTCCCCCTTAGCCCGGCCGATGGCCAGGAAGGCGAGCTTAACCCCAAATGTGTCGACCTGGACTGCGGAGCCAGCCTCTCACAAGGGGCACTGTGGTCGGTGCATTCGCCACAGCACAGCCAGACTATCCGGGACAACGCGCGTCCCGCTGCTCCCCCTCTAGCAGTCACTCCCAGGGTGCGCCCATGAGCTTCCCGCCTGGCGCCAAGGTCGGGCGCGGGGTATTGAGCCCTCTCCTCCGACTCAAGGAATAGATAGGCCGTTTATATCGTCGATTCGGCCGGCGCAGTCATCATGATTGAAACGCGAAATCTTGCAGGGGCAGGTCCTCGACCGCGCTGCAATCAATGAGTCGTGCGCAGCTATCAGCACTGACAGCTTTGCCGGCAGCATCGGACAACCATATACTGCCCTTTCCTTCGTTTGTATTCAGGCAATGCGCACACCGAGTCATGAACTTCCCAGTACGCGTCGCCGTATGGCGGCCGGTGTGTTGCTGATGGACGGCGTCCCGCCGGAAGAAGTCGCCAGGCGACTCGGCATCAGCATGGAGACGCTCCGCAAATATCAGAAACTCATCGCCCAAGGTGGTCTTGATGCGTTGGGTAAGGTCGGCGCTGCAGGCCGCCCAACCGTGCTGGACGATGCCGCATATAGCTGGATTGCGGCCTCACTCAAGCATTCCGCCAGACTGCAGGATTTTGACAGCGACGAATGGACCCATACCCGACTGCGGGAAGCCATTAGCCGACGCTATGGCGTCGCGTTCTCTGCGAGGCATATCTGGAGAATCGTGCAAAGTCTCGGGCTGAGCTGGCGGCTGTCCGGACCGGCACGGGACAAAGGCGAGCGTCCATAGCCGGACGGACGAACTCATCTAGGCCGGCTCTGCGCCAGCAGGCGGTCGAACTCCTCGCGCGCGTCTCGCAGGTCCTGCATCGCGGCTGCAAACCTCGCGAGCTCGAGCGCCGACGGTTTCGCGCCCCCGTTGACGCCAAAGTGTCGTTCCAGCGCAGCCGATGCCGCCTGCACTTCACGTGCAGCATCAGCAATGCGTTCAAGCGCGATTGCCTCCGGGGAGGCAGTGATTGCTTTCGTCATCTCATCAACCATACCACTAGCGCGAAGGGGCATGGTCAACCCGATTTTGCAGCCGCCATGTTGCCCTCGCGCTGACGGCAGTCGGGGCCGCACTGACGCCTTATCCCCGCGGACCGAAGTCATCGGCGGTCAGCACAATTTGCGCGCCGGGTCGCGCCCGGACCTTGCGTTCCGCCACCGCCATGATGCGTCTGCAACCATCGGAAAAGGCTTTGAGCACCCGCACCTCGGTTGCACCGGATTGCAGCCAGAAATGCTGTTCAAGCGCTTCACGCGTGACCACACACGCGATACTGCGGCCGCCCAATGACAGCACAAAAACGACACTGCGTCCGTCTGGCGCGACGCTGGGTTCAAGGTCAAGGGCTTCCACGATACACGCTCGCCAGGGATGTTCGATGCACTGCCTTCTATCGCACGGGCGACACCACGAAAATCTCAAGGAGAATGCAAGCAGGTCGCGTCGCGTGTACCCAACGCAGCCGTTGCCGCTTCCAACGTTTCGCTGAGGGGTCGTGAGGGGGTTGAATGGTGTCCCCGGCGCTTCACCGGGCGCGGGCCCATACCCTACTATCGTTTGGTCCAGGCGTCGAAGCCTGCCCGCTACCTTGTCAGCCTCACGACATTGGTCGGGTCGGGTCCCGGCGACGCACCGAAGCGGTAAGTCGAACGGCCGCCGCGCTTGGCCACATACATCGCCGCGTCCGCGACGTCGAGCAGGTCCTCAACCGTATCCACGCGGTCCGGCCAGGTCGCGATGCCGATGCTCACGCCAATCGGAAACCTTCCGGCGTACTCATGACCGCCCACCACGCGGACCTTCGAGATGAGACGCTCGGCGAGCTCGCGCAACTGCACGTCATCGCCGCAATCGGCTGCCAACAGCACGAATTCGTCGCCGCCGACGCGCGCGAGCATGTCGCTCTGCCGGGTCGCCGCACGCAGCGACTCGGCCAGCCGGCGCAGCAATGCGTCGCCGGCGCTGTGCCCGAGTTCGTCGTTGACCGCCTTGAAACCGTCTATGTCGAGATAAAGCAGGCCAACCCTTCGCCCCCTTGGCCCGGTCTGCGCATTCAGCGCATCGATGGCCGTCAGGAGGCGTCGCCGGTTCGGCAGGCCGGTAAGTGCGTCGTGCGTCGCCTCCCGGTCGAGGGCCGCCGACCATGCCTGCACCTTCGCGAATGCGCGGCGCTGCACCACAACCGTATAGACCATCATGCAACAGATAAAGATAGCGACTAAAGTGAGCGCAGCCGTCCCGAACACCAGGCGCTCATGTGCATCCCGCACTGCCACCTTGCGCGTTTGCCGCCAGGCATCCAGCAGCGACCCCAGGTCGCGCCGAAGCGCGTCCATGTAGCGCTTGCCCTCATTCGTACGCACCAGGGCTATGGCCGCCTCCCGGTTGCCGCTGCGGGCAAGTTCGATGGTCCTTGCGAGCTCACTGACCTTGTCCGTCTTTGCATGTTCAACCCGGCGCACGAGTTCGTCCGACGCCTCGTCACCGGACACCACCTGATGCAGGCGCAGCACCGTGTCGTCAAGGTCACGGACGGCCTGCTGATAGGGTTTCAGGTAGCTTTCGTCGCCGGTCAGCAAATAGCCACGCTGTCCCGTCTCGGCATTCTCGAGGTTATGCAGAACACGGTTTGCCGCCCCCAGCACGGCAAACGCATCCTCGTCCCGCAGGCCGTCGGCAACAATGATGCGCGCCTCATACAGGAATAGACCGGCGGACGCGAGAAGGCCCATCACCATGCAGACATACAAGGCAATGAAGCGGCGGCGGTCCGCGTTAGCGGATTGAAATGTTCGACCGGGCAAAGCGCTCTCCGAGCCATTTGCGTAAAGACACGAATAATAGCGGAAGCACTACGCATTTTTTTCAGCTTGCAAAAGACAGCGACCAAGCTCTTCACCAGCGCTTGCCGCACCAAAAAATGTGCTGTCGGCAATAACGACAAAAACCGTGACGAGCTTGAATCGAGCATGACCTTCCATCGAGGCACGGGTGGTGGCTGTATCCGATGAATTTCCCCGCGCGAGTACACCGCCCAGCCAATCTCATTTCTTTCGTGTTAAATCGCCGTCGACAACTCGGAGTCAGAGAACGGCGATGAGGCACGTGGCCTGCAATAGGAACAGTTGCCGAAATCGTCGGTGTCGAGCAGAAAACGGTCAGCACGTTCGAGCAAGGCGCGACCTTGCCGCCACTGCGCGACAACTCGCCGACTATTTCGATGTCCCGCTCGAATCCGCTCTGCGAGCGAACTGGAGTCGAACATACGAAAGGCTGGCTAGCTGCCTGGTAGATAACAGTGAATGTCCGCACGCCTAATGAAGCAGTTCCTGACGCGGCGCGTTACCTTCAGAGCGGCCTACGAGCAACCGAGGCCACTGTACTTGACGCCACTGATTCGCCCACGGCTATCGCGTCTTGCACTCGACCCACACGGTTCCGCCCCATCCGCTTTGCCATGTATAAAGCTGAGTCCGCCAGTTCGAACAGCTCGGCTGCGTCCGATGGACGGCGCATTTCTCCCTGCGCCACGCCGATACTAAGAGTAACGACACCCAGAGGGCTACCTCGGTGGCCCAAGCCCAATGACTCGACTGCGGCCCTGATGAGCTCTGCCGTAGCCGCCGCTTCCGTCTGCTCACAGTTCTCGAGCACGATAACGAATTCCTCCCCGCCATAGCGGGCGAGCAAATCGCGCTTCCGAAGCGTCGTCGCAATGCATTGACCGACGGCCTTGAGACACTCGTCACCGGCCTGGTGACCATATTCGTCGTTGAAGTTTTTGAAGTAGTCGATGTCTGCGAACAGAACGGCAACCGGTCGAGCGGACGTCGCGTGCGCAGGCGAGCGCGATAGCTCTTCCACCTTGCTATCAAGGTAGCGACGATTACGCAAGCCCGTAAGGCTGTCGATAAATGCCATGTCTCGAAGGTGCCGCTCCTCGGTCAGTCGCGTTTGCTCCGCAACAACTGCGGCGTCAACATCCCGGACTGCGAACGCGAGGGCCATGAGGCCACTTGGAATACCGGAAGGCATTGCACTGATAAAGCTGCGCACCCAGATGTGCGTCTCGTCTGCTCGACGAAATCGATACTGCGCCGATTCCTCTATGCCGATTTTCCACGCCTGTGCGAGTACCGCAGCGAGCTCGTTCCGGTCGTCAGGATGAACCAGGTCAAGCACCGACCGTCCCAGTAGCATGTCCGGTTCGTAACCGAGAACCACGCTCGCCCGCGGTGAAGCATACTGGAACGTTCCGTCCGCCGATAGCTCCATCAAAACCTCTTCGGACCGTTCGGCAAGGTTTCGGAAGCGGCGCTGACCATCAGCCAGTGCGGATAGCAGTGCGTTGCGCTGGGTCTGCAAAATCGTGATTGGCAGCACAATGGACAGCGCCGCGACAGTGAACAGCTGCAATGCAAGGATGCGGTCCTGCATCGTGGCGAACGGGAAAAGCCAAAGCGGGCCTGTTCCGTGTATCGTGAGCGGGACCGAGATGGTGATGAATATCAGCGTGCCAACAAGCACTGTCGACAATTCAGCCCTGAATGCGAGGAGCGCCAAGGGCGGAAGCATCCAGTACAGGTCATCGTACGTGGTCTTCGAAAAGATGACCGTCGCAACGATTCCTATCAACGCCAAAAGCGACGCCGACTTGATGCGGTTGCCCGGTTGAAGCAGAGTCCTCCACTCCCCCGAAAGCATGACGAGCGTTACTGGCGTAAATATCAGGAAGCCCAAAGCGTCGGATATCACCCAATTCGAAAACGATGAAAACGGGTGAGTGGTAAAAATTCCTTGCAGCAGGATAACGGCAACCACGCCAGAAAGCATCGATGCAACTATGCAGGGACCCACTACAAACCGGACAAATACTTTAGGCTGCAGGAGCCCTTTGGCCGATTTCACACCCGGCAGCATAAACGCCGCAGCGCATGTTTCCACCATTCCTGCCGCGGTAAACGAGAACGCGACGTAGAAGGTTTCATCGCCCATCAAGTTTCCAAGCACGAGCCCGATGGCTGCACCGACAAGGAAAACAGGCTTGTAGCGTCGCCGGAGCCACATCATGTGGCCAAGGAGATAGCCGTCGACAATCCATATGGCCACAAGCTCGCCTGCCATTGTCTTCAGTTGGCCACTGATGACAAGAAGCACGAAGGCGGCTACCAGGCCAACGAAACCGATGCGTGCAAATCGCCAGAATTCGTCGCGCGAAATCAGACGTCTCATCGTGTCAACGTCAAGATTCAACCTGACGGTACAACCTTTCCTGACGAGTTGCTTCACCGCTACCTCCGCCATCTGCGCTGCCTTCTATCTTTTAGTTACTTTTTGGTCTCTCGGAAGAACGGTATATCGACCTCAGACGCAAAAACTTGAGCTCGCGATTGAACGAACCGATGTGGGTTGCGGCCATGCTTATGCCGCTCCTTGCTGTCACGTCAGGAACATGCCGTCCTGCGGTAAACGGGGCGAACAAGTGTCCGCGAAGGTCAGAAACGTTGTCAGGCCGAGGTTCGCAGCGACCACGGTATCCGTCGAAGCAGAGGCTTGACCTCTTCCTCGCATAGCACGTAGTACGCAATCGCGGCTCCGCACGCGCTCATCAGATGCAGCGTGAAACTGTCAATCTGCGGGCGGCACTATCGGCTGGGGTCCGCATTTTCGACGGTCGTCGCGACGCAACGTGCCAAACGTGAGCCTATGCCCCGGTCAGACTACGGGCTTGAGCGCGATTGGGAAGCGAATCCTGAATGAGGTGCCGCGACCTTCTTGCGATTCGAAGTCGATGTGCGCCTCCAGAACACGCGTAAGCTCCTTGACGATTGCCAAGCCTAGACCTGTACCCGGAATGTCATCGCCCGCCGCACGTTCGAACTCGTTAAATACCCGACCTGCATCCGCCGGCGCAATGCCGATGCCCGTGTCGGCGACGGTGATACACCAATGATGCTCACCTTCCTTCGACATCCCCAGCAAGATTTCACCGGCCAAGGTGTACTTGGTCGCATTGGACAGAAGGTTGAGCGCGACCTGTTTGACCTTCAGGCGATTCGACGTGGCTGAAGTCAAGGTCGGGTCGAACTCCGTGCGGAGGCTTAATCCTTTTGCTTCGATGGCGGGGCGGGAAGCCATTACCAGTTCATCGAAAAACTCTCGCAGGCCGAACTCTTCCATCAATATCGGAGCATCGTCGGCCAGAAAGACCGAGTATTCCACCATATGGTCAACCAGTTGCTTCATGTCTGTCACCTGACGATTCGCGAGCGACAGTGCGGAGTCTGTCTTCGATGGTGCGCGAGCAATCAGCTGCAGGGCAACATTGAATGCGTTCAGGAAGTTTCTGAGGTCATGCACAACGCTACGGGTAATCTGCATCCGTGACTCATGCAGGTCGCCAAGCAGTCGCTGCTTCAGAGCCAATTCATGGTTAGCACGCTCAAGCCTGCCGGTGTAGTCGTCTATTTTTCGGTCCCGCTCGCGCACTACTTCCCGAACTGACCTCACGCCGACAAAACTTAATCCTTCAGCAATGATGCGACGCGCACGCTTCTCATGATGTCGCGTGAAGCTGGTGTCGACGTCTGCGAAAGCTTCCAGTGCGTCGTCCAGGGCCTGCTGGAAAAGGTCGAGTTCGCGAACAAGCTCGTCGACTCGATACCCTTGATACCAGCGCACCAAGCCATGCATTCTTGCGTCGTGTTCAATGGCGGGCTCGAATTTCTCAAGGTCCTGAACTTCGAGCGCTGCGCATAAACTGTCGAGGATGTCAGGGAGATGGTCGGCAAGCTGCTCGTATGTCAGCTTGTCGGCTTCAACAAGGTCTGCATCGCCCAAGACGGCGTTCATCCACCGCTCAGTCAAGCGCGTGCGTTCAAGCCGGAGGTAGTCAGCGAGGCCGCGTAGGGGGCCTGTGCGCGGTTCGGTCATACGCATACCCTGAAAAGGTCTTCCAAGCCATGAAAGCTGTACTCAACGTTCAACGATACAGCAACGTTGAAGACCAAATCGTAAAATCATTCACCACGCGTCGTTACAGGCGAAATGCATATCGCGGCATGACCAGCAACGACCTCGGTCAAGAATCTGTCATGACGCGGCATACAGCCTCAAACTAGCGACCAGTTGATTGACGTCGTAACGAATGCACGACTTGAACACCGCCGGCCGCCTTCAATTTGCGCAAATGCGTCAATTCCCCGCTCCACGAGCTAGAGGACGGGCGTCCCGCCGTTGTTGTGAATGCGACGCGTTCGCTTGGGGTATCAACAGACTGGGCGCATCGTGGACACTGGCAAACCGGATGGGGACGTCAATAGACGCCTGAGCAAACCGGGTCCTGGAAGAAGGGACGTGCGGCTCCGACCCCGTCACGCCTCGCGATGACGGTCGTCGCTAGAAAGCGCCATCGCCACAACGGACGCAGACGCATCCGGCGAGTGGCCGGAGAAAAAAGCTTCTTCAAGTGTGCCCCAGATAGGCCGATTCAATTGGTATCGCGACCGCTACCGTCCTGTAATGGAATCCTTGTCTTTTGCAGTTCCTTCATCTGCCGACGCGCGGAGAGGACCATCGCTCTGTCCAGCACGGAGGACGAGCCAGTGGTACGTCGACATGCGCTTCCAAACGAGCCGCTTCATCAATTGGTCACCGTTGCCGAACATGCTGGGCGTTGGGCATACATCTTGAGGAGGCGAACATGGCTGATTTTCACGCACAGGCCGCTGCGGCCCAGCAAGCTAATCTTGACTTCTTCTTTGGCCTGGCCGGCAGAGTGCTGGAGGGCGAGGAAAAGCTCGTCAGATTGAATCTGGAGACGGCGAAGACGGCGTTTACCGATTGGTATCAACGTGTGCAAGACGGGATGGCGAAAAAGGACAGCCAGGAAGTTACCGGTCTGCGAGACCCGCTGGCGCTGCCCTCGGCGGAGAGGGTCCTGACGTACGAACGTCAGGTTGCCGAGATTGCGTCGACTACGCAAGCGCAGCTGGCAGAGGTCGTCAATGCCCGGTATCAGGAGGTCAGCCGCCAGGTTCAATCCTTCGCCGAGAATCTCGCGCAAAACGCCCCGGTCGGCTCGGAAGCCGCAATCGAATTTCTGAAACAGGCTATCACGCTGGCCAACGCCACTCAGGAAAGCGTGCAAAAGGCGACGAGGCAGGCAGTCGAAGTCGCGCAAACTAACCTGGACGCCGCAACGAAGGCCGCGTCGGAGATGGCCGAAACGGCCGACCAGGCAGTCGAGAAAGCGTCGAAGGCGACGAAGCAATAATTTGAAGGAAACGTTGACCCGACGTCGTCGCACGGCGCAGCCAGCTTAGCCGCCTGGTCACACTACGCTATGTCCGCAACCGGACAAGCCCAACGCTCGTGTGCGCTGGTCGTTCAGTCCAGCGCACGTCATGTTGTCCACGCACGTAAGTTACCCGGCACACGTTCGAGACTGTGTCACGGCGCGTAGTTGAAAAGGACTGGTCCACCTCGGCGGACCAGTCTTCACGCGACAGCGAGTGCGGCGAGGTGTCAGATTGGCTGTATGTTTGCAGCCTGCTTGCCCTTCGGACCTTGCTTGACTTCGAAGCTCACCTTTTGCCCGTCTTTGAGAGACTTGAAGCCCTCCGCCTTCACCTCAGAAAAATGAGCAAACAGGTCTTCGCCACCGTCATCGGGCGTGATGAAGCCAAAACCCTTTGCGTCGTTAAACCACTTCACGGTACCCGTTGCCATTTCCTTACCTCTTCAAAGATTGATGTCTCGTAAAGCGCGACGGTGGACCGCCGCACGCACACGTTTTTTACAGAGGAGAATGCTCTGGACAATTGGCGTTTCCGACAGGTGGTGTGTCACCAAACCGTCGTTTTGACACACCTGGCATTTAAGACCTGGATTACATGAATCGTCCCGGGAATGTGCAACACTTTAGTTATCCTCTTCATTGCACAGCGGCGCGCCGTACAAAACCTCTGTTCCAAGTTTTGGCAAAAGACTGAGCACGGTCCGTGATGGAGGTCGACATATGCCAAGCACACAAGAGCGCTCCCTTCTCGCAGGATGCGCAAACTGAAGGCTCGCTCGCACTACCCTGTGCCCATCTTTGTACTTCCATTTGACATCAAATGAAGCGTCTCGGACGAGCCGATACACGCTGCCGCTGAGGATGCAAGTCCGGTCGAAGCGTCGGTCGAGGCAGCGCCGGCCGCTGAGTGGGATGCACCCGACGAAAAAAACGGTTGGCCTTGGCCTCCAGCCACGTTCGACGTCCTGGATGCGCTGCGGTCCGACTGGGAAGGAACCAGAGATTCTCTTCAAGCCGCAATGAATTCGATAAAAGCTTACTCCGTCCCTCCGGGCCCATCCCGGTTCACGCACGTTCGCGCCTCTTCCGGGCGCATTGCGGTGCGGCAAATTTGACACGCGTGCGTTCGTGGCCTAGTGTAAAAAATGCTTCATCCCGACCGGGCGCAGGAATACATTTACTTCCGCCCGTGATTCCAGCCGCTGCGGTGCTCGGGGCAAAGTCCATGGCAACTGTTTCGACGGCCATCATTTCAGGCGCTGCAGAACTGCGCTGTCGGCCGTCTCGCGCTCCCGAGTATGAGCGGGAGAGTCGCGCGCTCGTGCGACTGGCCCGTGCGCAAACCGGGCCGCGGGACGTGCTGTTGCAGACAATCGTTGATGCCGCCCTTGAACTCTGCTGCGCCGGGAGTGCGGGCATCAGTCTTGTTGAAGAACTGGACGGCCACCGCTACTTTCGCTGGCTCGCCGTCGCCGGGCAGGTGGCCGGCCTGCGCGGCAATCTGACAGCATGGAAAGACTGCCCGTGCGGTATTGCGCTCGAGTTACAGGAGTCGCTGCTCCTTGTCGACCCGCTGCAAACGTTCGAAGCCCTTCGCGGTGGCCCTGCGCACATTGCTGAGGGGCTGGTGGTGCCGATTGAGACAGATGGCGTGCCGCTGGGCGCCATCTGGGTCATGTCGCATTCCGATAGCTGCCGGTTTGAGCGTGAAGACGTGCGGCTTCTATCCAGCCTGTCAGCGGTAGCCGGGTCAGCGCTCATGCTGACGAATGCGCGGGACCAGAAGGCGAACGACAGCCGGCAACGCGACAAATTCATCGCGATGCTCAGCCACGAACTTCTGGGCCCGATGGGACCGATAGACAACGCTGTGACCGCCACAAAGGCCTACTGTGTCGGCAATGAAAATGCGCTGGTTCTGCTGGGCATCGCCAAGCGGCAAATATCCAGATTGCGAACACTGATGGACGACCTGCTCGACGCGGTTCGTCTGCAACACGGCAAGCTGCGACTTGACATCAAGAACGTGTCCCTGAAGGAAATCGCAGCGGACGCGGTAGCGTCTGTACAGGATGGGCTTGAACAACGCCGACTGCAACTGACCGTCACTGGACTCGACAAGGACATCATCCTGGTTGGGGACCATGTGCGCCTGAGTCAGGTCATCACCAACCTTCTTTCGAACTCGGTTCGCTACACGCCTGAGGGCGGCCGCATTTTACTGAGCGCAGCATGCGAGCCCGACGGAAAGACGGTCACTATCGCAGTACAAGACAACGGAAGAGGCATAGCGGCGGAGGACCTTGCGTCCGTTTGCAACCTCTTCGTACAGTCACGCGGCGGTTCAAAAGAAGCGAATGGCGGACTGGGTGTGGGACTCGCCGTCGTGAAACGCATCGTCGAACTCCATCACGGAACACTGGATGTGGCGAGCGCCGGAACAGGAAAAGGGACAACGGTCACCGTCCGTCTGCCGATATGCTGCGAGCCCAATCCATCGACCGACCGCCACACTGGAATAGAAATGCCCCCAGGCGTCAAGCCAGTAAGCATCCTGCTGGTTGATGATTGCGAGGATGCGTTGCAGTCTTTGTCAACGGTGCTCGCGCTCGACGGACATTCAGTTGACACGGCCGATAGTGGCGCAGCGGCAATGCGGCGGCTCAAGTCGAGCAAGCCGGATGTCGCCATCGTTGACATCTGTCTTCCTGATGCGGATGGCTTTGATGTTGCGAGGGCCATCAGGCGGGATGAATCTCTTGACGACATTTACCTCGTTGCGCTCAGCGGCTACGCAGACGAGACCAACGGTAGGCGCGCGCTTGCGGCCGGCTTCAACGCCTACGTGACAAAGCCCCTTTCAATCGGACGCCTGAGAGCCATCCTTGCCGCATGCGCGTTGTTCGAAAATAGCTTGCATCGACCCGAGCCGATGCAACGTTGAGGTCGAAGCGCCACTGCATGGGCGCCAAAACACGGACGGCTTGCAGACAGTTTGGCTGCTTACGGTTTTGTGGGAAATTCCGGCCTGCGAATGGCTAAGGTCGGTGTCCAGACGGGAACTTCCACGAACGCAGGCCGCTGGTTGCGCGCATGAAGATAGACGCGCTGACGTTCTGTCAACGCTATCCGTAATCGCTGCGCCGACCTGGGCCGGGAGAACGCATTGCCGCCAACGATAATTTCATACTCGTCAGCATGGAAGACCCGATACCGCCTCAAAAACTCCGGTCCCGGCAGGCCTTGGGAATTGGCCATCAGCGAGCCATAATCGGCATCGGCCGGGTCAGCAAGCTCGTGAACAATGCGGTCGAGTAACTCGAACCGCTTGCGAAGCGTACCCGCGCCTCCGAAGAAAGCATGAAAATCGCGATAGCTCACGACCTGCTGCTCGCGCGCTGCGAAAACCAATGCCTCCCGAATTCTGGCGACGGCCGACTCGTCCACGGCAAGTGCCCCCGCATTCTGCTCAACCCCCGGCCGCTTAACCATAGCCATGCCAACCGTTCCTCCATGCGTTTCACCGCAGGTTGCGCGCGCGACACTGAAAAATTTCGGTGGTGTCGGCCCACGACGCGCGCGAGTGACCCATCATGAGGTCTGTTGTCGTGAATACGCTGTGCGTTCACGCACAGTCGGCCCAATGTCGACAGGATTGCACTGCAAAACTCAGGCGCCCCAGGTTCGAAAATGGATTCGCTATCCATATTGTTTCTCGTGCCTCTCGAGAACGGTGAGGGTTTTGGCGCTTCCGTCGAAAAATGCGCCATGGCTTTGCTGCCGGCGGCGCCTCTTTATAATCGCGTCGGCACTCAAGGCAACCGTAGGTGTTGTAGGCAGTACCTGGTGAATCGCCACTGACGCTCGCCGCTGTCGGCGACTTCGCTAATGACCATCCCGTCGCGCCAGCGGGCTTCCCGCAAAAGGGTCATCGCGCCAGTCCACGGTTTTACCCGTCTCTGGCACAGCCGCTTGCGACGATAACTCAAAATGTTCTAATGATTGCCCGGCGCTAATTGCCTGCTTCAGCCATCGCGGCATTTCCCCTTCGCCGCTCCAAACCTCGCCCGTCGCATTGCGGTAGCGTGCTTCTTTCTGTTCAGATTGGTCGCTCGCCAACACTGATGCCAGGTCTTCTGGCTTGATGCCAACCTCTTTCATCCGGCGGCGGAGATAAGCAACCATGCTGTCCCGCTTCCGTTCATCCATAGGATATTCGTCCGTCAAAATCGTCCGACTTTCCTCTTCCAGTGCGACGCATTAATGCATCGATATCCACGCTCCCTCGTGTCACCGGTTCGCTCGGCCCGCCTTTTTTTGTGTAGTACACCATCATAGCGCCTTATCCTTTCACCGCACAAAAGGGCTCGCTGCCTTGCTCCTCGCCCAGGCGAACGGGGATGCAGACGGTACGGCAGCGGTTAGGGCTGCATGCTGCGCCCCGTCGACGCAAGGGGAAACGTGGGGTTAGGCAGGCACTTCTACTTAGATATCCAAACTAGCACGACAGCGCATGCAGTTGAAGAGAAACGCGAGAGGCCATGGGAGGCGGAGCCGGTATCGCAACTACTCTCGAATACGGCTAACAAGATGCAAGCGCGAATAGCCAGGCAAGAACAATCGACTATAGAACCGGGCGCTAGCGTCGAGAACGCGCGATGCACCTGCTTCGCGCCCAGTCCCGGAACAAGCATTGCTGTTATCGAATTACTCACGACACCACCTGGAGTCATACATGACCACCAAGCCAAAGGAACAGAAGCCAACGACCGAGAAGTCCGAGGACGACATCGACAGGGCAGTCGATGACATTCCCCGCCAGCGACCCGCCGGCGACGGGCGGAGCCACCCGCATTAAGTCGGAAGACGGCGAAGAAACTGACGAAGATTCGCCCGAGAAATGAGCGGCGCTCACAAAGAGACACCATGGCAGACACTTTCGAACCCGGCGAAATGGTGAAAGTCTCGGGCGTCTATTCGGTCGTCCTTGAAAGTAGCGACAGCGAGGGCCGGACGTTTAAAAGCACATGCGTGGACGGCGACCGCTTCCCGCCGACGCGTACTGGCGTTGGCGCCCACTACGAACTGAAGCGCGAAGCGCCCTACTCGCACCGTCACCCTGAGTTGAATCCGGGCGGGTCAAAGACACTTGGCCGGCAACGCCGTATCGCGGCAATGAAAGGCACGAACGGGACACCGGAAAGTGAACGACGGCGAGGCGGCGGATTCGACCGTCCCCCCCGAGTAGCTCGCTCCCCGGGGCCAGTGAAATCTGCGTTAACGGGCGGCGGTTTGCGGCGGCGCAAAAAAAGCCCGTTTTCAGGAACGGGCTGACCAAACGCGCATCTTGGGGAGGACTGTCCCCTCGATGACAATAGGAGCTAGTTTGTGCAGACGCAATATCTGGCGGGCGGATTGTCTGAACGATGCTAGATGCATACCTCTTTTAACCTGTCCTCTCTATGGTTTTCTGACTTCGCCTTGCTCGAACAGGCTGATGCCGGCGCTGCCAGCGTCAGACAGGTTCATCGCGAGTCGGCCAACGTTAGTAGCACGGCACCATCCGGCGCTGTGAGCGCCTGCGCCAGTTGGTGCATCGAGCGGCTTTCGGCGGCGAAGTCTGGGGCGCGATGAGGGCGGTCCTCAAGAACCGCTGTGATTAATGCGCCCGCGCGCAGCGCGCGCTCGACCGCACGTGACGCAGATGGCCCTGCCATGATGGTCTCCGGTGAGACTTGTGCGCTGGTCCTTAAGAACTACCTGTTCAATGAAGTTTAGTTGTCGCAGCAAGAAGCACTGTAACGGTGCGACGTGGCGCGGGCGTTTCAACGTCGAATCAGGAGCGTTTGCTGGTGCCAATGGGTTGGCGGCCACATTGTCGCCTCGTCTGCTCGAAGACGATGATATCGCGTTGCCGTAACTCACTCGATGCAGAATTCCGCTTCTTTCGACGGCTTTCCTAGCTCATCAGGCCGCCGCGACCTATGGTGTGTGGGACCCCGACTCGGGAGGTGACCATGAGTGGCGCTGCGGTGGACGTGCACTTCGACGACGTACACATGTTTCTCGACCTGTCCGACGGCCAGACCGTCCCATTTCCGCTGGGCTGGTTTCCGGTCCTTCAGGCAGCGACAGATGCGGAGCGCGAACACTTCGCCATCTCGATGGACCGCCAGCAATTGTACTGGCCCGAAATCGATGAGGATGTAAATGTCCCCGCGCTGCTTTCATTCCAGCCCGAGCATGCCGGGCATCCGGATGTTTGGCCGGATGATGCCATAGAGGCTCGGCCTGCCGGTTGACCCGTCGCGACGAAATCGTCGATACCACTGCAACGGCTCTTACATCCGCGCCAGCGAATCGCGCCGATGCCAGAAAATCCTAACGTCGCAAGTCAGGAATCGGAAGCGGCACGTCGCGGTTGCTTGTGTGCGTGGCGACCGGATTAATCAATCGGGATTCCTCAATTAGCAGGATGCGCCGCAACAAGGCCCGCGAATGTGTTTGTGCAGATGCACAACCGTCGACGTGGCACCTCGTATGCGGAAGGAGCGAGCACAGTACGCGACGCGAGGTCGACATGGCCAAGGAAACTCATTGCTGGGGCTTGAGCGCCTTAATGCGACATTCTCGCCGGAACGCAGACGCAGAAATAGCCCATCTCGAAAGGGCACTGGCGGCGGACGGCACGCACTCGATATTTGCCCAGACCTATTGGCGCCATCGCCTGTACGAGCTTCACGCAACACCGGGGCTGGAAACACCTCAGCGCATCAAGCTGGAAAGACTCCTCAGCATCCTGGAGAGAAACGAGAGATTGTAGAAATAGCAAAAGGACAGGTCAAGGCGGTTTCGGGAACCGAAAGCGGCGGAGCGCGCGGTTGTCGAGGTGCGAGGCACAAAGGCCGAATGCCCACGGGACCGCAGCTCATGTCCTGGTCACGCCGTCATTCCGAACATGTCCTGGTCCAATAAGAGTCGCAGCGTATCCAGGCCAACGGGATACGCTGCGACCACCGGGACACGCGGATGCGCAATCAGCCCCGGCGCATCCGCACGCCACATCACAGCGACGCCGGCTGCGCGGTCGCGGCCGCCTCTTCTGACCGCGCCTGCATGGAGACGGGGTATGTCGTTTGCACCGACGTAATCGGGACCCATCCCGGACGAAGGGCGACAGTCATGGAGGCCATCTATCCCGCGAACGAGCACGAGCGTTTGCATCGACTGCACAGTTTCGGAATCCTCGACACGCCAGCCGAGGTGTCTTTTGACGCGATTACGCGCCTGGCGGCAATGGCGTTGCGTGCCCCGATAGCGCTGATTAACTTCATTGACGAAACTCGACAGTGGTGCAAGTCGGGTTGGGGCATGCAGCCTCGACCGGTGCCAAGGGGCGAATCTTTATGCGCACACGCACTTTTAACGGGCGACATGCTCGTCATTCCGGACGCAACAGAAGATGAGAGGTTCCGCGACCATCCGCAAGTTGTCGGGGAGCCGAAGGTTGTCTTCTATGCCGGGGCGGTATTGAAGACGTCAGATGGCGCGGGCCTCGGTACGCTGTGCGCTATCGACCATGAACCGCACAGGCTCACTGACGACGAAAGGAGCGCGCTGCGGACCCTCGCCAATTGTGCGGTCACATATCTCGAAGGACGGCTGGCATCCAAACGACTAGCGGAGGCACAAGGTCGTCTGGAGACAGCGTGTCACAACCGGGACGAGTTCCTGGCGATGCTGGCGCATGAGCTAAGGGCGCCGCTCGCGCCTATCCACACAGCGGTCGAGGTCCTCGCCCGACCTGAGGCGACGGAGGCCCAGCGCACCTGGGCCCAGCAAATCCTGCGCCGGCATGTCCACTACATGAGTCAAATCGTCGACGACCTGCTGTCTGCGGCCCTCGTGTCTCGAGGTGCCGTAGCACTGACGCTGGAACCGGTGCGGTTGCGTGACCTCGTGGACCGGGCAGTCGAGCTCAGCGAAGCAGCCGTGGCAAAGGGCGTCCATAGCCTGACCGTAGACGTGGACGACACGTTCTACGTGGATGCCGATACCACTCAATGCCCTCTAATCATCGCCCATCTGTTGAAGAACGCGGCGACCTACACGCCCCCGGGCGGCCGTATTGATGTGAGCGTCCAGGCCGGCGAGACGGAGGTCGCCCTCCGGGTGCATGACAGCGGCATCGGGATTGCCGCCGCCGATCTGGAGGAAGTCTTCGAGCTGTTCAGACAGACCGAGCGCTCGCTGGCTCGTTCGCCCGGAGGAATGGGGCTGGGACTGACGCTCGCGCGCAAGCTGGCCGCGCTGCACGGAGGCACACTGGTGGCCCGTAGCGGGGGATTGGGTCACGGCAGCGAGTTCACACTGACATTACGCCGGGCCGCGCCGCTGGCTGCTCCAGTCATCATTGAAAGCGAAGATGCCTTGACGGCAACGCCCATGTCCATACTCGTCATCGATGACAACCACGATACGGCAGATGCCATTGCACTGTACTTTGAACTGTCTGGCCATGAGACACGGGTCGCCTATCGTGCCGCCGAGGCACTGGCTATCGTGGATAACTGGGTGCCCGACGTCGTCTTGAGTGACATCGGACTTCCAGACATGGATGGGTATGAACTGGTCCGGGCATTCCGCAAACTGGAGCGCCTTCAGGCAACGACCTTTGTGGCGATTACCGGTTATGCCGATGACAGGACGGCGGCCCTGGAGGCAGGCTTCGACGCCCATATGCCGAAGCCGGTGGATGCGGGGAAGCTCGAGCGGTTTCTCATCAGGCACAGAGCGAGAAACAGACGTTCGCCATGAGTGCGTGAACCGAAGCCAATTCGAAGTTCTCGTGGTGAGGCCCGTCCGCACAAACGGCGCGCTCCCGATTCACCAGCCTGCAGGGCGTGCTATGGTCTATACCGAAGCCTTCGCCCCTCGATACCGTGATTCCCAGATGTGTTTGTCCGACGCGGGAGTCAGTATGGCTTCTTTATCCCGCTGCCCGAGGCGGGCGAATCCATTGCCCCTTTCTTCTTCTGCATGCTCTTCTGCGTCGCGTCAGGCATTGCCCCCATCGTGTTCGCGCCAGACGCGCCAGACGGCGCGGCTGTCGTGCCGCTTGCGTTTGGGGTTCCCATGCCGGTTCCACCTTGACCCGTCGCGTTGCCACCGCCTGTACCGCCACCAGCGCCTCCGCCTTGCGCAAACGCGGCGCCGGACAAGCTTAAAATCAACGCCCCTATCAACATACTTCTCGCAGCAACTCGCATGACCGTCTCCTTCGCTCCACGCGGCTCATGCGTCAATGGCTGGCGCACGACCGCCTTGCCTGTGCGCAATCGCCGTACCGCCCTGGTGTTGGCGACGAAAGGATGTGCACCGAGTACTACGAGCGAACCGGCAGTTGCGCATCCTGCAAGAAGGGAGCGCACTTGCGAACATGGCATGTCGAGCTCCGTTACGTACCGGGCTCGGTCTTTCGCCCGAATCGGGAGCCAGGACCACGTCCGCCGTTCGTGTGCCCGTGACGGTGTCTCGCCGTACCGTCATGCCCAACAAACGTCTTGTATGGCGCGCGGCTGGTTCGCAACCCACAGGACAACCTGATATTGCACACAGTTGCGGGACCAAGCCTTGCTGCGTTGCCAGATTCCTACCCCGTAGCGCTGTTCATGATTCCATCGGGTGGCATCACGGACTTCCCGCTACTTTCCCCAAATGGAGGTTGTAATGAGCAGTCTTTCCGGTGAACAAGCGGTCGCCTCGCAGAGAGCCAGCATCGAAACGCTGTCCAATGTGTGGACCAAGGCATTTGGCTGCATCGAAAAGCTGACCGAGCTTAACTTGCGGGCGGCCAAATCGACGCTCGCCGAAAATCAGGCAATCGCCAGCGCAGCGTTGTCAACCAAGGACCCACAGGCGCTATTCGCATTGCACGCGAAGCGGGCGCAAGCCGCGATGGAAGAAGCACAGTCGTACTGGCGGCATGTGTGGAACATCGTGGTGAGCACCCAGGCCGAACTCGTCACGAGCGCTGAAGCGCAATTCAATAAGCGCCTGCGCGACACGCAGGCATTCGTCGACACGGCCGCAAGCAATGCACCGGTCGGTAGCGAAGCCGCCGTGAATGCGTTGCAAACAGCGGTGACGGCCGCCAGTGAGGCGACGAGCGCGACGATTGAAGCGAGCAAAAAGGCCGCCGAACAGGCGCGGGAGATTGCGGAGAGCAGCATTGACGCCGCAGCTTCCGCCTCAAACAGGGCGACCAGACAGGCCGCCGAACAGGTCAAGGCCGCCACGAAAAAATAAACGTTCGTCGACGCGCTTGTCGATGCTGGAAACTGCGCGACTCTCATGCCTTCGGCTCAATGGTCACATTGGCAAAGGCGTGCGCAGCTTGCCCGGTCCTCTTCGAACTGAAGCAGGGTCCAGGGCAAGCAGGCGTCGACATGCCGCCGTAGAGGCCAGCAGTCGGACGACGGTTTGAACAGGTTGGCCCGCTGAGCCGGCCCCCCTCTCGTCGGCGCTTTTTCCAGCGACGGATAGCTTCGCACCAGACATTGAGGTCTGCCCCAAACCGTTGCGCCCCGCGCTTCAGGCTGCCGCACCGAACAAGGCTCCGACGCCCGATGACGCGCCCATCGCCAAAGCGCTCCAGAAGACCACGCGAATAGTGCCCGGGCCAACTTTCGCCCCGCCAGCTTTCGCGGCAAGGCCGCCCAGAGCGGCCAGCGACACCAGAGCAGAGACGACTATCGCCGGCAGCAGCACCGATTCGGGCGCGAGTGCGGCAACGATAGTCGGCAACGCGGCGCCGACTGCAAAGCTGCAGGCAGAAGCCAGTGCGGCTTGCAGAGGTCGGGCAGAAGTCACTTCCGAAATGCCCAGCTCGTCACGCGCATGAGCACCCAGAGCGTCGTGCGCCATGAGCTTTTCGGCGACCTGCCTGGCAAGCGGCAAATCCAGGCCACGCCGCACGTAGATTGCTGTCAATTCCCGATGCTCGCGCGAGAAGTCGGCATCGAGTTCTGCCTGTTCCTGGACCAGAGCTGCCTTCTCAGTATCCGCCTGCGAGGAAACCGATACGTATTCCCCTGTCGCCATTGACATAGCTCCAGCAACCAGGCCAGCCACGGCCGTAAGCACGATGTTTCCATGAGCGGTGTGCGCTGATGCTACTCCTGCAACAAGGCTCGCTGTCGAAACAATGCCATCATTTGCGCCCAGTACAGCGGCGCGCAACCAGCTTGTGGATTCCAGACGGTGCTGTTCCTTATGTCGCCACGGCATGATTCCTCTACGTTAGAAATGTTGATTCACTATCTCATGGCGGTGGACGCCGGAGAGGCCTGTTTGCGTAGCTGCGGCGTTGGCCATGGGAGAGCTGGCAGTGCTGAATCCAGCTTTCGTTCTGGCGCCGTCCCGTCGTGCGGCGCAGGCGCCGAACAAGAATTCCGATGGCATGACCTACGCCACTGCCAGGTAGAAGAGGCCTGCAACCAAGGGAGGCGACAGCGCCCCAGGCGGCGTCTTGGCGAGCATGGACCCGCTTCGTGGGCCGTCTCGGGGCATTGGTGATTGCGTCCTACGGCTTGATGCGTGACACCGGTGCGATTCTGCTCGACGTGAATCCAGACCAGCGCACGCCAGAGAACGTGCGTAACGCTATCGAAGTGGATGGCGAGCCGCTCATCGATATAAAAGAGAACAGTCCTACAGTGGACCCGCGCGACTTCGGCTAAAAAGTCGCAGGACGACGAGCAGAATGACCGCGCCAATCAGCGCCGTAATAAGCGAGCCGATTATGCCGCCTCCAAGGTGCAGGCCGAGAGCCCCGCCAAGCCAGCCTCCTATGAAGGCTCCAACAATTCCCACGATGATGTCCACGACGATGCCAAAACCACCGCCGTCGACGATACGACCGGCCAAAGCGCCAGCGATGCCGCCAATAATCAGCCAGAAAATGATTCCATGTGAGACAGGGTCCATAGTTTTTCCCTCGTGGGGTTAAATCCGCGTTAGCGGGCAGCAAGCATGCCGATGACGAGTCCGCCGATGAACGCCATCGCGACAGATTTCCACGGACTCTCATGAACGAAATCATCGGTCGATTCGGAGACAACGCGGTACTTCGTTTTGACAACCTCCTGTGCACTCACAATTTTGTCCTTCAGGTCGGACAGCGCCCCGGCACCGTTTCCTCCTTCTGCGTCGCCGCCGTTCGACTTCGCTGGAGAATTGTTGTCCTGTTGAAATGAACCGGCGGAGCCGGGAGTCGTAGATTGATAGGACTCGGCCATTTGAACCTCCCTCTTTTGGTTGAATGGTCCCAAGGTCCAGCAACTGGTGTGCCTCGCCGAGCAGTGGGACGCGGACAAAGACACGCACATGGCGGCGTTCGAAGAAGACGGACTCAAGAGAGCGTCAGCAGACCTTCGCTGGCCCTTGAGTCGTTACGTTTTCCGCCATGCGGGGCATAGGAATTGCGCTAGTCGCCCCTACGATACCGGGCCCGGCCATAGTCATCTCCGCAGTCATCGACCGCATAAACTGTATATCCCGTTTATGAGCTTTTTCTCGACAGCATCGCAGGTACCATCCGACGAATCAGGCACTGCAAGTTGTCCACAAAATCTGTTTGCAAGGCTGTGCACAACTTCACGAGCAGGCTGGGCAAGTAACTGAAACAACTGGATTTGTGCGGTGCGTGCCCGGCGCGTGGATATCGCTGGTCACCATGCGTTGGCAAGGAGCTGTGGAGTAAGGACACCACGTGTGTGCAACGTGGCGGAGCCCGCGTCAGCAAGGGCGACGGGTGCCCGACAGTGCCACGTAGCGCTCCCCTCAGTCTTTTCGCTGGCTCAACGCGGCGTCAATCATCCGGACTATTGTGAGGCCGATTTCCGGCTTTTTTCGCACAAAGCCTCAAGTCCGCTTTGTCGTTGCCGATAGCCGAAGCATGAATACGCTGAAGCCCGATGCCACACAAGTTATCGATGCCGTCATGGCGACCGTCGAAATCCTACGCAGTGTCTGCGGCATCGACCTTAAAGAGGCGCAGATAGACGCGCTGCTGTGTAGTTCGTACCGGGAGTACATCAGCAGTGGTGCGTTGTCCTCTGACACCGCGTAGACAGCTTGAGACTTGTCTCGCTGCCGCCGGATGGCCCATCCGAAGCACATCACCCCCGCACCCGTCGGACGGGGTAACTAACCGGTGTCGGAAGTGAGTTCCCGCGCTGGCTGCAAAAGCGCAATTAAGGCGCAATCGTCAGTGAGGCGACCAGTTAAAGGGCGTTCCGGACACACATACCAACAGTTTGTGCGCTCGCTGACAGTTGCTGTTGGCTGCAACGAAGCAAAATGTCATTCGTGCATGCGTCCGGCGCTGGTCGCCTCAGCACTTACAACAGTTACGCTGGAAACCGCATGGTTTCCCCTTTCGTCGCGTGGACTGACCAAAATCCATTATCCAAATCAGCGCTCGTCCGATGGGCCTGGACTCCATAACACAACTTGCAGGGATGACACAGTCATGGAAGCAAAAGACTATGACGGCGGCTCTTCGACGCATCGTGCTCATAGACACCCCGTGACGCTGAGCGCGCAGGAGCTCACGACGCTCTTGTGTCTGCGCGACGCGTCGGTCTTGGCGGATGCTGAAACGCCGGACGTTATTGCGCTACAGGAAGCCGGGATGGTCCAGGTCATCATGTCGGAAGACGGTGATGCCGCGCTGGCGCTGACCGTAGACGGGAAAGTATTGCTGCGCATGCTTGGTGCCGAGTCAGTTGGGAGTCGCAGTTACCCAAACTAATGCGCCAGTTGGCCCAGTGTCCTGCGCGGTTTGGCCTTCGGCTGGCCAACACCGTCAAGCGATTGCCCCCTGTTCGGCGTGCAATAGACGGGTCGGTTGTAACGGCGCCTTACCCGCTACCAGAACGCGGGGCTATGCGGCGCGCACATCAACACCTCTATCGCAACAGCGATTGCCAATTGAGTCTTCCGGGCGCTCTCCGAGGAAGTCAAGTATCTCTGCCTTCGGGGTCGAAAACATCAGAGGTCTCCTTATCATGGACGTCTCCGGAGCCGTAACACCGATGGCAGAGCTGCCACCGCTCTCCGTCACATTTCGGGCACGTGATGGTGTTGGACGTGTGAGACACGTCTGAAACAGTCTCGACTTCGGTTATCTGCACCTTCCCCGTCCCGCCACATTTTTCGCACGTGATTTTTCCTTGGCCACCACATTGCTGACAGGTAGTCATCGTCTCCGCTCCTGGTGGTTAGGCGTACGTGACCATACTACTCCGAGCGCGTGAGAACACAGTCGGCATGGCGCGTGCTGCACGAAGCTCGACAACGACGAGCTTCGATACACCCCACGCCTCCAGGTTTGGCAAGCGAGAACGCGGGCGCAACGCTTCCTCATCTTGGCCGTTGCAAGGGCTGGACACTGACTACACTTCATAGCAGTCGCGACGACCCCATGCGGGCCAAAGCGGCGATGCGGACCAGGTTTTGGCACACCCCTTGCCAGTTGGCGCAGCTGGATGGGCGCGCCAGCCATGGTCGTTCCTATGGTTCACCAACAGGAGGCAAGCCATGCATACCGTTGTAAGGAGATATTCCGGAAAAGGAGCCAAGGAATTGTTCGACGTGCTGGAACAGCGCACGGCGGATATTGAGGAACTGATGCGCACAGTAAAGGGTTTTGTCGGATACACGCTCGTGCGCACTAGCGAGGGTGGCCTCTCGGTGACCGTCTGCCAGGAGAAGGCAGGTATTGACGAAAGCGTTCAAAAAGCGAGGGACTTTGTTGCGCAAAACGCCGGAAGCACGGGTGCGGGCGCACCTGAGGTATTGGAGGGGCCAGTCCTCCTTCACCTGAAGTGACCACGCGTAGGGTTCGACGAGGTTTCCCACCGAACCCCGATACAAGTCGGCCTTCGAGACCCTTCGAAGGCCGATGGCGGGTTCACTACGCGACGGCTCGGTCGCCTCTCGGACTTGTTCAGCTACTTGCAAATTTCGTTTCATACGGCGCAGTGCTCGGCCAGCCCCTTCACGCTCGCTGTCAATTCCGTAGCTAGCGGGCCGCATGAGCTAGTTTCGAGTACCTAGTGCCTCCGGAAGGCTAGGGTTAACTCCGTCATAATGCTGGCGTTACGACGAAACCGCCCTTCAAATTCAGGGCCTTGTGAGAAGTTCATTGTCCGGCCTACGCTAGACGTTTCACCCGAATCGAATAGTCATCCCGCTCCGACTGGAAGATGTCGCACTCGGCGTTACCCGGTGCGGTGTCGATAACCGTCGACGGCGCGTCATACTCCTGGCCGAACAGCAGACCGGAGAACGCAATGCTCTGTGTCATCACGCGCGAGACCGCGTCACACGGGTCAGCCGCATCCAGGTAGCCGCTGAAGCGACCGTACCGGTTCGAGAACTGCCAGTAGTATTGGGCAATATTGCTCATCTGCGTCTCCTCCGTGTCCTTGAACCCGGGTATTCCACGCCCGGTGAGCCTCTGTTGTACCTATCCGGCTACGCAGTGCCCGCTCAACAACCATCCGCGGGGCACGCTCGCGAAGCCGCTCATGAAACTCAAACGCCGTTTGATTGTTGGCTCGACAGGCAACTTCTCGAGCATGATTTAAGCGCGACGGCCTGGGCTTGCGTCCCGGCCAGCGTAACCATGACGTCAAACCTGAACCACCGCGAGAAGCACGGGCACGTCGCCGATGACACGACTCTGATGCCCTTTGCCCGTGGTGTCTTCAAGCAATATCGCGCTTCCTGCCGGGAGGCGTCGTCGCTCACCGTCACTGGCCTCAAACTCCACTTCCCCGCCGAGCACGAATACCCACATGCACATGGGCGAAGGATGAAGGTCGCCGACCCATCCGCTGGGCGCGCGCAAAAATCCGTAGCGGGTCGCTGCCGCGAAATCCGACACGTCAAAGGGTTCAGCGGGGGGCGCGAAGTTGCGGGTTACCAGCTGCAGGTTTACCGACCCAAAATGACTTTCGCCAATCGCGTCTGAAAACAGTTGTGGAAATGTCAGCGCAAACGCCATGGGTTTTCCCTTTTGCGGCCTTTGTTCCAGTCGGTGCGACATGCCCCGCGAGAGTGAAATCTCAGCGGTCTGTGTTGCTCCGCGTGGCGCGAGACATCGGCCGCACAACGATGACTCGCGTTGAGTGTCCCGCCCGCCGGCTCGGGCGTCAAGGCACAGTGGCGAAATCCGACGGCAACGCGCCAGCATGGCGAACCGGGTCGCAGAGGTGTGCTGTCCGCTTCGCCGGGACTATTTCTGTCCTAGCCCGGGGTAAGACGCACATGGCTGGCTCGGTCGGCGGTCTTCCTCCGCGGCGACTGTCGCCGGCAGCCCGACTCGAAATTTTCGGTTTCAGAAGACACAAACCCGTGGTCAACATCTCGGCCGTCCGCGGCGTTAGGGATACAAGAGGCGAGAACCGTCCGCCTCTCGTCGCGACCCGCGCTCCTTTCAACGCCGGTCGGCTTTCTACCTGCTGGAGCGGAACATGAAAAGCGTGAACGGGCACTCGCTGCGTAGCCAGGTCGAGAAATGGCTCGCACCGGCTCCGACGATATCGGGCCATGTAACCAGATTCAGTCGCACCCGGTTGGGCGGACGACGGTGTCTGTACGTTGAGGCGTCGTCATCACGCGGAGTGCGCGCGTTGTTCTTCTTCAGGCACGATGACGGCAGCTGGTACGTGTTTCCGCCTGCTGCCGACCGGTTGCCGGGGACTGCCGACCGCGTTGCCCGTGAGGGGTCGGCACCGACGTCCATACCCCTCTAACGCCGGGGACCATCGCGCGTTGCGCTCGCGGCTACCGCGGGCGAATTCTCATTGCGTTTTCGTGCAACCCGCATATAAATAAACGAGTTTCAGCTGGTTGCAGTCAAGAATAATTGGAGCGAAGTCGAATTGGCCGAAAACGGCCCGGGTTTCTTTCATCACCGCTGGTTGCCGACATGAAAGACCTCGGGCAATAACATTCACATTCCGAGGTGACCGATGGCAGCGATACAGCACGTTTTTGTTCTCATGCTTGAGAACCGTTCTTATGACAGCGTGTTTGGTTGGTCCAACCTGACGGGCACTGCGCCCGCAGGTGCCCCGACAACCGCCAACGGACTGCCCACAACCCCCATCGTCAACTTCGGCCGAACCGGGACCTCCTACCAGCTAGGCAAGGGTTCGCCTTATGCACTTGGTTTTGACCCGGGCCACGAATTTACCGACGTCTGTGTTCAGCTTTGCGGGCTGCAGGTCGCAAGTGGGGATACCGTTCGCAACGATGCTCTCGTTCTAGGCACCAATGGCTATCCTCCGTTCGCAACAGACGCGTCAACAACGGGATTCGCTGCTACGTACGAGGACCATTCCGACACAGTGGCTGACGCCTTCAGCGCTTTCACGCCCGACCAACTTCCTGTGCTGAATTTTCTGGCCCGCCAGTTCGGTGTGTGCGATAACTGGTTTGCTTCGATACCAGGACCAACGTGGCCCAATCGATTCTTTGCCGTGGCTGGCACCTCGTCTGGGCTTGACCACTCACCTAGTGATGCGCAAGTTGTGGAAGCAGTGTTCTTCAACGCACCACTCTTCACCTTCCCGAATGGAACGGTCTTCTCGAAGCTTCAGGAATCGGACTGGCTCATCGTACAGGGCGACGTGGCGCAGACGCGTGGCATTCACGGAATGCAAAATCTGCTCAATCGATTCGTCTCCATGGATACGCTCACATCGAGACTTGCCAGCAATTCCTTGAGCGAAAAGTTCATATTCATCGAGCCTACGTACGACGCGAAGAATGACTTCCGGAATGGCAATTCGATGCATCCGTGCGGTGACGTCCGCCGCGGAGAAGCGTTGGTCAAGCAGGTCTACGACGCTATCAGTACTTCCAGCCTATGGGACAACAGCGTGCTGCTCATCGTCTTCGATGAACACGGTGGCTTCTTCGACCACGTGACGCCGCCCAATGCGGAACCGCCAGGCTCTGCAGAAAACGCCCGTCTGAAAACGCACAATTTCGCGTTCGACAGACTGGGCGTGCGTGTCCCGGCTATTGTCGTGTCTCCTTTCGTTCCGGCCGGAACCATCGACCATTCGTTGTACGACCACACGTCAATTCTGAAGACGACGGACGCGCTGCTCGGGCTCAATGGGGCGCTCAACCTGACCGCACGCGTGCGCGCCGCGGACGATTTCTCGAAGATGTTGAGCCTGTCCACGCCTCGCTCAGTCGTTCCGCAATGTCCGTCGCCCGTCGCCGCGAGCGGCGACCCGCGTCCGTCCAGCGAAGGCTCTCCCCGCGCGAAAGACCCGTTCCTGCCGCTTTACGCGCACCACTAGATTATTTTTCCCGGCGTATCCGATATCGACGGTGGGCGAGCCACTGGACGTCACGACGTTCCGGCAACTACGACATCTCACTCCGGTCCTTGACGACATATTGAACGCAGGAGAGGTCGAGCACCCGGACCAGGCTGTGAATCTCGCGGCGCTCGCGCGACTTTGCTCAGAACTGTTCGACGCGTATCACTGCATGCACCCGGACGAGATTGCGCAAGCTCGCCTCGACGCCCTTGAATCGCAATAACAAAACCTTGTCGGATTTATGCGGCGGATTTCGGGAGAGACGCCACGATGTGCCTGCTCGGTCTTCATTCTTCGCGTTCAATGGCGACAGCGCCGTGGGGAGCGCGCTGATGTAGCGGCAGACGTATCTAACACAATTGCGGGCGACGGGTTGCATTGGGCCGCCGGACCGCGCTTCCAGGTGTTTCGGCTTCCAGGTGTTTCGAGTTCAGTGCACAGACCCATGACGTGCGCCGCCGCCCCAGTAATGGCCACCGCTACCGCCGCCGCCCCCCCAGCCACCACCGCCGCCACCGCGCCATCGATATCCGTGACCAGTCCAGCCGCCATGGCCGGCCCAGCCGCCTCCTTGCCCGTGGCCCCAATAGCCGTGCCCGCCCCAGCCTCCGTGGCCGTGCCCCCAGTAGCCATGGTGGCCTCCGTGGTAACAGCAGCCGCCCCAATAGCCGAAGCTGAGCGACACCGAGGGCCTCCACCACGGCCAGCCATAGTACGGATACGGGCCGGGGTAGTACGCAGGCTCGACAAAGACTGGCGCGGCGGTGGCGACATAGGTAGCCGTCGATGCAGTCGCGGCTGACACCGTGCCGGATGTGGCTTCATCGGGCATCGTGAACGGATATGGCTGCGACGCCGCCGTCGGCACATCACCGTAGGGAACGTAGTCGTAGGGCGCGTAGTAGTAGCAACCGGACAAAGCTGTGGACAGCGCCACCATCGCAACGGCGCTGCGTGCCCACGACGCTGCATCAGGCGGTTTCATGACGTGCTCCTTGCTGCGCGACTCTCGTGCGGCGCGCTCTCTTACAACAAGCTTATATCAGCAAGACGGGTGCCGGACCTTGCGTGTCCGTTTTACGCTGCACATCAGAAAGCCGTTGCGGGTGCAGCGACCGCTCATGGAAATCGACAAAGGGAGACGCGCATAATGGCCGCTTCACCCAAGCTTTCCACTGCAAAGATGGAGCAGCCGACAATGAACGAACTCAAAGTGAAAAGAGACCCCGAGGGCACGCGCCGGCGCATTCTGGACGCGGCGACGCAACAGTTCTCAACGCATGGGCTCGCCGGGGCGCGCGTCGACGCAATTGCCACCGCCGCCGACACGAACGAGCGGATGCTCTACTACTACTTCGAAAGCAAGGAAGGGCTGTACGTCGCCGTCCTCGAGGCCATGTACGTCGAGTTCGCGAATCACGAAGTGAGCCTGGACCTGTCGGGGCTGCCACCCGCAGAAGCCATTCGGGTGCTTGCAGTCTCCATATGGGATTACTTTCGAGAAAACCCCAAGTGGCTGAACCTCATCAACAACGAAAATCTGCACGAAGGGCAATATCTCGAGCGCTCGGCGCAACTGCGAGAGGCCATTTCGCCGTTGATTAGCCTGTTGAGCGCAACCCTTTCGCGCGGCGCAGCTACCGGGGAATTCCGAGCCGGGGTAGACGCGCTGGATTTCTACGTGACCATGGTCGCCATGGGCTATTACGTGGTTTCCAACCGGTTCACCCTGAAGGCGTTTGTCGGGCGGGACTACTCGGCACCGTCTGCCATCGAGGCAGTGTCCGCGATGCAGGTCGAGATGCTGCTGTCGTTTTTGAGGCCAGCATCGGCAGCCGCATCACTCTATCCTGCGAGCGCGGGCGCTGCTGCACGAGAAGATGGGGCGAGAATGAACTGACGGGTATCCGGTTCACGGATACAGACCTTTGCCGACGTGGGTCGCGACTCACAAAGAAGGCGGTCCGGCGGAGGTGGACCGCCCATCAACACACTCCGGTGCCGGGGAGATTGCCATCACCGCCTGTCATTCTATCTTCGCCGTGCCGTTCGGGCTTTCGCCGTCGTTTGACCCCAGTCCGCGCCCCTTCAGCGGCAGGTAGCCGGTAGTCAGTTACATATCAGCTCCCGGCCGGTTAGCCCGCCGTCATGCGGGCTGGGGCAGCGCAGGGTATTTTCGAATTGCACCTTTGTTTGTCCGCCACGCGCCCTATAACAAAGCCCACAGGTGCGAGACATCGGCGGGTTCACAAGCCCCGCCTATACCGCAATTTCGCGCCCGGATGAGTTGCGCTCCGTACCCCCGGCTCGGCGTGTCTTCCAGATAGCGTCCGCACCAACCGTATCCGATGCCGCCAGGGCGCGAGTGCGGATGGTGGTGCGCGAAAAACGCAACCCCCGGGGAAGCCATGAATGTGGTCAAGGAGTGAATCATGAAATCACGGTTGATGGCAGTGCTCGCTGCTGGCGGATTGCTGGTCATGCCGGGGCTCGCAAACGCCCAGGCCACGATGCAGGCGCCTCAGGCGCAGCAGCAACAGCAACAGCAGCAGCAACAGCAGAACCTCGCTACTCCGGCAGCGTACTCTGATATGACGTATCAGTCATATGGCGGAATGCCTTCCACAAACACGCAAGCCGGCAGACGCACCGCGGAGAAGTGCAGGACGGACCCGCAATGCAATATCTTCTTCGGCGGTAGCTGAGCGATTTTTGCACTGTGCATCGGCTCCGCAAGTAGTAGACCTGTGTCTGCTCCCGACGGCCGGATGCCTGAAGCACTATCGTATCGACTGGAAGCCCACGAGGGCCGTCCCAATTTATAACAACGACGGCCCCAAGCAGACACGCGCCATTGATAGCTTCCATCCGCGTGCATGCGGCACCGGCTTCCGCAAAAAAATCGTTCTTGCCGATGCTGCGGACGCTCCGACCTCTCGAAGTCTCAGTGTCAGATACGGTTGATGATGACCCGTCAGGAAAACGGTTCGCTGATGACAATGTCATAATGCCACGCGCCCTCGTCGAGTCCAGACAGTCGCATGTCGGTCGCCAAATTCGGCACAAAGACCCGCGGGCTACCTTGGATGGCCACCTTCACAAGATACCCACCACCGAAGTTTTGGACAATATCGACACGCTCAATGAGGTTCGACAATTCGAACCCGCTGTTCACAAGGTCAATCTTCTTTTCCACCTGAATGCCTTGAGTCGCATAGCGCGGTGCCAGTAGTATCCAAGGTGGCCCTCGACGCGCTTGCCGAGAGTGATAACTCATGTTCGCCTGAAGGTAGAAGAGGAACTGCGGCTCGTCCAGCTCATGTCCGAACGTCGCTGTGATTGCAGCCAGGCGCATGCCAACCGGCTGAGGATTCTCGAAGTAATTATCTAGCCATGTTTGCATGACACGCCTCCGCGAAAAATTTGCATCACTTCTGTGTTTGAAAGCGGCCTCGCTTAAGGCATGAGCGAGGCCGCCTTGTAGCCTCATCCACCGCACGTTCGTCGCGTCCACCTCGGAAGCAGCTTGCGCCATTCAGGCTGCAAGCCAGAACTCATAGCTAGTGAGGCGTCACACGCCACTCCGAGAATCTACGAATGGAAAGAGCCCGTCTGAATTACTGTCCCGGCGCCGTAGGGCGGCTGACATTGACCGGCGCGCGCTGTTGTAACGCACATTTGCTGATATCAGAACGCACGCTTAGCTTATGAAACCTGTCGCGCTAAGATGATTGCTTCCATTGGTCGAACCGTCGCTGAAATAACGCACG
Organism: Paraburkholderia terrae; assembly: GCF_002902925.1. Taxonomy (GTDB): domain Bacteria; phylum Pseudomonadota; class Gammaproteobacteria; order Burkholderiales; family Burkholderiaceae; genus Paraburkholderia; species Paraburkholderia terrae. Next base: position 301,161 of record NZ_CP026114.1, on the reverse strand, counting down.
CTGGACCATCTGATGTGCTTCCGTCGACTTCGTCGATGTGAACATCTCCGGTTTGCGTCACGGTCGCGAACTCCATTGCTCCAAACTGATTGCTGTATTGGTTGACGAACACTGTGCCAGCCGGGCTCAGGGTCGCGTCAACGATGACCGATATGGAGAAAGTCTCTTGGGTGTTCGAGTTCGCGACAACAACTACTTCGCTATCGTTCAAAATGCGCGCGAACGCCAGCACGCCATTGGGATAAGGCGAAACCCCGTAGCTTGCGCCGTCGCCCGAGACAGGACGGAAGTAGATTCTGCCGTAGCGTAGCGCCGGCAACGCGCTGCGCACCGCCGAGACCTTCTTGAGCTGCAAATAGAATGGATGGGTGTCGTCGAAGGGCGTGCCCGGCTTCCCCCAAAGCGCCTCTCGTGTCGCTCTTTCGCTACCTCCCGCACCATGAAGCCCTTGTTCCGTGCCGTAGTAGATGCACGGAATTCCCGGCAAACAAAATAGCGCCGCCATCGCCATGGTGACCTGGTTATCGTAGTGGTGGGGATTCGCCGGGTCCACGTAATAGTAGCGGCTCCACTGGTCATGATTGTCGAGGAATGTCACGAAGAACCTTGTAGCTTCCCCGTGTGAGCTAATGACGCCGTTCTCGACATTCTTGCGGTTTTGATACATCGCCGCGAGATTCGAGGGTGCACTCGAGCCCTTCATCGTCGCCGTCAACGCGTAGAACAGCGGATAGTCGAGCGCCGCATCAACTCCAACCATATCGGTTGAAGACGCGAGCACGTTGCGGCCGATGAAACGGGCTATCTGGTCCTCGCCGCCCCACACCTCTCCAAACGTGAAAAAGTTCTTCTTGCCGACACTCAACGCGAACTCACGAATGGCGTTGCCGAAGCGCAAGGCGAAGCTCGGGTCGAGAAACTTGAGCGTATCGATGCGAAATCCGTCGATATCAAATGCAGCAATCAGGTACTGGTACGCCTGGATGAGAAAATTGCCAAGCTCATAGTTCGCGCTCATCATCTGCTTCGATGAGCCGAAGTCGCCCACCGTCTCAACAGGGCCTCCTCCGCCCTCCCGACGAAAAAATTCGTTCTGTCTCAGTTCGGTCGGCAGCACTGCGCCGTCTGTCGGGTCGGTGATTTGCAAGGCATCTGTCCAGTCTGCACGCGCGTTGCCCTCGGCATCTCTCCACTGAATGTCGTAAGGATGCTCCTGGTAAGGTGCCGTCGACTGATTGCCCGGGTAGGCGAACACATCACCAGTATGGTTGAGCACGATGTCGAAGATGACATAGATGTCAAGCTCGTGTGCCGCTGCAACGAAGGCTCTGAGCTCTGTCTCAATATCCTGCACGCCTGAGCCGAATCGCGGGTCGATTTCCAGAAAATTTTCAATGCCGTAACCGTGATACGTCCCTTCGTTGGGCGCTCCCTGGAGCAGTCGTCCGTTCCTAAGAACCGGTGTAAACCAGACTGCCCCCACTCCCAGTCCCTTGAGGTATCCCAGCTGCACCTTCATCCCGGCGAGCGTGCCACCCTGGAATGTCTGAGTGTCGAGGTCATACGGCAAGGGCGGTGGCGCCGCAGGGTTATTGAAGCGGTCGACCATAAGAAAGTAAATCCAGCAGTCCCGCCAGTCCTCTGGTGACGCTGTCAAGCCGTTCGCGGGAATGCCTTGTTTCGCGCTTTTGAGCTTGTCCGCAACCGTGGCATCGCTAAGCTTAGTTGGCATGTTTGCCTCGGCTCTAGGTAGGGCGCTCCGTGGCCGGAGTCAGAACAGTCCCGGTGAGCTGTGATACCGGACAAGAGTGTCAGCATGTGTTTCTCGTCCCGGTAGATAAGCCACCAATCCATTGCCGCCTCCATGAAGCCGGCGTCCGGGATACCCGTCAGAAAAATTCGCAATCAAGAGGGTGCCACCGGGCGCGAGCATGTTGAACAGGCGCAATGTAAGAGCTTGAGCGGCTTCTGCCGTCAGATAGTCGTACAGGCCAGCTGCATAGGCGAGGCCCAGACGGTCGTAAGTAACCTGCCCTGAAACGATGTCCCTGATGTTCCTTCTATCCAAGCATACCCTGAGCGAGCCGAAGCACCGCTCAACCTCAGCGAGGCTATTCGCGTCCTGGTCTACCGCCCAAAAGCGGTCCGGCCTGACTTGAGTTACAACGCGACTCAAGTCAAGCTCCCTCAGATGCCGCATCCCACAGCGAGAATGTTTGCATCGCCCTCTCGTTCGTGCAGGACCCTGTCAATATAGTGAGCCAGAACCTGACGTCTGAACCGTACTGACCGTGGCGCTGATGCACCAGTCATGCATGCATACAGTGATTTAGGCAATCCCGTCAAGACGGGATTCTGGTAACCGCCTCGTATTTCGCCAGCAACTGTGTGCGTTGATAGTTTCGTCACGACTGGCTTGACCCGGCCGGTCTCCAGTTGTCGATCATTTCTGCTGCATCAGCCCTATCGCGCTGAATTAATCGCTCGCTAAGGACAAGGACAAACCCATCGAGGTCTCCGGTTCCGTGATTCGCGACAAAAGCAGACAATGTTTCTCCGATCGCCTGCATCAAGGAGGATCGAGTAAGGGTACTCGCAATCACCGACGACCCACGGGCTAATTCGAGAGTGTATCTGGTCTCAATCAGAGAGCGAGTAGCTTTGAGCCGACTGCTTTTCGCCACTCGCGTGTTTGCGCTTCTCTCAACCATTTCGTTTTTCACCAACTACCAAGTGGACGCAAAGTACCAGTTGATCACGCGAATCTCCTCGTCCCCCCAAAAAAATCGGCCGACGCGCAGCATCGGCCTTAAAGTGCCGAATTACGAGGGCACAGCCTTCGGCGACGCAGACGATGTCCATGTTCTTTCTCGCGCCTCACCCGGAGTTTTCCCTCCCCTGCGAAAGTCAGGTCGCCGCGAATTAAATAATGCAATGCGGATGAATGTTACTAGATGATCTCCGGAAGCGGGAGACAAACTTCCTGTCGCTATCCGCCCGATAATTTGCCAGTCGCATTCGGACCGGCGGCAGCGCAATGCATCAAGGACGCGGAAACAGATGACTGACCTTCTCCTCCTATAAAGCCAAGGCCCCTCGAAAAATTCGTCCCCAGTCAAGATACGCCTCTGCCCGATCCGCCGCCGCAATAAAGCGAACAAAACATTCAAAGCACCGTTAAACAAAGGCAATAAGACAGTACTTTGAGACGCATTTTCATAATCGTTCACAAAGGATTGCAGTAATCATCACTTTCCGTCCGATCCTTTGTAAAACTGAACCACTATCGGAATCTCCAGCAGTGGGTTAGTTTTTTGCAACGCCTGCTCGAGCGGTTAACTCTTGCGTCAATCTTTCATTTGCGGCATGACGTCACGCTGGTTATTGCAATGCGAAGCAACGCTAACGGCAACGGGCTGTGCGCTTGGCGCGGGCCGTCACCTGGAGTGTAACTGCGGCGACCGACCTGAAGCAGGATGTCGTGAGTGAAACGTTTATGGCGTACCTGATGGGCCCGGCAGTGATGTTGATGGGGTCGGCGTGGTGCTATGGCTTGCCCCCTCCACCACCCGAACGCATGCGAAGGAAAGATCAAGCCGATAACTTGGTACCCATTACGTCGACCTGATGCATCATCGGCATTGAGGGTTCAACCGGCGGACGGCAACGAGAGACCAGTCCGCTACCCACGTCAATTCGACGGCGGCGCTTCAGATGGATCGACATGTCAGTGCATGCGTGAAAGGGCACGAAGCAGGGAATCCCCCTCCTGTGTCACGCGAGGCAGCACGCCCCCTCCCGCCAACTGCTCCATTGCGACCAGCTGACGTTCGAGTAACGCGTCGAGTTCCGTCCGGTCGGCAATCTGGTCGGCGGAGTCCTTGACCAGCATCAGGGTCGCAAATTCGTGAGCGCTAAGCATGCCTGCCTCCTGATAGATAGACTAGGTGCGATAGGGATCGCGCCGGTTAAGGCGTTCGCTTTTGGCGACGTATGGCCGGTGGGCGTCTGGCTGCGATATGCGTGGGAATTGATATTAGAAGGAGGTCCGGGACGCGGCAATTCGGGTCGTCCCGCATAGCGGACATTCAGGCAGTTGCGCCTCGACAGATAGGGCGCCGACTATGCACATGTACCCGCTGGCGAACCCCAACTGCAGCAATCGGAAGAACCGGGCCCGAATCGATTCCAACTGTCGGCGAACTGACGGGCGAAATGAAAGCGTTCATGCTTCGTTGAGTTGCGTTAGCTTGAACTTGCTATTCCGAAGGTCTTCCGCACTTGCCGTATCGGACATCTTCGGGGCAAAACCTGCCGCTCATACGGTGCAAGCGTGCTTTAGCATGATGGCGGATGCGTCACACTGTACGGCCAGATCTCCACTCTATCGATAACATGACCGGCTCGCGTCAGCTACGCACGTCTGGTATGCCTCCTGGCAATCCCGGGCACATCTTCTCTGCTGTTCGGCGACGTTACGGCGCATTGGCATTGCGTCAACGTGGAATTACACGCGGCGGTCTGAATGGACATACAGCGTTGATCAACTTGTGCGACAGCGTTCGAAGCCCACACCCCCACTACAAGGAACATTGAACTGATGAACTGGATGCGCATGCTTCGCTCCCCGTCTCTGGTTTGAACATATCCCTCCCGATCCGCATTCGCTGCTCGCGGCAGTCCTCAGAGAGGGGCTCGCCATGTCGCTGATCAGACGCCTTTGATTGTGCGCCCTCTTTCGCGCGACGCTGTGCAGATAGGCGCTGCACAACGTGATCACGGTCCCCATTCGCAGCCGCCTTCGACCCGCGAAAGTTTATGCCAAACGGGTACCACCCTGATTGACAGACATTCTTTCGGCTATTACCGTAAAACATGCCGGAACGGGATGAGGATCGGGTAAATCTGACGCCGAGCGCTGTTTTGCGGCGTCCGGGCCAACTTTTCGACGACTGTCATGCCAACGCTATTTGCCGGGTCTGATGCGCACGTTGAGGAACTTCGCCGACGCCCCTCTCGACCAGCCGACTTCGAGCGCGAGAGCCGCGCGCTGGTTCGTCTGGCACAAGCGCAGACAGGGCCGCGGGAAACACTTCTGCAGACGATCGTGGAGAACGCGTGCGATCTCTGCTGTGCGGGCAGCGCAGGCATCAGCCTGCTCGAAGAACACGACGGTCAACGCTATTTCCGCTGGCTCTCCGTTGCCGGCGAAGTATCGGCCTTACGCGGAAAATGACTGCGTGGCGGGACTGCCCATGCGGAATGGCACTTGACGCGCACGAGTCCCTGCTTTTCACTGATCCGCAGCAAGAGTTCCCCGTACTGTGGGCTGGACCCGTACGCGTCACGGAGGGACTCGTTGTCCCCATCGAGACGGACGGTGCATAGCTGGGCGCGATCTGGGTGATGTCCCATACGGACAGCTGTCGCTTCGAGCGTGAGGACGTACGCCTGCTGTCGAGCCTTGCGACGGTCGCAGGAGCAGCACTCACAGTCACGAGTGCGCGAGACGCCCGGGAGAATGACAGCCGGCGCCGCGATGAGTTTATCGCGATGCTCGGTCACGAACTGCTCGGCCCCGTCGCCCCGATAGATAACGCGGTTGCCGCCGCGAAAGCACAAAGTGCCGGCAACGAACATGTCGTGCAACTCCTCACCATCGCCCAACGCCAGATCAGGCGGTTGCGAACCGTGATGGATGAACTGCTGGATGCGGCTCGCCTTCAACACGACAAACTGAGACTGGAGCTCCGTGAGGCGTCGCTCAAGGGCATCGTTTCGGATGCGATCCTCTCTGTTGAGCACCGCCTGCAACTCTGGGCTCAGACGCTAACCGTAAGCGGGCTTGACGACGATCTGGTCGTTCAGGCGGACGACGTCCGGCTCAGCCAGGTCGTTGGAAATCTCCTCTCGAACTCTGTTCGGTATTCGCCAGAAGGCGGCCACATCGAGTTGCGTATTACCACAGATCTGCCGTCGAAGACTGTCATCATCGCCGTTCGCGACAACGGAAGTGGCATCGCCATGAAGGATCTGCCTCGCCTCTTCGACCTGTTTGTGCAGTCACACGATGCCGCTGGCAATGCCGGGCTCGGCGTTGGGCTCGCGGTCGTCAAGCGACTCGTAGAACTTCACGACGGAACGGTTGAGGTTACCAGCCAGGGTCCGGGAAAAGGAACCGAAGTGACGGCGCGCCTGCCCATTCTGTGCGAAACGCCGTCATATCAACCGGACGGAAGCGAGGCAGCACCTCCAAGCAGGCCGCTGCAAATCTTGCTCGTTGACGATGACGATGATGCCCTTGGGGCGCTATCGGCCATGCTCCTTTGTGAGGGGCATAGCGTCGATATGGCGGATTCAGGCGGTGCAGCATTACTTCAGCTGGAGCACGTAAAACCGGAGCTGGCCATCGTCGACCTCGACATGCCGGGCATGGACGGATTCGATGTCGCGAGAGCGATCCGTGCGGACGCCAGCTGCCAGGACATCTACCTGGTCGCGCTGAGCGGCTACGTGGAGGATGGGTACCGCTGCCAGGCCTTCACGGCAGGCTTCAACGCATACGTCACGAAGCCATGGTCACTGGACGCATTCAAAAAGCTCTTTGCTGATCACGGATTCCCGCACAGGCAATTGCGAGCGTGAAACGCATCGGCGGCGCTTCCGCCATCGCATCAAAGGTCCAGCACCTCATCGAGCGTGAAGCCTTAGTCGTGGCAGCGGCGCATGAAGCGGATACGGCGCAATTCGCCTCGTCCATAGACACGATTGTTCCCAGACGAAAACGCTAGCGTCGGCAGGGTTCCGACTAGTATCTTGCAATCGGCGCGTCTGTTTTGAAAGAAGCAACGGAGATACTGCGGCTGTCAGCACCAATCACACGCGGCGCAACGCGAGATTGCCGGTGTCAATTCTCCGGCTCAAACGATACTGCAGCCGGTCGAACGTCGTCGCAACAGGCCTAACGAATATGTTGGCCCCGAACTGCCCGTTGGCCTCGGCGCGTCAAGAGCCGCCACGTCGCGCGAGCGCATGAAGATGCGGTCGAATTTCCAATTTGCTCGACGCGATGAGGTCAGTTGACTGGAGTGCAACCGTGCCTGAACCGGTAATCTGCCGCTTGCTGCTGGCCGAACCAGGATGCTAGAAAAACTCGAGCTGTCTCGCATCAGAAGCCCGTGTCTCGAGGTGGAAGACATCTTCGAGCTTACGGCAAGACATGTGGAAACGCTGAAGTCCGTGAACCACCCGAACCTGAAAGACGATGCCATCACTTCTATGCGGCACCCCTGCCCAAATGAGCACATGAGTACTCATGAAGCCCCCGGTTCATAATTTCCCGTTTCACAGTAATTGTGTTTTGCTGCGTCGCAATATGTAGCCGTTGTAAAAATGCAAATCTTTGCGGGACACAAATTTGAAAGATATTCGCCTGCCGTTCAGTGTGCGACCATAAATGAACAGCTTGACTGAGCTGCGAGCATCGGCGCGCCTGCGCTTGCAGTTCCGACGGAAGAATGTGCAATGACTCCTTTCCCCGAAACCTCATCTCGCCGTCCCCGAATTGCACGTTTTCGAGCAGGCGGGAGGCTGGCATTGGGGCAACACCGTTCCGCGTGTCAGGGGATCTGGCTTCAAATGGGCACGCTTCCACGGCTGGGCAAAAGAGAAAGCCCGGACGCGTCTGGGATCAGGTGTCGCGCACCGTTTTGCGAAGCAGGTCGTAAGCAGCGTCTTCGCCGCCGCAAGCCCTTCGATATGTGAGCTCATCTCTGCGCGTTCCAAAGGATCATCGATAGTTGTCGCCCGCTGTTTCGCAAGCGACAAACGCTCCTGCAGGCCTCGCACAACAGACCTTATGGCGTTCTCAGTCTGCTCTCGCTGCACATCTTCGAGCGCCAGAGCGGAAAAGGCGTAACCGGTGCGACACCGGAATCGAGGTGGCGCATCTTCACCGATTCGCCAAACGACCCCACCGCATTCCGGGCAGGTAAGGGGCTGCGCGTACCGATCGCTGCGATGTGGCGAATGTTCGACGGCTTGGTTTTCGCTCCCACCGGCTCATCCAATCGTTTCACGACGACTGCAGCGAGTTCCGCCACGCTGGCAACGATGTCCGCCCTAACCGCGCGGAGTGCATTTTCGGGCATCCCGGGTGCAGCCGATTCCGCTGGATCTTGTATGGCAACGAATCCGCCGCATGCATTGACTGCCTTAAGGCCCGCCGCACCGCCGTCGAGATGGCCAGTAAGGACAATTCCGATAACGCGATGCCCGTAATTGATCGCAGCGGATCGAAACAAAGGGTCAGCCGCCGGGCGGGTGAAATTTTCTTTCGGCCCTGTGGTGAGCAGCGTCTTACCATCCTGGATAATCAGGTGGCGGTCGGGCGGCGCGATGTAAACAACGGAATGCTGAAACGGCTGTTCGTGCACGGCGTGTTGAACTCGCATAGCGCAAGCTTTTTGCAGCAAATGTGGCAGGGTGCTGGCCTACGTGCCGACATGCATCACGACGAAAACCGATGCGGGCAAATCGGCTGGCCACGCAGATATCAGGGTTTTGAGTGAGGACGGATCTCCCCTCGACGCCGCCACCACAATGATGTCATAGCTCTTCACGGTATCTCTGCCAGATTTTCCATAACCGCACTCCGGGAAGGTGTGCCGCGTGTCTCTGACGGCGCATGACGTATGCGTGGGACTCGGCGCTGCGCCGGGTAACTCATAGCCCACGGTGCCGACCTTGGCTAACGGCAGCGAGGCAGCGTCAGACACGTGGGCGCCAACGCGAAGTGCCCTCTCGCGTCATCGAAACGATGCCCTTACCGACGCGGGTCTAGTTGCGGTATCAATGCAATAGCCAGGCAGCCATCTCGTTGTGATGTGCTGGCAATACGTGGCCGAGCAACAGCGGGAATACCGGATGCTCGGTTACTGGCGTGCTTATGTCAGTCTTTGGAGTCTTCCATGTCCACGCCACAGGGGTCAATGTCGCCCGGTATCACGACGATGATCCGGCTTGACCACTCACACGTCATCCTGGCTTTCCATCGCTATCGCGCTGAAACTGCCTTGTGGCGTAAGCGGGCTATCGTTAATTCGGTATGCAAGGCGCTTGAGATCCACGCGCAGCTCGAGGAAGAAATTTTTTATCCCGCTCTCGCTCGCGCCGAGCCGGGCAACGACGTACTGAAGAAAAGTCTTCCGGAGCATGAGCAAATGCGTGACGTCATCGCCAGGTTACGCGGCATGGGTCCCGAGAACGTGGAGTACGACGCGCTTTTCATGGAGCTGATACGCGACGCGATGCACCATGTCGCTGATGAGGAAACCGTGTTGCTTCCGGCTGCCGAGCGATCCCTGAAAAGTGAGCTGCGTGTGCTTGGGGCCGAAATGACACGCCGACGTCTCGAACTGCTTCGGGAGCATCCGATGGAGATAGCGCTTAATACTGCGGGTACTTTCCCCGTCGCGACGGTGGTGCTCACCACCGTCGTGGCTCGTGCCGTCCTGCGCTTGCTCAAGGGCCGTCATCCCCTGTTATCCCGCCGTTCGCGCTGACTGGCGGGAGTTCGTGTCGCCATCCACATGTGCCCCGGCAGCGCCCCGTCCCCCTTACGGAGAAAAAGCATGAGAATGAAGCATCTTTTGATCATCACCGGTGTTGTCGGCGGATCTGTCATGTGCCCTGCCGGTGCGCAAACGCAGGCTGCCTCCACGACGGCGGCTAACCCGTTAGCTCAGGTCGATAAGGACTTCGTGCAAGCGGCATCAATGTCCTCGTCGACCGAAATCGACGCCGCGAAACTTGCGCAGAAGAACTCAGAGGACAAGGACGTTAAGTCTTTCGCGCACCATATGATGGCCGATCACACCAAGTTGACCGTGCAACTGAAAATGGCGGCGCCAAAGGGCGTTACTGTGCCAAAGGACAACTCCGACACGGCGGTCGTTGATTCGCTCAAGGGATTGAAGGGGAAGGAATTCGATCAGGCGTATATCCAGAGGGTGGGACTTGAGGGACACAAGCAGGCCATCTCTGCGTTTCAGAAGGAGATAACGGACGGACAGGACGCCAAGCTCAAGAAGGCAGCTCAGGACGCGATGCCAACCATCCAGGAACACTACCAACACGCGCAGTCGCTGGCGACACAGAAGGGTGTCGCCGCGCAATAGGTCTGGCGCCAGACATCCGTGCGCCCTTCAATAATGTTGCGGCGGCGTTGGCCGTACGGAGAACGCTTCGCCCCGTTCCCGACTTTACTTTTTGGGTGATTCATCTTGTCCCGCGCCGAGATCGGCGCCCGTGACCGGGTCGCTTTCAACAGCAGAGGCCGTACGCAATGCCATCGCGGTCAACACTTCAACACTTGTTCAGGCGAGACCTGCACGCTGGCGAGACCGTCCCCACCGTCGACGGCTGGTTCGAGCTTCTCAACAAACTCCAGTGCGGGCCCTGGTTCCACGGACCCCGCGGCGCGTCATCGCCATCCGACATGTTGTAGTAGACGCTGGTGTATTCCGGTACGCCCGGCAATTTCCCTTGCGGAAAATTAGGCTGGATCTAAGGTTTCAGTACAACCTTGATGCAACCGTCCTCCTTATCGCGAAATGTCTTGTACATAGCGGGCCCTTCTTCTAGCGACACCGTATGCGTGATCACGAATGAAGGATCGATCTGGCCTTCCTGAATCCGATGCAGCAGGTCGTCTGTCCATCGGTTGACATGGGTTTGCCCCATCTTCCACGTGAGTCCCTTGTTCATCGACGCCCCGAACGGAATCTTGTCGATCAGTCCGTCGTAGACGCCAGGCACCGACAGGATTCCCGCCGGACGGCACACATAGATCATTTCGCGCAGCACATGCGGACGGTCGGTCTCTAACATCACGGCCTGTTTGACGCGGTCATAAACGGCATCGAAAGAGCGCGTCGCATGGGACTCCATGCCCACCGCGTCGATACATTTCTCCGGCCCCTTTCCGTTAGTCAATTCCTTGAGCCGTTCAAGCACGCTTTGCTCTTCGAAATTGATGATGATCGCGCCACTGTCCCGTGCCATCGCCAGCCGCTCCCGCACCCGGTCAATCACGACAACCTGCTTCGCCCCGAGCAGAATTGCACTGCGGATCGCCATTTGCCCTACGGGACCCGCACCCCAGATCGCGACCGTATCGTCAGGCTGGATATCGCAGTTCACGGCGGCCTGCCAACCGGTCGGAAAGATGTCACCGAGGAAAACAACCTGCTCGTCGGTCAGTCCATCGGGGATCTTGACGTGGGTCGTATCGGCCATGGGCACGCGCACGTATTCGGCCTGTCCACCTGCATAACCGCCTGTGAGATGCGAATAGCCGAACAGCCCCGCCGTCGTGTGGCCAAACACCTTGTCAGCTTTCTCTGCGTTGCGGTTGCTACGCTCGCAGACAGAGAAATTGCCACGCTTGCACTGCTCGCACTCGCCGCAGAAAATGGTGAACGGCACGACGACCCGATCGCCGACCTTCAGCTTGTGATTGTCCTTTCCGACGTCGACGACCTCGCCCATGAACTCGTGGCCCATGATGTCGCCACTTTCCATGGTGGGCATGAATCCATCGAAGAGATGTAGGTCGGAGCCGCAAATCGCGCAGGTCGATACCTTGATAATGGCGTCACGACCTTGCTCGATGATGGGATCGGGAACCGTGTCGCAACGAATGTCATGCTTGCCGTGCCAGCGCAATGCTCTCATGTGCATCTCCTACGGTATGAAGCAACCCGCCCCGCGGGGCGGCAGTCCGACTGTCCACGCTGATCAGCCGGGAATCACTACTTTCCCATTGCCTCCGCTGCCACCTTCTCTTCTGCCAGCAGGGAAAGAGCTTCGTCCGTCGCCTTCTCTTCCTGCAGCGTTTCGGCCAGAAGCTTCACTGCCTCCGTTTCGCCCAGCTGATTGCCCATGGCGATCAGCGAGCCGTATGACGCGATTTCGTAGTGCTCGGCCTTTTGGGCTGCCGCAATGAGCGCGGTATCGAGGACGGGCCCCTTTTCAATTTCGTCAATCTCCTCCTGGCCCTCCTCGACAAGGCCTTCCATGGCGGCGCACTTGATGCGCTTGAGCTTGATACCGCTCGTTTCGACGATCTGGTCGATTCTTTGAACCTGTCCCTGCGTTTCTACAAGGTGCTTTTCGAAGGCCGCCCGCAGGGCAGGATTCGTTGACGCGCGCGCCATCTTCGGGAGCGACTTCGTCATCTGTTTTTCGGCGCTATAGATATCTGATAGCGAATGGATGAACAGATCGTTGAGGGTCTTCGTCGGCATGATTGCTCCTTGAGCGTCGTGAAGCTGCGCCGGGGGTGGTGCAGCGTCTATCATTGCGCATGACGTATGCCTGAGGACGTGGCGCGCCGAACTGGCGTATCCCGTTGATGGCGACTTCGATCGATCGCGACGCCGCCGAGACCAATGACCGGCATGCGGCCGCGCAGCACACTCGCAGGGGCAGGCTAAGCGCCACCGTGTTGTGGAACATTGAGCACGGCGGATGAGGGGCGCTGCAGGTCGGTGCTCAGTGCCCCGCCATTCGGGGACGGCAAAAGTACGCGAACCGGGTTGCGAGCCGAAGTGTCCGACGAGCACGGCCAGACCTTTCCCGCCGGGACTACCCGGCGAGCAGCCGTATGAGCTCGTCGGCTTCCACAGGCTTGGTGAGATGGTGGTCGAACCCGGCCTCCGCCGAGCGAATACGATCCGCCGGCGAACCATATCCGGTGACCGCGATGAGCGTCATACCCTCACTCGCTCCTGACTCGCGCAATTGCCGCGCAACCTCGTATCCGTCCATGTCGGGCAGTCCAATGTCGAGCAGGATAATATCCGGCCTGTAGGTTGTCACGGCGGCCATTCCGGAAGCACCGTCGGCACGTGTCTGGACCTCGTGTCCCTGCATGGTCAGAAGCAGCGCCAGCGCCTCTGACGCATCGACGTTGTCGTCGACAATGAGGATCCGCTTCGGAACGCCGGTGCCCGACGGTGCGCATTCCGCTAGGATTTCTTTCGCTGCTTTTGGCGCTGCATCCAGCGGCAGGTCGATGATGAACTCGCTGCCCGTCACGCCGTCGCTGATGGCTCTCACCGAGCCGCCATGCAACTCGACGAGACGTTTAACCACCGATAGTCCCACGCCGAGGCCGTTATTGCGCCGCCCGCCGGAGGCCGGCCCCTGGACGAACATCTCGAAAAGAGTCCCTAGCATCGCGGGCGCAATCCCTCGCCCATTGTCCTTGATGCTCAGCAGCAGCCGATGCGCCGTTGTCGTCGCGCTCAGTCTGATCGACCCGCCAAACGCAGTGAACTTCGCTGCGTTGATGACGATATTCTCGATGACCTGCGACAGGCGGGTCGCATCCACATATAAAAGGACGGGTTCTGCCGGCAACGAAACAGACAGGCTATGGCGCCGTTCGTCGACGATTGGCTGGCAAACCTCGATCGCGCTCTGCACCACCGTTTTGAGCGAGACCGTCTGGCGGTTGAGCTCGATATTGCCGGTTGTGATTCGCGTGAGATCGAGCATGTCATTCACCAGAAGCATTAACGCCCTTCCCTGACGCTCAATGACTCCCGTGGCCCAGCTCTTCCCCGCATCGTCGCTGGCTGCCGATCTCAGCAGAGTCGTCGCCGATACAAGTGCCGCGAGCGGGTTGCGCAGCTCATGTCCAAGCACGGCGAGAAATTCGTTCTTGCGGTGGTCGGCCTGTGCCAGTTGCTCCGCCCGCTCGCGCAGGTAGGCGTTGCTCATGCTGCGCTCGGTCAGGTCGCGCTCGGTGGACGCCACGCCGGTGACGTTGCCCACGTCATCCCGCAGTATCGACATCGTCAGCCAGATATCGATCACGCGCCCATCTTTGGCCACCCGTCGCGTTTCATACGAGTGCGACGCTTCGTTATGGAGCGCATGCTGGATGAAGTCGAGATAATCCTGTCTGGCGCCGGCTGGAAGCAGATCCGACACGGACATCCGCAATGCCTCCGTTTCGCTGTACCCGTACATCGTGGTAGCGGCCTTGTTCCAGGCGAGAAAGTGGCCCGTGCGGTCGAATATCGTGACGGCATCGTTCGAATCCTGAACGACTGCCGCAAGGCGTCGGGCCCGCTCGTCGAGACGCTTGACATGAGTGATGTCAGTCCACGTGATGACGGCACCCGCAGCTGGTCTGTTGCGGACGGTTGCGTACGGCGTAATCCGGCGGACATACCACTGGCCGGTAGCCGTTTCGATTTCGCGCTCCGCCTGTCCGGTCACACCAGAAAGCACCTGATCCACGTCGGGCATCAATGCGTCGCCCAGCGGTGCGCCAAGCACCTCTGCGATGGCGCGCCCGGTGTCGGGCGACGCGAGCCCAAACATGGCGCCCGCGCTAGGCGTAAATCGCTTGATCAGCCCCTGGCGGTCGAGTAGTAACGTGGCGATTTCCGTACTTGCCAGAAGATTCGTGACGTCCTCGGTGAGCACCTCCAGCTGCTCGACCTTCTGCTCGAGTTGCGAGTTCACCTGGTTTAGCTGCTCGTTGACCGCCTGCAACTCTTCTTTCGATGTTTCAAGCTCCTCGTTCGCCGAACGCAACTCCTCGTTCATTGAGAGAATCTCTTCGTTCGACACCCTCAGTTCACTGTTGCTTTCTTCAAGATCCTCGATGGTGCTGCCCAACGCTGCCTGCGTCGTGCGCAGTTCGCTCTCAAGGTGCCACAGGTCCGAATCGACGCCCGTCGGAGCGGGTACAACGGGCCGGTCAATCATCGGCACCCGCGCGAAGATCACAAGCAGCGCCTGGCCTGAGTGCGCTGTGTCGAAAGGCTGTGTCACTGTGATCTTGATGGGCGCCGCGTCCCCGTTCGTCACGATTTCGCTGACAGGCGTAGCCGACCCGTTCTCCCCCGCGCGGCGCAGTGCAATCCGCAGCTTCAGCCGCAGGTTTTCGCGTGCCATGTCGAGAACGTTGCCCGTCGGCTCGCCCGCCGGCTGCCCCAGATACTCATCCGCGGCGCCGCTTACGTAAAGCACCTGGTGCGCCGGATTGACGAGTACGGACGCGGCGTGATGCTCGGCCAGCAGGGTCGCGTTGACGAGTTCCGCGTATCCCTTGTTTCTGGCGCCGACGCGGCTAGCTGGCTGAAATTCTTCACGACGTATTGCGCGGGCCGAAAAGCGGTACCCGGAAATCCCCGGTGTCGCGACGGGACTGCGCTGATAGATGCGCCAGGCCTTCGATACTTCCTGGAACTGGATCGAATCGGGATCAGTGCTCTCCGAGCGCCCGAGGAACAGATACCGCTTCGGGTTCAGCGAGAAATGAAACAGCTCGAATACGCGCTGCTGCGCCTCCGGTTCGAGGTAGATCAGCAGATTGCGGCAACTGATCAGATCGACCCGCGAGAAAGGGGGATCGGCGATCAGGTTCTGCGGCGTGAAAAGAATCGCCTCGCGCAGTTCCTGCCGGACCTGATACCCATCGCCATGCACATGGAAAAACCGCGCCAGGCGCCGCTCGCCAAGCGGCAATGCGGCGCTGGCGCGTAGACACCCGAGCGCGCCCGTGCCAGTGCGGCGCGATTGACGTCGGAAGCAAGGATCTTGAACTTCCGCGAGGCGTTCTGCTTCTCGATCTCCTCGGTCAGCAGCATCGCCATCGAATACGCTTCCTCACCTGTTGCGCAGCCCGGCACCCAGACACGTAGCGGCTGGTCTCCTTCCGGCTCGGCAAGAAGGCTGGCTAGGACGCGCTCCGAGAGCACCTGCCAGGCTTCGGGATCGCGGAAAAACTCGGTCACGCCAATCATCATGTCCAGGCTGAGCGCCTCCGCTTCGTCAACGTCATTTCTCAGGATGTCGCAATAGGTGTCGAAACTGCTCACGCGTTTCACGGTCATGCGACGCGCGATGCGCCGCTCCAGCGTGCCCCGCTTGTAGCCCCGGAATTCGGAGCCGGCCTGGGCCAGCGCTCGAAGCACAGGCTCGAGATCGGGCGAACGCCCGTCGGCGCCGGCTGCTGGAAATGTCACGCTTTTCGACCGGTCGATGTACTCGGTCAACGCGGCCGCCATTTTTTCGACGGGCAGCACATAGTCGACCAGTCCCGTGGCGATGGCTTGGCTTGGCATCGTGCTGTGCTCGGCGGTCTCGGGATCCTGCGCCATCACCATACCGCCCTCTGCCTTGATCGCGCGCAGGCCTGCGGAGCCGTCGGCGTTCGCCCCCGTTAGCACGATGCCGATTGCCCGTTCGTGCTGATCGGCTGCCAGTGAAGCGAACAGGCAATCTATCGGCATCGGGATTTCAGGCCGTTCGACGGCGGGTGCCAGTCTGAATGCACCGTGTAAAACGCTCACTGAGACCTTCGGCGGAATGACATAGATATGGCCGCCGCAGATCGGTGCGTTGTCCTCGATGGCGGACACGGCAAGCGAAGTGGATTGCGCAAGCAGTTCGGCCAGATGGCTCTCGAAGTCCGGCGGGAGGTGCACCACGACGACAAAAGCCGTGTCGCTCCATGCCCCGGTTGCGCTCGCAAAAAACTGCCCAAGCGCATGCAGCGATCCGGCTGACGAACCAATTGCAACAACGCGCGCGGCGCCGGGCTGCGTTTGCAAGGGAGAGGAGCTGGCCGGATTGATCATGGAGATGGAAGCTGCTAATC
Source organism: Paraburkholderia terrae (assembly GCF_002902925.1). Taxonomy (GTDB): domain Bacteria; phylum Pseudomonadota; class Gammaproteobacteria; order Burkholderiales; family Burkholderiaceae; genus Paraburkholderia; species Paraburkholderia terrae. Next base: position 284,477 of record NZ_CP026114.1, on the reverse strand, counting down.
AGTATAAGAGGACGTCGGCGCGGAGACCAATAACCCGATCTGTCTGCGCCGCCGCTTGTCATTCCCAGCTTCTCGCACTTCCCCTATCCAGCGAACACCATGCCGAACAGAAGCGGGTCCAGCTTCCCCCCTTACGCCACGCCGCATATTGGCGAAGGACGCGCAACTGCATCCCTCACCGCCGGTTGAGCGAGGTAGAGATGCGATCGTACCCCGATAGCACCTCTACTGTATCCGTGTCCGAGGCACGCCGCAGAAATCAATCAGCCGCATCAGATTTTTTCAAGGGGCGGTGCGGCCCGAGACCGTGGAGCGAGGCGGGTCGCGCAGGACCGGGCGATTATCGGTTGACACTCCGGCAGCCTCCTCGAACGGTGGTTGATGCTTGAACCCCGCGTGCCCTGAGACGATGGCGATGATAGCGCCGACAATCAGCGCCGCAAACGAGAACCACGAAGCACGCGCTACGTTGCGCGCAGCGGTGTCTGCCGCCTGACGCGCGTCGGCTTGCGCCTGTGGACTTGACGCCGCAGCAGTCGCAGACGCGACCGCACCCTGGAGCTGTTGAGGCAGCGCGCCAACTGTCCCCGGCCGGTCTGCGGTAGCAGCGACTGTCACGCCCGCCGACGCGACGCTTCCGGCTGCTCCCACAGCGGTGCCGAACAGGGAAGCTGCTCCATAGGCAACGAGGAGAATCATGACTGCCCACGCTAGCAGGCCGTGAAGCCATCCAAGAACGGGGGCGCAGCGACCGGCGAAATAAGCGCCGACAAACACTGCGATTACCGTCATCACGATCAGATATGCGCCGGAGCCGAATCCGTATCCTTCCAGCGGGTTGTAACGTGAAAGCGGTGCGAATGCTGACGTGCCGATCGCCGTGCCAAGCACGGTGAGAACGAGATACACGATCAGCGACAGAATGACGCCTGTGAATACGGAGCCCCATGACACGCGAGGTAGTCCGCTTTGGGTGATGAGCAGTTTCATGGCCGGGCCTTGATAGTTTGAACACCAAAGAGATTTGAACCCAAGATGACTTGTGTTCACAGACACTGGCGCAATGGATGTTCCACGACCACGGACCATCAGTTTCGCGACGATTGGCGTCGTAAACCCAGGGCTGATCCTGCTTACGAGATGCGCGATTAATTCGCGCGGAAGTGCGCGGTGCAGACCAGGATGGCTCTCAACGACGTTTATTGAACCTTCAAACAGCACCTCGCGATCCCATCGAATGGGCTGCAGGTGCTCGGCACGCACCCGCCCATGAAGATGTCGGCGGATGCGTCGTATTTCGAGCGCGGAGAAGCGTGGGGTTTGTCGATGCAGCCGAAAAATGGAAGAAGAAGCTCGGCGAACGTTATGGCTTGTGAGGCCGGTTCCGGCCCCGAATAGCAAACCGGCAGCGCAATTCTACGTCGCCAGTTGCTGCGGATGCCCTCGGGGCCTTCCCGATCCGCGAGCTTTGCCCTGGAACGCCCAATGCGGCATCACGCTAGCCTACCCTTGCGCAGGAGCCGATGATGCGCGTCGTTCCCGACAACCCAGGCATTGCTCGCACGCAGATCAAAGCCAGTCGCGCGCCATGTCGTACACCGGATCAAAGAGGCCGCCGGCCCCGTCGAGCGTGCGGATCGTCGTCGCCGGCTTGAAACGAAGCATGACGAGGTAAAAGTCGACCCCAAGGGGACCGTGATGCAGAAGCCGCACGGCAATATGGATGAAATGTTGATTCCCAAAGGCAAGGATCCCCCGGAACAGGATCCCTGCGTGCCGGAACAAGATCGCGTCGATCCCGGCTCGCCGCCCGTCGAAGAGGATGAGCAGCGCGGCCTCAACGACCGGACGTATGGAAATTGACGGAGACACGTATGAACAGAATCTTTTCTATTGTCGGAGCACTGGGCTATGTTTTCGCCATGAGCGCCGGCGCCCAGCAGACTCAAGGGAAGCCGCCCTCCGGCAGCGATGCGATCACCGTACAGTCCGGCGACGCCGGTAAGGCGCTGACCGACAAGGCCGAGAAGTCAGGGACGAAGAACCAGGAGGGAACGTTGATGGATAAGCGGGCTAAAGCCTTATCCCCTCAATCTGCGTCATCCGCTGGCAAGACGGAGGAAGTCAGGCAGTGAGTGACCCTGACAGGTACGGGCGACCGCGCACTTGAGCACCGGCGAACGGCCACCCGACGGACAGGAAACCGCACTACGACAGTCCAAATTCTAACAACATGCCGTCTGCCCGCCGCATACGCGCGACAGGCGGCCCGCGTCGTTGCCCGGCGAAGTATTCCCATGTGCCTTGAGCACGAGGGGGTGGGTGGAAGTTGTTTTGGCGCCCCGGCGCCCGGAGTCAATCATGTGCAGGCTTTTTTTCATCCTGGCGCTGGCGGCTGGCATTTCAGCATGCGTATCCGCTCCGCCCTATGACAACGGCTACCCAGCTTACGGCACAGGCTATTACGCGCCCGGGCCAGCCATTGGCGTGGGCGTGGGAGGCGGCTCGTTCGGCGGTGGAGTGGGCGTCGGCCTGGGTGTCGGGTTCTGAGTGTCAGGTTCCGGGTGTTAGAGCCAACTGGGTCCGTTGATCGACTATCGTGGTCTGCGGTCTGCGGTCTACGGGGCCGGTCATGTGATGTCGCGACGGCGCCGCATCCCGCCTGGCGGCAGACGCCGCCTGCCCCGGGGACCTCCATCCCGGCACGCCGACGCGACTCCGGCTGCACACACGCTAGATAATCGGCGCGCCACCCGTTACGGCGATCGTTGCCCCCGATACGTAGCTGGCTTCGTCTGTAGCGAGCATCACATAAGCGCACGCGAGTTCTACGGGCTGGCCCGGCCGCTCCATCGGCACCTGCTTGCCGAAGTTCTCGACTTTTTCCTTTGGCATTGTCGACGGAATCAGCGGCGTCCAGATCGGCCCAGGCGCGACGCAATTGACGCGAAGGCCCTGCTTTGCGAGCAATTGGGCAAGACCGCCCGTGAAGTTCTGGATAGCGCCCTTCGTGGTCGCATACGCGAGAAGCCCCGGATTGGGTTTATCCGCATTGATCGATGTTGTGTTGATGATCGAACCGCCCGGTTTCATATGCCTGACGGCCGAACGAACGATCCTGAACATAGCGCCGATGTTCGTGTCGAACGTCTTGTTCCATTCTTCATCGGTGATTTCATCGAGTGAACTGTAGGTCATCTGATAGGCCGCGTTGTTGACGATGATGTCAATCCGGCCGAACTCGCTCATCGCGCGCTCGACGATCCCGTTGCAATGCGCGGTGCTTCTGATGTCGCCCGGTATCAGCACCGCGCGGCGGCCCGCTTTTTCGACCCAGCGCTGTGTCTCCTGTGCATCATCGTGCTCGTTCAGATAGGAGATCAGCACGTCCGCCCCCTCGCGCGCGAATGCAATCGCTACCGCGCGTCCGATGCCGCTGTCGCCGCCCGTGATGATCGCAGCCTTGCCCGCAAGCCGGCCGTGTCCCACATAACTCTCTTCACCGTGGTCGGGCTGTGGGTCCATCGGCTCGGTGAGGCCGGGGACATTGGCCTGCTGTTGCGACGGGAATGGTGGTACTGCATGTTTGGTCGCGGTCATAGCTTTCTCCAGGAAATCGTCGCGCTTTCCGGCTGCGCGGCTGGTACCAGTACGCCATGTGACTAGCAAACGCCTGGCCCGCCAAAGCCGAAACGCGCTGCATGGCCATCCCGTCTGCTCATAAGGACTACCTTTCGCAAAGGCCATCCAGCGCGCGTGGTCCTGGGGAATGCCCATTGCTCGTTACAGGAATGAGATCGCCGACCAGGCAACGACCAGCGTGACGCGGCAAGCCGCGCGACATTCAGAGGAACACATCGGTGCCAGCTTCGACGAAACCAACCCTGCAGGCCATGCGCCGGACACTGAGCGACGTCTTCGGTCTCGAATCTCTGCGGCCAGGTCAGCGCGAGATCATCGAGAGCGTGATGCACGGGCGCGACACTTTGGCCATCATGCCGACGGGCGCCGGTAAATCGCTTTGCTACCAGTTGCCGGCGCTGCACCTGAACGGCCTGACGCTGGTCGTGTCGCCGTTGATCGCGCTGATGAAAGATCAACGCGACAAGCTTCTCGCAGCGAACGTCGAGGCACTGCAGATCAACAGCACGCTAAACGCCGCCGAGGAGCGGCAAGCGTATGAAGAGCTAAAAACGGCATCGCGTGCAATCGTCTTCGTGACGCCCGAACAACTCACCAAGCCAGCACTGCTGGATGCGCTCCGCGGACGGGATGACCCCTACGCGCGGGGACGCAGTGCATGGCGTGGCGAGGTACGGCGGGTAAGTCTGATTGTGGTTGACGAAGCCCACTGCATTTCGCAGTGGGGACATGATTTCAGACCCGCGTTCCTGCAGATCGCCGAAGCCGCGAGCAGTATTGGAAGTCCGCCCGTCCTCGCGCTCACCGCCACGGCGACGACGGCGGTCGTCGAAGATATCGTACGCACGCTCGGCATGCGCGATCCATGCGTGCTGCACAAGGGCGTCTACCGGTCGAACTTGCATTACAGCGTCCTTCAGGTGTCGGTCGCTGGCGGCAAACGACGCGCGTCAGCGCGTTCTGCACAGGCCAAGCTCACTGCGCTTCGCACCTTGCTCGAATCGCGCAGCGACGCCGGTATTATCTATACGGCAACGGTGCGCGAAGCGGAACGTCTGGCGGCAGCGATTCGCGAATGGGGGGTGCTTGCCGCGCTCTACCACGGACGGATCAGTTCCCGGCAGCGGCACGACGCGCAGGACGGCTTCATGCGCGGCGACGTGCGCGTGATGGTTGCGACCAACGCATTCGGCATGGGCATCGACAAGGCTGACATACGCTTTGTCGTGCATGACCAGATGCCAGGGAGCATCGGTGCGTACTATCAGGAGACCGGGCGTGCCGGACGCGACGGCGAAGCAGCCGATTGCGTGTTGCTGTTCGATCTCAACGACAGGCGTATCCAGCAATTTCTGCAGCTCGGTCGCTACCCCGGGCGTGAACTTATCGAGCGCGTGCGCGAAGCGCTGCGAAAGCATGACGGCGTATCGACGACGGGCGTGAGTGTGGACGAACTCGCACGCATTCTCGGCGATGTCGGGCGAAACAAACTCCAGGTTGCGCTTAAGATACTGCTCGACGCCGGGCTCGTGCGTCGCAATCGCGCGCGCCGCTATCTGCTGCGCGATGGCGCTCCTGGCGGCGATGCCCTCTCAGCATCGCTCCACCGCTACGACGAACAGGCGAAGCGCGATCGCGACGCACTTCAACAGATGATCGACTATGCGCAAACGGGCCGCTGCCGCTGGCACACAATCCTCGAGCATTTCGGTTATGGCGACGAACTCGAACAGTGCGGCACGTGCGACAACTGCCGTAACCCGCCGCATGTCGAACCTGTCCGCGAGCCCGTTCTCGAAGGCCGGATGATGGATGCCGCGCGCGAGACGCCTCACGCGCAGCGCAGCTTTGTGCGTGGCCAGTCCGTGCGAGTGCGTAAGTTTGGCATCGGCCAGGTCACCTTTGCGACGATGGATCAGGTTGCCGTACTGTTTTCTGATGGGACGACGCGCACGTTCCTCGCGCGATTCGTCAGGGCCGCGGACGCGGCGCACAACGCAGCCGATAGCCGACGCTGACCGTCGCTAGAAGCCGGGACGCAGAGGCGGTGCCTCATGGCGTCCTCCTGTCCGACCTGCTCGATTTCCAGCTTCAGATCCTGTGGCGCTCACGCAGCACAACCGGGCGCTCCTGGCGAGTCGCCGGGCGCAAGAGAATTACTAAACTGTCGAGCTCGAAAGAGCGCGTAGGCGCCTACAGTGGCCGGGGGCATGGCAAACAGCGACGAACCCCTTATGATCGACCGCGGAGCCGCCCTCGAAGCAATCATTCACATGCAACGGACCATTGACAGCAAGACCGCGCTCAGCCATACCATAACCTGGTATGCTAGCATCCAGTTCTTCATTTGGACTCCTGAAACATAGCCTAAAAAATAAATCCATGGACGCGTTTGCCACAGCGTTTCCTTCACATGCGAAACAGGCACCGGCAACGCTTACTTGACGGTCATCGCTCCCGAGCGCGACTTGCAGCAGCGAGGAGAGGTTGTCCGGACATCGTCAACCAGCGAAACCGTCGGCAAAGTTTCGCGACCCGCATGTTGTTGACGTCGGCGCGCTAACGGGCGACCTCGTTCGCTCATCGCATCTTCAAACGCGTGGCCGCCCTGGTGCGACCTGCCCTCAAGTTCAAATCCGACGTGCGGTCGACTGCCCTTCATGCATGTCCTTTGAGACATGCAACGCAGGGAGCCCGTACGCGCCGAGCCCCGCGGGGCGTACCTCAGTGCTTCATTTAACAGCCTCACCTACGCCCAGGTCTGCACCCGTCGTCGGATCTGCCTTCGTATCGGACGCGGTGCGCGAGGCCATGGCGCGTAGAACTTCGGCGTCGTCAGCTGACACATTGACGGTCGCCAACCCGTCGCCGCCATCCACCGCAGGCTCTGGTGTCTCCACGAATTCCCAGTCGGCGCCCTCATTCCAGGGACCGCGAGGCGATGCGTCGCCGCTGGACATGTTGTAGTAGACGCTCGTGAATTCGGGCACGCCGGGAAGTTTCCCTTGAGGAAAATTCGGCTGTATGGAGTGCAATGCCTTTTCAAATGACTTCTGGTGAGCAATTTCCCGCGTCATCAAAAAGCCCAGCGTTTCCTTGATGCCGGGGTCTTCCGTTACGTTGATCAGTCTTTCGTACACGATTTTCGCTCGTGCTTCGGCTGCAATGTTTGAGCGCAGATCTGCGGTCGGTTCGCCAATGGTGTCGACGTACGCCGCTGTCCAGGGAACACCGGCGGAATTGGTCAGTGCAGGACCTCCGCCATACAGTAACGACGTGATGTGAGAGTCGTTGCCGCCGCCCGTCATTGAACGATACAGTTCGGCTTCACTCTCTACGGCTTCAGCCAGTTGGCCCTTCGCGCCTTTGTTGAGCATCGCGACGATGGAGCCCACGATTTCCAGATGGCTGAGTTCTTCGGTCGCAATGTCAAACAGCAGGTCCTTCCGACCCGGGTCGTCTTCGCCGACCGCCTGGGTGAAGTACCGGCAGGCTGCACCCAGCTCACCCTGTGGTCCGCCGAACTGCTCGAGCAGCAGATTTGCGAGGCCAGGGTTAGGCGCGGCAACACGCACCGTGTACTGAAGGCGCTTGTTATGTACAAACATGGTGTTCTCCTTTGAAAGCCTGGCGCAGACGGGGCACCGCCTATAACGCGAGGCCAATTGGATTGCGGAGGACGCAAAGAATGGCGACGCTGGCGCGTGCGATTCTCCACGTTTAGAGTCTCAGAACGTACGTTCTGGCGAGATGCGGCGACGTGCCGCGTGCGGTCAGGGAGGTACCATGTTGATTCCGCATGGCGTGTTCCCGGAACACAACATTCGAAAAAGAAACGACAACAACAACCATTGCGTATTCTTGCCACCTTTCAAAACCTGGGCGGACACTGGCATTGGAATGGCACACCCCGGACGAGTTGATCATCGACGCTCGGGGGTTGAGCGAACAACGCGAGCCTGCCCTATTCGCCGCAAACTTTTACATCGCACGGTTACAAAAAAACGGCGCTTCATACACGTAAGCCTCGCCGGGCAGGTGCGCGGCGCCGACGTGTCTCTTGCCCGGGCGTTGGACGGTCGCAACCTCGACGCGCCCTCGTATTGATCGCCGAGCAGATCGCATGAAGATGTCGCCTTGCGCGATCGCGGCAACCGCCGGCCGCCTGGAGAACAACACGCTCATCCTCTGCCTTTGCCTCACTGAACCCCGCTTGCCCCTGGCTTAACCTCCAGTGGTTTGACCTCAACCGGGGCGGTGCCATCCTTCTTCAAACCCAGCTCATCGGCCGTCTTTGGCGACACGTCGACGATCCGGTTCTTCACATACGGCCCCCGATCCCTGATTTCAACCACCTCGCTTTTGCCGTTTTTCAGATTCGTCACCCGGGCCTTCGTGCCAAGGGGCAGGGTCTTGCTCGCGGCAGCATTGGATTGAGGATCCATGGGCGTACTGTCGGCCATTTTTCTCGAGTAGAACTTCGGACCGTAGTAAGAGGCCTTACCGTGGCGCGCTTTGCCTGTGCGATCAATGCGGCCGTGATCAGCGCTCTTCCGGTCGGGGGCGTCCTGGTTAGTTGCCTTTGGGCTCGTCTGCCCAGCGAAGGCAGACGCCTCGTTTTGCGCCGGATGCGCGACGCTAAGATAGCAGGACAGGATCAGAAGCAAAAGTTTTCGAAGCTTGCCATTTTCCATTTACCCCTCCTCGCCTCCTGGATGAATACGCAGTTGGCCGAAAGAGCACACAAGCGCGCTCGCTGCCCGGTTCACCTAGCCACCGCATTGGCTCGCGACCAGTTTCTCTCGCGACAGCTAGCCTGACATGCACGCAATCGCTGTTCCGCGACAGTGGGTCCTCCCGATACAAGCTTCGAAGGGCAGAGGAAGTCTCGGGGCCAGAAATGGATCCGACAAGCCTCTTGAGTAACCGATGATCGGCCGTGCTCGTTCTTGGCTTCGTGCCCGATACGGCGCACGACACCTCCGAGCACTGCTTTGAAGAGTCAGATGACGGGATTAGGGTTAACTGATTGTTCGAATCAGCGCCCGTCGAGAAATGATAAACGCCAGTTCGTCTGGCTTTGAGACCTTTCGCCTCAAGACGATCCATTACATCAACTAGCAAACTGTCCCGTGCCAGATCGGCTAGGTCTGCGTCATTGCGAACCGGAATTGCCAGAAGTTGTCGAGAGACGTGAACAGCGGCCGACGTGGATCGCTTCCGTGAGAGGGAATAAAGGGAACGGGAACGGTTACCATGGTTAGGTCTAACGTGGATATTGCCCTCGTCGATCATAGGCCTTTCCTACACAGTTCGATAGCTCGGCGCCAAACGAGGAACTGAAGTCTAAGAACGAGCCAGCCGCTGCAACCTCTAAAGGCCACATCGATGTTTCTTCAAGGACGCACTACGCAACGCATGGCGAAAACCCCCGGGTGCCTCAGAACGACCCTCATCGGCCGTTCGACACACGGTCGGTCTGACGTCTCTTCATGAAGAGCAACGGTCATTCCCTCGCGGCCCTCGCCGGCGCATCATCGGCCGTTGCGGACGTTCGACGCGGCTGGCTCTAACGTCAGCAGAGTGGACGGTAGCTGCCGGCAAGCAATGCGCGCTCAGCTCGAAGTGGTGGGCTGAAAGCACGAAGGTGCGAAGTAAGTAGGCAGGAATGGACGGGCCTCTGGAGTAGAGACAATCGCCGAACACATTCAGCGGCTGCCCGCATATCCCAATACACCTGAGCATCGGCCGTCGCGGCGTCTTCGTTGAGACTGTCGACCATTTCGTCAACGCGCAGTTCACCTGCCTCGATTCGTTCCACACTTTCAAGGATCGGGGAGACCGTTGCCGGACACGCCACAATGGGACGGTCGAATGACACCTGCGCCGGCGCGTACCATATCATCAGTCGATGATGCTCCTTTGGCGAGTCTCCGGTAGAAAGAAAAAGCCGATGACCAGGGACACTGCGGCGATAACTACAGGGTACCAAACGCCTGCGTAAATATTACCCGTTGCGGCTACCAGTGCGAACGCAGTTGTCGGGAGGAAGCCGCCAAACCAACCATTACCGATGTGATACGGGAGCGACATTGCCGTATATCGGATGCGGGTCGGAAACAGTTCGACAAGCGTCGCGGCTATTGGGCCGTACACCATTGCAACCGTCAAAACCAGCCCAATAAGCATCAACAAAACCATCGGGTAGTTGATGAGTTTTGGATCAGCTATCGTCGGGTAACCAACTGATTTGATCAGCGTTCCCAGCTTTCCCTCGAAATCCCTGACCTGTTTCGCCCCTTCCTTGTTGCCCACTCCTGCGATATCAACGCTGTCGATTCGGGTGTTGCCTACACGAACATACGCAACGGTGCCCGCTGGCGCCTCCTCGTTCGAATAGTTCACTGCTGATCGAGCGAGAAAAGACTTCGCGATGTCGCAAGATTTGCTAAAACTCGACGTTCCGACCGGATTGAACTGAAATGAACAACTGGTCGGATCCGCCACGACCGTCACCGGTGCGCTTTCCTGGGTTGCATAAAGCGTCGGATTCGCAAACTTTGTCAGTCCGTGAAAGATCGGAAAGTAGAACACGATTGCGAGCAAAAATCCCAGCAGCATCACAGGCTTGCGGCCGATACGGTCCGATAGTGAACCGAAGAAGACAATCATCGGCGTTCCAATCAGCAACGCCGCGGCGATCAGCAGATTTGCCGTCACAGGATTGACCTTAAGGGTCTGCGTCAGAAAAAAGAGTGCGTAGAATTGGCCTGCATACCAGATTACGGCCTGGCCGGCGACAACTCCGAACAACGCGATCAGAACGAGGCGAACATTCTTCCACTCGCCGAACGCCTCCTTGATCGGCGCTTTAGAAGTCGTGTTTTCCGCCTTCATTTTCAGGAACACAGGAGATTCCGACAGAGTCATCCGAATCCATACCGAGATTGACACAAGGATCACTGAAAACACGAACGGAATGCGCCACGCCCAATCGGCGAAAGCAGACTCACCTGCAATCAGACGTGTTCCGAGAATCACGAGCAACGACAGGAAGAATCCCAAGGTAGCCGTGGTCTGGATCCACGCCGTGTAGCCACCCCGTTTGTGCCCCGGCGCATGTTCCGCTACATATGTCGCCGCGCCGCCATACTCGCCACCCAGGGCGAGACCTTGCACAAGTCGGAGCACAATCAGCAACACAGGCGCGGTGATGCCGATGCTCGCGTACGAAGGTAGTACGCCGACGAGAAACGTTGACGTACCCATCAAAAGAATTGTGACCAGGAACGTGTACTTACGGCCGACCATATCTCCGATACGACCGAATACCAACGCCCCGAACGGCCGCACTGCAAAGCCTGCGGCAAACGCCAGCAACGCAAAAATGAACGCCGCTGTTTCGTTGACGCCCGAGAAAAACTGCTTCCCGACAACAGCGGCAAGCGAGCCGTACAAGTAAAAGTCGTACCACTCAAAGACGGTACCGAGCGACGACGCAAAGATGATTTTGCGTTCGTCAGAGGTCATCCGTCGTGACTCGTTAAGGGGAATGGCTGAGGTGTTCAAGGGCGTCTCCTACCTGGGTTCTCTGCGGTCGCGTCTGATTCGCGTGTTATTGAGCTTTACTGAGACTCAGCATGTAGTCACGATCTGCCGCTGACAGCGACTCGAGCCACACGGCTTCCTTGCCAGGCTGGGGCAGCACTTGCCCATACTCAACCATGTTGTTCGGTGATAACTCGGAGATATACGCCCACAGAAAGCGTTTCTCGATCCCTGTGACACCGTGAATTGAATTGATGATGTCGGCGAGTAAGGCGGCTTTCTGTTCTTCAGTACGCCCAGCACGGATGTGTCCATGCACGTAAATCTGTTTCGCGCTGATTTCCACACCACCCATGAAATGCGATCCCGACGGGATCTCGCTGAAAATCACCTGAGCGAAAAAACCTTGCGCGCCAGTGGCCTGGCTGTGGGCTCGCGTAACCTCCTTTGCGACTTTCTTTTTTTCCTCGGGGGACAACAGGTTTTGAGTTGCGGATACGATGTAAGTAGGCATCTTTCAGTCTCCAATAAGAATCCAATCGAACGCGAATGAGCTGTCCCAGAACGTTCAAGTGTGACGTCAAGCAGGTTTAGATGTAGCTACAACTATTTGTCTGCAAAAATGCGTGCTTATTTCAAGGAACTAACCAGTAAATAGTTGTAGGTACATCTTATACGGCGTGCCGCACATGTCAATACGTATTTGGTCGCCGAGTCGCCCACCCTAGCTAGGACAATCCCTCAGTTAATCGGTTACCTTAGCGGTACCTGTTGCAGCGCTTCTAACGCTTCCAGCAGCTGCTGATTCGCGGGCCCATTAAGAAAACGCTGAACGCCATCCTCAACGAGACGCTGCGCGACTCGCCAGTACGGCTCGGCACTTCGGAGCTTCTTAACCCCTTCCTTGCTCAGTTGAGCGGATCTGTACCGCGCGTCCTCCTCTGGCGGCACGCTAACAGTAACCCAGCCGGCATTGATAAGCACCTTCAGATTTCGTGAAATTGTCGTCTTATCCAACGCTGCTTCCGCAGCGATCTCGTTGTACGTCGCCGCCCCTAGACGCTCAATTGCGCGCAGCAGCGAGAACTGGGTGATCTTCAGGCCAACCGGCCGCAGAGCCTCGTCGTAAATACCGGTTAGCTGGTTTGCCGAGCGTCGAAATTGTGTGCAATAGCAATCCGTAAACATGGATCCTGTCCCATTTGTCTATGCCCAGGTGGATGCCCTCACGGGACCCAGAGCTTCAAGATGCATATACATCCATCGAAGGACCAACATTACACGGCACAGCCATATTGTCAAGCCACAACAATCTTCTTACTAATCTGGGCAACGTTTCTACGCCGTCGCGACCATCCTCTTCCAACCTCAGCACGGATCGACCTACCGAAGTCATGTTACGGCGTCGAATACACAGAAAATCCGAAAGTTGCGTCTCGAAATCCATCGCTCATAGAAGCCGATTGCCGCTCGACAGAGGCATCGCAACTACGCATATATCCTCTTCATCCAAGGGTCAGCTCGACGAGCAGGAAATCCACTTCGGTGTAGAAGACGTTATTCAGGTGATTTGTGAGAAAACACTGGGCCGTGTAGCAAATCATGTCCACGATCTGCCCCTCATTGAAACCAGCTCGGCGTACTTAATCCAAATCAATCGTTGAAACCCTCCCGCGAAACTCGGTAACCTTTCTTGCGAACCGAACCGCTGCATCCACCTTCTGATCGTCGGGCTTGCCATGTCGCGCCAACAGCATCTCGTCTTTTCCCCATCTTTGAGTATGTCTCGCTGAAGTAAATTTGCGAGCCGCAACATCTAATTACTCACGCGCGGAAAGCAACCGCGATGGATGATCGTCCAACGATTGTTCACTTCAGCGAACAATGATTTTTCATTTCAACCATTTAAACCGGGGCAACCAACTCTTACACTGAACTCATAGTTCGATCGAAGCCGCCCTCCGACTACCTTCACCAGGAGAAAGTAATGCCTCTCGTCAAGTTCGACATTCTCAAGGGCCGCACGGAAGCACAAACCCGTGCAATGCTCGATGGCGCGCACCGCGCCGTTGTCAACGCATTCCAAGTGCCAGAGCGCGACCGCTATCAAGTCGTGACGGAGCATGAACCAGCCCATCTTGTTGTTGAAGATACGGGGCTAGGAATTGAGCGCACCAAGAACATGGTCGTGATCACCGTGGTGACCCGTCCGCGAGCGCAAGAGGCGAAGGAACACTTTTATCAAGAACTCACCCGGGAGCTGCAAGAGCGTTGCCAGATCGCTCCGAGCGATGTAGTCGTTTCGCTAGTAAGCAACTCCGACGCTGACTGGAGCTTCGGTCATGGCGTAGCGCAGTTTCTTACTGGCGAACTGTGATTGACGGAGCCACGAGCGACCCGAAGAATGCTTGATGGCAAGCTGAACTTCTTACCAGGGACGATCGTCCCTGCTTTCCACGTCGCTATTAGGTCAGACTGTTGGGTTTTCAGCGGCGGCTTCTGACCAACTAACTTGCATTTGTTCCAGGGCTCACGGCTTTGAAAGTTTCCCATGACAGTCTCCCATTGAGTTGATGGGAGTTATATTGTCTTCCTCCATTCTTTTTCGCCGCGACTGTCGGAGCAGTCTCTTTGCCCAAGTCGGCCTCGGCTGACGTTCACGAGTCGCCGTTGGTAAGGCAGCTTAGGGGCGCTCTTTTGCCATTCACACCGCCGCGACCGCGAATGTCAACTCCCGCTGCAGTCGGATGAGTACTTGCGACCCAGGTTGTGTGGAAACGCCTAGAAAGCGGCAAGTGCGACGCAGCGGCATCACACCGATCGGCGTGTTTAACTGTTTTTAAAATCGATCCGACAACAACGAATTATTAGATGGCTCTGATGCTTTGTACGCGGTCATTCACGTTTTGAATTGCGTTACTGGATTTATGCACCCGCCAACCGCATAGCTTTCATTGTCCTCCTGAATCCCAGGATTCTCAGCACTCGCATCAGATTGTAGGCAAGTACATTCAAGCTCATCTCAGTACCCACGCTTGGCAATCTGCGTGTCAGGAAGTGCGTGTAACCCATCCAATGCTTGAACGTCCCGAAGACATGCTCAACTGTCCGCCGGCGTATTGTCATTGCCTCCGGGGTCTTGTCGAGTCGACGTCGGACTCCTTCCAGTACCGATTCATGCTCCCATCGGCTAATTCTCCGATACTTACTCGGGGTACAACGGGATCTCATCGGACATTGGGGGCAGGAACTGCTCCAGTAGCGACGCAATTGCATGCCATGTTCTTCTCCGGTGAAGCGGTAAATTGCACGCTCGCCAGCGGGACATTGGTATTCGTCGTCCCGCGCAATGTAGATAAAGTCGGCCCGGTCAAATCGACCATGGGCTTTCGCGCTTGACGTTGTGGGCTTCGGCAGCATTACTGCGATGCCGGCATCTGCGCATGCCTTGATCTGGGGAGCATTGTAGTAGCCACGATCAGCGATGGCCCGTAGTCTGGTTCTGCCCATAGCTTCGCGTGCAGCTTGCGCCATGGGACTAAGCTGGGCCCGGTCGCTGCCAGAATTGGTGACCTCGTGAGCAACAATGAGATGGTGCTTGGCATCTACGGCCACCTGTACGTTGTAGCCCACCATTCCTGAGCCCTTGCCGCTAGTCGCCATGGAGCGCGCATCAGGATCGGTCATCGAGAGTTGGCCATCAGGCTGCGTCTTGAGTTGCTCCTTTATCTGCTCGAGGTTTCGCATCTGTTCGCGCAAACGCTCGATCTTGTCCTTCAGCCTGGTTGTCTTTGCTTCCAGTTCTGCCGGTTGCGTGCGATCGGCGGTCTCCAGCGCATTCAGATAACGCTGGATGCTCTCTTCGATCTGCTTCTGGCGCTTATCAACCTTGCCTTCGGTGAAGTTACGATCGCGTGTATTGACTGCCTTGAACTTGCTGCCGTCGATGGCGACCAGTGCTTGCGAGAACAGCTTCAGCTCACGGCACAGCATCACGAAACGGCGGCACACGTTGCGAATGCCTATGCCGTTGTCGTGACGGAAGTCCGCTATGGTCTTGAAGTCGGGCGCCAAGCGACCCGTGAGCCACATTAACTCAACGTTACGTTGACATTCACGCTCAAGACGGCGACTCGACTGAACACGGTTCAGGTAGCCGTAGATATAGATCTTCAATAGGACTGCGGGATGATAGGACGGTCGACCTGTAGTCGACGGCATTGCTCCATCGAAACCCAGTGATGCAAGGTCAAGCTCTTCAACAAACGCCTCGATAATCCTGACCGGGTTGTCCTCTGCGACGAAGTCATCCAGGCACTCCGGAAGCAGTGTCACCTGCTTGCGATCCTCACCTTCTATAAATCGCTTCATCCGGTCACCCGTGCTGAATGAGTTAATCCAGTTTAGGTGATCAGCATGTTTTCACACAAGCTTATATGGACACCGCCCGGTTTGCCAGGTTGATCTTGTGTGATACGTGAACGAGGTATCGGCTGCGGTCTTATATGCGGCCTTTTGCAAGCCGAAGCTGCGGGCCCTGATGGAATACGCCAGGAACGTCCTCATCTCGACCACGTGCTTGAAGCACAAGACTGTGTTCAGGTTTGCGTTCCTGCGGTCCGACCTGTCTCGCCATCACATTGAAATCAACCCAAGCAACCTACCAGTTCCTCAACGCTTCAAAGTGCTCATCCTGCTATGCAGGTCTGTTGCTCACATGATGCGCTTCGTACGAAGTCCCGTGAGCGAGGATCGCCCAGGCGATTCTCGCCATTTTGTTCGCCAGGGCCACTGTTGCTACATTTGCTGGACGTCGCACCTGTATTGCCTCTTGCCATGCGGTTGGTACCTTGGTGTGACACAGAACAGAGCGCGCCCCATGTATCAGCAACGTACGCAAGTATGGGTCGCCACGTCTGGAGATCGAGCCCAGCCGTATCTTTCCGCCGGTACCATTCTGACGAGGAACAAGCCCCAGATACGCTGCGAACTCGCGCCCCGACCTGAATGTCTTCGCATCTCCAATTGTTGCGACTAAGGCCGTTGCAGTCAGGCGGCCGATGCCCGGCACTTCGGAGATCGCACGACATGCAGCTTCGTGTTTCTGCCAGGCGCCAATCCGCTTCTCGAGTTGATTGATGTCCTCCTCAAACAGGTTGATGCGACGCAGCTGTTCGAGAAGGTTAAGAAGTATCGATCGTGGCAGTGTGTCTTCGAGTTCTGCCATGCGCTCCCTGATCTCGTCGAGTCCTGCTACACGTCCTGCACGAAACGTAACGCCGAATTCATACAGCAACCCACGCAGCTGATTTATCTGCATTGTTCGAAACTTGACGAGCAACGAGCGCATACGATGAAGGCTTAGCATTACTTGCTGATCCTCTGTCTTGGCGGCAACCGTGCGCATACCGGGTTGCTGCACTGCAGTCCAGATCGCCCGGGCGTCCGCCGCATCAGTCTTGTTCGTTTGCACGAAAGGTCGAATGAATTGGGCGTGTAATAGCACGACCTCGTGTCCGAGCGCGCGAATCTTACGCGCCCACCAGTGAGCACTTCCGCAAGCTTCGAGGGCGACGCGACCGGCGGGGCGCCGCGCCAGAAATGCAATTAAATCGTCTCGTCCGAACTTCCGATTCGCGATCTCGCCAGTTTGGGCGTCGACCCAGTACAGCTGGAACACCCGTTTTGCAATGTCGAGTCCGTATGTCGTAGCATTCATCTGGGGCCTCCGTTCCTCAAGTGGTTGTGTCGCAGCTCCACTTTGGCACATCGATGCCGTTCGGTCCTGGAGGCCCTCAATCGTGCCCAATTCCCCGGAGGGAGGGCGGTGTCCATTCCATCTCGACCCTCAACCGTCGTTCGGACACGGGGGCGGCACCGACCGCCTTCAGGTAAAGCCGTCATTCATTCCTTCAAGTCGGTCGGCAAGTTCTCGGCCTATATAGTGACCACTCGCGAACCAGCCGATCCGATACACCTGCCTGCCGGCACGCGCTCCGTCAGACAAGGCGTTCGCTTGCGGCCGCCGCGAGCGCCGATATGGGCGAAGGGGTTCTTACTTATCGGGCGTAGCATCGCCGTCCTTCCCTGCGGCTCTAGGCAGCCCTTTAAATAGGCTAAATGCGTTCTTTAGGGACGTCGAGAAACTATCCCATATGATTTCCTCTGCCGCGACGTACGTATCATCGTTTCTCAACTCATTTTTTCTAACTGACTTGAACTGTCCGCGCGTCGAGATCAGATACATTGCATAGGGCGCGACAAGCGTTACGGCAGTCGTTGCCAATAAGACTGCGTTACGGTCAGCAGGCTAAAGGCATTGGCCAGCGGCATTGAGATACTGCTTGATCGCCGTAACGCCTGCTATGCGGTCCACGACGGCGGGGACGCCAGGCTGCAATCTTCGAACATACATTTCAATAATAGCGACGGCAATTGGGCGGTTCGTTTGAATCTGAACGGTATCACGTACGCCGGGCGTCTCACTGAAGATCATCGTGGCATCATCTGTGACGCCCATTTTGACCTTAATAACAAAAGCCGCTTTACGTTGGCGATCCCCGCCATGCATGAAGCACGACTCCCAAGAATGACGCCCAAGGAATATCTTTCCGTCAATGTCTGGCTGCAAGACGCCGGATTCGATGATCTTCAGAATCTTGTCACCGCTCGCGCCGTGAAAGTAAACGCTGAATAGAGGCTGCATTTGCTGTCCTCCGTGCGAGACACGAAACTTCGCTATTTATGTACGGGATCGGAACAATGCGCGATTCGGCACCCTCACATAACCGAAGGTGTCAGGTTACCATCGAGCCGGTCTCTGGGGTGCGCGGGCGAGGCAGATCGTTTCGTGTGTTAGGCGCTGGTTCAGCGGCCGCTGAACGACGGATTTCCGGCGCGCACGTTGTTGTGAGCGGCAACTCGAGGCTATGCCTTCTGCATATCCTTCGAAATCGGCAATCGATGGAGCGGTGCGTCGGACCGGGTTCGGCCATGAAGGGGCGGTCGTTGGTGTCGTGGAGCGGGTATTCGGGTGTCGGCTTCGATCAGTTTCCGGCCGTTCGCAGGCCGCGACTTGTACGCCGCGTCATCGGCCAATACGATCATTGGAGCCTCCCCGAACGGGGCCATTCTGCACGAGATCCCAAGGATTTCCGATGGCCTAACGCAAGGTAAGGTCGGAGCGCGGCTTTTTTTTGCACGCGCAGGCGCGCCAACTAACCGGTTAGCTACTCTCGAGCTAACTGTGTCATGGCAACCAGCGGATCTTTTTCTAACAGGCGATGTCGACGCCATCGTTCACCTCAAGCAGCAATGTGTAATGGGAGCACCACTGGCGCGACAACGGCTCGCACAACGATTAGAAAGCGAACTGGCAAGAAAGTCGAGCAGGCATGCGCCGACATCGTCGCGCGATTCGCGCGTCGCGTTATCGTTGAATGGGTCGCTGATCTGTGCCCACGTTGCAGCGGCATGGGTGTGCTCGGTCGCGTGGAGCGTCGACGCGTGCCCTTGTGTCCCACACCATGAGCGCACGACGCCGCCTGCGGGCGGCCATTGGACAACGATTAACAAAAGCAGAACCTGGACATGCAGTTCAGCAAATCCGACGACGCTCCGAGACTTACAGCGGCGGTGGGCTTTTGCTTGCGACTTGTACGGCGCCTTCCACCTTCAGGAAGTGGACGCGTCCACTCAGATCTCCTGCCGCGAGAACCCCTGCGCGCGCCGCGAAGGCAAGCGCTAGAATGCCGGCGTCGGCGACGAACTGAACCGATCCCGTCCAGCGTCCGTTGCATAACTGCCAGATTCGAATTGTCCTGTCCCGCGACCCTGACGCGAGCCGCCCGTCAGCAAGCACCGCGAGCGCGGATACCGAATCCGTGTGCCCTTCGAGCGTCGCCTCGCACGCGCCGCTCCTCGAATTCCACAGCTTGATCGTGTTGTCCCGCGCCCCCGACACGAGCCGCCCGTCGGCCAGCACCGCGAGCGTGCGTACCGAATTCGTGTGTCCTTCGAGCGTCGTCTCGCACACGCCGCTCGCAGGGTTCCACAGCTTGATCCTGGGATCCTCCGACCCCGACGCGATTCGCCCGTCGGCCAGCACCGCGAGCGCGGATACCCTAAACGTGTGTCCTTCAAGCGTGGCCTCGCACGCGCCCGTTGCCGGGTTCCATAACTCGATCGCGCCGCTATCCGACCCCGCCGCGAGCCGCCCGTCAGCCAGCGCCGCGAGCACGGATACCTGACCCGTGCGTCCTTCGAGCGTTGCCTCGACCGCATTGCTTCCCAGGTTCCACAGCTTGATCGTTCGGTACGACGACCCCGCCGCAAGCCGCCCTTCGGGCAATACTGCGAGCGCGGATACCCAACCCGCGTTTCCCCCGAGCGTCGCCTCGCAGACACCGCTCGCCGGATTCCACAGCTTGATTGTCTTGTCCTCCGACCCTGACGCGAGCCGCCCGTCGGCCAGCACCGCGAGCGTTGATATCCAACCCGTGTGTCCATCAGCCGTTGCCTCGCTCACGCCACCTGCCGGGTTCCACAGCTTGATCGTGTGGTCCCATGATCCCGACGCGAGCCGCCCGTCGGCCAGCACCGCGAGCGCGGATAGCGAACCCGTGTGTCCTGCAAGCGTCGCCTCGCATGCGCCACTCGCCGGATTCCACAACTTGATCGTGGTGTCCTCCGACCCCGACGCGAGCCACCCGTCGGCCAGCACTGCGAGGGCGGATACCTTAAACGTGTGTCCTTTAAGCATCGCCTCGCACGCTGCGTTTGCCAGGCTCCACAGCTTGATCGCGCCGAACTCCGACCCCGATGCGAGCCGCCCGTCGGCCAGCACCGCGAGCGCGGGTGCCGAAGCGGCGTGTCCTCCGAGCGCCGCCTCGCACTTGCCGCCAGCCAGGTCCCACAACCTGATGGTGTTGTCCCATGATCCCGACGCGAGCCGCCCGTCGGCCAGCACCGTGAGTGCGGATACCGTACTCGTGTGTCCTTCGAGCGTCACCTCGCACACGCCGCTGGCCGGGTTCCACAGCTTGATCGTGTTGTCCCATGATCCCGACGCGAGTCGTCCATCGGCCAGCGCCGCAAGTGCAGATACCCAGCCTGTGTGTCCTTCAAGCGTCGTCTCACACACGCCGCTGGTCGGGTTCCACAGCTTGATCGTGTGGTCCCACGATCCCGACGCGAGCCGTCCATCGACCAGCGCCGCGAGTGCGGATACCCAACCCGTGTGTCCTTCGAGCGTCGCCTCGCACGCGCCGTTGTCCTGGTTCCACAGCTTGATCGTGGCGTCCTCCGACCCCGATGCGAGCCTCCCGTCGGCCAGCACCGTGAGCGCGGATATTGGGCCCGTGTGTCCTTCGAGCGTGCGTAACAACGCTTCGACCGATCGAAGGCTATCGGTAAGTGGCCTTAGTCTCACGTTGCGCGCGAATTGCTGAGCCGCTTGCGCGCATAAGGCATGGATCTCCGGCCCGGCCTGAGGATGCAGGCGACCAAGAATCTGCGAGGCAAGAAAGTCGGCGCCTGGCCAGTCACCGCCATCGTGTCCGAGAACGTGGGCGCTATGTCGAAGCGCGCGCTCCAGCGCCTTGAGCGTTGGTGTCTCTTCCACGTCCGCCCAATCCATGAGCAACGCGTTGACCCCCGCTGCGCGCAGCCGTGCGTCGAGCCACCGGAAGTCGAGCAGCAGTTTTGCGAAATGAATTTTGCGCTCCTGCGGACTCAGGTACGCGCCAAGATGCCGCGACAGATACTCCGATTCATGCGTGCGGTGCGCAGCGAGCTCGCGACGCGCCCAATCGGCAATTGGCACCTCGGCGGCATTCAGTGCAATCGAAAATCGGCCTGCGCGCGGAAAACCGTCTTCATTCTCTTCACTGAGCCATTGTGCGAGGGAAAGATGGTCGAACGCGTAGCGCCTGGCGCGCACCCGCAAGAAGTCTTCGAGTCGCTTGAGTATGATCCCGACTTGCTGCTGGGGTATGCACAGGATTGCCGCAAGTTCTGCACGCGACATCGGCTCGCGCTTGACACAAAGCACGCCCAGTAGCGCGCCGACAGGCGCATAGCCCTGGTTTTCCGGAAAGCGCCGCTCGAAGGCGTCCAGATAGAACGCGTCCATTCCGGGCGGCAGGTCGTCGAGGCGATCCAACGGCAGCGAGCCGGACTCGACGTCGCTGAGCACCCTGACGGCATAAAGGAACTTGCCGCCACTTTGCTCGGCACTCGACAGAAACGCCGCGATATCGCTTGCGCTCGTATCCCCTCTTTTCAGCACACGCGCCAGCGTTGCACGAGCGCAGCGACTGGTAACGTATTCGCGGATATCGTCGAGGTTGCGAGCATCCTCGCCGTCCAACGTCGCGCACCGGAAAGCGTTCTGAACTGGCTGTAAAACTTCGAGTCGGCGACGGCTCGTGGCAAGAATTCTCAACCACACAGGCAGCCGCCTTGCACGGGCCGCAAGCAGGCGCACGATCGTGGTCGGACGACCGCTGCCCGCGGTGGTCTCGAAGTCCAGCGCCTCGTCCAGTCCGTCGACGAGCAATACTTGGTGCGCACCTGGAGGCTTGATCGCGTTGACAGGGCCGATGACCGCGCGCTCGAATGCACTGCCTGGATCAAGTTGCACCTCTTCAAGCCAGCGACACGCGTCAGGATCGCCTTCGACGACCGACTTGTATTCCGGCAATGAGGCTGCGAGTTGCGCCGCAACGCTGCGCACAAACGTCGCCGGATTGAGCGTTTCAATCGTGTCGTGATGGCAGAAGTGATGGGCTGCGATCTGGAGGCCGTGTGCATCAAACGTCAGTTCGGACATGAAGGCTGACTTGCCGACGCCGAAGTCTGCGCAGATCATCAGCGCCTGTGCGCCGTCGCTATCGTTGTACCATCCACGAACCTCGTCGAACAGCCAACCGCGACCAACGAACCCCCGTCGCCTGTCGGCGATGTAACCGGAGAAATCCCAAGGCCGCGGCCAGTTCCAGGACTGCGCCTTTGCTTCGTCCTTCGCACCATGTGCCGTGGTATCCAATGCGTGCAGCGCCTGCAGCACGAGATTTGAGAGGTTTTCTGGATCGGAGAACCGGTTGACGCCATGACGGTCCCCGACTTCCGCCCGGAACGCCTGCAGATCACGTGCGTCATCCCCCCGGTCGATCAGCTTCGGGCTCCAGGGGCGATCATCATCCACCGTAAAGACCAAGCGCGGCTTATCGGCTTGTCGGCCAGCTTCCTCGTACTCAAGCTGCGTGATCGATTTTCGCTCCGGATTGTCCTTCCTGGGCCGAAAGCCGTAGCGGTGCGCCAGCACAAGCACATACACATCCGCCCGCCGGACATCGGCGAGGCATTTATCGAGCGGGCGTTCGTCGAAGGCTGGGTACTTCTCCATGCACTCGACATCGTATTGTGCTCTTTCCAGTGCCGACTTCAGCGCGCCGCGATGTTCCTTCAAATCGACGAAGGTCGAGGAGACGTAGATGAGAGGTTTGCGCGCCATGTTTTCTACCAGTGACGGGTACGTTGATCAGTACCCGTGTAGTTGCCGGTCTTTCCAAGCGACGAAGCCATGGCCGTCCATTTTTCGGCGAGCTGCGTCCTGCATAATCCGAATGGCCGGTTGTCGAGCATTCTGGGGTTGTCTTTGAATGACCGCAAGTGGCCCGAACTGTGCCTCATGCGTCCAACTCGGATCGATCCGTTCAGCCTCTCAGCCTGTCGTAGCCGCAACAACAGGGTCCGAGGCTGGTCGGTGACTTATTGATGGGGGCCTGTTGTGCAAACTTTGTTTCCGCAACTGTCGATCAAGGCCGAATCGTTGCAAGCTGATCCGGCAGAGACGATGAAGCGCGCAAACGAAAGTCGCCGCCGGATACGCTGAGCGGTGATTGCGCAGTCGAATCACAGCTTGCAAACTCCTGACAATCGGGCTTTAATGGGGCTGTCTACATCCCCGGCCGCTTACGAGCGCCCCAATTGAGGCCATAACAGTGCATTTCTTCCTGAGTCTTCCTGTCCTGCTGTGTTTCCGTTCTCGGGGCGTACCCGAAGCGGAGACGTGCGGGCGTCAAGACCCGGGGACTGTGAAACGCACACGGAGCCGCGTTCTTCCCGCGGACAAGTCAGCACTTCCCTTCGCCCGGCGCTTCGAATAAGAGCGAAGAGCCGGGCCTCCCACCAGACCTGACGGCACACGACCATTGTTTCGCGCCTTTCCTGGCAGGCGAGGACAAGTAGCGCGCAGCAACGCGCAGTCGTGTGTCGCGTCCAACAGCCTCCCGTAGCGCTGCTAACGCGCGGCCTGCTGCCGCGCTGCGATTGCGGCGGGGCTAACCACGTGCTGGAAAACTGGGAAAGCCATGAGAACGCAAGCGAAGCATCCATTGCAGGCTGTTCAAGCCCGGAAGACACTCGCGATCGAGTTCGCAAAACGGCCTGCAGATATGCACGGGCCTGCGCCGCAGGCGCGACACGTCGCCCCATTGGGTTACTGCTCGACATATAAGGGCTACCGCCTTTCAGGCCGTGCGCGGCCTGCGAACACCGATCTATACGCCGCCGACCTTGTTATTGAACAGTCGGAGTCCTCATCATGTAAATTTCACGCCCTGGACTATTTCTACACGGCGGCAGAGGCGCTAGGGTATGCGACACGATGGGGAAGAATATGGGTCGATCACCGACTAGAAAAAGTGGTGGAGCGAGCGATGAGTACCGACATTATGGACGGCAGACCTGACACCGCTCGCGGAAGCGGGGAGTAGTCATCATGCGAACGCTCACCTCACTGTCAGTCGCGCGACCTGTTCGCTTTGTGCTGCGGGACGCAGGCAATCCGACAGCAGCACGACTCTACTGGCTCGGTGCCGCGAAGCCTTCGACGTACGCGAGCTTTGCCGAGGTCATCCAGCGCCTGGCTCGCCTGATGCAGGTGGTCTTTTCAGATGAGCGTCCCGGCGCCTTCGTGAACCGGGATGTCGTGCGCTGTGTGCATCGATCGGGCATGACCACACGGCTGATCTTTCTCGATGAGTCCTGGCTGGAGATATGGGATGACAGCCGATGCTCAGACATCTGCAATCTTTATTCTTTCCGGAGGCAATCGTGCTGTTCCCCCAAACCTGTTCTCTCACTGATATGAAGACGCTTGCGGAAAATGAGCGCATCGTGTCCGAAAGCGATCTGGCTCAACTGAAAGCGTGCATCAATCTCCCAACGGCGACACCGCAGCAGCGAGCGATGGTGGAGACGATTGAGGCCACCGCTTTACTTGTCGCCCCCGAGCAGATACCGCCTGACGTCGTCACGATGAACACGATGATTGAATGCGCGGCACTCGACAGTGCGGACACACATCGCTGGACGCTGGCTTATCCCGACAAGGCGGACTATCGGATGGGACATCTGTCGGTGCTGTCGCCCGCCGGCATTTCACTTTTGGGTTCGCGATGTGGGCAGACCGTAGTGTGCCGACCACCGAGCGGCGTGCAGATTCGTTACGTTATCAAAGCGATACTGCTGCAACCGGAGAGCCGTCACTTCGCTCAGTGACGCCTTTGGCTACCCCCCGACTCGGGGGGAGCCGGGCAGTTGCAATCATCGGGTAGCGACCGTGCTGAAATCGCCAGCCCCGGGCCGACGGCGAAAAGACCAAAACGACCCTTAGCGGTCTGTCGGCTTTCTCCACACCGGACACTCCACGCGGGCGGTTAGCAGTGTTTTCAGTGCCTGGTATCATAAGGAGAAGTCCGGGCAAGCACCGATTCGCTAACAACCTACATCTCAACTATGGGTTTACTCGACCGCTTTCGTAAACCGTCTACGCCACAACCACTCATGCGCCCGGTACTGCCAGATCACTTTTATCATGATGGTCGTGGTCCAACGCTGATGAAGGTTCATTACAGAGGCAGCGGCCAGGCTATCGTTGCTGCGGACTACTTTCTCGCCGACGAGCCGTATACGCCAGAGAATTTGCGTCACTTGCTGTTCGTGAAGCCACAGGTTTTCATGTTCACACCCGAGGAAGTCGAATCGTACACGCCGGAATTTAACCCTTGGAATGGGAGCGCACGGTTTGCAGCGGTGGACCTAGGTAAGTCATCTTGGTTTCAGCGATTCAACGCGCGTCATCTTGGGAACTGTAGTCACTACCGATGCATGTTTTACGACGAGCTTTTGGATGCGATTTGCGAGGACATAAAAGCGGGACGCGGCGGTTACGTAGGCTGAAACCGTGTGCCTTCGAGGTATGGATTGCCGATGATCCATGCGTCGATGTCGCTGCCCGCTTGTGGCCGGAGACCGTCCACACGCTCCGCCCTTTTGAGGGTAGCAAACTCCCATTTGATCGCTAGCATTTCACCGCGACCATAGCCCCGCTTTCGATATCAATGTAATGCTCCAGCCAATTCCTCGGATCGCCCAGATACGCATATTCGAGACTTGGGTATTCGGTCGCATACTTCTGGCTCAAGGGGTTCTTCAGCCACACATTCACGTTTGACATCGGCCAGCCGCTGCTGATCTCCACAATAGCATTCCCGCTGGAAAGCTCTGCGTCGAGTATCTCCCGAAGGGAGCCCGTAAGACGAGGCAAGAGTACCGAAAGGTCGTATTCGTAGCTCACGAGCGTTCGCAGGTCCAAGGGTTGAACGAGGTCTTATTGTCGGCGATTCAAGGTGCTGCGTCTAATGGTCGGAACTGGGGCGCTACAGGCCTTCAGTGACATCCTTCAGCAGTTCTTCATCGAACCAGACATCCTCATAGTCCGGCGCAAGCAATACACGCCACCCGGGCGGCAGTGCCAAGTAAGGGACAATGTTCGGACATCGCTCATCCAGGTGGGCGACATGAAGCGGCTGATAGAAGTCAGCGTCGGTTGAGTACTCGCCACCGTAAATATACCAACCGCTGGTACCGTTTTCCGGCGACAGTCGAACTGCGTGAAGCGGCAGATTTCCAAGGGAACCAAGCGAAATCCCTACCTTCTGGCTCGCCTCGGGCGGCATGTATTCTGCGCCGAATCGCTGGCAAATGTTTTTTGGTCGTCAGACATGGTCGGCGTAGGTCAACTTTGACGGGCCGTCAAACCACGAATTGTCGTCAATCTACGCCCTCGTGTCGAGCGACTTCTCTTGGCCGGACTGTGTCTATGCGCCGTTCGCCCTCCGTGCGTCACACGGCGGTATGTTCGACTATCAACTCACGAACTGGACGCGCTCCGCGTTGTCAATGCATTCCATGCATTGCTGGCCAAACGGTTGCGCCAGAATGCCGCGCTTGAATTCCGCCATGAAGGATGGGCCGTCTTTGCGCGCCTGCGCATGGGCTTTCCACAAGAATCCTTGAATCAGTCTGAACGGCTCCGGTCTGTAGTACACGAACATTTCGAGCGGTACGTCAAGTCCTGGCACCCATCCCTCGATCACGAGAACATCCATCTTTGCGCCGTTACTCTGAGTGACGGTTCCCTCTCGTCCAGACGACCATCCCGATCCGGAGGTAGCTTGATCTCGGGCTGACTGCGCGTTTGCAACTGCTTCGTGTTGCGTCGCTGCGGGATACGGAACTGGTGTGGGAGTTTCGTTATCCCAGTAGACGACGTACGGGACGGTCAACTCGCCGGGCGCGAGAAGATGCTGCACATGAATCGCGTGGCTGAATGCATACCCCAGATAGAAGGCCAAGCGCTTTTCATTCATCGCCGTTTCTCGCCGTTTGCTGCCAAAAACGTCCCCGAGTCCGAACATATATCCCCCTTTTTGTCAATTGCCGGATTGTCGACGATTTCGGTGTCGCCGTCGAACGTCCCTTCCTGGCCGAGAGCTCCAATTCGAGAACCGCTCCGCGGAGCGGCCGTTGAGATCCTCAATGGCTGCTCACTGGCATCTGATCTGACCGGGTACTACCGGCCAAGAACTGCCCGTCACCCGTGATGCGCAAATGTCTGGTGTTCATGCGGTTTGACGGATATTGTCAACTAGCCGCACCTAATATGTCGATCGATAGTATGCGGTAATCAACGCCGGCAATGAGGTCGGCATGGAAAAGCGAGCGACACTCGGCTATCAAAAGTTCATGCAAATGGAGCGCGACCAAGGTTGGCCTTAGCCTGTACGAGTACAAGGCAGCGTTCTTTCGCGCGGGTGACCGCGTTATAGAGGAGCCGGCGCTTTTGATCGTCGCTACCTCCAATGGCGGCTGGCCATAGGACGATAACGTTGTCAAACTCGCGGTTCTTTGCGCCATGAACCGTCATGCCCCTCCAGCCGCTTCCTTCACCCTTTCGTACTCGACGTCGCTGAGCGAATCCTTGCTCGATCGCCTTTTCAATCTCCTCGTTGGAAAATGCGGTCTTGGCCAGAGTTCGTCTTTGCGTGTCCATCCAATCAGCGAGGTCTTGCGTAGCTCGTAAGTCACCCGTAGCAGTGAGAAGAGCGATTACCGACGGGATGTCGTTCATGTCCTGAAGAGCGATCTTGTCAAGGAAGCTGGTGGCAGCCTTTGACTCCGACTCCTCCCACAGTATCGAATACGGACCCGATCCTCTTGTCGTTTTGTTCTGAGCGGCCCATGTCACAGTCGCCTGCGCGAACGTCCCCAAGGTAGGTGTGATCACGGCGACGCTCTTGCCTCCGCCATACCAGCCCAGATTCCCATTAAGCCAAGCACCCGCGAGTGGCGGCTTCGGAGTCAATGCGACCGCGAATGCCTTCCCCGACTTGGGAGGTTCACCTTTGCGAATTGCAGCGGCAGCATCCATTAGCTCTGCTATATTTGTGCGTCGCGGTTGAGTGAGCTCTTCCGCATCACACACCTGAGCGAGCCATGCGCACGCGGGGTTTGGGCGCAGTTCCTCATTGAGGCATTGAAACTCATCGGCTGCGGCAAAGACCTCCAGTCGACTGGCCAATCCTTCCACAAGACGAAGGCGGTTTGCGGTCATGTCTTGCGCTTCATCCACTAAGAGGACGGGGAAGGAGGCTGCCACCCAGCCGCAAACCTCTTTGATCTGCAAAAGCGCGCCAGCTGCATCGCACACCCGTTCATACTGGTTCGGTTCAATGTCGGCAAATCCGAGCGTGGCAGCAAGAGACAACCACCTCCGAACCAAGCGCCAAGCAAAACTGTCGATCGTCGAGCAATCTGCTCGTCTCTTCAGAGTTTGCAATTGCCCCAGCCGCTCTTCTAGGCGCCGGCGGGAGCCATGCATGAACGTCAACGCCAAGACTTTCTGCCCGTCCTTCAGAGGCGCTGCCTCCAAGTAGTCGATCAGCGACTGCATTAGTTGATGCGCCAGATATCCGCGAACAGCGCTGCCGGCTTGATAGACGTCATCGCAGTGTGCGCGAGCGCCAGTTTAAGGCACCCAGCCCAGACGTCACTCGATTCTTGCGTTACCGTGACGGTGCGCCCATCGTGATCCAGATCGAAGACGAGTCTGCCCGCGTCGGACGGGGATTCTGAACTCCTTCTGCGATTTTGCAACCCGTCTGCGCGACGCTTGTTGACGCCGTATCGTGCAAACGCTGGCCTGCGATTCATCCGTGAAAGAATCTTCTGTCTGTCCCGGACTGCATGTTCGTCCTCGAATGTCTGCCGTGTCGAAGGACGCACTGAAGTCGTCAGATGCAGCGACCCTTGCGTTGCATCGGGACGCCCGACGACTCCCGTGGCACCGCATCCCTGAAATGGAGAAGGAATGGTACGGGCGATCACGTACGGCCTGTTCTTTCTGGCGATCACTTCCCCGCGCTTGCGGGTACGCAGTGCGTTGAGGTGTGGAATTCACTCACAGGTTAGTCTGCCGAGAAGCATTAATCAGGATTCCTTTATATTACATAATAACAAATTAGCAATTTTTTGTTGTGTGTTGTGCGTCACCGAGAAGGTCCGTCAACGGGTGACGACTCCGTTTATGTCAAATCAATTCGCCCACGTAGTAGTTCGTTCCATCAATACAGTTACTAAATGAGCGATAATAGCCTCGTTTCGTTCGTAACTCTTGATGGACGTGACGATGGCGAGGAAGTCCAAACGTGCGGCGCTGGTGCTTACACCGAAGCAGACGACGACGCTCAAGGAACTTGCTGGCTCAAGGACAGCGCCCGCGCGTGAAGTCGAACGGGCGAAGGTGCTGTCGGGCTACGCCGCGGACACTTCAATTACGGAGCCGCAACGCCAGCTCGGGTTCAGTCGTCTGATGATCTATCGCAGCGTTGACAAGGCGCTGGCAGCAGGCGTGCAGACGGGTTTGAAAGACAAGTACCACCGGCCCCATGAACCCGAGATTACCGATGAAGCCAACGCCTGGGTGGTGAGCATCGCGTGCACCAAGCCCAAGGATCATGGCTCGGCGGCCGAGTTGTGGAGCGTCTCCGCACTGGCGAGGTTTGTGTCTGAAGGAGCCGAGGCCGCTGGCTTCGCTCGCCTGACCTGTGCGATTCACAGGCAAAAGCACCGTGTGGCGCATCCTCAATGAGAACGAGATCAAGCCCCACAAGATTCGCTACTACCTGGAAAAACGGGACCCGAGTTCGACCGCAAGATGGAGGAAGTCGTAATGGTCTACCAGGATGTCTCGATCTACCAGGAGAGCTCCGTTCATGACGCGCGACCCAACCCCATCTACACGGTCAGCGTCGATGAGAAGCCGGGTGTTCAGGCGACCGAATTGACCGCACCGGATCTGCCTCCGGTACCGGGCAAGGCATCAACCGTAGGGCGCGACTATGAGTATGTCCGTCGGGGCACTGTATCGATCTTCGCCGGCATCGACTTGCACTCGTGTCAGATCTTCGCCAACGTCGAGGAGCGCCACCGCAGTGTGGAGTTCATCGCGCGGCTCATGCGCCTTGGACGAGTACTATTCGAGCGTGGCCATCATTCGCGTGGTGCTGGACAACCATTCGGCCCACATCTCCAAGGAGACCATGGCGTATCTCGCCGCGCGCCCCGGAGCGCTTGGAGTACGTTCACACATCCAGACATGGCTCCTGGCTCAATCTGATCGAGTGTCTTCTCTAAGATGGCCCGCACTTTCCTGCGCCACATCCGAGTCAAACCGATCGATGAACTGAAGGAACGCATTCTGAGGGGCATCGAGGAATTCAATGCCTCATCAGTTGTCTTACGCTGGAACAAGGTTGATCTCGGCGTCGCTTAATATGTAACGTCTTTGGTGAAACGATCTACTAGGTTTCGTACGTTCCCTTTGAATGGGACATGGCAGAGCTTTGGCGTCCGTTGCTCAATGCCGAATGACCCTTTCGCAACGGGCCGTTAAACTTGGATCTAGTTTTGCTTCAAGCTCTCGTGTAGCCTTCGCGGCTTCGGACCTGCTATATTGGCCGCCAGCGTCTCTTTTTACAATGACACCCGATGCCTTACCACCAAAAGTAATTTGCAAGGAAGATGAGTTATCACTCCCCTCCCTGCTTTTGAACTCTACTGTTCCGCTGCCGCTCTCTTGGAGGCAGTCTAGGTAATCAACAAGTTTCTCCGGCATACAGGGGGCATTAACATTAACCTTCCTCTCGCCGGACTTGCAAACATCATCCGCGAATGCAGCGTTCACCGCGCACACCGCAGCCGCAGCGGAGACAAGGACGTTTAGTGGCTTCATTGGACACCCCCTTTTGTGGTGCATCGCCTGATCGCCCGGCAGATCCTACCTGTATAACGATGAGTGCGAGGCAGCGAAGCGGAAGTGATACTTTTGCGCGCCGCGCCTCCATCACTGTAGGTCACGACTCCCCAGAAACTCAAGTTTAACGATCTGAAAGCTATAGCTGGCTCATTTCGACCTTCTTCGAAGCCCAATGGCCTTCATCTGAGGGGCAATGTTCCAGCCTGTTTTCAACGGTGATAACTCGCAGCATCACCATTGACGACTGCGCGCCTGTGCCTCCTAACACCAGGCCCGCCAACGCCTTTCCGCCATAGACGGGATGAGCAGGAGGCCTTCTGTCGAGGCCAACAGGCAAGCTGCCGCATGTGAGTGCGCATAGAAAAGCGTCGCAACTCCAGCCGCCTCGTCCGCGATTCCCGCGTCTGCGTTCAGCCCTCCTCTTCCAGAACCACGACACTGCGCGCATCCACGCGACATTGATCGCTCTCGAAGGCGGCCGGCTCAGGTTGCACGATGTCATGCGGACTCTCGAGAGCGGTATCGACGATACGCCGCCGGCGCCGCCCGTCGGGCGCAGGCAGCTGGACCGTGCTCGCGGCATCGTCCATGTTGAACACCGCGTGCAGCGCAGGCTAGCCGGGCTCTTCGCCGCCTAGCGTGACGGCGAGCAGCAGTGCATCGGGGTCGTGCCAGCCCGGCTCGTGCAGGCGCTCCCCGTGCCATGCCGCATCCGGCCAGGTCTAGCGGGGTGAGCGCCGCGGGCCTTCGCCCGTCCATCTGTTTCTCTTCTGGAGCAATGGCAATGGGTTACACGAACATCCTTGTTCACCTAGATACGAGTACCCACGCGCACCCGCGGCTCGAACTGGCGTTGCAGCTTGCGCATCGCTTCAATACACGGCTCACGGGCGTCTTTTCGACCTACGTTCCAGACCCGCATCCCCTCTTTATCATGGCCGGCACGTCCAGCTACTACGTTGAACATGAGCGTCAACGCCAGGAACACTCTGCCGCGCCGGAACGCCTGTTTTATACCGAGCTGGCGCGCGCGAAGGTTGAAGGACAGTGGATCGCGGCGACCGGCTACGCGAACGACGTGATGCCGCCGCATGCGCGACTTGCGGATCTGCGTGGCGGGACAGACGGATCTGAACGACCCGAGACATTCATTGCCGAACAGTTCGTCGAGAACCTGATCATGGCGGCGGAACGCCCTGTGCTTGTCGTCCCGTCGAGTGGCTCATTCACGGAATGCGGAAAGCACGTGCTGATGGCGTGGGATGGCAGCCGCGAAGCCACCCGCGCCGTCCATGACTCTATGCCCCTTTTGTCACTTGCCGCGAACGTCACACTGCTCACGGTCAACGCGACACGGAACGAGCCGTCCAGCGATCGCATTCCGGGTACCGACATCGCGTTGACGCTGGCACGTCATGACGTGAAGGTCGATGTCCGCGAGGTCAACGCCGACCGTGACGCGCCAATCGGGGAAGTGCTGTTGTGCAGGCGGCCGACTCGGGTTGCGACATGATCGCGATGGGCGCATACGCGCATACCCCTCTGCATGAACTGGTGCTGGGGGGCGCCACGCGCATGATACTCAGATCGATGACTGTACCCGTGTTGCTGTCACATTAGTTCCAGAGGATTGCCATGTATAACCGCATACTCGTCGCGTTCATGGCAACGCCACCGCTTCGCGCGCGCTTGATACCGCGTTGAAGCTCGCTGCCGAACACAGAGCACAACTCCTGCCACTGTACGTGATCGACGTACCCATGATCGCCTATTACGCACCCGGTTTCGACTCGTCGATCATCCGGGACGCTTTCGAGGAAGAAGGCAAGCGCATCACCACCGACGCGTCCGCCCGATTGGCAAAGCGAGGCGTGACGGGCACGCCGCGTGTCGTCGAAGGCTCGCCGCTTGGCGAGGACGTCGCGCATCGCATCAATGCAACGGCAAACGAATGGCAAGCCGACCTGATCGTCATGGGCACGCATGGGACGACGGGGATTCCGGCGCATGGTCCGCCCACAACCTGTTACCGCTCGGGCGATTTCTGACACCGAACTCGCGCTTGTGCTTCAGGACCACGCCAGTGCTCGCCCCTTTTGCGTTCGATGACGTACTTTTAGTGCGACAAGCGGCGGTGGCAGGCCTTCGACCCGAACTCCCATGAGGAATAGGACGCACGAAGTGTTCTTCGCGAGCGCCCGACTCTCGGCTAGCAAAGAATGAGCGTATGGTGGGAGGGTTCGCTCCCTCGCTCCGTATTGAAGGCGATTTCCAGGCGCCTGGAAATCGCGAAAGCAGGACCGTGCTCATCCGGCGGTTCGACGCCTTGCTGCCTTCTCTGGAGTTGCATGATGATTTACGATTCCGCTGAAGAACCCCGCAGCGATACCAGATCGATAGCACGCGTCACGACAGGCTTTTTCCCTTCACTTGGGATGAAACGGAACGCGTGCGGCGCTTTGGCACCCCCCGCCACTGGGCCACGGGCGAAATGCTGAATAAGTTGCTCTATGCCCTCACAGCGGATGAAATGGAACGCGTGCGGCGCTTTGGCATTCCCCGCCACTGGATGGCGGGCGAAATGCTGATCGAGGCTGGGCACCCCGTGCCCGGGCTGATCCTCATGCTGAGCGGTGCAGCGAGTGTAGCGCGCCGGGATGGGCTCGGCCGGTCCGAGGTTGTGGCTGAGCACTGCGTGGGCCATTTCGTGGGGGACGTCGGTCAGTTGTCGGGCCAGCACGCGATTGTCGATGTCGCTGCGCTCGAACCCATTGACGGGCTCGTGATTCCGCCGGACCAGTTGCGCGCGCTCATCAACAGCGAGGCGGAGCTCGGCGGGCGTATCCTGCGTACGCTTATCCTGCGGCGCATTGCGGCCATCGAAGCGGGTGCGGGGCCGATGCTAATCGGACACAGCCACGACGCACGGCTGCACGACCTGTGCGTGTTTCTCACCCGCAACGCACATCCGCACAGCGTTCGCGATGCAGCCACGGACTGCGAAGCGCGCCTCCTCATCGAGCAGCTTGGCGTGGCGCGCGGCGATTTGCCGCTCGCGATATGCCCCGACGGCACAATTCTGCGCTCGCCGAGCGACGCGCAGCTTGCCATGGCGCTCGGGTACCTGTCCGACCTCGACGCGTCGCAGGTCTACGACGTCGCGATCGTTGGCGCCGGTCCCGCGGGGCTCGCCGCGGCCGTCTATGCCGCATCAGAAGGGCTGTCCGTGCTTGTGCTCGATTGTCGAGCGTTCGGCGGGCAGGCCGGTGCAAGCGCCAAAATCGAAAACTATCTTGGGTTTCCGACGGGCATCTCGGGCCAGGAACTCGCGGGCCGCGCGTTCACGCAAGCCAACAAGTTCGGCGCGCACATTGCCATTCCCGTGGAAGTGACGGCGCTGCATTGCGGCAAGCAGCCGTATTCGCTCGACACGCGCGGCGGCGGCTCGATGCGCTCGCGCACGGTGGTCATTGCGAGCGGCGCGATCTATCGGCGGCCGGTCATCGCGGGCCTCGATTACTTCGAAGGGCGCGGCGTCTACTACTGGGCCTCGCCGCTTGAAGCTCGCATGTGTAAGGACGCCGAGGTAGCGCTCGTGGGCGGCGGCAATTCGGCAGGTCAAGCCATCGTCTTTCTCGCGGGGCACGCGACGCACGCGCATGTTCTGATTCGCAGGGACAGCTTTGAGGCGACGATGTCACGCTATCTCATCGATCGCATCGCCGGCTTGCCGAACGTGACGGTGCATCCGCATACCGAAGTCGAGCGGCTCGAGGGGGATGCCGCCGGGCTTGCGTCGGTTGTGCTGAAAGCGCCGCTCGAAGGCGGCGCCACGCGTCTTGACGTGCAGCATCTGTTCCTCTTCACGGGCGCCGATCCCAATACCGATTGGCTGCGCACCTGCGGCGTCAAACTCGATGCGCACGGGTTCGTGCTGACCGGCGCGGCGGTCCCTGCGGGCGAGCGGCGGCGTGCCGGGGACGCGACAGCTGTCAATCTGATGACAAGTGTGGAAGGCGTATTCGCGGTCGGCGATGCACGGGCCGGTTCGATGAAGCGCGTGGCGACCGCGGTCGGTGAGGGGGCGGCCGTCGTCGCACAAATTCATGCGTTGCTCGCGAACATCGGAGCGGACTCGCTCGGGACCGGGGCGCGAGGTTGATCTGCCGGACCTTGGTCAGTGTGCTGGTCCACGTCGAGCGCTTCCAGCGCGGCCAGATTGGCGCCGCTCTTATCCATAGTAATCAGCGATCACCTTGGACCGCTCATCGAGCACCTCGACTAGGGCTTGATCGTGCTGCGCGACGCAACCACACTTTGGAAACTTGCTTGTAGGCGTCGAGCGTGCGGCCGCTCATCCGGATAAACCCGATGTGGAGCGCGACGGCGAGCGGGTACAGGTCGCCGCGACGCGCCTGGATAAGCACACGCTCCTTCGTTGAGAAGGTGAAAAATGTCGCAAGCGCGAACTCCCTGAGTTCGCGAGGGATCTGCCGGATGCAAGGTAAGGGACCTGTCAGTGTCCCATCGCGCTCGATAAGTTGAACCGTGCGGAGCTCACCGATGAAAGCTCATCTGGCTGGATCGTTGCTTCGGCCGTCGCGACGCTTGCGCGGTAAGCTAATCGCCCAGGTGATGTGCCGAGCCGGAGACTGCCTGCCGATCAGCGTGTGCGAGCAGGTTGTGGTTCAGACAAAGGTCGACGAGCGGGGCAATTTCCACCTCCATCGTGTTCTTGTCAGCAGCCGTTGCAACTCACGAATCTGAGAAAGCGTCGCTACCCGCTGCTACGTCATGGGGCAAAGGCCGGATCGTCATGAGCGTGAATGAGCAGCTGCAGACGTCTACCATCGCAGCACCGGAAAATAGCCGACCACTCAGCTGCGCCAGGCGGAGTCAGCGCACGCATCAGCGTGGTCTTGCCCACACCATTGCGATCGATCAACGCGACTATCTCTCCCCGCCCACTGTCATGGAGACGCCATCAAACACCTTGCCGCCGCCATAGCCGCAATCGATGCCGGACACCTAAAGCAAGCGTTATCGCGACCAAGGGCGCGCAACTGCGACAGGTCGGTTTTCGCATAAGTCGGCAGTCGTCTCACTGACGCGCGACTGAGCAGCGCATGCGCGGCAGGGAGCGGCACCAGATGGCGAACTCAGGGCGTCGATCCCCGCACGGCCCCCGGTGGTTGCTGCGCCTGCCATGCCGCGACCGCCCGATCCAGATTGAAGAACATCCGGTCGCGCCCGAGCGTCTCGCCGAGCGGTGAATGCTGCACCATTGCCAGTACGCCCGGGTTGAGACCCACGAGCCAGAGCGTTATGCCTTGCTTGCGCAACTCCTTTTCCGCTCCCATCAGCATCTTGAGCGCCGTGTACTCAAGATCGAATACGGCGCGCAAATGGAGCACAACGATGTGGGGATGAGTTTGCTCGATCAGCGTGCGGATCTTCTGGCCGACGCGCTCGGCGTTGGCAAAAAAAATTGGCCCTTCCGGCCTCAACAACAGGAGGTCGGGAAAAGCCTCATCGTCGGGGTGCTCCGCGGATACAGGGCGGAACACGTTCGTGCCAAGCTTGCGGCGCAGCACATATACCGGTGGATCGGACGTCTGGTAAGCAAGCGCCAGGAGCGACACGACAATGGCGATCAGGATGCCCAGAAGGGTCCCGAAGAGCACGACGCCGGAGACCGCAACGAGCGCCCACACGAACTCTGTGCGTCGCACAGCGACAATCGCGCGAAATTCCGAGGGCTTGATCAGGCCGATCGAATAGACGATAACAACCGCTGCCAGCGTGGCGTGCGGCATCAGTCCGATGAAGGGCGCAAGCAACAGCATCGTGCCCAGCGTGACGGCAGCCGTGACCAGTTCGGCAAGCTGGCTGCGGGCGCCCACAAGACGGTTCACGGCCGTCTGGGTCGTTCCTCCGCCCGCCGGCATGGAGCCCAGCAGCGCGCCGCCCACATTGGCAAGACCGATCGCCAGCAACTCCCGATTCGCCTGTGGCGCAGGTTCTTCGCTCGCAACGAACGCTCGCCCGGACGCGATCGTTTCGGTAAAGCTCATCAGTGCAATGCCGGCGGCAGCTGGCCCAAGCGACGCGACAAGCGACAGGTCCGGCATGGTGACGGAAGGGAAGCCCGTCGGTACATGGCCGACAATGTCGACCCCGTGAAACTGCAGGCCGAGCAGGCTCACGCCGCCGATCCCGCACGCCACCGCGATCAGCGGCGCGGGTGCCCGTGGAAAGACATGCTCGATTGCCAACAGAATGCCCACCGTAATCGCCCCCACAGCGACTGTAGCCGCTGACGCGTGTGAAATACCCGTGACGGTGGCCAGCACGTTGTGGAAAAACGCACCCTTGGGAAAGTGAATGCCAAGCAGCTTCGGCAACTGATCCAGCACGATGACGACCGCGACACCGGCCTTGAATCCGGTCAGCACAGGATCGGAAATGAAGTTGGCAACGAATCCCAGCCGCAGGAGTGCGGCGAGCGTGAGGATGGCCCCGACCAGTAACGTCAGTGTTGCAGAGGCTGTCAGCAGGTCTGCCGTCGCTCCACCCGGGACCACCCGAGCGAGGGCCGCTGCGGCGAGGATGGCGATCGTTGCGCTGGTGCTCACGCTGAGCGGCCGCGACGATCCCAGGAACGCGTAGATCACCATCGGAAGGAAGGCCGTATACAGCCCGACCTGCACGGGCAGCCCCGCGACTGTCGCATATGCCAAGGCCTTCGGAAGAACGACCGCCGCAGCGGTCACACCGGCAATGATATCCGGCTTGATCCACTCCTTCTGATAATCGCGGACCCACTCCAGCACTGGGATGCGAAAGCCGCCAATCGAATGTGTTGATGAATCGTTTCCCATAGTTACACGGACTCCCTATTGTCATCAAATCCCCAGATCGTGCGCAGGTCGCCCCATTGATACCGGATGCGTCTGCGAATCTGGCGTCGGAGGAGACCGTGCCATCGTCGATAGAGCGTTGCTCTCTTCAAGCGGGCATGTAGCCTGCGCAGCCTCCTGCACTACGATTCATCCCGACTCGCCGATAACAGTCTCCAACTCTGCGTTGGGGATCGCGCGCTTGCGCGCGTCATGCTCCGCTTCGGTCTGGTAGGAGCATACGAACATAAAGGTAGCGACGTCCTCGTCGAAGACGTCGCTCTTGCCGAGATATCCGCTGATCCCGGAGGGATCCCCGGAGCGCGTGAGGGGAGACTGGACCATGTGCCTTTGACGCAACGGGACAGTTTCGGCAGTCGCCACTCGTCGACTCCCAGCATCAGATGGACCGGGTCCAGACGGTTGCCAGGTGGTTGACAGCTACCGCGCAAGTTGCGCGGACACTTCTTACGCGGATTCTTGCAAGGCTTGCGGGGCTCCGCTCCCGAAAAATGGTCTTTGAAGGCCGGAGGGGCCCAGATCCGGCCTGCTCGCCTCCGCCAACCGGCTGCAGCGTGTCCACTCGCATGGTCGACTCCCGAGTGAAACTTCCTTCGTGGCGGGCAGTGAGCTAGTCCAAGACATCACGGCGAACAGTCGGGCGCCCACATTGCCGTACGTTACCCCGAAACCCTGAGGCCAGCCGGTGGAGCAGATGCGTAACCGCGCCGGGACAGGCGGCGGACCACCAGCAGATAGCGCTTGTCGAGCACCGGCTTCATGTCTGTTGTGCCCGCCGCGCATTGATCTGCCCGACCATGGCGTGCGCAACGATGTCGTTCTGGTCGATGACGGTCGAAGCGCCGGCCCTCTGGAGCAACATCCTGCGCAGATCGTTTTCACCTGACACCACGATCTGGAGCCCCGAGTTGAGCGTGTGCGCCACCAGTGTGATCTCCAGATTGCTGTTCGGATCGTCGCCCGTCACGAACAGCGCACTGGCAGTATCCAGCCTGGCACGCTCGAGTACGTCGTCGAACGAATTCTGATCGCCCAGGATGACCATGTATCCCAGTCCGGATGCTTTTTCAGCCCGCTTTACGTCGGCTTCCAGCACGAGCACGGTCACTCCCGCATCTCGCAGACGGGCGGCGACCAACTGGCCGACCAAACCAAACGGGCAGACCGCGACATGGTTGCTCAGCGTTTCCAGCTTGTGCTCCATTGCCCTGTTCTCCCAGAAGACCATCACGTCGTCGCCCGACAGCATCCCCGTCAGCTGGCGCAACGCATAGCCGGCAACCACCATTGTTGCAAGTATGGCGACCAGCATGAATACCTTCTGGTCCGAATTGAAGTCCGAGAAATCGCCAAGGGTCGTGACAAGATTGACCGCATCCCAGAAGGCCGTAAACATTTTTGTGGTCAACGGCGCATCCGAGTGGTCGAGCAACCCAATCCCCAGCGTCGATCCCAGCAGCACCAGAAACAATAGCCCAACCGCCAGGTGCGCGCGGCGCCGCCATTCCTTGATACGCAGCCCGCCAAGCCGGGGTTCTTCGATTCGGTACATCCCGATCGTTCCTCGAAACCGTTCTTCGAATCGCAGTTCCAATTGTTCGGTGGAAGCACGCTCGCACAACATGCTCTCCATCCGTCCTACGTTCCCGATTGCATCATGTCACTCCCGCACGCCAGCGCAACTGGACCTTAGTCCTACGCGTCGACGCGTCATAGGGCGCATCCGAGCGCGCGTCATCGGCATTTTCAGCCAGTGTTTGGAAATCCCCGTTCCCCGCCGGATGAAATGCGGCATTGCTCAGAATTTCTCAGGCAAGCCGGAGTGCAACACTGCTGGACAAATGCCCGCGCATTCCCCTCATTCGCCTATGAATTCGCTTGCGAACCCATAGGCGAAGCCGACCGGCCAGGAGGGGTCTAGCGGGCTGATTTGGCCTTTGTCTTCGCAGGGGATTTTCGGGCGTGCTCCTCGGTGCCCTCCGCGGTGACGGGTACGAACCTGTACGGATAGTCCGGTTCGCGGTAGTCTCCCGCGTTCTGCCGCCGCGGCAATTTCACGTGTTCCCGCGGCACGCTCTCGTAAGGCACCTTGCTAAGCAGGTGCCTGATGATGTTCAACCGGGCACGCTTCTTGTCGTCGGAGCGCGCGACATACCATGGTGAAAATTCGGTGTCAGTCTTCGCGAACATTTCGTCGCGCGCCTTCGAATAGTCGTACCAGCGCCGATACGATTCGACGTCCATCGGCGAGAGCTTCCAGACCTTGCGCTCATCGTAAATGCGGGCTTCGAGGCGCCGGGTCTGCTCCTCGGGGCTCACTTCCAGCCAGTACTTGACCAGGATAACCCCTGAATCAATGATGGCCCGCTCGACTAGCGGCGTCGCAAACAGGAACTCCTGCACTTCGCGCTCAGTGCAGAAGCCCATCACGCGCTCCACGCCCACGCGGTTGTACCAGCTGCGGTCGAAAATCACGACCTCGCCGGCCGCCGGCAGGTGCGGAACATAGCGTTGCATGTACATCTGGCTCTTTTCGCGGTCGGTGGGCGCGGGCAGCGCGATGACTCGGAAAATGCGCGGGCTAACGCGCTCGGTGATCGCCTTGATTGTTCCGCCCTTGCCCGCGCCGTCGCGTCCCTCGAATACGACGCAGATCTTCGCGCCGCTATGCACGACCCATTCCTGCATCTTGACCAATTCGCCGTGGAGCCGGCGTAGCTCCTTCAAATACGCGTTGCTGCTGAGCTTACCCCCAGGCTTAGAATCGCCGTTCTTTGCTTCTTTCGGAATGTCGTGCATTGCTTCTCTCCCTGAAAATGCGGCTATCCCGCCATCTGCGCACCCTATAGCAATCTCGTCGTCCCCGAGCGTCCGGGCTATGCGACCGGTGACAGCGACGTAGAACCAGATCAACCCGACGACATCGTATGAGATGAGCGCCACGAGCCTGCCAATCGCCGGCACGCACGCATCGAGCGCTTGCTTTCTCTCTAACATTCGCCTAGTTTGATTTGCAGGTTGGCACATGACCCAATTGAATTGATTGATATAAATCAAACGCTTCACGATACGTAGACCTATACATCGTGAGCTTGGTCGATTGAACCGTGCCTACCGAATTCCACGGACCAACCAGGAGGCCGCTACGTGACGCCTGCAACCACGGTACTCAGGTTTGCCGACGAAATCGGGTATATATAGCTCGGCTCTTAGGACGAGAACCCGGGTAAATGCTGTTCGATGATCGCTTTCGTTGTGTCGTTACCGAGCAAGTCGCGGACGGTCGATTCAATTGAATAGGGCATCGATAGCCTCGTCAGGTTGCGATCTTCGGAGCGGCACGGCGGCGCATCAACGCCGGGCCCATCGTATTGAGCCGGTCGGGACGGTTCAGCTGGAGATGTGCGATGCCGAATTCGTTGCTGATGTGAAAGTATTCGTTATGCATGGATAGCCTCGAGAAGTCTGTCGTGGGTCTGCGGAGATTTTTCAAGTCAGTAGCCAATGGACGACTGATGCGATTCGAGTTCCCTGATTCGCCCGGTCAGTTGTGTTGCCCAATGCTGGTATGCCAACCAGTTGGGGTGGAACCCATCGGATGGCAAAGCATCCGGATGTACGGGCAACGCCCCCGTCAGCCGTTCGCAATTCCGCCGTTGGCTCACTGCGGAGCCAACTCCGAGTTGAAACGCGGCGCGCGCATCCCGTGCATCTGGGCCGGCTCAAGAGCAACTCGGGCTTTACCCGGTGGTACCTTTGCACGAGCAGCGCCGCACGCTGCCTCGGTGGGCAAGCCGGTTCCAGTGCGCACGGCGCCTGTCACGTCGTTGACTCCAATCAACAGGACCGCTACAGCGCCGCGCGATGCATCCACGCATTCGTGATGACTCGCGCAAGCGCATTCCGCTCGGAGCAAGGCGACGACGTCCTGGAATCACGGAGATGTCGCAGACGGCCATGATTTTCCATGCCGAGCGTGCGCGCGGCGAGCGTTCGTGGCGTCGTCAGATCAAGAACTTTCTCTCCTCATCGACCATGCTCGGCGCCGGCAGTAGATCGGAGCGGGCAAATTTCACCAGCGCAAAGGCCCGCATGGCACCCGCTGTTTCTGGCACGCTCGCGAGCCTCAATTCGATCGTTGTGCCCTCGCGCGCGTACCCGTTTTCCACGATCACGTTCATGCGATCGAGCCGCAGTTCCCTCTTGAGTACATGCAGGTGTTCCGCGGGCGAATTGAGCACATCAGCAATGATCTTCAGCCGGCGGTCGATCGCCTCGGTCGCGAGTCCCAGACGCGCCAGCTCCGCGTCGTTTTCTTCCATCTGCGTCTGCAGGCGCGCCAGCTCCACGAGACCGGACAATGGCTCCGCACCCAATATGGCGCTCATCCCACTGCCCTGCCGCTGCAGCAGCGCGAGGCGCGTCTTGAGCAGCGCACGCTCCTGCTCCAGCTCGTCGCGGCGCGACGCGTCCGCGCCAATTCGCTCGAGGCCCACGAGCACGAGCTGATCCACCACACGGCGCACGATCTCCTCTCGAAGCGTCTGCTCCGTGCTGGCGCACACGCGTGCCCGGTGATCGCTGAAGCTCACGGTGGTTCGCTGCACGTCGGTGCGCGCCGTCGATCCATGTTGCGCGACACCGAACGTCCGCCGTTCGGTCATCGCCATACCGAGCACGGCGAAGGCCTCGTTTGCCACGGGGTTGGCATCGAAATGCGTACGCAGCTCAGTCGATTGACTCAAGGCACCCGGCACATCTTCCGGCGTTGCGAAAAAGGCCTGAATATACGGGTCCGTCGTCCAGGCGGATGCGCTCGCCTCGCGTGCCGGCGGCATGTCGTTCACCAATGCCCCGACGTAGTCGAGCGAAGTCCTGACCGCAGCCGCGAGGCGCTCCTGATAGCGCTCCGCGAGCCGCAACTGCGGACTCAGTGTTGCAATGCGCTCAATGGCGTCATTCACCTGCGCGGAACCCGGGGCGCTCTTCTCCGATATGCACTCGCGATGAAACAGCCTGTCCAGAATGCTCATGGGCGCCTCCTTGCGGCTCAATCTTCCCTTTCCGGCAGGATCTGCGCACTAATCGTGTGGTCCTTCCAGAACATGTTGTGAATCCTCGACCGGAGCAGGTTCAGTGCCTCTGGCGAGAGGTCGCTGAACCTGAGCAGCGCGATGGGACTTCCGCTTCCTGCGGGCACGCGCTCGATCGAATCGAACGCAGGGAATCCGTATCTCTGCAGGAACTCACTGAGTTCCTCGTCAGACACGCTTTCTTCGACATTACCGAGTAAAAGCTCAGCCATGGTGTTTCCTTTCCAAGGCCAGGTCAGGCCATGATGTTGACGCCGCCGTCGACATACAGCGTTTCGCGCGAAACCCGCCGCGCGTAGGCCGTGGCGGGCTTCGCGCAGGTGTAGCCGGCGTCCATGATGTCGACCAGCTCGCCATGAGCTCATCGGTGTGAAGGCTGCCTTTCATCAGCGCCTCGGCCTTGCCCTCGCGCACCAGTTGCACGGCCGCGGCTGCCGGAGCCTAACTGAGCAGCGCCTCGACGATCTGATAATCGCTGATCGAAAGCTTGTACTCCGCGGCAACCGATTCGATCCGCCCGCGCGGCCCGACGAGGATCGGCACGATCAGGCCTCTCTGCGCCGCTTCCACTGCGCCTTCCAGCGAGCTCCTGTCGCATGGATGGACGACGGCCGTGGCATCGGGGCCAGCGTCTGACAACGGGCAATGAGCCGGTGATACTTCGCGTGTTTGGGTTACATGGATGGTTCCATTACAGAAAAGACGGGCGCGCTCACGACGGCGTGTGCTCAAGCACCGCAACAGGCCGTGCCGCGGGTGACGCACCGAGCACCGCGCGAATGCGTTGCAACGCCTCCCATTGCTGCGCGGTCGGCGGCACGCTTTGCACGCGCGCGTCGGCCAGCAGTCTGTCCAGCAACGTCAGCAGCCGCTTGCGGTCTTCCGGTTTGGCGAGCAGCACCGGAAGCGTCGCGATCGCCTGCTGCGGCTCGTAAGTTGCGATGAGCTCCTGTTCGCCGCGAATGCGCCGCCACTGATCGGGTGGCAAGCTGGGCAGATACTCGGCGTAGGCTTCGACCAGTTCACGCTGCGTCGCAAGTCGGGCAAGCGGCAATGGCTCCCCGCTGCGCCCAAGCAGGAAAGCCGCGCGCGCGACCGCTTCGTCGTAGCCGCCCAGCCCGATCGACGCGAGCGCCTCCTTCACGAAAGGCAGTTCGCGCGGGTTAGTAACCATGGACGCGGTTGCCTCGCGATCGCGATACCGGTCCGCGAAGTGGAGCAGGAAGGGGTTGGTGTAGACGCTGAAGAACAGCGACTCGGCGCTGGCATCGCGCATCGCCCTGTAGTGGTCGAGCGAGGCGCTGATGATCTCGGAGCCGCGATGTTCGAGCTTGCGCCACGGCTCGATATCGTCGGCATGCTGCCGGTTGGCTTTGACCGCGTTGGCCGCCGGGCGCAGCCAGGCAAGCCACGGATTCCGGTCCGAAAATGCCCAGCGCTGGAAGCGTAGCGGATGAAATTCACGCAAGAACCGCGCAGTGGTCTCGTTCGACGTCCACTGCACGTAGGGCTGCACGAACAATTCATAAGCGCGCTGGTTGAATTCGGAAAGCTGGGCTACGGCCTCAAAGGGCTTTTCGTCCTCGCGCTTGAACCGGTTGAAATGCTGCGCGATCTCCTCGAGACGGTGCTCAACGAATGTCACTTCGTATGCGACCGTCCCGTGGGCGCCGTTCACCTCGTCGATCAACATCGCATAGAGCCCCGGCGCGAGCGTCTCGATTGCCTCGAGCACGTTGACGATTTGCGCATGCTGCTTCTTCGCCACCTTGCCCGACACGAAAACGCCAAGATGTCCGGCATCCTCGTCCATCAGTCCGATGATGACCTGGCCGCGAGCCTTGATTTCCTCGGTGCTGCCATAGAGGTCGGCCACCCAGTTGAACGCCTGCTGCGGCGGCGTGATGTTGTCGCCCATCGAGGCGAACAGGATGATCGGCGAGCGGATATCTCGCA
The DNA here is from genome assembly GCF_002902925.1 of Paraburkholderia terrae. Lineage (GTDB taxonomy): Bacteria > Pseudomonadota > Gammaproteobacteria > Burkholderiales > Burkholderiaceae > Paraburkholderia > Paraburkholderia terrae. Next base: position 239,652 of record NZ_CP026114.1, on the reverse strand, counting down.
GGTCGAACGCCTTGCCCGAACCACCGCGCACTTCGCCCGACCAGAGCTTGTTACCGATGAACAGATTGCGCGTGATCCACTCGATCTCTCCGCGGTTCATCAGGTAGTAGCCGCCCCACCAGCGCTCGAACTCCAGAAAGCGCGGCGGCTCTGTGTCGATGTTGTCGTACACGCGGTAGTACTTGTCCCACAACGTGTTGGCCGGGTTCAGGTACTCGAAGTTCTGCACGAGATACGCGCCGTCGAACTTGCCGTTGCCGAGATCGGATGAAAACGACGCGAGCCACGTGCCGCCCAGTATCCCGCCCGCATAGCGCATCGGATTGTCGCCTGCGCCTTCGCTCCAAGCGCCGCTCCAGTACGACATGGGCGCGCCGTTGATGACGATGGGGCCAGTGTCTTCCACAGACGAGCTCGCGAGCATCATCGCGGCCCAGCCGCCCTGGCAGTTGCCGATGATCGCCGGCTTCGGACTGTCGGCATGCAGCGCACGCACTTTCTTGACGAACTCCTGTTCGGCGGCGCATACGTCGAGCAGTGTCTGGCCGGGTTCGGGGTTCTGGAAGAACACGACGAAGTAAACGGGATGGCCCGCACGCAATGCGACGCCAACCTGCGAATCGTCCTTGAAGCCGCCAATGCCCGGGCCGTGACCCGCGCGCGGATCGATGATCAGATAGGGCCGTTTTTTTTCGTCGACGATCACGCCTTCGGGCGGCTTGATGTAGAGCAGCGCGTAATTGACAGGGCGCGCGAAATGCCTGCCATCGAGCACGACGTCATAGTCGAAATGGAGCGCGGGCTTGAGCTCTTGCGCAGTGCGTTCGACGTATTGCGTGCCGCGCACGCGCATCGTATCCCAGAACAGGAGCGAGCGCTGCGCGACGTCGACAGCGTAATGCCATGCGCTCAGGGGATTGAGTTGCGCTGCGAACAGGTTGTGGTCGCGGCTGGCGTCGCCATCGACGGCTGCGCGCAACCGTTTCCCGTATTGCTCCAGTGCGTTCTGCGTGCGCTTTTCCAGCACGTGCGCGATATTCCCGGCAATTTCCTGACTGCGCGCCAATTGCGTGGCTGCGTCCATGACACCGTCCTCCATTTCGACATTGATTGAGGCCGCGCCCGCGACCGCCCCGCTGTCTGCTCGCGGGCCCGACCGTGCGTGCTCGCACCGATACGCATGCAACTCGTGCAGCATACTCGCGCGGCATTGATCTCTTTTGACGTAGATCAATGTTGATGATGATTTTGTCACTTTTGATCGACCGATACACTATCGGAGATAGAACAACGGCTGCGACTGACACGTAGTTGTCGAAAGGCGCCACGCTTGACGAAAGAAAGATTGGGGCCGAACTGCACACCGATGACCGGAGGCAAAGACGGGCTCAACCTCGTGCGGGCGAAACAGCGCCTCTTACGTCCACTCTGGCGAATATCTCTCGCGAGCGTTCGCAGGCGGTCGGCTTCAGATAGCGTTTCAGGCGAGACGGAGCATTTCCACTTTGTTTCGCTTACGACAAAGCACCGCCTACCAACGGGACGACATTATCGAAGGCGTCGTCCTCCTGGTGGAGCGCGTCCTCCCGATAGATGACGTCAGAATGTCTCACCAATGCGGGACCACCTAACGAGTTGCGTCAGAAGCCTCCGCGGCACCTTCAAAAAACTCCGCGGCGTGGTCAATGAACGCCCTCACCTTCGCGGGTAGCAGTGCACGTCCGATGTACGCGAGGCGAACCTCCGCAGCAGTATCTGCGATCTCGAATTGTTCCAGCAGACGAACGAGCCGCCCGGCCTTTATGTCGTGCTCAACAAGGGTGATTGGCAGCACGCCAACTCCAAAACCTTCGAGCAGAACGTCCCGATTAAAAATCGGGTTATTCGACGTAATCTCATAGTTGATCGGAAACGCGACGTTTTCCTGCGCCATTCGAAAGGTGACAAATGGCTTGTGCATCGAAGGAGGAACGGTGACAAACACATGGTCCGCCAGGTCAGCCGGATGGCGAGGCCGGGGACGCCTGTTCAGATACGCTTCCGTTGTGACAATGACGAGCGGCAACCGCTGAAGAAGCCGCGTCACAGCCAGATCCGTCGCCAGCATGAAGGGAAGGATGATACCGAGGTCGTAACCGTCAGCCGTCAGGTCGACGGGCCGCTCCGTTAATGTGAGATCAAGGGTGATCTTCGGGTGCTTACGTTTGAAGGACAAAATCAGTGGTGCGAGCCACGTCAGCGTAGCGGTCGTATGTGCGACCAGTCGCAGCACGCCCGCAGGCAGTCGACCATGGCTCGCCGCGTTGGCTTCGAGGCAGTCGAGATCGTCGAGGATGCGGCAGCAACCGTCGTAAAAGCGCTCGGCAGCTTCCGTCAGCGAAAACTGTCGAGTCGAGCGATGGAAGAGTCGCGCGCCCAGGCGCTCTTCCAGCGAGGCGATCGCCCGCGAAACGACTGATGGCGACAGATCCAGCATTTCCCCGGCACGCCTGAAGTTTTTGACTTCGACGATAGTCCGGAAGAGGCGCAAGCTTTCGATATATTCCATGGTTAACGTCCCGTCTGCTATCCGACGTTATGGCGGCAGGCTACAGGCGTCACACAACGAACAGCCGCTGCAGCATGTGTCGACGTTGCATGATTTTGATCCATGGTGGCATTATACTCATAACTGATATACTTGTCACTTATGAAGTGAGCAGCTCGACTACCAGATTTGAGTGTTGCCCCCAAATCCCCGCCCGAGCGCAACCCCGGTGCAACACTGCACACGGGTGTCCTGCGTAAAAGCCAGCCCTTTCAAATGCGCACCTTGCGCCCCCCTTTGCGTTATGCGACAAATACTTTTAATCATTTTTCGCCTTATCGCGCTGACCGTGCCCAGCCTGATTCCGGCTGTCTTATGCGCGACAACGCTGCCGCCCTCGGGCATGCATGGTCCTGTTTTCACTCCGACCTTCACGGCCGCGGGACCCGACGCGTTGAAAGTGCTGAACGCACTTCAGGATAAGCAGGACGAGATCAGGCAACGAGCCTCGAGCGCGACGAGCGATGCGCAGCTGCTCGAGCTGGATGCACTGAGCCGTCGCGTTGCCGACGACGTCGATAGACTGATAACCACGTCACTGCAGCCCGATCGCGCGAAGACACATGCACAACTCGACGTACTCGGCGCGGCACCCGATCCCGGAACCAATGCGGAAACTCTCGTAGTCGCCGAACAGCGCGGCACACTCACTGCACAGCAGGCGCAGCTCGATACCGAACTAAGGCAAGCCGGAACCATCAAGGAGAACCTTGCCAACGTAAGCGCCCAGATTGCGCGACTGCTGCACGACCATCTGAAAGACCAGCTGGCACTTCGCTCCGGCAGCATTTTCGGCCCGACTTTCTGGGCGCCTTTGCTCCATCTGGAAGCGGCTGACTATCAACGTCTGCAAGACTTCAATGAGCAGATCAGCAAGCAGATTCAATCGATATGGCAACCGGGCCAGCGGGTCGCGACCACGCTGATTGTGCTCCTGGCGCTGGCCATCATGACAATTGGCGCTCGCCTTCTTGAGGCAACGTTAGGGTTGTTTTGCCTGCGCCGCCTTCCCGAAGGCCGGCTGCGACGCAGCGCCTTTGCGATATCGACGATGTTTGCGTCCATGATGACCGCCGTATGTGCCGTTCAGGTGTGTTTTTTCGTCGTTACCCGTCAGCAGACCTTGTCCCCGATCCTGCAGAGCTTCACCGATGGACTTATCAAACATGTCCTGACCTGCGCGCTGGTCGCTGCTCTCGGTCGGGCGTTGCTCTGTACACGGCATCCTTCCTGGCGGCTGCCGGCCATCGCGGACCCGGTCGCTCGCGCACTAGGCCCTTTTCCTCGGATACTGGCCACACTGCTGCTGTTTTCCGGAGCCATCGAACAAGTCAACAGGGCCGTTGACACCAGCCTGCAGCTAACGCTTTTTACTCGGGGCCTGGTGGCATTGATCGTCGCCCTGACAATCGGCGCAACGCTGCTGCGGGCAAACCGGGTACGTACTGCGCTCGCCGCTGCCGGAGAGCCCCCTGAAGCGCGTTCTACCCTTGCGGGCATGATCCACGCCGCCGTCAGCCTCGCCGTCGGAGGTTCTCTGATTGCATTACTCTGCGGTTACGTCTCGGTCGCGCGATTCCTGACTTACGAACTCGTCTGGTTCGATCTCGTGCTGTGCAGTCTCTATCTCCTGATGAAGCTCACGCATGACGTCTGCGAAAGTGTCTTTTCGCCACGTCATGCGAGTGGCAAAACCATCGGGCATCTGTTCGGATTGGGAGATCATCACCTCGCACAGGTGGCAACGGTGCTTTCCGGAATGGGTCGCAGCGCATTGCTGCTCGCTGCTGTCATCGCATTGCTCACGGGGGGCTTGGGGACAACCCCTGCAGACCTGATCAATAGTATTCTTGACGTACTCGGAGGCGAGCGGCTACGTGCATTGAATATCGTTCCGGCCCATGTGCTCAGCGCCCTCCTGACTTGCGCAGTGGGCCTGTACCTGCTCAGATCGGTGCGCAAATGGCTGGACACCGAATTGCTGCCCAAGACCGGAATGAGTTCGGGTATGCGCGCCTCGCTGCTGACGCTGTTTGCCAACATCGGCTATGTTCTTGTCGTCCTGCAAACCCTGTCCATGCTCGGTGTCAAATGGCACAACCTGGCCTGGATCGTTAGCGCATTGTCGGTAGGTATTGGCTTCGGCCTGCAGGAGATCGTGAAGAATTTCATCTCCGGGCTGATATTGCTTGCTGAGCGGCCGGTCAAAGTGGGCGACATCATCAGTATTACCGGCATCGAAGGAGACATCCGGCGCATCAACGTACGTGCAACCGAAATACAACTCGCGGACAGGTCAACAGTGATCGTTCCGAATTCGCATCTTATTTCGCAGAATGTGCGTAACGTGACGATGGGAAACAGCACACAGGGGGTCGCCACGCTCGTGCTCACGTTTGCGCTCGACATCGATCCCGAGCAGGTACGCGACATACTTCTGGCGGCCTACGTGGATCACCCGTCGGTTCTCGATCATCCCGCGCCTTCCGTCATGTTCAGCCAGTTGACGCCCGACGGCATCACGCTAAGCGTCACGGGATATGTTCGCAGCCCCAGAATCGCCCCCGACATCAGGAGTGAACTGCTGTTTGCAATCCTGAAACGATTACGTGCCGCGGAAATCCCGCTGTCGAATCCTCGGACTGTGGTGGTCCAAGAGTTGCGTCATACGCTTTCAGGCCAGGACGTTAGCCATTTCGAACCCAAAACAGTTGCCGTTCGCGCTCTTTCGGCATTAACCAAGACGAAGTAATCACGGAAGGGTTCCTGATAGGCCAGGAACAAGTCAATGGCAGGCTGTCGACTGGATACGCATGACCGGTCACTATCGACATCAATCGCGGACGTCATGTATGCACGCCGCTGAAGCAGTCCGGATCAGACCTGCTGTTTTCCGACGCTTTTTGCGCAGGTCATCAGATCAGCATTAGCCGCCGACACAGCGCGGCTTGTAGATTTCGTTTCCGACGTCAATCGGCCGACCGGTCAGCACACGATGCCTGGCACGCGCGCGACGACCGCCCGCCGGGTCTGGTAACCGTAGTATCCGGAGCGTGCATCGCACCACGAAACGATCAGTGACCAAGCCGTTGGCCTGTCGAGTACCCGTACGATTGGCATACCTGTCGACCCTCCCATCGAGGGATCAACGCACCAAACAAGGCAAATCCGTGTTCATCGACTCGCTTGTTGATTGTCCGATCGTCAGGTCTCGCGACGGTCATATCCCACGCGTCAACGACGCAATTCATAACCTGATTTCCCTGTGCAAAGGCTCGGGCGATTGAAGCCTTGCGTGAACCATGCGCGCCCCCCCCAATACCGCCCCGTGCGAATAGCGTCGCAATCGGAGAGTGTCCTCATCCACCACTGATACTGGGCCACTTGTGTCAATGAAACCGGCCCGCCTGATGCGCCTATTCCCTGATAGGCCGCAATTGCTCGATGCCAAGATTGAATGAGTAAGCTATACGATGTCGCCAGGTGGGATCCATTCGGGTGTTCCGTAGGCAACCATCGATCGGATTGCATCAGCCGAGACTTTGCGGGCACTTGCCTCGCATTCAGGAGCGGTGAGTAGCCACGAAGCACCTCGGACTCGGCACCTTCTCCCGGAGTCCGGGCTGGATCAATTCAGTAATCTTCCGTCAAGCCCGAAGCCCGGAGTGAGATGCCAACGCTGCGACCCGCGGCGTCATGCGCGCTATTGCGGTAGGCGCGACGACGCCAGTGCGCCGCCTCGGCCAGGACTGCATATCGGCAGCAAGGCGTCGATAATCGCTCGCGGCCGGCGAAGAAGGGAACGCGTCGACGACACAGCGCGATAGCTCGGCAGCTCGCGCCGCACATGGATCGGCTGTGATGCAGCCTGCTTTGACAACCGAGACCGCCAGATAATCGCGCGCAATGCTTCCGAGGCTGTCCAGCACCGCGTGGGTGTCCGCTTCACCATCAAGCAGATTCACAAGGATGCGAAATTCCGCAATTCCCTGTGTGAGGCGCAGGCGCTTCATGCAAACGTAGGTGTCCGCCGCCGCGTCGGCCGACATGCACATGACGACGACGACGTTGTCAGCTTGTAATGCCAGCGGCGAAAGCCCGCCATCGCGGCCAAGTGCGGCATCAATCAACACGATGTCCGACTTGCTGTCGAATACCGCGTCGTACCGCCCGTCAGCGTAGCTTTTCAGATCGGTGTGGCGGGAGCCCATCACAGTGAGCCGCGGTGGACGACGGTCAACTGTCAGCACCCGCGGCAACCTGCAACGCGACGGGGGAGCGAACGCGCCAGCGGTGCGAACGACCCCGAGCATCGCGCTCGCCGATTGGTCGCCAGGAGACTCGTCCACCACAAGCACGTCCATATCCAGTTTGGTCAGTGCCATGGCGAGATTGACGACGGCAGCCGTGCGGCCCACTCCTTCGGGGCCGCCTGTGACAGCAACCACTCGCGCAGCACTTTGACTGAGCATCTGGCGCAACCCGAGCGCCTGATCGGCAATAGAATCTTTCACTGGTTCCCTACGTATCGAGATGTTCGTACCCACCACGAGTAGCGTTGGCAACCCGACGCACGTTAACAGTTTTGCGCCGGTTCACCGATAACACGCTTCATCCACGCACAATTGTACGCTCTCATGTCACTCATGAGAATTGAATCGTAGATGATTTTAATGTCAGTTATGAGTCACGTGTATAGAACCGTGCGCAAACGACGACAGCCATATCAGCCGGGGTGGTCTTGGACATCCGAAATTGGAACATTGCCGTCGTCGGCGGGTGCCGTCCCCGGCGGCCCCCGAAAGCTGACACGCGAAGGAATGACGTGCGGTTCTAGCTCGCGGTCGATTGATGCTTTGGAAGCCGATCAACTGGCCGAAGACAACTTCGGCAGCTGTCGCGTTACACTCGGCTCATGGGCTCATGGGCTCAAGGCTCTTCGTCTGCACACGTGGAGCTCTTACGTTATTCCGGTGGGTCAGAGAACCGCTGCCGTCCGATCGCGGCGGTGTCTGGCGTGAAAACGGGGCGGCGAAGGACAGCCTCCCCCACCTCATCGGCGACTAATTGTTTGTGGCATATCCGCAGGCGGGCTCCGGTGCAACAAGGTCAGCGGATCGGTTGAAGTTTTCGGAGCAAAACGAACTGATGACTCGCGCTGCGCAAGCTGAAAAGTTGAGGCGGCATTTGATCGGGAGATCATTATTCTGAGATCTGCTCGTCGAGCTGGTCGAGATTCTTTCAGAGCCCGCGAAAGCTGGTCGGTTGCTTCGCCTCAGCGATAGCGTAGGGCCACCATACCGCGCGTTCACTCCGACGGGCCTGACGCAGGAAACGGACTGTGCCAGTCCATCCAGTCGTATAAGTCGCTATGGTGCGCCCACGCCCAGTTTCTTGCTGAACCCGGATCGCTCACTTCGTCGACATCGTTTGACATCGAACCCACGTCGCTCCGGTCGTTCGTGCTTCTTCGGTGGTCGATTTTCTGGGAAATCGTGTGGTCGTAATACATGGCCATCTCCTTTAACGGCGTGACATACACAACTATCGGCGCCAACGGTAAAAGCCTGAAGGCGTCGGGGGCCGAGTTCTGACGGCCGGCGGGCTGAACGGGGTACCGCGCGTTGCCCGGGCAGTCGCGATCGCGCTGTTCCCTAATCATGGATATTTTCGGCACGGACGGTAGGCATCCGACGTCCGCCGCCCGGGTCAGACACGCGCGCGCGATGATCGGCGCGGCGGATTTCTTCCGATTGCCGCATCCATAGGCAGGAAAATAATCCTGCAATCATCGTCTGCATCGCCTCGTCGCTCACCATCTGCGGATGGCACATTCTGAAGAGCTGCATACCATCGCGCAGGCTCTCCAGGCCGAGTGCGAGGGCGTCCGCCTGCAGGGGCAATTGCCTGCCGTCGCGTTCCCAAAACGTGCGGATGTACGCGCCGACCTGGTCGAGCTTCTCCTGCCGGAAGGCGTTAAAGCGCTTCTGAAACTCGTCGTCTCGGCACGCGAGTAGCGTGGCCTCGACCCAAAGCGGAAAACCGTCGTAGTCAAGCCGACTGTAGTATGTGGTGGCGCGAGCCTTTATCTGCTCGCGCGTGCCGCCCTCTTCCATCATCGCCCGCAGGTTGGTCTGCGCACGATCGTGGTCCCGGCGCATCAACTCAAGCAGCAGCTCCGACTTACCGTCGAAATTGGAGTAGAACGCGCCGCGCGTGTAGCCGGCCGCCCCGGCGATGTCCTCCACGCTTGTTGCGGCCAATCCCTTTTTGACGAACATCGTCCGCGCAGCCTCAAGCAGGCGCTCAAGCGTCTGCTCTTTGCGCTGTGCGCGTGTCAGGCGTTCCCGCTTCATGACATAGGTACCAGGTCAGACCGCCATCTGCGGTGCTGCGTAAGTAGAGCAAAGGCCGCGCAGCGGGCGCAAGGTGAGTGACCCGGAAACTGGGAGACCGCTGCGCGAGTTCGACGGTGTCATGCCAGGTGCTCCAGGGAATGAGTGACGCCACGAAGGGCTTGACGTCGTGGCTGCGGCTGACACTTGATAACGCGTGCCCGGTCGGCACAACATAGGACTCCAGCGCGCGCGTGCACGCCTTGCGGTACGTGCATCGTGGTCCGGCAAATTTCCGACTTGAGCCACCTACCTTGTGATATCGGTCAAGCCCCGCTTTCGACATTAAACTCAGTTATGATGTATTTGTCAATTACAATAAAGCCCACCTTGATTTGAGGACCAGTTCGTCGAGCGAATTTACACTGCCGAGGTCTCTCGATTACGATGCGCTGGATGGCAGCGGATAGGTTCGGGACACTCGCACGATTTCGTCTGTCCGTCGCATTTCAACGCAGCAGCATCGCACATAGCGCCACACCGGTCAGGTAGGTCCCAAGTGCGCCGACGAACCGAAAGGGGTTGGGTTTGGCCATCGTGGGCCATGCGACAAGGCCGATGACGAGCAAACAGCGGCACACGGTTGCCGCGACGATCAGCGACACTGCCGCCGTCGAAGGTGATCGCGCGCCAAGATAGAGAAACAGCAACGCGAGGAACGGTGCGTATTCGGCCGTATTCGCATGAGCCCGGACGAGCTTGTGTAGCCGGTTCGCGGGGTCCGATTCGCAGCCAAAGTTGGTACCTTCTCGAAAACGCATTATTGAGATCGACAACCCGAGGCCGAAAAGTTGTAGCCCTAAAACTATCGTGCATGTGAGAGCAACTTTGTTCACTTGCGCAAACCTCCTTGGCGGGGAATCGGCGAAGGCCAGTGGGGCCTGGCGTTCGCAGTCGTTATGCGATTACGATGCGCCGGCTTGCAGCGGACAGCCCCGGAAGCTCCTGCGCGAGCGCACCGAGCAATTTATCCGTGCGCGTATCGGGCGGCACGCCCGATCAAAGTTGGGCGGTCAGTCCTGGTATGGCAGGCGTGGAGCACCACCAGGCGCGTGTCGCAGGTCAACCATGGTTCGGTCTAATTGGCCCAGTTCGCGTGCAAAGGCCCGAAGCGACAGTGAAACCGCCACCGTGCCCAGGAAGCGAAGCTGCCGACCGACGGTTGCACCAGTCGAGCGTCCACCGTCAGGTGCGGACATCCTCACCGCCCTTCTTGCCGGTAGTCTCCCCCATGACCCGGTCGCGCGGTCCTCACGGGCTGACACCAAGGCGCGCGAAATCGACCTCTTCGGCAATATCGTTGCCGAGGACCAGAGGAACTTTCCGTCGATCGGATTGACCGATGTCGCCTCGACCCGGACCAGAGCCGCGTCTTTTCGCGGTCGACGCATCGCGGTCCTTCGTGTCTTCAGTTGGATAGGGTTTGCCCGCGGCTTCATTGCCGTACTTACGATCACGTCACCTCCACGCCGTTCTGGACCTGGACGAGGCTGATTTCGCCTAGGTGAACGCTTTCACCGAGTTCGCATTCGCCCGAAGCGTTGCCAAGGGCATGTTGGATTTCGACCCGGTAGAGGCCGCTGCCCCTGGCCAGACCACCGAACCTGAAATCTCCGAAGCCATCCGAGACGGTTTCGGCCACTTTCTGACTGCCGACGCACAAGGCGACTGACGCATCCTTGACGCATTCGACTACGTCTGCCACCTGCGCACTGACGCTTCCGCTGATAAAGCACGTTTCCCAGCGTTCGAGGCCGCTGTACCACACGCGCGGCTTTGTGCCCAGGTTCGGCCGCAATACCTTGAGTCCCTCGCGCCGGGCCTTCTCGGCCATTGCTGCGTCATCGAGCTTCAGCGTCTCGAACACTTCAGTGGGGCACGATTGCTGGCAACGCGGCTGGGGCCACCCCTGGTCGAGCAGATGGGCATCGAAGATCCAGGTCTGCGGCAGTTGCAGCTCTTCATTCCAGACGATCGCCTTGTACGGGCAGGACTTCACGATGTCCTTCCGGCCCCGCGCCTTGTCCGGATCGATGATGACGATGCCATCGGCGCGCTTGCGAATGGCATCGCCGCCCACCTTCATGCACGGCGCTTCGTCGCAGTGATTGCACATGACCGGCAGATACGTGGTCTCGACCATATGCGCGTCCCCCTGGACGCGGCGCAGGATACGGATGGGACTGTCGGCATTGGCGTCGGCGGGGGCGGTATAACCTGGGAAATCGTTGCCGACGTGCTCATCCCGGGCGGCGATGACGCAGTTCTGGCAGTTCTCGCAACGCCCAACATTGATAATCAGGTTCCACTTGTTCATTCTGTAGTCCTCATGCTGCGTGACCGAGCACGAACGCCTCGGCATCTCGCCACTTCTCGACCTGCACGAGGCAGGAGTTCGGGCTCATGCTGCTGGTTCCGGCAGCTTGCGGCCGGTCGGGGGTGAGCACGTTCATGCAACCGCCGATCTCGACGCACTCGCCATCGATCTCAATCAGCTGAAATTCGGCGCTCGCTTCGTATGACTTGACCACTCCCGCGCTGACCAGCGGCGAGACGTCGGCCGCGCAGATCACCGCGCCGCGGTCGTTGTACACCTTGACGAGGTCGTGATGGGCAATGCCTCGAATGGCCGCGTCTGCCCGACCAAGCCTCAGCAGCCAGAAACGGTGGCCGCCGATCAGCACGCGGTGGTCCTCGACGCTGTTGACCGAGGAATTCTTGCCGTCGCAATGCGTATGGAAGCTGTAACGGCTGTGGGTTGCGATCAACTGCAGCGGATAACGCTGAGCCAGGTCCGAGCGCCGCCCTTCCCAGGAGGGGATATATCGATTGAGTGCTGGCCGCTCGGGATTGTCCGCAGTGTGCCGCTTCAGCAACTCAGGCACGAACTCCAGCTTGCCGCTCGGCGTCTGCAGGCCCATGCCGAACTTTTCGGCGAACTGGGACGGCAGCGGATGCGGTTCATGAAGGTCTTTCCGTCGGCCCTCCGCAAACCAGCGCATGTCCACAGGGTGGCGCAACTCGGGCTTCTCCGGCGGCACGACGAAATAGCCCTTGCGGCAGAACTCGCGCCACGAAATGTGATCGGGCAGATCCGACGAATCGAAGACCCGCTTGACCCAGTCAAGCTCACTGCACCCCTCGGTGAACACGCCGCCCAGGCCCAGCCGGCTCAGGATGGCGGTGAAGATGTCGTAGTCCGAGCGGGACTCGCCCAAAGGCTCGATGCACTTGTGCTGCAGCGTCATCATGCGATGATTGACCGTGCCAAACCCATGGTGCGCATAGCCACCGGAATTCGACCATTCTCCGATGTCCCAGCGCTCCAGCGGAGTGCAGGCAGGCAGGATGATGTCGGCAAACTGGGCCTCGCCCTCCATCCAGATCGACTGGTTGACCACGCACTCGATGCTGGAGTGCCGGTAGGCATCGGCCCAGCGCCCGGAATTCGTCACCGTGCTGAAGGCGGACCCGCCGTAGCGATAGATCATGTGGATCGGCGAATACCCGGGCATTGGGTAGCTGAACGGCGCGAACTGGGCTTCCTGCGACATGCCGTCCCAGAGGTAGCCCGTGGCATGGCCGTTGATGATGGCGTCGGGCAGTTGCTGCCGCGGCACCATCTGCTTGACGGGATTCATGGTCAGGATGTGCGGCATGCGCTGGTAATTGTTGACCGCATTGGCGGTCCACGCCAGGTCGCCGGAAATGCCGCCGTCCGCGTAGCCGGGGAAATAGAAATGGAGGTCATGGGGGACACCGACTTCAAGGCAGCCGAAATTGACCCCCGGCTTACCCCAGCCCTGCATCGCCATCATCATGATCATGCATCGCGCCCACTGGGCTCCCGTCGCGCCGCGGCCCGCACCACCGAATCCCGCACCGGTCATCCCGACGGCGAGATGCACCTTCCTGTTTCCCCACAGGCGGGCAAGCGCACGGACGTCCTTGGCCGGCACCCCGGTCTCGCTCTCCTGCCACTCGGGCGTCTTGGGAACCGCGTCAGTTTCGCCCAGAAGATAGGCCTTCCAGTCGTCGAACCCGGTCGTGCGGGTGGCGACGTAATCCTTGTCGTACAGGTTTTCCACGGCCCACACGTACATGATGGCGGTGGCGAGCGCAGCGTCGGTTTGCGGTCGGACGGGAATCCAGCGCCCGCCCAGCAACTGGGCGGTGGGATTGCAGTGCGGGTCGATATGAACGAACTCGATGCCGAGTTCCTTTGCCCACAGGCGCCGCGGCGTCCCCTCGAAGCCCGCGTAGGCCCCGTTGGTGCTTTCGGGATCGCAGGACCAGAAGACGATCATCTCCGCTTCCTTGAGGCAATCCTCGACGCCGCCATAGCCGGATGGCACGCCGATGCGCATCGAGTTGCCGAAATGATGCATGGCGCCCCAGTACCAGCCTTCCCAACTGTCCGGATTGGCGGCGACCCGGGTAAAGCCGATCAGGTTGGCAAAGCGCGTCAGCGCGCTGAGGTAGTAGCCCACATTGCCCCACTGGTGATGGGACGACATGGGGAAGGTGATGGAACCGGGACCGTGAACGCGCTTCTGCCGGTTGATTTCGTTCGCGACAATGTCCAGCGCCTCGTCCCAGCTGATACGCACATAGCCTGACTTGCCCCGGTTCTGGGGATTACGTTCGCCGTCAGGGTCGAAATCGACCCGCTTCATGGGATGAAGGATGCGCTTCTCGGAGTAGACCAGTGACTTGAGCGTCAAGGCGTGGGGCGCGACCAGGCCACGCCGCGGCGGGCTGAAGCGGCGTCCGCGCGCCTCGATCACCCAGCTAGGCGCATCCGTGATGTCCAGGTCGATGGGGGTCACCCGCACCACGCGGCCATCCTTGACGTAGACGAACAGAGGGCCGCCGTTGGTGCAGGTGGTGTAGCGGCGGGTGCCGTCGCGCATGGGCGTGCCCATCGGCAGGGCGACAGTCTGCATCATGCCCAGGGTTTGCAATAGCCAGACCAGCAGTTCGTCTTCGCCCTCAGTGACTACCTTGAAGTTCTTGGCGGCGTGAATGATTTCGCCCTGGTCCGGATTGGGCGAAAGGAACTTCAGGGCGGTGGCCACATCCTTGAAGATCATGCGCACGTCTGGCTGCGGATGCCTTCCAGCGCGCGACCGGACGCGCCCGTTCCTGAACCTGATTACGCGACCGATGCTTTCATCCGCGAGTCCGATCCACGCCACGAGATCCCGCTCCTTCAGGCGATCACGATAAGCGGGAAAACGGCGTGCCGTCAGGTCAAGGACCTTGGGCAAGGCAAAAAGAATTGTCTTAAGGACTTGTCGTTTCATCGACCCACCTGAAATGAAGCATTGCTGCAAAGAGATGGCGCAAAGGTATGACTGACCGTTACTCCCGCGCGGTTGAACAGACCGGTAGAACGCGTGGTTGTGTCGGAGCGTGGGTGATCAGCGTGGCTCGAAAGAACGCTCTCGACCTCGTTGTTCTGCATTGAAACCTCTCGATTGGTTGCACCTCTGCCGCCATGGTGAGGCGCGGCGCCGGCGAACGCTATTCGTACTGCCTAGAAGGTGTAGGCGACGTTCAGGAAAACGTTAATGGGATTGATCCGGATCGTCGATCGGGAAACGATGTGCGTTCCATTTGCCGTCGTCCCGTCCAGGGTGAGGTGCGTCTTTAGCGGAACGTAGCCAACAGCGGTTCCGACAGACCAGTGTTTCGTAATCGCGTAATTTGCCCCGATCTCGAATACCGGATTCCAGGATGAACTGAGTGACGCGTGTGCCGATCCGCCCGGTCCAAGGTTATCAGTGACAAACTGACTATTAGTTGTACGAACCTGTGTGAACCACGTGTAGTTCACGCCTAACCCGACGAAAGGACGGAATTTCGACTGGGCCGCAAACAGGTGGTATCGAAAGACGATAGCGGGCGGCATCGGTCTCGTCGACCCGACGGTGCCATACTTCGCGAGCGTGCCATCACCAACCAGGTTCACTGTCAGGGGGAGTCCGATGAGTGTGGCAACCCCGAAGTTGTCTGTGACGTAATACTCGGTGGTAATTCCCATCGTATCCGTGGACGTCGCGTGCGCCCCGGTACCGGTTAGTTCATGGTTCACAGGTTGGCCGCCAACACTCTCCACGGTGAGTGGCGTTGCACTGCTCTGCGGCGCGACGTGGAGCCATCCTATCGACAGCGTCATGCTTCCTGCTGTCTGGGCGTTGGCATTGTCGGTAAGCGCAGCCGACCACATACAAGCTGCCATACCGGCAGAGCTGATCATTCGCCTGTAGTTCCTCAAGTGTCTTCTCCTGTCTCGTTATGTGGGTATTTTTATTAACCAGATGCATCTTGCTAAACCGATCCGCGTACCGTCTCAGGGCGACGTGTCGTCCTTCATAATCCTTGCCCTGCGTCAAAGTTCATCGACTGGTTTAGTAACTAGTAGTACTAACTTGAGTAAAATTAAATGGCCTTCAAAGACACTGACCATTTCGTAGACGTGATGTGGAAAAACGCTGTCGCGTCGCCTTTGCAAAAACGTATTATTCGCACCCTGTCTTTTGCAAAATTACCGACGCCGTATCGCTCAATTCGCCCTTTACTTTAGTTAAGGCGCATCGTCAAGCGTTCAGCCTCAGGAGGAAACACGCACCAGGCACCGTCGCGATGCCGGAAGAAAAATAGTCCAACCGGGCCTGTCGGCAGCAGTAGCTCGATATGCACATAGGGTCCCTGGTTCGACTGCGCATGTCCGAATCGGGTAACCCGGACCGGTGTCGCAGAAGTTGGTCTGAGCCATTTTTCAACAAGCGAACGCAGGGACCTTTCTGATGCAATACCCATCTTCTTCTCCAACCAAAAACCATTACGAGCTGCACCGACGACATTTGCGTTTCGAGCTCGACGTCGGAGCGCGCGCGTGACTGAGCGCCCCCGTCGATGTCACGACTCCTGTCACCTTGACCTAGTCGGCACCTCTATTGCTGCGGCGCCATCAACGTTGCTTTCAGGACTTGCAGCGACCGAGACCGAAAAAGCGAACGAAAATCGCCCAAGCGCGGAAGTCGCCAATCCTTCGTGCAAGGTGCTGGGGAGTTCGACGTGAGCTGAAATCCCACGCGAGGTGTCCTCATTGAGGTTAACGGTCGCACCCTCGACCCCAGCTTCCACCAGTGCCGACCGTATCGCGTCTACCGTTTCGCGCCGCTTTAGCGCCGGCTTGAAGATCTTGCCGACACCCGTCAGTGGCATGGCATCTATGATCCGTATGCCCTTTGGTAGTGCGGCGCGCTCGTTGATCTCGTGACGCAGGAACTCGCCCAATTCCGCTTCGGTCGCAGTGGTGCCCGGCTTGAGCTGGACGTAGGCGACCGGCAACTCGCCCGCGTGCATGTCGGGGCGCCCTACAGCTGCGACAATCTGAACTGCGGGATGGCGATGCAATGTTTCTTCGATTGCTGCCGGGTCGATGTTGTGTCCGCCCCGGATAATCAGCTCCTTCTTGCGACCGGTAAGCCAGAAGTAACCGTCGGCGTCGCAGCGGCCGAGATCGCCGGTATTGAGCCAGCGCCCGCCGTCAGCAAGCTCCATCCAGATGCCACTGTTTTGCTCCGGTCTGGTATAGCCAACGAATACGTTGGGGCCTGAGATAACCAGCTGCCCGACTTCATCGACAACACAATCCCGCACATACCGGCCGGTTTCATCGACCACCACCGCTTTCATTGCCTGACCGGGCAGACGAAAGCCAATCGAACCGGGCCTGTGTTCCCCAAGGGGTGGGTTAATGCTGCTAACGCAGGAGCCTTCGGTAAGACCGTAGCCTTCAAGGATTCTTATTCCTGTACGATCCTGGAAAGTGCGAAGCAATTCGACGGGCATGGGAGCAGCGCCGCACAGCCCGTACTCGAGCGAGCTGATATCGCAATCGCCAACCGGAACGTCCAGCAGCGACCCGTACAGTGTCGGGACCCCGCTAAAGAAGTTGACGCGGTAATGTTCGACAATTTCCCAGAAGCGCTTGACAACGCCCTCGCCCCGATAGCCTTGCGGTGTACCGAGCACGACGTGGGCCCCGCGCGAGAACGCCAGCAGGCCCGTCACCATCACGGCATTGACATGGAAAAGTGGCAATCCGCAGAAAATCGTTTTGCCCGGACCAATGCTCTCGCCCAGGAACACACCTGCGTTCCATGCATTGGCCACCTCGTTGCCGTGCTGGCGCATCGCAATCTTCGGCAGTCCCGTGGTGCCGCCCGTGCAGAAGCAGGACGATACATCATCGATGCCTGGCCGACGCGTTCTGCCAAGCGCCGCCCCGGGCTCATATGCGATGGCGGTGCTGAAGTCGTGGATGCGTATCTGCGAAGGAACCGCGCTTCGCAAACGTTGAAGCATCCTGACCGCAAATCGCTCTTCGCCCGGCATACGGTCAGCCAGATTGACGAGCACCAGATCATTCAGACTGGGAACCTTGTGCAACACCGCCTGCACTTTTTGCCAAAGGTCGGTCCCAGCGAACGGCGCCAGTGTGACCAGCACACTGACCCCTGACGCGTTGAGCAGTTCGCCGATGGCTTCCGCTTCAAGCAGCGGATTGATCGCGCAGACAATTCCGGCCGCTTCACCGCCCCAGATCACGAAATGCGTCTCGGGGAGGTTGGGCAGTACGTATGCGATGACCGAGTCGTGTTGCACGCCCAATCGCGCAAACATGTTCGCGGTCCGCGTAATATCGTGCACGAGCTCGCCGTATGTCCAGCGCTCTGCGTTCCGGTAGTCGTCGGCCGTTGCAAAGAACGAGAGCGCCGGTGCCGATGGATCAATCGCCGCGCCCCGGCAGATCATCTCGTAAGTGCTCGTCGGCAGATCCACCGGCAGTCCCCGCCTTTCGATGGCAAGAACATCGTCCATGCATGCGACGGCTTTCATGCGGCTTCTTCCACGACGACGTTACGTTGCACGCCCAGATTGATCGAGCGGTCATAGCTCGTGATAAACGCCTCCACGACGTCCCCCACCTGAAGGTACTGCGGCCTTTCCGCCTGCAACTGCAGGAATAGCCGCCATTTTTCCGCTTCAGGCAACTGCGCCGCGGCGCGTTGCTTTTCGGGTGACGGAATGCTCAGCGCACAGCCGGAGGGTGTCCCGGTCGCGAGCAGGTCCCCGGCGCGCAGGTTCTGTATGCGGGAAAGCTCCGTCAGGGTCTCGGCCGGCCCGTAGACGAGTCCCGCAGTGGAGTCGTTCTGACGGACGGTGCCGTTCACGGTCAGCGTCAGCACGAGCTCCTTCAGCTTCGGAATGTCCTCTTTCTCAAGCAGGCAAAGATAGGGACCCACCGGGCCAAACGTCCGGTAGCTCTTGCCCTTGTAGAACTGCATCTGCGGAATCTGGATGTCACGCGCGGAATAGTCGTTCACGATGACGGCACCCGCTATGTAGTCGTGCAGGTTCTCGTCGGTGACCATTTCGCGCGACGTGATGTCACGTTTGAGCACAAGACC
This sequence comes from Paraburkholderia terrae, assembly GCF_002902925.1. GTDB lineage: Bacteria > Pseudomonadota > Gammaproteobacteria > Burkholderiales > Burkholderiaceae > Paraburkholderia > Paraburkholderia terrae. The sequence goes on along the minus strand of NZ_CP026114.1, from coordinate 221,185 downwards.
GAGTTCAATTTCATAGTCAAGAAACCGCACTTCGTTCGGTTTCACAACGGTCGAGTCGGCCGGAACGATGCAGCTCGTTGCCTTGGTGAAGATCATGTTGAACTTCTTCACATCGGGGTCCATGCCGGATTCGATCATATGCTGGCGATAATTCGCGCCCTGACAGATGAACTGCTGATTGGCGGTCACGGGCGACAAGCACCGCACTTCACGCTCGGGAATCCTCGGTCCATCCAGCACAAGCAGCCGTTCGACCGGATTGGCCTCGATAAACTCAGCGGTTGACCCGAACTCGCCCGGAATCGGCGTGATAGCATTATCGGCTACTACGCCCCACTGCGCGCGGCCCTGGTGCAGGTAATGCAGAACGTGAACTGCCATTGTCAATCTCCGGCTTCTATGGATAGGGATGGTTCAGGCGAAAAGCTTCGCCAGCGTGCGCAGCTTGCTGAGCGTCAGGTCCGGGCTGCGGCGCAGGTTCTTGAAAAGCGCGACAATGCTCGCTGGCGTGAATCTGGGCTTCGTGAAACTGCGCGGCATTGTCGGTCCCCATTGCGCCATTGCCTCGCGGCTGACGGCATGCACACCCGTCGACATGTCGGCCGTAAAAAGGTCGCCGTCGCAATAGTGCTCGTGCTTGTCGCCCCACGGGTCCTGCCAGTAGTCGAAGATCTGGCTGCCCAGGATATGGCGCCCAATTCCCCACGCATGCGTCCAGCCCTTTTCGCGCAGGACCCGCTGCCCCATGCCGACCGCGTCGGCGTCGACGACCTCGTAGGCGCTGTGGCTATACGTGGACACGAAGCCTTGTGCGAGCGCGAGCGTGTGGTGATCGGCCGGCTTGTCGCCGAGATCAAGCCGCATGAACGCGACGACGGGTGAACCATCGGGAAGCACCTGGACGTCGCTGGGGATGAAGCCAAAATGTTGCGCATACCATGCGCAGGTTTCCTGGTAGTCGGCGAGTTCAAGCACGATGTGTCCAAGCCGGATAATTTCTGGCGCATGCTCGGGCGGTCGCTGCGTCCCGTTGATCCGGACGGCCGCATCCACGGAGTTGAATGGCAAGGGTGACCGATGGGACAGCGTGGCGGCTGGCGCCTGGCCCCATATCGCGTCGACGCGAAAGCCCGAAGGATCTGTCAGTCGCACCATATAGCCGCCGCCGGGCAACTGTGAGCGCTCGACGTCCGAGGCGCCAGGCAGTTTTGCAAGCGCATCAAGATCTGCCCTGTTATCGACCTGTAACCCGAAGCCGACGAACCGGGATTTTGGTGCCTTCCGGACGACATAGCAGAAGTGGGAAGCACCCGTTCCCCGAAGCAGCAGGAGCGTTTCACCGCGCGATACAGTTCGAAGCCCGAAGTCATTGAGAAAATGCTCGGCTTTCGCGAGGTCTGGCCGGTCGAACATCAGATAGGCCAATGCCGACGCTTTCGTCGTGGGATCGGGGTGACGGGCCGGCTGTGCAGTAGTGAGTTTCATGGCGGGAAAGAAATCAGACGGTTCGGATGGCGTATTCGGCTTCCAGCACTGGAGCGCTGACGGGGTCACACAGCAACGTAAGACTCTCGCGCACGATACGGATTGCGTCGGTGGCCGGGCCATCGTGAAGGATCGTCCTGTCAGGCCGGACTACTGCGACCCACCCGACGGGCACCAGCCCGGGAAGGAAAATGCCTTCGAGGTCTTCCCAGCTGTCGCGCGGGGCAAGATGCAGCCGTTGCCCGCGATGGGCAATCTGAACGATGCTGCCCCCGGCACGCGCGAACGCTGCAGCCGTCGCGTGCTCGAGCGAAGCCGCGGCGTCAATACCAAACCCGATCAGGGCGAGACCCCGCCCGAGCACGTCGTCGCTCAGGCGCGTTGTGCCATCCAAACCTCTCACCCAGCCTTGGGCTATGACCGCGCCACGAACAGGTGCCCCGATCGGCGGACGAACCGGCCCACGCCGGCTTGACGGCGCGGCACCGTTGATTGCTTCTGTCTCCACAGTCACTCCATCTGTCGTTTGTTAGACCGGCCCTCGGTTGCCGTTTAATGACATTAAACTCATCGCTGATCGTTTTGTCAATATAGACAGTTGCATCTATACTTGGGTACGAACAAATGCGGACCCGATCATGCCGAAAACTGCGAATCCCCGGACAGCAAAACGCCCCGCCCGTGCGGCGCCAGTCGCCCCGGTTGCCGTTCCCGAAGAACGCGAGCCGCGCGGTGCCCGCCGCAAGCGCGAGACACGCGCCCGCCTGCTCGACGCTGCCCTCCGGCTGATGGCCGAAAAGGGCATGGAGGGCGTGGCGATCAACGAAATCACCGAGGCTGCCGATGTCGGCTTTGGCTCGTTCTACAACCACTTCGAATCGAAGGAGGCGATCTACGCGACCCTTGTCGATAATGTGTTCGAGGATTTCGCGGACATGCTGGATCGCCTCGCTGGTGGACTTACCGATCCAGCCGAGGTGATTGCCGTCTCCGTTCGCCATACCGTGATGCGTGCGCGGCGCGATCCTGTGTGGGGACGATTCCTGATACGTGAAGGGTTTTCGGCGCGTGCGATGAGCCGCGGGCTCGGTCAGCGACTGCTGCGCGACATCGGCAGCGGAATTGCCGCGAAGCGCTTTGTCATCGCCGATCCGTTTATCGGCTTTCTTTCGGTAGGCGGCACGGTCCTCTGCGCGATTGCTGCCGAGCTGAACTTCGTCGCGCCGGGTGCACCGGCGGCAGGCGTGCTCAAGGAGCTGGGCTTTAGCGGAGAACATTTCCCCGAGCGCACGGCAGCGACGCTGCTGCAGACACTCGGGCTCAAGCGCGCGGAGGCGGAGAAGATCGCCGCACGTCCGCTGCCCATCGTCGAGGAGGCGGTTGAGACGGATTGAGGCCAGACACGGTGACGGTACCGTCTGGCCGCGCCGTCATCGGCGAGCGATGGTGAGTGATCACCCCGCTTCCGGGTTGCCCTTGTGAGCTGAGCGTTGGTCGGTTGCTCGCGCAGGCCCCACCGAATGGCGCCTGGTCGTTTTTTGACGATAGGCGTCAATCGCCCGCGAGAGCGAGGACGTTAGCAATCAACTCGCGATCCCCGTTGTCAAGCGCTTCCCTGTGGAACCTTGAAAGATCGCGAAGCGCTGCTGATATGGTTTTGACCGGGTGACGTGTCGACGCAAAAAAGGGCCACGCATGCAGCAGATAGATGAGTGGCGTGAGCTCGCGGCGCTCACACCACCGATCGAAGAGCACGATACAGATGTCGTCGACCTGCTTACGCGCGCGTGAATCGACGTCCCTGCTGCTGTTGCACGCTCCGGCCCGGACGAGCGTCAATGTGGTCACATACTTGCGCTCAGCAGTTCGTTGCATTCTTCCAACCCAATTTGGATTCACGCATGTTCGCCAGCGGCGCATTGCTTTCGCCTGTCGGACAAACAGTCGTGCTTACGACACCAGCAGGTTGACAGTCATTCGTTAAGCCTCGCGCGACGCGCTGCGCTAACGCCGCGGCGCTGCGCGTCTGGGCGACGTTTGACTGTCAGACGGTTTTCACTGTCGGGAGCCGGCCGACTCTTCTGGAAGCTTTGCTTCCCACCTTTGGTTTTGCAAGGGGTTCCGACATAACATGGAAGAATGGCTCAGTCCGCCATGCCCGGTACCGGCGTACGCGTTTCGCCATCGGATCCGCCCGCCAGGGACGGGCACAACAACGGCGCCTTCCTCGTTGTGCCGGGCCCGACAGCGAGTCGAACCGGGTGCAATCTTGATGTCGCCGGAAATTCCCGGACCCCCTCGGCGATTTGCACCGCAATTCGTTGTAGCGCGCGTCGGTGGCCGTTGGCGATCGCCTCGTAGCCCGCTGACACGGGCTGACTGACGATGCTGTGGCAGGTCAACGTTTCCTGGTCACTGGACGAGCGTAGGCTCCATACAGCGTCGATGAGTGCGTGCGATCCCGGCCATGATTCGAAACGCTGTACTTCGACGGAAACGTGGTACACGGGAACCTCCTCAGCGCGTGCGACCTCATGTACGTCAAGCACGCTGGCCTGTCGTGTCAGGGCGGCCAGCAGCGCATTGCGGACTTCATCTGCGAGGGGCGACGCCCAGCGATCGTCCTCCAGCACCTTCAACTGGGCCGCATTCACCTGTACGACGAGCTGGCTCCTTGCCATGGCGGCGGGGACCTTGACCGGGCGCACGTCAATCAGAAAGACCGGGCTCGCTGTACGGTTGGCAATTGTCGATTCGCCGTCTGTGCCCAATGTATAGAAGCGGGCCGGTGGGGACGCGCACGCTGTCAACACCACCAGACCGATGCCCGTCACTATCCGCGCCATCGCGCGCCACGAGCGGGATTGAACCAGTTTCAAGGCTTATCTCCTTTCTTGCCAAACAGCAGCGCCTGGGGATGACGTTCCAGATAGTCCGCGAGCGCGTTGAGGGATTGCAGGGTACGCGTGAGTTCCTGCATTGCATCCTGGATGTCCGACTGCATCGGCGCGGCCTGCCGGAGCGTCGTTTCAGCGGTGCCGAAGGTCCGCTGCGCGGCGGCCAGCGTGTCGCGGGCTTGCGGAACGACCTCTGTGTCCATGTGCCCGAACAGCCGGTTCGCGTTTTCCAGTGCGCCATTCAGGTTGGCTCCGATCCGATCGAACGGGACCTGATTCAGTTTCCTGGCAATGTCCGCAATCTGCACCTGCAGCTCATCGAGCGTGTTCGGCACGGTCGGCAGTTCAATCGGGTTTCGGTGTACGTCTACAGTCGCCCGGGGCGCTTTCGGGAACATGTCAAGCGCCACGTAAAGCTGGCCCGTCAGCATGTTCCCGGTTCGAAGCTGTCCGCGTAGCCCTTCCATGACGAGATGTTGCAGCAACTCGTGGCCGCCCGGTGTGTCCGGCGCGGGTAGCGCCTCGCTGGAGCGCCGGCTGAGCCGGTCGGGATAAAGCGCCATGGACACCTTCATGCTGAAGCTCTTTTCCTTTTCGTTGTACTCGATACCGATTTCCGTCACCTGCCCCAACCCGATCCCGCGAAGGTCGACGGGTGCGCCGACAGACAGTCCACGCAGCGACTGGTTGAACCTCATGATCACATTGAGCGGCTGGCCGTCGGGCTCGCGCATCGCGTCCGACTCGTCCGATGCGAGTCGAAACACGGCCTTGTCAGCGGCCGGTTGTCCGGCGTCCTGGCCCGGTGGCGACTGGAACGCCAGACCTCCGACGACCACCGTCGCCAGCGATTGCGTATTGAGCTTCAGTCCATTCGAATCGAGACGAAGATCAACGCCGCTCGCATGCCACCACCGTGTATTGCTGCCGACGTACTGGTCAAACGGCGCATTGACGAAAACATTGACGATTACACCGGCGCCGTGCGGGTCGAGGGAGAAGCCAACCACCTGGCCCACCTGAATACGATGGTAGAAGATGGGGGCACCGATATCGACCGAGCCCAGTGAGTCCCCTCGCAGCGTGTACTGATGCCCCGGCTGGCCGGTCGTGACGATGGGCGGATTGTCGAGGCCGACAAACGCCGTTTGCCTTTCTGTCGACCGTCCGATGTCAACGCCGATGTACGCACCAGAGAGCAACGTACCGAGGCCCGAGATGCCGTTAGCGCCCACACGCGGGCGAACGACCCAGAAGCGCGTGCCGCTGGTGGCGAATCTTTCGGCCTCTTTGGTCAGCTGGATGTTGACGATGACATGCCGGAGATCCTTTGACAGTGCGATGGCCTGTACCGAGCCGATTTCGACATCCTTATATTTGACCTTCGTCTTACCCGCCTCCAGGCCCTCTGCGTTAGTGAATGTCACGGTGGCCGTCGGTCCTTTTTCGGTAATGGATTTGACCACCAACGCGACGCCAATCAACGCACAGATGAGTGGGACCAGCCAGATCAGGGATGGAAGCCAACGCTTTCGCGGCTTGAGTTCAGGGTCGGGGGCATTGAGAAGATGCATCACTCGGAGACTTTTTCACAGGTTTCAGTTTATTGGAGGCTTTTGGAGCCACGAAGCTGCATTCATTCATCGTCGGGGTTGGATGTTGTCCCAGATCAGCCTCGGATCGAACTGATGCGACGCGAGCATGGTAAGGATCACCACAGCTCCAAAGGCGAGCGCGCCTGGACCCGCAGTGACGACGGCAAATGAACCAAAGTGCACCAGGGTGACCGTCAGCGCGACAACGAAGACGTCGAGCATCGACCACCGGCCAACGCGCTCTACAAGCCGGTGCAGTCTTGCGCGTTCAAGTGGCTGCCAGGCAGAATCTTGGCAAGCCGCCACGGTCTGTAGCGTGAGAATGGCGAGTTTGAGCATTGGCACCACGACACTGGCAACGAAGACAATGACCGCCAGCGGCCAGTCTCCTGATGTCCAGAAGTACGCGACACCACCCAGGATGGTGTCGTCCTCTGAGCGGCCCAGTGACGAGGCGTGCATGATCGGCAAGAGATTCGCCGGAACGTAGGCAAGCGCGGCAGCGAGAAGCAGGCTCGAGGTGCGCGTCACGCTCTCCGGACGGCGCTCGTGCAGCACGGATTCACATCGCGAGCAGTGCTGATGTGGCTCGCCGCCACGCGTCTGGACAAGGCCACAGGTATGACATGCAACCAGTCCGGCATGTTTTGCGGTGACATAAGCCGTTGACCGCTTTTTTCTTCCACGGTACGTCGAACCTGGCCCAGCACCCCTGTGACTTGCCCTCGACCAACGAACGCCAGCCGGTCGATGAAGCTTCATTTCGTCGCACATGTCCCAGAGCCCGCCCGGGTCATACGCGGTGAGGACGCCCAGCATCAAGGTCAGTGAACCAAATGCGAACAGCCCTGTGCCAGGAATCACTTGGGCTACGCTCACCATTTTTACGATCGTAATGAGCACGCCGAGCATGAATACCTCGACCATGCCCCATGGCCGAACGAGCTGCACGACGCGAAGCATTCCGTTGAAGTGAGGCGGAAGCCTGCCTACGCGAAGTGGAACCAGCACATAGAGAAAGGCGAGGAGTTCGATCAGCGGGAACAGGATGGACGAGCAGAACACCATCATTGCGACGATGCGCATATCGCCGGTCCACAACGACCGCACGGCGCCGAACAGTGTGGCTTCGGACGCCATTCCGTTAGCCTTGAGTTCTATGACGGGGAAAGCCTGCGCTATAAAAAAAGTAATCAGCGCCGCAACCGTCACCGCGCAGATCCAGTCGAACGGCAGGCCAGCGCCATGTATTCCTTTCAGATTCGCGCCACAGCGCGAACAATGCGCAACCAGTCCCCTTGCACGCGCAGGCTTGCGAAACAGCAAATCGCATTCGTGACAGGCAATCAGTTTCTGATATTCCATATTGGGAACCGACGAAGTGTGAAGTTCCGGCGCCTCGACGCGGATGAAGCGACGCCTTCATCATTTTGGATAACGAACTATAACCCGCTGATTTTTCACAAAGGCGAGAAGGAAGAGCGACCCCGGGTCGCCGGGTCGCTCAACCCGGCCTCATCAAGGGGCGATCATTCTGCTAACGTCGCCTGTGGCTGACCGGCCGGCAGTTCACCCATCGCCTGGAACAACACCGCGGTATCGCTCATGCGCTGGCTCGCCGCGCGCACGGCGCTGATCTGCGCATTGAGAAACCGCTGCTCGCTGGCATGCTGTGCCGTTGAAGGCAGCGAGCCCAGGCGATGGCGCAAGGCCGTATCATCGAACGCCGCGCGCGCAGCCTGTGCCGCTGCTTCCGTCGACGCGAGTGTCCGTGCATCGTTATCCAGTGCGTCCAGCGAATTCGCGACATCCTGGAAGGCCGACAGCACCGTCGACTTGTAGTGCAGCACAGCCGCATCGTAGGCATCAATCGAGGCCCTGCGCTGCGCTAACAACGCGCCACCATGGAAGATCGGCTGCGACAGGCCCGCACCGATCGCCCAGAGTCCGCCCGCTCCCGAGAGCACTGCGGGCCAGCTAAAGCCGCCGCGGCCCATCGATGCCGTCAGCGACAGGCTTGGAAACAGTTGCGCAGTCGCAGCGCCAACGTCGGCGGCGGCGGCCTTTACTGCCGCATCGGCTGCCTGAATGTCGGGACGCGAACGCAGGAGATCCGACGGCACAACCACGGGCACATGCCCTGGCAACGACAGGCTGTCGAGCTCAGGAACGCCCGGCGCATTATCCGGCGTGCGGCCCATCAGCACCGCCAGCGCGTGGATGGCTGAGGCGCGCTGCTGGCGCAACGCCGGTAGACCCGCCGCTATCGAAGCCGCATCCTGCGTCGACGCGAGCGCCTGCGCGCGTGACACCGACCCGAGCGCGTAACGCTGCTGGTCCTCATTCGCAGCCTCTTCGGCCACGGCAACCAGCCGTCCGGTGAGCGCGATCTGGCGATCAAGCGCCGCCACATTGATCGCCGTGCCGACAATGTTGGCGGCGAGCGCACGCCGGGCCGCTTCCAGTTCATATGCCTGAACGTTCACGCGAGCGGCGCTTGCGGAGTTCGCATAACGCGTCTGGCCGAAGAGGTCGAACGTGTAGTGCGCCAGCAGCTGCCCGGCGAAAAAGTTGTATTGCACCTGCTCAGGGCCGAGCCCGGGCACGACGGGTGAACGCGCGCGTTCGACCTGGACGGAACCGTCGACTGACGGTAGCGTGGATGCGCCGACTTGCGCGCGCAGTTCCTCTTGCGCGGCGGCAAGCGTTCGCTGCGTAGCCGCAAGTGTCGGACTGTTGCGCAAGCCTTCGTCGACGAGCGCATCGAGCGCATCGGACCGGTAAAGCCGCCACCATTGCGGCACCGACGTGGCGCCGGTATCGAACTGCTGCGCAATACCACCCGCCGCAACAGTCTTCGAGGGCTGCGTCTGTGCGCCATAGTGCGCGGGCGAAGGCATCGCCGGAGCCTCGCCGCTAGGGCCGAACGAGCAGGCCGTCAGTGCGAGTGCCGTAGCCACGGCGAGAACAGATGTCTTATAGGCAAGGCTCATGATCAACTCTCCGTATGCTCGACGACGACCTGTTGCATTCCGCGCTCGTCGCGCCGGACCCTGAAGCATGTCGCGTACAGCGCGGGCAGGAAGAACACAGTCAGTACCGTGGCGATCGTGATGCCGCCCATCAGCGCGGTCGCCATTGGCCCGAAGAAGCCCGAACGCAGGAGCGGAATCAGCGCGAGCACGGCGGCGGCGGCCGTCAGCATGATCGGCCTGAAGCGCCGCACCGTTGCGCCGATGATCGCGTCGAAGCGCGCGTGCCCCGCCGCGATGTCCTGATCGATCTGGTCGACCAGGATCACGGAATTGCGCATGATGATGCCGAACATGGCAATCACGCCGAGCAACGCGACAAAGCCGAAGGGCTTGCCGAACAGGAGCAGCGCGGCCACGACGCCAATCAGGCCGAGCGGCGCCGTCAGCACGACGATGAACGTCCGCGCGAAATTCCTGAGCTGGATCATCAGCAGCGTCAGCACCGCGATGATCATCAGCGGCATTTCCGCGTTGATCGAGGTCTGGCCTTTCACACTTTCTTCGACTGCGCCGCCCACCTCAATCCGATAACCAACTGGCAGTTTGGCGCGTACAACGGCTAGCGCATGCTCGATGTTGCGGGTCACGTCGATGCCCTGCGCGTCACCGCGCACGTCGGCCTGCACTGTGATCGTCGGTTGTCGGTCACGCTCCCAGATCACGCCGTACTCAAGGGTGTCCCGGATGTGTCCGAGCGAACCCAGCGGCACCGAGCCGTTCGGCGTTGGAACCGCAAGGCTTGTGAGCTTCGCGGGATCCACACGCTCACTCTTCGGCGCGCGCAGATCGACGTTGATCAGCTTGTCACGCTCGCGATACTGGGTAACCGTGTAGCCCGACAGCGTCATGGCCAGGAAGCCGGAGACGTCCTCCGACGTGACGCCAAGCTGGCGCGCCCTGTTCTGGTCGATCTCGAACGAGACTGACCGTTCCGCCGGCTCGTCCCAGTCGAACTGGACGTTGCGGGTGCGGGAATCGGCGCGGACCTTGTCGGCAACCGTTTCAGCAATCGAGCGCACCGTCGCGATGTCGTCGCCGCTCACCCGGAACTTGATCGGGAACCCCACGGGTGGACCATTCTCGAGCCGCGCGACACGCGTGCGCACGCCAGGGAAATCCTTTTCGAGTCTTGCATCGAGCCAGTGCATCAGTTCCTCGCGGTTTTCGATGCTTTTAGCGGTGATCACGAACTGCGCGAAGTTCGGCTGTTGAAGCTGCTGATCGAGCGGCAGGTAAAAGCGCGGCGCGCCCGTCCCGACAAAGTCGACGACGTGCTCGATCTCAGGCTTGCCGTCGATGACCTTCTCGAGGCGCCTGGCTTCGCGCAGGGTCGCCTCGAACGAGGCACCTTCCGGTAGCCGCAGATCGACAAGCAACTCCGGCCGTTCCGAGTTCGGGAAGAACTGTTGCGGTACGCGCGTGAAGGCCGCCATCGCGATCGCAAAAAGCGCGGCGGTGACGCCGAGCACGACCCAGCGACGTTCGATACACCACGACACCCAGCCCGACAGGCGCCGGTAAAAGCCTGTGTTGTAGACGTCATGCTCGTCATGAGCGCCGTCGCGCCAGTGGCCCTTGCGCTCCGGCAACATGTGAAAGCCGAGTAACGGGACCAGCACGACAGCCGCGAACCACGAAACGATCAGCGAGATGGCCGACACTTCGAAGATAGAACGCGTGTATTCGCCCGTGCTCGATTTGGCGAGTGCAATCGGCAGGAAGCCACAAACCGTCACGAGCGTACCCGTCAACATCGGGAATGCCGTGCTCGTATAGGCGAAGGCCGCCGCGCGCGTGCGGCTCCAGCCCTGTTCGAGCTTCACGGCCATCATTTCGACGGCGATGATCGCGTCGTCAACGAGCAGCCCCAGCGCGAGCACGAGCGTGCCGAGCGAAACCTTGTCTAGCCCGATATTGAAGATGTGCATGCACAGTGCCGTCATGGCGAGCACGATTGGAATCGTGATCACGACGACCATGCCCGTGCGCAAGCCGAGCGAGACGAGGCTCACGACCAGCACGATCGCGACTGCTTCGCCAACCGACCTGACGAACTCGTCCACCGAGTGCTTGACCGCGTGCGGCATGCTCGAGACGGGAGCCAGCTTGAGCCCCGCCGGCAGGGTCGCCTGCAGTTCGGTGGTTTTCACATCGAGCGCCTTGCCGAGATCAATCACGTCGCCGCCCTTTTGCATCGTCACGCCGATGCCAAGCACCGCCTGACCGCCGACGCGCATCTGGGTCGTGGGCGGATCATCATATCCACGCGTGATCTTCGCAATGTCGCCGAGCCGGAACGTGCGCCTGTTCACGGTGATCAGCATGTCGGCGAGCGCCTGCACGTCCTTGAACGCGCCGCTCGGTCGCACGAATACCCGGTCATCCGCCGTCGTAATGGTGCCGACGGGCGCCACGGTGTTCTGTGCGTCGATGGCCTGGGCGAGTTGCTGCGGCGTGATGGAGAGCCGCGTCAGTTCCGCGTTCGATATCTCGACGAAGACGTGCTGGTCCGGGTCACCAAAGTAGTCGACCTTTGCAACACCGGGTACGCGCAGCAGGACCGTGCGCAACCTGTCAGCATAGTCGTGCAGTTGCGCAGGCGAAAAACCCTCGCCTTCGAGCGCGTAGATGTTGGTATAGACGTCACCGAACTCGTCGTTGAAAAACGGTCCGACCGCCCCCTTCGGCAGCGTCGCCCTGATGTCGCCCACCTTCTTGCGCACCTGGTACCAGGTCTCGGGCACTTCCCTGACGGGTGCCGAGTCCTTCATTGCGAAGAAGATCATCGACTCGCCGGGCCGCGAGTAGCTCTTGACGTTGTCGATATATGGCGCTGCCTGCAACTGGCGGCCAATCCGGTCCGTGATCTGCTCCTGTACCTCGCGGGCGCTCGCGCCCGGCCAGTACGTTTTGATCACCATGGTCCGGAACGTGAATGGCGGGTCCTCTGACTGCGCAAGCTGCGTATAGCCGATCACGCCGAAGAGCGTTGCGAGTCCGATCAGGAAGATCACGAGCTGCTGATGGCGCAACGCCCACCCGGAGAGATTGAAGCCGCCTTCGCCAGATCTTTCGGTATCGGAAGGGGTGACGGGCGCGCTGTGGGGCGCGGTTTCACGGTCGCGGGCATTCATGACGGGAAGTCCTCGGGATGCAGCGGGGGCACCACCTGTACGTGTTGTCCTGCACTCACGGCATGCACGCCTTGCACCATCACGCGGTCGCCCTCGTGCAGGCCCGATCCGATCGAGACGGTGCGTTCGTCGTACCGCTGGACGGCGACAGGGCGTAGCTCGAGTGTGTCGCTGCCGGTGCGGACCACCCAGACAGCGGGGTCCTCGCCGCGGTGAAAGAGCGCTGTCACAGGCAGCGTGAACGGGTGCCCGGCCGCCGCGTTACCTTCGGCATCGAATGTGACGTTGGCCGTCATGCCGAGGTGTACTTCGGGGCTCGGGGCAGCCAGCGTCAGCTTCACGCGCCAGGTGCGGCTTTGCGAATCGGCGGCGGGCGATACCTCACGCACGCGTGCTTCGAAGGTCTTCTCTGGCAGCGCCGGCAGGCTCACACGCGCCGTGCTGCCGACGGTCAGCGAGTTCAGCGCCCGCTCGGGCACGTCGCAGACAATATCCACGTCGCCCGTCCAGTCGAGGTGATAGATGGCCTGAGCGGCCTGAACGTTCTGGCCGGTGTCGGCATCCTCCGATGTGATCACCCCGTCGCGGTCTGCCGTGAGCGTCGCGTAGCGCAGGTGATCCGTCGCGAGCGCCATTTGCGCAAGCGCCGAATCGCGCTGCGCAAGGGCGGAGGCGTAGGCGTCCTGGGTCTGTTCGAGTTGCGCCGGCGCGATCAGATTCGCATGTGCCTGCGCCTGGTCGCGATCGAGCTGCTGCTTCGTGTACACGAGGCGATGTTCGGCGGCATCAAGTTGTGCCCGCGCGTTGACAAGGTTATTGCGCAGATCGGTAGGGTCGAGCAACGCAACGATCTGTCCTGCCTTCACGGTATCGCCGAGGCGCACCTTCCGTTCGGTGACCTTGCCGCCTACCCTGAACGAGAGTGACGTGGAGTACCGCGCCTGCACCTGAGCCGGCAACGAGGCGCTTGTCGTGCGTCCGTCGGGATGAACCGCGAGGGCGACTACAGGCTTGGGCTCCGGCGCGACGGCTTCGCGCTGGTGGCAGGCTGAAAGCAGGATCGCACCGCAAGCCGCGATCAGGGCGTGCGCGCGGCGCGGGGATCGGACAAAGGAAGGGAAGAAGGAACGCGCACGTTTCTGCGCGATAAGACCGGAATGTTCCACGATGTTCACAAGGCAGGTGATGATCCAGGTAAAAAAATTTGCCGATGCTGTGGAAACCCGGCGTGCCAAAGCACGGCTCGCCAACAGCGCGGACACACAAAACAAGCTTTCTTGATACGTTTGTAATCCTACTTATCGCCTGGTTAAACAATGGGCCAGGTTTCCGTCTGGTCATCGCATGCGGCACAGCAGCTCCCCTGACCCTCAGTCGCTCGCGCACACAGGTGCCAACAGTTTCCTGGCAGCCGCGGTTGTCTCGCTGCATGTCCACGACATGCGACATCCCCCGATGGGACGCAAGCAATCAGAATGTAGTCAACATTCGTCGGTGCCTATGCGCCCCGCTGGTCTGCCGGTTCAACTGTTTTGGCCAGAATCAACGAAAGACACTACCGGGTTCTCCGCCCTGCGCCATCGGCACAAGCTTCTCCGTTCTTCCGTCCGCACGCCTCCGAAGATGACATTAGACCCATTACTGATGAACTTGTCAACCATGACGTTTGGATCTAGAATCGGGCCGTACAATAAATGAGGAGCCGACATGCCAGAAGTTCCAAACCCGCGCGCGAGCCGTCGACATGACCTCGCGGCACTGATAGCGCACCGGGAGTCGGACAATGGACGCCATACGCGCGGTGCCCGACGTAAGCGCGAGACGCGAGACCGCCTGCTCGATGCTGCGTTCGGATTGGTGGCGAAAAAGGGCATGGACGGCGTAACCATCAACGAGATCACGGAGGCCGCCGACGTCGGGTTCGGCTCGTTTTACAACCACTTCGAATCGAAGGAAGGGATCTTCGCCGCACTCGTCGACTGGCTTTTCGAGGAATTCGCGAATGCGCTCGATCGCCTCGCCGGCGACCTGTCCGATCCCGCAGAAGTGGTCGCTGTCTGCGTGCGTCATACGCTGATGCGCGCCTACCGGGAACCGGTGTGGGGCCAACTCCTGATAAGCGAAGGGTTTTCAACGCGCGCGCTGAACAGGGGACTCGGTCAACGACTGCTACGAGATAGCGAGAGAGGGATTTCAGAGAGGCGCTTTGTTGTCGCAGACCCGCTCATGTGCCTCATCTCCGTTATCGGCACCATCCTCGCCGCAATTGCGGCTGAACTGCACTTCGCTGCCTCATCGAAGCGCACCGTCACCGCGAGAAAGATGCTTCGATCCAGCGAGGAAAGGTTTGCCGAGCGCACTGCGGCAATTGTGTTGCAGGCGTTTGGTCTCAAACGCGTGGAGGCAGAGCGAATCGCGCGACGTCCACTGCCCACAGGTTCCGAAGTCAAGTCCGGTTGACAGGTGCCATTAGCCAGCCACTAGTCCTTGACGCGGCGCGCATGCGGGCGTTTCACGCATCGCGCGCCACACGCAGTTACCATACGGAGTTCGGGTGCTTCGGCTACGGCGTCCCGCACCCATACCGCGCCCCACGCTCTCACAAGTTACCGCCTGTGGTTCAAAACCCGCCTGATTGGACCTTCTGGCGACGGCGCGACGCGGGCGCAGCTTTCGGCGCTCTCAGCGGCGGCCGCCTGTCTTTACTCTTCCGTTGCATTCCTGGAAGGGACCGCCTTGCGACGTTGTCGGCCTCCACCCGCTCGAGCCCCAGCATTTGCAGAACGGCTGATGCCGTTCGTTCGGCGAAATGCTCACCATTTACGCCAAGCTCCTCCAGCATACCGCCCATCGGCGCCGCGAAGTGCAGTTCGACGGCGATCGCTGCAAGCAAGGTGCCTTTCAGCGAAAGGAAACCGATAAACGGATCGGCGACGAAGAAGCGCCTGCCTGCGACGCCCCGTTGAGTGTCGCGTAGCAGCCGCTGTCCGAGGCCATGGCCTAGAACACGTGCCGAAAATCCTTCGCGAATCAGAAAGTGCCCCCACATCGGCTCACGCCTTGCGCGCGAAAGCGTATGACGCACGGCAACCGCGATGACTTCGGCCGGGTCGGACAGGTCGCCGGCGATGAGATCAAGCATATCGGCATAGTCTTCGAATACGCGATCAATGAGCGCGGCATAGATCGCTTCCTTCGATTCGAAGTGGTTATAGAACGATCCGAAACCGACGTCGGCAGCCTCGGTGATCTCGTTGATGGTTACGCCTTCCATGCCCTTTTTGGCCATCAGGCGCAGCGCGGCATCCAGTAGACGGGTTCGCGTCTCCTGCTTGCGGCGAACCCCACGCGGCTGCGGTTCTGGTGCCGCGACGGGCGAAGTCCGCGCCGCCGACGTGACTCGTTTGGTGGTGGGTTCGCGGGTATGCGGCATAAGCGCTCCAATATCTGTGCGTGCCATTGGGATACCAGTCAATTTGTGTAAAGCGCACTCGTGAGATAGCTCCGACGCAATACCCGTAGTACCGAGGCAAGGATTGCGCTGACCGGCAGCGCGAGGAGCACGCCGAAGAACCCGAACAGCCGGCCAAAAGCCAGCAATGCAAAAATCACCGCAAGCGGATGCAGGCCGATGCGCTCGCCAACGAGTCTCGGCGTAAGCACAACGCTTTCGAGAATCTGGCCGATACCGTACACAACGATCACCGCACCGAAGCCATACCAGTTACCGAACTGGAGTAGCGCCGCGAGGGTGGCAAAGGCAAGGCCGGTCGCAAAGCCAATGTAGGGGACGAACACGGCAAGCGCGGTGAGGAGACCGACAGGCATCGCGATCTCGAACCCCGCGATCATCAGTGCAGTCGGGTAGAACGCGGCAAGCACTGCCATCACGAGCAGTTGCCCCCTCAGGTACTGCGACAGCATATGATCGATCTCCCCCACAAATTCGCGCGTCTTGCCGAGCCAGCGCCGTGGCACGAAGCTCTCCATGCGCGCGAACGCCTCGTGCCTGTCGTAGAGCAGATAAAACAGGACGAGCGGCACCAGCACCATATTGCCCACGACACTGATCATCATGTCGCCGCTTATGCGTAGAGACTGCCACACGGCAAGGACAGCCCCCTGTTCGCTCGCTTTGAGATGGGCAGCCAGTGCGTCACGGATACCGGTCAAATCAAGCGGATAACTCAATCCCAGGAACGCCAGCCGGGGGTTCAGCCATGCATCGAGCTTTGCTACCATGACAGGAATCTGTCTCGTGAGTTCGGGCCCTTCCTTTTGCATTACGGCAAACACCAGCAGCACTAACATCGCGACGAGCGAAGCAAACAGGGACATCATTACCAGCGCCGCCAGTGCGCGCGGCGTGTGACGGCGTACCAGCCACTCCACGCCCGGCTGCAAAACGTACGCGATAAGGGCACCAAGCAGAAACGGCGTGAGAACGGTGCGCAGGTTCCACAGCAAGATGCCGGCCGCTAACGCGACGGCGCCCCAGAACAGGGATTGGCGATGGTAAACAGTCATAAGTGCGTCTTTGTGAAACTGATTCAGTGATTCGTGATCCGTCGGGAAGGCGGCCCGGGCGAATGTGCCGGCTTTGGTCGTTCGCGCGAGCGGCCCGTCGGGGGGCGTCGCCCGCACCGTCGCCTGATTCTTGCTCAATTCCCTGGCCGTTGCTCAAGCCTGCAATTCGGGCCCCACGGCTCAAAGCTGGCCTCGATCGGTATCGAAAAGACCGTGGCATGATGACCTCTTAGCGAAGCCTCCGGTCTACCGACATCTTCCGATCATGTGCAAAATGTATGGCCGGTGCGGGCGCCGCGGGGCGGCGGTCATCGGTAGAGGGGCGATGGACGGATTGTCACGGGATGATCGTTCCCGTGCGTCGTGGCTTGCGACATACAGTCGTGCAGTTGCCCTGCCAGTTCGCCAATCGCACCGACAAACAGTTTCGACGCCCGTCCATACGATCGTGCGAGAGTTGCGACATCGAGCAGCGCCTCATAGGTGGCCGCACACGACGCCGGTAGCCGGGCCGTTGGTACGGGCGGAGCCGTGTTGGCACTCGCAACGGATGATGTCTGCGCGTCCGGCGAACATCCTCCCAGAAAGGCCGTGAGTAAGAAAAAACTCCAACTGGCCACCCGGTTCGACCGCTGCCGCCGCGTCGGTCCATGGAAGCCGCCGACGGACGGGCTATCGATGCGCTGCAGAGGCACCACTGATGACACGCCGAATGAAACTCGCGAGATACAAGCCCATCGGTCAAAAACTTCGCGCGTGTACCGCACATGCGCCGCGACGCTCCAGGTAGCCATGCTTCAGATGACCATCACTGCGCGAGACGCGTTGCGGCTCGGTGTACCGTCACTTTGCGGTCGCGACTTGTCTTGCCGGGCCTCTACCTTGTCAGTCCTTACCTGAGACTGACCATCGGATGGGCGTACGACTTCAATCAGCAACGGAGGAGGAGCGATCGGATATGCTGGCACCGGAGGTACAACTCTGTCTGGAGGTGGAGGCATCGCTGGAACGACGATCGCTATGACGCGAGGCACGGGTGCCACCATCAGCGAGCAACCGCTGACCGTTGCCGTGAAAGTCAAATACCACAGGCAGGTCAAAGAAAAGGGCGCCGGCCGCTTCATGTTCGGCACCTGTCCAGCGGATCAATTCGTTTGCAGTGGAAAGTCATCCGTCAAACCCTTACTGTAGTAGTTGCATCGCTTGATGGCCCCTGCCCCCGCGCCTGCTGCGGCGTTGCTCCTCCATGCCATCCGCTGCATTGCGGCGGGCGTCAACAGCAGACCTCTGCAATTGCAGCGCGACGGGTGGAGGCGGCATGAACACCGGCACAGGCGGTGCGGGAGGCGCAGATAGCAGTACGACGCCAGGCGGCAAGTCGCCAGCCGCGCCGGTAATTGCCTTGTTCGATGCCCAGGCGGACCTCAAAACTTGCGCGCAGAAGAACCATTCGCGGTTTCTATCACCGTTGAAAAATAGGCGGAGCACCAGGCACCGCGTCACACGGCCCGCAGAGAATTGCAGCCCTGATACTGAACAGGCAGCTTATTAATGATATTATCATCACTTTTGCTTTTTAAGTCAATCGTGACGATTCGATATAGAAGCTTTCCCTACAGGCGTTTCTACAGCGTCGGAGGCAGTGCATGGTCAAGATGCGATTTTCCTTTCCGATAACGGCTTCCGCCACGGCGTTGCCGATCATCGGACGGGCAAACACCGACGCCGAACCTTGCTAGGTGGACGATCGCAGCACCACGCTGTCTCCGATGCGGAGTTGCTGTCCGCCGGGCGACCTCAGTAAGGCGCTTTCCCGCGCGTAATTTCCATCCCGCTGCAGACAAGCCGAATAGCTGATGAGCGTCATCCAGTCGTACACCTTCCCCCCGCTTGCAAGGGCTGTGATTCGTTCACCGATCCCACGAGGCGCACGAGCCGTCTCCTGCAGTACGCCGTAATAGCGACACCTTCCATCCGCCGAACGTAGCACGACAACCCCCCCGTTTTCATTCATACCCCCGACACTCTCAACGGTTGCGTTGATTGACGAGTCACTGGAAGCAGCTGAGCTGGTCACGAATGCAACAAGCAGTGCGGCAAACCACTTCTTCATTTTGTGATACCTCACCTTCGAATCGGGCGTCGATGCCCAAAGTCCCGGACAGTGCGACTGCAGTGTCGGAATCGGCTCAAAACGCTGCGGTCATCACGTTTCCCTCTAGCTTGTCGAGTAAAGCCTGGCGACGCGCCGCTTGCTCGATATCGCCGCATCATTGGCCGGCATCGGACCCAACGCCGAACCGCAGCCCAGAGGATTTTGGCATTGGAAATCCGCGGCGATGAGCTTGAAGGAGAGAGCGATCTCTCGCTCGCTCATCCGGGCCTGCAGGAGCTCAGTGCGTACAAACGCTCCTGTGCGCGACCAGGCGCTCGAGTTCGAGCAGAGCCTCACCAAGCACGTCGATAGCACCGTTAGAGGTAGAGGCTGTAGCGGCATTACGCAGCGCGTGCTGTACGATCTCGCGAACGACTTCTGTTTTCGGTTGCCCGATCTGGGACGTGAGTTGCTGTGCCATGACAATTCCTGTGTGAATAACGCAGCCTGCGTCCCACTGCAAACTGGGTGTGCAGGTACGCGATAAGTCGACTAACCGATCTCACAAGCACCCGGCGAGTGCGAAGGCTCCATTACCTTGGGCCGACGGCAGAAAGATGTACCAGGGATAGCAACAAAAGCCGCACAGGCTCTTGAATTTGCCTGCCCCGTCTGTAGACCGGGCACCTGCTGTCTCAGGTGCGGGATGCAGTATACGCACGCCGGGCGGCCATTCGACCAGCGCAATTATTAGTTGCGATATCGTCAACGCGTGGATCTGCCCGCTTGCCGGACGTCGGCATGCCACGAAGCGGCGTCCCCGGCGCGAGCCCCCTGGCAAACGCGCTCGAAGTTGCCGATATATATGATCCTCGGCTTCGGCGAATAACCCCACACGCTGACGCTGACCGACATCGCCAGCGGCTGGACAGAATGTGTAGCCATGCGGCTGCGCAACCAGATGCTGGTAATTGAAGTGCTTCAGAAAGCGACTGCCGACCTGCCATTCGCGATGCCTGGAGCCGACTCGGATGACGACAGTGCGTTCATGAACCGGAGCGTCTTCGACTACAGCAAGGGACGCGGCCTTGTCCAGACCCGTTCGCGAGCCTACAAGAAGAACGACCAGGCCTTTATGCAAGTCAGACACAACTGCGAACGTTGCAACGCCGGGTCAAGGCATGGCGCGCCGAGCGCGTGAAAGAACTGATCCTGGGCAGCCTGCGCAACTCCGCCGACATGCCGGCTGAAGTGTGAGCTGCGGAAAAGTTGAGAGCCGGCGGGGGCCGGGCGCTTCGCGCCCGGCAAACGATTAAAAAGATAAAAAAGGCAAAACGACAACAATCCGGCAAGTAACATTCCTTCTTGAGGCAACCCGACCGGCCGTGCTTCTTTACGCTGTCCACGTGCGTGCGTACGTCTTCCTGTGCATGCTCGCTTACTACGTCGAGTGGCACATGCGCGAGAAGTTAAAGCCGATGCTATTTGACGATGAATATGTCGAGCAAGCGCGTGCGGCCCGGCCTTCGCCAGTGGCCAGGGCGCGACGTTCGGACCAGGCGAAGCCAAAGACGCGACCAGACTTGCGAGGATGGCTTGCCGGTTCATGGCTTCCGTACGTTGCTTGATGACCGCGACGCTCGCCCACAATGCCTGTCACCCCCCCTCAACCCGCGAGCAAAGATCGTCATGATCCCCACGCGACCGACGCCCGTTCGGAAAATGGCCTTGCGCCTGCCCAACGTCAGCCCTGTCGCCTCAACCCAGTATTACGCGCGCCGGCGCTCAAATAGCGCTCCCGGACACGGCCGTATCGGCTAGAACCGGTGCGTCATGCCCATCAGCACCAGCGTCTGCGATGCGTTGGGTTCGGTCACGGTGATGCCGGGCCAGCTCGTCGTCGCGCTTCCATTGTTCTTCATATAGCCGGCCCGCATGTACACGGATGTGCGCTTCGTAAGGTTATGTTCTGCGCCCACTTCTATTCCGGGCGTATTGTCGTGTGACCCACGCACATTGCGTTCAATCACCGCGATCTGGATGGCATCCTGCGACGTCGCCTGAATCGTCGCCCCCACTTCAACAATGCTGACGGAATGGACCGTACCAAGACGAGCCGCGAGTGAACCGGCCGCAGCATCTTTGGGTTGCACGTACAGATAGGCGGCCTGCAGGTTCACGATACCGAACCGGTAAGCGAATGCCGCCGTGTAATGAGCCGTTCCCACCAGATCCAGGCGGCCAGGAAGTCCGGGGAAGCTCAGCTGTCCTGCATGCTGATACTGATATCCGAAACCCGCAAACAGACCATAGTTGGAATAGGTTGCCGATACATCGAGCAAATTCCCCGACGTTGACGGCAATGGCTGCGTGACCGTCGCCGAGAACGCGTACATCGCGTTGAAGGTGAAACCGCTCAGATTCGGCGATTGGTAGTTGATTGAATTGCTGGTTCGTCCGGTGGCGTACTGCGTCGACAGGGTGTTTCGGTCAATTGCGAGGACGGCCGCGGCGAGCGGCGAAATCACTTCGTTGATGCGGAAGGGGTCAACGGGATAGACGACCTTGAAACTCGGTTGATACTGCCGACCGAAGGTCAGCGAACCGAAGTCGGCATGACTCAACCCGATCCACGCCTGACGGTAGAAGAGCGCATTGCTGTCCGCGAAGAACGTCCCGTTGCTCACGCTGAAGCCGCTCTCGAGGTCGAACTCGGCCGTCAATCCGCCGCCGAGGTCCTCACGTCCTTGGAACCCGAAAAGGGACCCTGTGGAGCCGCCACTTCTTTCGGAAAAGGAATGTGTTCCGCCGTTGTTCAGATACTGACCAAAAACGTCGACCACGCCATAGAGTGTCACACTCGACTGCGCTACTGCATGGCCTGCGGCAAGAGCCAACGTGGCACCGCAAATTCCCCGACTGATGGCACGCATGCATGTCTCCTATCTGTTTGTTGGTGCTTCCGACGGACACGAATTGAGTAAAACTTTGAGTGCAGAATTGACCTGTGCTGACAACCACTCTGCAAAACACAAATCCCACGGGCTTAAAGAAGGCGGTTACACAAGGAACTGAACGCGGGTCCAAAAATAGCACGTTCATTCATATTCTATTAATAGGTAAAAGCACCAACCGGTAAGGATGACTAACTTGTTTATCAAGGTCGGTCAGTGCGGGGCCCACGATGCGTGCCAGTTGGCATGCACAGTGCCGTCATGCGATGTTGACGGCAATCACGCGAGTTGCGAATCTGTTCGCGAGCCTGGCGAGGACAATTCTGGCGTCAGTGCGGATTCGACGGAGTCCTCATAATCAACGGATCGAAACGCTCGATCGCGCCGGCATTCCATGCCCTAGCCCACACGCTCGGCGACCGCCTCCGCCATTCTCGCACTAGCTTCATCGCCGAAAGGTCCTGGGACTTCCGATGTCATATTGAGCGAAAGTAAGCGTACATGGACACCCCGTAGTAATACTGAGTTGCGCTGACGGTCGCCGTCGAATATAGTAGTTCTATAAATAGACATATATAACTATTACTGATGAGAAAAATGGCCAACACCGATAACGGAGCACGCCTCGACCGAACGCCTGCATGACGCGTCCGCCGCTGCATCACCGCTGACCCGAACGCAAATCAGGATGCCCGGCATCGCGATGTTGGGCGGCGGACTGGAGTATTACGAGTTCATCGTCTTCGGGGTCATGGTGCCAATGCTTGACCGGGTGTTCTTTTCATCCGCTTGCTGAACCCTGGTTGAGCACGCCGCAGACGCTCGCTATTTTCGCGGCCGGCTACATCGTCAGCCCTGTCGGAGGAATGTTCCTTTCAGCGATGAGCGAGAGGATGGGCCGCAAGCACATGTTCATCGTTACCGTGGCTTTGATGGGAATGCTGGATGCGCCTCCAATCGGCCGAGCAGATGATGTGGAAGGCGGCTGCGCTCTACGACGCCGGCAAGCCCTGCGGCGTCAAGGCCACTGGAAGCCAGGTACCTCGCGGCCGAGACCGCCTTCGGGACGGCATTGCGTGCCGTGCGTACGCATGGCGGCTTCGGCTTCGCCAAGGAGTACCACGTGGAGCGCGGCTTGCGTGAAAGCGTGTCGCCCCTGCTCGCCCCTGTGATCCAGGAGCTCGCGCTGTACTACGTCGCCGAGCAGGCGCTCGGATTGCCGAAATCGTATTGACTTGCGTAACGATTCATTACCCCCACCAAACCGGAACAGTGCGACATGAGAATGATCAGAGCCAAGACGATGCTGATATTGCCGATGCTGACATTGCTGGTGTTGCTGACGACGCCACTCGCCGCGAAGGCCTGGGAGCGCGGCAAGGTCGAGACATTCGCCACGTTGCCCACGGGGGAGGCGCATCCCGAGGGGATCACCATGGACCGTGAGGGCAACGTTTACGTCGTCACGGTGGCAGCGAACAAACCTAAGACGAGTGAAGGAACGCTCATTGTGTTCGACCCGCAGGGCAAACACCTTCGGACCGTCCAAATCAAGGGCTCAAGCAGACTATTGCTCGACGTTGGTTTCAATCCGCGGACCGGCAAGTTGCTCGTGGTCGATTACCAGGCCGCGAAGGTCCTGAGCGTCGATCCCAACACGGGTGTCTCATCCGTTTTTATGACGGTCACGGGCAAGAACCCCGGCCTCGACGGAGTGACATTCGACGCCGCTGGGAACGTCTACGTGACCGACGCGCACCAGGGCATCATCTGGAAAATCGGACCAGGTGGCGGCGAAGGATTGGCGTGGGTCAAAAGCGCGCTGCTCAGTCCGGCAAGGCCAGCGCCACGCATCGGCGCGAATGGTCTGGCGTTCAACAACGAGCGGACAGCGTTGTTCGTCGCCAACACGGCGAACGACACGATTGTCAAAATACCGGTGACCGGCTCGACGCTTGAACCCGGCACGCCTGAGGTCTTCGTCAATCGCGCCGGCGGCGGACCCGACGGTCTGATCATTGACGAGCACGACAACATCTGGACCGCATGCAACCAGTCCAACGAGATTCTCGTGCTCGAGCCGACGCAGGGCCGGGTGATTGCCAAGCTCGGCGATTTCGGCGGAATCGATCGCGAGGGGACACCCATAGGCTTTCTGTGGTCGAATAGCCTCGTATTCCATGGTGACGACGTTCTTGTCACCAACCTGTCGCTTGATCTTGGCGCGGTCATTTCGCAGAATGAGCGGACAATCGACGGACCGTGGGCTCACCTGGTGAAGCGCCACACGATCTCGAAAATCAAGAAGCGGATACCAGAAGGCCCGGGCCTCGCAGCACGCCAACAAGATCCTGCTGCACTTCTCCATTGACCTCGACCGCTCGCGTGCGCAGATCAGCGAGCTCGAGAAGATGCAACGCAAACCCATGGACTTGACGACTCGACCGGGTGGTTCATTGGCGGGCCGGGGACTCCCGTCGTGGATCGCATCGGCGGGGAAGGCCAAGGGGTTGTGGCGCAAATTCGGCAGGCGGGCGAGAAACCGCCCGTTTCTCGGAGATCCGTTCTGGCAGAAAGCGTCGCGCGCCTTCCAGGCTTCAGTTGAACCTGTTTCTGTCAACCAACAGATGTGCGCGTGCTCTCGCTCAGCGACCATGCGCCCCCCCCCTGGAACCGCGACGAGCTCAGGCCGACGCCTCGGGGTGACCCATCGCATGCGCACGGCACCGGAAATAGTCATCCGTGATCGTAGTATCTGCGAGGATTTTCAATTCGTGAGTACTGACGGGACCCAGTCGGTAACCACATGAGAGACGTGGATGAAAACAACAATAGAAAAAGGACCCGGAGATCGGGAGAGCCCTTACACGCCCCAAACAGCCGAGGACGCGATTGCTCATCTCGAACGGATCCTGTCAGCGGATGGTGCAGATTCATTGTTCAGCCGGACCTACTGGCGCGGACGTGTTCAGCAGGTGAGCGCTACTCGAGGGCTGACTCCGCAGCAGCGCGCCAGGCTTGCGAGACTGCTTGACTCTCTTCCTTCCCCGATTCGAGGCGAAGAGCCCTCGTAGACCCGTACCTAGGGCTGTAAGCCGGAACTGCCGAAATTTCCGTCATCCAAACTCTAGCCCGGCCAGAAGGGCGTCCAGGCAGATCACGTTGCCGCGGCCGAGTTGTAGTAGATGACCGCGTTGGCGATCAGTCTGGCGCCTGTTACCTGCGCGAGGTATCACTGCAGGCGAGCCCGTTTAAAGAAGGAAAACCCCGTACAACCGGAGCGGCCGGCAAGCGACGACTGGCACCGGTCCTGATATGATTCGAATGTTAGATATTTTGGTTGAGGGCCATTGTGATCAAGCGCAACAGTCAGGTCGACATCAAGGCGGAGCGACCGGAGCTGGGGGCCGAACGCGGCGTTGCACAATATCAGCGTTTGGCTTCCCTATTGAGGCATCGGATCGCGAACGGCGATTACCCGCTCAGCACGCAGCTGCCGTCAATCACGCAACTGGCAAACGACTTTGGAGTCGCCGTCGTCTCTGTCCGGCAAGCGTACGAGCTGCTTTCCAGGGAAGGGCTGATTCGCAGCCAGCGGGGTGTTGGCACCCACGTAGCCGCGCTGCCCGCCGCCACCGGTGACATCGAACTGGCGATCAACGATCCGTTCGCCGCGCCGAAAGCGCTTTCCTTCGAGATACTCGAAGTCCGGCGGCGCACTCTGGTGCCGCAGGAGTTGCTCGGGCCCAACGACTCGTCGGCCGATGAATACGTGTGCGTTCGTAAACTGCACACCTATTCCGGCGAGCCGTTCTGCTATGCCGAAATCTATGTGCCCACGTCGGTCTTCGAATCGCTGCCCAAGGACATCGCCAAGAAAAGGAAGCTGCTCGCCGCGGTGCTCGACGAACTGGGCACGCGCTGCAAACGCGTGCGGCAACGCCTAACTGTAATGCCCGCCGATTTTCCTCTGTGCGACTTGCTGAAAATGCCGTTCGCCTCCCCCGTCGCAAAAATGTCGCGGCGCCTGGTCGACGGCAAAGGCAAATTGCTGTACGCCGGTGTCACCTGGTATCGGGGCGACCGCTACGTTTCGGAGATTGACTTCCCCGTGTCCGTGTTGAAGAGCATGCCCGGGATCACCGAACCCCAACCGGACTGGCCGGCGAGCGCAAGCGGGGCTGAAAGCTCCCGCTTGAACCTCAAGTAAACTCCCATAAGCACAAGCGTAACCACCGCAGACACCGAAAGCATCCCACTGGCAAGACCGAAAACGCCCGTCTTCGGCGTGTTCAGTGCTCGCGTCGCCGGTGTTTTCGCGTTCCCATCTTTGCTCGCCTGGTTGTGCTTCGTCGAGCGAACGTTACGTTAGGGGCGACCCCGAACTCATCCTGCTGGGTGCGCGAAATATCGTAGCGCTTGGCGCCGCGCTCTCTGCCATACCCACATGAGACCTAGCAAAGCTAATTGTTTGCGTTAAAACTTCTAACATTATACATTTAGGCATATATCCCAATCAGTTACCTAGAGACCCGGTATGTCGATCCAACGCAATTCGTTCTTCATCAGTGGCGAGTGGGTCGTACCTTCGACCTCCGACGTCGACAACTGGCGGCCGGCCGATCGCGGGGCCGGCGCCTGTCTCGTCTTGCATCCGGGCACGGCGTTTTCCGGCGGCGCCGACATCAAGCACGTCGGCACACCGAAGACGATGGCCAAGCCCAAACTGAGGCCGGTCCACAGGTACGAGCCGCCAGGCATCCATGCCGTCAACCTCGTGTGCAGGCAGGCGCGGTGCGGCGGCATGATTTCGCTGAAGCTCGGCAAGGGCATGGCGCAGATGCTGCCCGGCATGCCGGCCGAGATGCCCGAAAGCCTGCTGCAGGAGCGCCCCGCATGAATTTCGATTTCTCCGACGACCAGCTGGCGATCCGCGACGCCGTCGAGGCCCTCTGCGCCGGCTTCGGCGCCGATTACTGGCTCGAGCGCGACCGCGACGGGCGCTGGCCCAGCGAGTTCTGCGACGCCGTTGCCCGCGGCGGGTGGTTCGGCGTGACGATGCCCATGGAGCACGGCGGCGCCGGTCTCGGAATAGCGGCGGCCGCGATGGTGATGCGCACCATTGGCAAGCTCGGCTCGGCGGCCGTGTCGTCGGTGCATCTGAACCTGTTCGGCCCGCAGCCGGTGGTCGTGTTCGGCACGCAGGAGCAGAAGCGGCGCATGCTGCCGCCGCTAATCGACGGCTCGCATCGCGCCTGCTTCGGCGTGACGGAGCCCAACGTCGGCTCCGATACCACCCGTGTCAGAACCTTCGCCCGCCGCGCCGGCGACCGCTATGTCGTGCATGGCCAGAAGGTCTGGACCTCGACCGCGCAGCATGCCAACAAGATCCTGCTGGTGGCGCGCACGACGCCGATCGAAGAATGCGCGCGGCCGATGGACGGCGTCACGCTGTTCTACACCGACCTCGTCCGCTCGCAGGTGCGCATCAGCGAGATCGAGAAGATGGCGCGCAAGGCCGTGGACTCGAACGAACTGTTCATCGACGGGCTGGAAATCCCTGTCGAGGATCGCATCGGCGAGGAAGGCCAGGGCTTCAAGTATCTGCTGCACGGCCTGAACCCGGAGCGCATCCTCGTCGCCGCTGCCGCGCTCGGTGCCGCGCAGACAGCACTCGAGAGTGCGACGCACTATGCCAAGGAACGCGTCGTGTTCGGGCGGCCGATCGGCAAGAACCAGGCGATCCAGCATCCGCTGGCCGAATGCTGGATGCGCCTGCAATCGGCAGAGCTGCTGATGTGGAAGGCCGCTGCGTTGTATGACGCGGGCAAGCCGTGCGGCGTCGAGGCCACTGCGGCCAAATACCTGGCTGCGGAGGCCGGCTATGAGACGGCTTTGCGCGCCGTCCGTACGCACGGCGGATTCGGTTTCGCCAAGGAGTACCACGTCGAGCGCGGCTTGCGCGAAAGCGTGCTGCCCCTGCTCGCGCCGGTGACGCAGGAGCTCGCGCTGTGCTACGTCGCCGAGCAGGCCCTCGGATTGCCGAAGTCGTATTGATCAGCGCAGCGCAATACAGCCGTATCCAGGGCGCGGCAGAGCCATGACATACAACCAACCGGATCACTCATGGTGAGGATTCGTACCTCCCAACTTTGG
Organism: Paraburkholderia terrae; assembly: GCF_002902925.1. Taxonomy (GTDB): domain Bacteria; phylum Pseudomonadota; class Gammaproteobacteria; order Burkholderiales; family Burkholderiaceae; genus Paraburkholderia; species Paraburkholderia terrae. The sequence goes on along the minus strand of NZ_CP026114.1, from coordinate 193,307 downwards.
ACAATGCGACATGAGAATGGAGACACTGGACAGAGCCAGGGCTGCTATTGCCGATGCTGATACTGCTGGATGTCGCTGACGACGCCGCTCGCGGCAAAGGGGCTTGGGAGCGCGGCAAGGTCGAGACATTCGCCACGTTTCCCCCGGTGAGGCGCATCCCGGGGGGGATCGCTGTGGACCGCGAGGGCAACGCCTACTTCGTCACGGTGGTGGCGAACAAACCCAGGATGATGCCGACACTGGGCAGGCGCCTGCCCAGTGGGTCGAACACAAGGAGCGTTCCCTCGCGGTCTGGCGTTCAACAACAAGAATACGGCCTTGTTCGTCACCAATACGGCGAACGACACCATTGTCAAGATACCGGTGACCGGCTCGACGCTCGAGCCCGTCACGCCTGAGTCTTCGTCAATCAACCGGATCGGCGGCGGGCCTGATGGTCTGAAAATCGACGAGCACGACAACCTCTGGATCGCGTGCAATCAATCCAATGCAAGCCGACGCAGGGCCGTGATCGCCAAGCTCGGCGATGGCGGCGGCATCGATCGCGATTGGGCACCCATCGGCTTTCTCTGGTCGAACAGCCTGATATTCCACGGTGACGACGTGCTTGTCACCGACCTGTCGCTCGATATAGAGACAGCCATTTCGCAGCTGACGGGTTTGGCCTGGCGCATCTCGTGGTCCGGGTTCTGCGGACCATCGGTGGACCGTGGGCTCGCAAGGTAAAGGTCCACACGATCTCGGAAATCAAGAAGCGAATACCGGCTTGACAAGGCGTTTCCTTTGCGCCTAATCTTCTAACATTGGACATTTAGATTTTACTGCTCACTGAGGCCCTACGATCACGGAACCCGATGGCGCTCCGGCCGCCGCCCGCTCATGGCAAGGTGCACCGTTCCCCTCATCGACCACGAGACCCTGGCGCGCGTTGGGCTTCCTTATCAAAGAGCGGCTTCCATCCACTGCTTTACATCCGCTAACAACAGGAGACAACACATGAACGCAAGAACTCTCGCGCAGCCCACCACGTCCACCGGCGCCCCGCTGCCGCTGCCCGCCCTGCCCCAGGACAAGCTCCTGACCGTCAACATCGAGCAGATCCCGCTGATCAGGGATGTCTTTCCGGGCATCCACATCAAGCCGCTGCGCCTGGACCTGGAGCGCGGCGAGTGGGTCTTCATGGCCATCGTGGAACCCGGTCGCTCCCTGCCGATTCACTACCACACCGGTACGGCGCAGGTGTGGACGATCCAGGGCTGCTGGATGTATCGCGAGTACCCCGACCAGCCGCAGACGGCGGGCTCCTACCTGTACGAGCCCGGCGGCTCGGTGCACACCTTCTACACCCCCGAGGACAACACCGAGGACACCATCACCATCGCCTGGATCGAAGGCGCGCAAGTCAGCTTCAACGAGGACGGCACGTTCCACTCGCTCAATGACGCGGTCTCGATCCGGTACGCGATCGAGGCCCTCGCGGCGGCGCGCGACATCGGACCGGTGCCCTACATCCGCGGCAATGGCGCCGACGTGGCCGGTGCCTGACCCGAAAGAGGAGCACGGACAGAATGGAAAACGACTCCAACCAAGGCGGGCCGCTCGCGGGCCTGCGCATCATCGACATCACCGAAGTCGTCATGGGACCTTCGGCCACGCAGATGCTGGCCGACCTGGGGGCCGATGTGATCAAGGTGGAACCGCCCGGCGGCGACATGCTGCGCGTCGTCGGGCCTGGCGGGCGCTCGGGTGCCGGCCCGCTGTTCCTCAATGTGAACCGCAACAAGCGCAGCATCGTGCTGGACCTGAAGCGCCCGGCCGGCAAGGAAGCGCTGCTGAAGCTGGCGCAGACGGCCGACGCGCTGGTCTACAACGTCCGACCGCAGGCGATGAAGCGCCTCGGGCTGGATTACGAGGCGGTGCGGCAGATGAACGCGCGCATCATCTATGTCGGCACCTTCGGCTTCAGCCAGCGCGGCCGCTATGCGGACTTGCGCGCCTTCGACGACCTGATCCAGGCGGCAGTCGCCATCCCCGAGGCCAGCGTACGGGCCGGTTCCGACGTGCCGCGCTATGCCCCGCTCAACCTCTCGGACCGGGCGACGGGCCTGTACGCCTTCGGCGTGATCTGCGCGGCGCTGCTCGCGCGCGAACGCACCGGCCGCGGGCAGGCGGTCGACGTGCCGATGTTCGAGACGACCGCGCAGATGATGCTGGGCGACCATCTGTACGGCCACACGTTCGTCCCGCCGCGCGGCGGCTTCGGCTATCCGCGGCTGCTCAACCCGCAGCGCAGGCCGTACGCCACGCAGGACGGCCTGGTGTGCCTCGTTGTCTACACCGACGAACAGTGGAAGGCCTTCATGCGCGCGGTCGGCGAGGCTGAGCGGTTCGAGAGCGACCCGCGGTTTGCCGATGGTGAATCGCGCACGCAGCATGTCGAGGCGCTGTACCAGATCCTCTCCGACCAGCTGAAAACGAAGACCACGCAGCAATGGCGCGAGCTGCTGGAGCCGCTCGGCATCCCGCTGTTGCCGGCGCACACCTTCGAGTCGCTGATGGACGATCCGCACCTGCGGGACATCGGGTTCTTCCAGCAGCTCGACCATCCCACCGAGGGCGTTCTGCGCACCATGGCCGTGCCGAGCGAGTGGCCGCAGACGCCGTTGCCGCCGCTGCGCCCGCCGCCGCTGCTGGGCGAGCACAGCGCGCAAGTGCTGGGCGAGGCGGGCTACTCCCCGGAGCAGATTCGCCAGATGGTCGAGACTGGCGTGACGCAAGTGACGACGGCACCGGGCGAAGTGGAGGTTGCAACATGAACAACGTTGTCAATGCCAGCCGGCAGAACGCCCGGCTGGTGCTCACCATCGACCGCCCGGAGCGCAGAAATGCCCTCAATGCGGAAGTGATCGGCGCCTTGCAGCAAGCCTTGGAAGGCGTGAAGGCAGACGAGACGATCGGCGCCGTGGTGCTCACGGGCGCCGGGGACGAGGCGTTCTGCGCCGGCGCTGACCTGGGCGCAGATGCCTTCGCGTTCGACTACGCCACGCCGACCAGCGCCTATGCCGATCTGCTGCGCACGGCGCGCACGCTCGACGTACCGCTCGTCGCGCGGGTCAACGGCGCCTGCATGGCCGGCGGCATGGGCCTGCTCGCGATGTGCGATCTCGCCATCGCCACCCCGCGCGCGATCTTCGGCCTGCCCGAGGCGAAAGTCGGCGTCTTTCCGATGCAGGTGCTCGCCGTGCTGCAGGCCCAGGTGCCGCAGCGCTGGCTCGCGCAAATGTGCCTGACGGGCGAGCCGATCGACGCCGCGCGGGCCCGCGACATCGGCTTGGTCAACGAGGTGGCGGACGACCTCGACGGCGCACTTGAGCGCCTGCTGTCGCGCCTGCTTTCCAATTCGCCCACCGCGCTGCGGCGCGGCCTGTATGCGATGAAGGCGATGCGTTCGATGTCCTTTGAGGAGGCGATCGCATTCGCCGAAGGGCAGATCGGCCTGCTGGCGATGACGCAGGACGCGCGCGAGGGCCTGGCCGCATACAAGGACAAGAGGAAACCGCAATGGACCGGAAAGTGAAGCCGCAAGCCGCGGAAAAGGTAGTGCGCATCGGTGGCGCCTCGGGCTTCTGGGGCGATAGCAGCGTCGGGCCGGTGCAACTGGTGCGCACGGGCGGCATCGACTACCTGGTGTTCGACTATCTCGCCGAGCTGACGATGTCAATCCTCGCGGGCGCGCGCATGAAACGGCCGGAGGAAGGCTACGCGACCGACTTCGTCACCGTTGCGCTGCGCTCAGTGCTCAAGCAGGCCCGCGAGCAGGGCATCCGCATCGTCAGCAACGCCGGCGGCGTGAATCCGAAGGGCTGCGCCGCGGCGGTGCAGGCCCTGGCCGACGAGCTCGGCGTGAAGGTGCGCATCGCGATCGTCGAAGGCGACGACGTGCTGCCGCTCGCTGCCGCGATGCGGGCGGCCGGCACGTTGGAAATGTCCAGCGGCGAGCCAATGCCGGAACGGCTGGTGACAGCCAATGCCTACCTCGGCGCGCTGCCGATCGCGCGGGCGCTGGCCGCAGGCGCCGACATCGTCATCACTGGCCGCTGCGTCGACAGTGCGGTCACCCTCGGCGTGCTGATGCACGAGTTTGGCTGGGCGGCCGACGACTTCGACCGGCTCGCCGCGGGTAGCCTCGCCGGCCACATCATCGAATGCGGCTGCCAGGCGACGGGCGGGTTGCACACCGACTGGGCCAACGTGCCCGACTGGGCCAATATCGGCTATCCGATCGTTGAGTGCTGCGAAGACGGCAGCTTCGTCGTCGCCAAGCCGCCGGAAACCGGCGGGCTCGTCACGCCGGCGACGGTCGGGGAGCAACTTGTGTACGAGATAGGCGATCCGGCCAACTACCTGCTGCCGGATGTGGTGTGCGACTTCCGTCAGGTGCGCATGGAACAGGCCGGGCCGGATCGCGTGCTCGTGAGCGGCGCACGCGGCCGCCCGCCGACCGGTACGTACAAGGTGAGCTCCACCGTGCCCGCCGGCTTCAAGGCGTCGGCGCAGCTCACCATCGTCGGCATCGATGCCCCCGCCAAGGCGAAGCGCACCGGCGAGGCGCTGCTCGAGCGCGGCCGCCGGTTGCTGCGCGAGAGCGGGTTCGCGGATTTCATGGCCACCCATATCGAGCTGCTCGGCACGGAGTCGGCTTACGGACCGAACGCCCGGTCCTTGCCGACGCGCGAAGTCGTGCTGCGCCTGACCGCGACGCATGCCGACCGGCGAGCGCTGGAGAGGTTTAGCCGCGAGTTCGCCGCACCCGGCACCTCCTGGTCGCCGGGCACGACGGGCGCAGGTGGCCGCCCCTCGGTGGCGCCTGTATTGCGGCAGTTTGCCTTTCTCATTTCGAAGGAGCAAGTGACGCCGACGGTCACACTGGGCGAAGAGACGTTTACCGCGACGCTGCCGCCGCTGCGCCCGCAGGTCGCGCCGGAACCGCTCGCCCCCTCGGAGAGCACGCTGCCCGGCGGCCCGCGCAAGACCGTGCCGCTCGTGCAGATCGCGTTCGGGCGCAGCGGCGACAAGGGCGACACGTCCAACATCGGCCTGATCGCGCGCCATCCAGCGCTGCTGCCGGTACTGAAGGACCAGGTGACGCCTGAGCGCGTGAAGCAGTACCTCGGCCACCTGATGCAGGGGTCGGCCCACCGGTACGAGCTGCCCGGCATCAATGCCATCAACCTCGTGTGCGAGCGGGCGCTGGGCGGCGGCGGCATGGCTTCGCTGCGGAACGATCCGCTCGGCAAGGGCATGGCGCAGATGCTGCTCGACATGCCGGTCGAGGTGCCCGAGAGCCTGCTGCAGGAACTGCCGTCGTGAACTTCGATTTCTCCGACGACCAGCTCGCGATTCCCGACGCCGTCGAGGCGATCTGCGCCGACTTCGGCGCGGACTACTGGCTAGCGCGACGGGCGCTGGCCCGGGGAGGCCTGCGAGGCCGTCGCGCGCGATGGCTGGTTCGGCGGATTCGGCTTCGCGCAGAAGTACCACGTCGAGCGCGGCCTGTGCGAACGCATGCTGCCTCTGCTCGCGCCGGTAGCGCAGGAGCTCGCGCGGTGCTACGTCGCCGAGCAGGCGCTCGGACTGCCGGTCGTATTGATCGGCGCAGCGCCAGGGCAACGCAACCGGGTCGCGGCAGAGCCACGCCTTGCGCCACCAGCCGGAACAAACAGTGGTGATCGACCACCCCCCGGAGCTTGGGAAAGTGCGACATGAGAATGAACACCGCCAGGAGGAGAGTTTCATGAAGAGGTTTGAGGGTAAGGTCGTGATCGTGGTCGGCGCCGCAGGCAAAGACAACATGGGGCAGTGCATTGCCCGACGCTTCGCCGGCGACGGCGCCAGCGTGGTTGTGGCTGGACGACACGCGGAGCCGTTGGCTCAATTGGCCAGCGAAATCGGAGGCGCCAGCCGGCTTTGCGATTTCACGCGCAAGGAAGATATCGATGCGCTCGTCGCCTTCGCGCGCGAGCGCTACGGCCGCGTCGATGTCGGCATCAACGCCACGGGCTGGGGACTTCTGCGCCCGTTCGAAGACACGAGTGAGGAAGAGCTGCAGGCGATCATGGATCTCCAGTTCAGGGCGCCGTTTCAGTTCATGCAGGCGCTCGTGAAAGCCATGAGGAAAAATTCGACGCCGGGGGGCTCGATCATCATGATCTCATCGGCGACCGCGACGATCATGCTTGAGAACCATGCCGCCTATATGGGGACCAAGGCTGGCACCGACCACGTCGTGCGCTGTGTGGCCAACGAGTTCGGCCAATCCGGAATTCGCGCCAATTCGATCTCTCCTGGCATCACCCGCACGCCGATGTCGGGTGACGCCCTGAACATCCCCGAAATATTGCAGGCCTTCGAGGCCTGCTATCCGCTCGGCCGCATTGGCACTGTGGACGACGTTGCCGAAGCGGCCCTGTGGTTGGCAAGCGACGCGTGCTTCATGACGGGACAGGACCTGCAGGTCAGTGGCGGCCTGACGCTACGCCGGAATCCGACAATTACGGAAATGGGCGCTGCCTATGCCCGGGCCACGGCGCACCTGTCCGCATGATGTGACTCGCAAAGGGCTCTTGGCCGAAGAGGGGCGATCGTGCCATCGCGATGCCGGTTCCGATAAATAAGACGCGTGAGGATGCGCAAGGAACGGGGTGAAGATGAAAACGAACGCGTGCGACAGGCGATGAGATGCATGTCAGTGGCGGAGGCATTTCCGTCGGCCAGAGTTCTCTAAATCAAGTGAAAGGAAATGGCATGAGCAACTTCACATTAACATCGCCTGAATTCAAGGATCAGAATCCGTTGCAACTGGTGCATGAGTTCGATGGCTACGACGGCACCGGCCAGAACCGTTCGCCCACGCTGCAATGGCAGGGCGCGCCAGAAGGCACCAAGAGTTTCGCGCTGACGCTGTACGACCCGGACGCGCCCACCGGCAGCGGCTTCTGGCACTGGATCCTGTTCGACATCGATTCGTCCATCACCCAGCTCGCCGCAGGCCTGGGCTCCGCCGACGGCACTGACCTGGGCGCCAGCGGCACTCAGGCCGCCAACGACTATGGCGCCATCGGCTACGGCGGTCCCTGCCCGCCCAAGGGCTTGCCCTTGCACCGCTACATCTTCACCGTGCACGCGCTGGGCATGCCCAAGCTTGGGTTGCCGGCCAACGCCACCAACGCTGTGGTGCGCTTCTTCATTTACCAGAACACGCTCGCCACGGCTACCCTGACCGGCCTCTACCAACGCTAAGGGTGTGCGTTGCTGCGACGGTTTTAACGGCTCGTCAGCCTCATGGCCGGAGGCAGGTTTTGAGAGAAGAAAGAGAGCAAGAGAGAGTCGAATCCGGCCTGTTCGGGCGTTGCCCCCCGCCACCGGCGACTTCGACCTTGGCGATCAACTATCCGTTTGCCGCGCCAACGACGCTTGCCTTCGAGATACTCAAAGTCCGGCACGGCACTCCGGTGCCCCAAGAACTGCTTGGGCTAGCCGACCGGCCGGCCGACGAACACGTGTGCGTACGCAAGCTGCACACCTATTCCGGCGCGCCGTTCTACTACGCTGGATTTACGTGCCCGCCCCCGGTCTTCGAGACGCTGCCCGGGGATACCGCCAGGAATAGGAAGCTCCTCGCCGCGGTGCTCAAAGAACCAGGAAATCATCCATCAGGGACAAAACCGTCCCATTAGACTGTTTCCGCGCGTCTCCTTCCGCATGCGTCTCGTTGTCGGGAAGACATGGTCTTATGCCGTTTGTGAGGCGTTTTTGTCCTTTCAAGCTCGTGGCTCATCCAGAATCAGTGTACTTGACGAACCTCCTCGTCCATGCCTACACTGTGTTTAACATTCTAATTATAGACATTTTGAGTTTGGAGACTGCATGCACATGAGCAACTTTTTCCTCCTGCTGGCCGCCAGAACGGGGCAGCCCGTCATCGTCGGCAACCGTCCCGGCGCTTCCGGCCTCACTGCAGGGAGCCAGCCGGAATGAGGACCATCCCCACCGTGATCCGGGCGGCAGACCTAGCCGCCTACTCGCCGGCCAACCACACCGGCACCTCCAACGTGCGCGTGATCGGCCCCGAGACTGTCGGCGCGACGGCGCTTGAAGTGCTGGTCGGCACGATCGTGAAATCGCACGGCGCGCGGCCGCACGCGCATCCCCACCTGGAGCAATGCGCCTACATGATCGAGGGAACCGGCGAGTCGGGGGCGGAGGGCCGCGTGGAAGCGATGGAGCCCGGGACCTGGGCCTACGTGCCGGCGGGCGTGTTCCATTCGTTTCGCGTGACCAGCGATCAGCCCGGGCGTGTGCTGGTCGTCTATACGCCGCCATATGGCGAGAACCCGGCGCACACGATCACGGAACCCGACGACGCTGCCGCCGCCGCGCCCGCTCACGGCAAGGTGCGCGTGCTTGCCGCCGGCGACGCGGCCAGCGGCACGGTGCCCCTCATCGATCGCGAGACCGCTGGCGCGCGCTGGGTCGACATTGCGGCGCTGCGCATGCCTGCCGGCAGCGCATCGGACTGCACCACGGAGGCTGACGCCGAGCAGGTTCTCTACGTTGAAGACGGACGGATCGACGCACGTGTCGACGGGCAGGACTTCGGTCTCGCCCCGGGCGACTTCCTGTTTCTTCCGCGCGGGGCCGCCACCTCCCTGCGCTGTTTGCCGGAGCAGCCTGCGTCCGGCTTCCTTATCAAAGGGCGGCTTCCATCCACTGCTTTACATCCACTAACAACAGGAGACAACACATGAACGCAAGAACTCTCGCGCAGCCCACCACGTCCACCGGCGCCCCGCTGCCGCTGCCCGCCCTGCCCCAGGACAAGCTCCTGACCGTCAACATCGAGCAGATCCCGCTGATCAGGGATGTCTTTCCGGGCATCCACATCAAGCCGCTGCGCCTGGACCTGGAGCGCGGCGAGTGGGTCTTCATGGCCATCGTGGAACCCGGTCGCTCCCTGCCGATTCACTACCACACCGGTACGGCGCAGGTGTGGACGATCCAGGGCTGCTGGATGTATCGCGAGTACCCCGACCAGCCGCAGACGGCGGGCTCCTACCTGTACGAGCCCGGCGGCTCGGTGCACACCTTCTACACCCCCGAGGACAACACCGAGGACACCATCACCATCGCCTGGATCGAAGGCGCGCAAGTCAGCTTCAACGAGGACGGCACGTTCCACTCGCTCAATGACGCGGTCTCGATCCGGTACGCGATCGAGGCCCTCGCGGCGGCGCGCGACATCGGACCGGTGCCCTACATCCGCGGCAATGGCGCCGACGTGGCCGGTGCCTGACCCGAAAGAGGATTCACGACGCAGATCGAAGATCGCGGCATCGACGAGATCTACATTGATCTCACGGACGTGGCGCGTAACCCGCGCCACGTTGCATCGAACATCAAGCAGACGGTACGCGACGCAACCAGACTGTCCTGTTCGATCTGCGTCGCGCCGAACAAGTGCTCGCGAAAGTCGGCTCCGAATTCGACAAGCCGGACGGGCTGACGCTTCTGACGCACGTAGACGTCCCGGTACGGATATGGTCCGTACCCCTGCGCAAGGTCAACGGGATCGGTCCGAAGGCGACCGAACGGCTCGCTGCGCTCGGCATCGCGACGGTCGGCGAACTACCTGCCGCCGCCGGGCCCGCCTCCGTCAGCGTCGTGGTGACGCCTTTCCTGGGCAACACCAGCGCCACCGGACGTTCGCCCCACCCGAAATGCGTCTGCAGCAATGAGGTCAGAAAGCACGTCTTCACGTTCAGCGAAAAAGACAGATCTCGAAGTACGCAGTGCCGCAGATCGTCAAGCTCGTCGAGGTTCTGGAAAAAACGAGCGTTGGCAAGAGATGAACAAGAAGCGTTGTGTGAACTGTTTATCTGACCGGTGAAATGGAGGAGGCAACAGGATGAGCATCGTGGGATATAGCGTAGCCACGCTTGACGAGTTCGTTGGCCAGGAGTTGGGCGTGTCGGATTGGGTCACCGTCGGTCAGGCGCGCATCGACGCCTTCGCGAAATGCACGGGCGACAAACAATGGATTCACGTAGACGTGGAGCGTGCGGCACGCGAGAGCCCGTTCGGCGGCACCATTGCCCACGGTTATCTGACGCTTTCGTTGCTTGCCTCTCTGGCCATGGAAGTCGGTCTCATTCCCGCGGACGCGTCAGCGGGTTTGAACTACGGGCTGGACAAGGTGCGCTTCATCATGCCGGTGAGAGCGGGCGCCCGGGTGCGAAGCCGGATTGTGTTGATCGATGTCGAGAGGAAGGGCGGGGGCCGCGTCATCGTGAAGACTTCAAACGAGTTGCAGATCGAGGGTGAGGACAAGCCAGCACTGATCGCAGAGACACTGGCGTTGCTGGTGGCATGACGGGAGCAGAAATTGACGAAGTCAGGGAAAACCGCTCAGGAGAGTAAAATGGCAACAGTCACAGCGCCCCCATTGCAAGACGGCGAGCGCCAGGATTTCGCCGATCGTGCGACGGGCGGCGTGTCCGGCCTTAACCCGTTCGTCGGACTGCGTCTCTGCGATATTCTCGCCACGGCCCAGCAGATCGGCGCGCAAGCGATGCGGCATCCGGCGCTAGTGCTTGAGCAGGAAGCGGTGTTGACGCGCGACCTGGTATCGATAATCAGTGGCAGTGCCGCACCTTCGCCGCCTCAGGGCGACAAACGCTTCGCTGATGCCACCTGGCGCGACAATTCACTGTACCGCAGCACACTGCAGAGCTACCTTGCCGTCCGTAACGCGCTGACGGGCTTTGTCGATCGTTCGGCGCTCGACGAAAAGAGCAAGGAGCGCGCACAGTTCGTGCTGTCGCTCGTCACGGACGCAATGGCGCCGACGAACACCCTGCTCGGCAATCCGGCCGCAATCAAGAAGATCGTCGATTCGGGAGGCACAAGCCTGGTTACCGGCCTGAGAAATATCCTGACGGATACGCTCACCAACCGCGGCATGCCTGCTCAGGTCGACAAGGCCGCGTTTGAAGTCGGCAAGAACCTGGCCACCTCACCTGGCGCGGTGGTGTTTCGCAACGAGGTGCTCGAACTCATTCAGTACGCATCGGCGACCCCGAACGTCTATGCGCGTCCGCAGCTGATTGTGCCGCCGCAGATCAACAAGTTCTACATTTTCGATCTGTCCAAGGGCAAAAGCCTTGTCGACTATCTGGTGAAGCACGAATTCCAGGTGTTCGTCGTGAGCTGGCGCAACCCCACGTTGGCGCAGCGCAACTGGGACATGGACACCTATGTCGCCGCGCTGCTCGAGGCCATCGCAGCAATACGCGACATCACTGGCAGCGCGGACGTGAACCTGCATGGCGCCTGCTCCGGCGGGATGACGATTTCTGCGTTGCTTGGTCACCTGGAAAGCCGTGGCGAAAACGTGGTCCATGCCGCGACGCTGATGGTGGCCGTGCTCGACAGTATGGCCGACTCTCAAATGGGTCTCTTTGTCACACCCGAAGTTGTCGCGGCGGCCAAACAGAACAGCACGGCGAGAGGCGTGCTGGCGGGCGAGGAAATGGGGCGTGTGTTCGCATGGATGAGACCCAATGATCTCGTATGGAACTACTGGGTCAACAACTACCTGTTGGGCAATGCCCCGCCGGCCTTCGACATTCTTTACTGGAACAACGACGCCACCCGATTGCCGGCCCGGTTCCACGGTCAGTTGCTCGACATTTTCTCGCAAAACCTGTTCAGCAGGCCGCGTGCGCTCACCATCCTGGGTACGCCCATTGACCTCTCGGAGGTGAAGTGCGAAAAGTACATCGTGGCCGGCGTCACCGATCACATCACGCCATGGAAGGGCGTGTATAACACGGCGCGCGCGTTCGGCGGCAAGACGCGTTTCGTGCTGAGCTCAAGCGGCCACATCCAGAGCCTGATCAATCCTCCGGGCAATCCGAAGGCGAAGTTCTACCTCAATGCTGAATTGCCTGCGAGTGCCGACGAATGGCTCGCTACAGCCAAACCGGAAGCAGACACATGGTGGAGCGACTGGCGACATTGGCTCGGCGAGCGTTCCGGCGAACGCCGGCCTGCGCCAGAAACGCCAGGCAACGAACGGCATCCGCCGGTTGCCGACGCACCCGGCACCTACGTCGCTGAAATGTGACGCCCGGCATCAGGTGGGGCTGAACACGATGACTTTTATTAACCCAACCCCTTCGGAGAGTTGACATGGAATCAAGCCATACTAGGAGCCTCTTTGCCGACTTCACCCGGCTCATCGGCCAGTTCAAGCTTCCCGGCTTAGACCTCGCCGCCATGCTGGAGCGGCGGCGTAAGGACATCGAGGCGTTCGCGGCGATCAACGCGACCACGCTCGCGGGCTTGCAGTCGCTCGGTCAAAAGCAGGCGGACATGCTGGGCACGACGATGAGCGGCCTCCAATCGTTGGTCACTACGAAACCGGATACGTCGGTACGCAAACCTCTTGCAAACACGGGTGAACTGGTTCAACGGGCGTTGCACAGGGCCTTGTCGAACGCGCAGGAAGTGTCGAGTACGGTCTATACGACGCAGTCCGACAGCTATGCGATCGTCAGCAAGCGCGTCGCGGAGAACGTCGAAGATCTGAAGGCGCTTCTGAAACCAGGTAAGTAACGCGGTCGCAATACGAACGGGCGCCGACGCTCCGCGCGGCGCCTCGCACCGCAGCCACCCGGATAAGAGAAATGCCAAATTACCCTGAGTCTGTCTGCAACATGCACATCCAGACAGTCGATCTGGACGGTCAGACGCTGCGTGTCGGCATCCGGCGCGGCAGCGACGATTACCCGCCCTTGCTCATCTTCAACGGCGTTGGCGCGAATCTCGAACTGGTCGAGCCGTTTGTCTCTGCCCTGGAAGATGTGAGCGTCATCATCTTTGACATCCCCGGCGTCGGCGGATCGCCGGTCCCGCGCGTGCCGTATCGCTTCTCGACGCTCTCGGTGCTCACCGACAGGCTGTTGTCGAAGCTGGGCTATGAAGGGCCCGTCGACGTGCTCGGCGTATCGTGGGGCGGCGCGCTCGCGCAGCAATTCGCACATCTGTATCCCGGGCGTTGCCGCAAACTGATCCTCGCGGCGACCTCACCAGGCGTCGTCATGGTCCCGGCCAGGGTATCGGTGCTTGCGAAGCTCATCGGCCCGCGCCGCTACACGGACCCGACATACCTTGAGGAGATCGGTGCCGAGATATATGGGGGAGCATACCGACGTGACCCGGCGTTGCTGAAGGAGCATAGCCGTCATATCCGCGCACCGCGGGGTCGTGGATACCTCTATCAATTGCTGGCTGCCTGGGGCTGGAGCAGTTTGCCCTGGCTCGGCAGCCTGCGCCAGGCAACGCTGATCATGCACGGAAACGATGACCCGATCGTGCCCTTGGCGAATGCGAAAATTCTCGCGGCCCGCATTCGCCATGCGACGTTATATGTCATCGACGACGGCCATCTTTTCCTCGTCGCGCGCGCAAAGGAAGTTGCTCCCGTGGTGCGAAAGTTCATCCGACAGGAGACGAGTTGAGTTGCCTCACCGACGATGACGAAAGCCTGCACACCGGAGCATCCGATGCTCGGGGGATCCTGAAAGAGGCTCGTTTGAAGCGCATGCGGCGAACAGCGACGTGCCTGCTGGGCGCCATGATGGTGCTGCTGCTTGTGAGTGTCGTCTTTCAGGCAGACTATCCCTGGCTGACATGGCTGCGAGCGTTTGCGGAGGCTGGCGCGATCGGCGCGATAGCGGACTGGTACGCCGTGGTCGCGTTGTTCCGACGTCCGCTTGGTCTACCCATCCCGCACACGGCGATTATCGGGCGGAACCAGCAGCGGATTGCTGAGAGTCTGGGCAGCTTCGTCGAGGAGAATTTCCTGACACCGGAAGTCGTCATCGACAGGTTGAGCGGCCACAACACAGCCAAAGCGCTGGCGGAGTGGCTTGTCAAGCCGGCAAACAGCCGGGCGATCGCAGACGTGGTTGCCGACTCGCTTCCTGGTTTGCTTGACGGGATCAACGACGCGGACTTCGCGCGATTTCTCGATCGCCTCGTGGTCCCGCAACTGCGCACGCTCGATGTGTCGCGCGTCGCGGGCAATATCCTGAAGGTCGTGACCGACGGCAATCGGCATCAGCCCCTGCTGGATCATGGACTTGAGACGCTGGAGCTTTGGCTGACGAACAACGCTGGCATGCTCAAGGCGAAGTTCAGTGCGGTGTCGCGTTACACGCCTGCGCAGCTTGACGCCTACATCGTCAACAAATTCGTCGAAGGCATCATTGCGCTACTTCATGAGGTCGTCGCGAATCAGGACCATGAGCTTCGTCGCCAGTTCGACGAGGCGATTCAGCATCTGATTATGCAACTTCAGACATCCAGCATCCATCGCCGTATTGGTAAGACGTTGATGCGCGACTGTCTTCGGCATTTCAGGAATGGGCGTTATTCCCATGTGCTGCTGGAGCATATCCGAATACGCGTGACAGCCGACGCCTATCGCGAGCATTCAATGGTTCGAAGTGTGACAAACGGCGCGCTGGTTTCGTTCGGCGCGAGCATGAGGCGCTCGCCTGCGCTTCAGCAGAAGTTGAATGTGTGGTGGCTGAATCTCGCGCACACGCTCGTGGTGCGCTATCGGCGCCAGATTTCGGCGCTCGTCACCGGCGTCGTGAAAGGCTGGAATGCCAAGGAAGCCAGTCGGAAGATTGAAGCAGAGATTGGCCGCGACCTGCAGTACATCCGTATCAACGGGACATTCGTAGGGGGGATCGTCGGGGTTTTGCTTCATGCAGCCACGCTGCTTGTGAGCATGTGAAGCGAGCGCATGGCGCAGCCGCTGGAACGGAAGACGCAATCTTTATAACTTCGCGTCGTGTGACTGGAATGATGTCCATGTGTCGCCGTGACATGGAGTAACGGCGTCACGCAACAGGAGACAGGGATCGTCGATGCGTTACCGCTGACTGCACCAGGGAAGGTCCATCAACTCTCGCTGCGTGCCGACGCAACGGTCCGACTGCCTGGGATAACGTTGGAGGCACTCGCTCCCCGTTCTTCGTTCGAGATCGACGACAGGGACGGCGGCAAACATGGCCTCGAAGTTGTCGTCACAATGTCTGGTATGCGTCGTGGACACGCAGAATGCCGAACTGAAGCAGTTCCTGTTTGAATGCGCAATCCGGCGGGTGGACGCCCGCGTACAAGGCGCTTCGTCACGGTGACAGCAAGGGCTCCCGTATTGACGAAGCAAGATGAATTCGAAGCTTTTAGGAGACGTCATGTTCGTTACCCAATATTTCTCGAAAGACCTTTTCAAAGGCAAAACCGTTTTTGTCACCGGTGGCGGCAGTGGAATCAACCTCGGTGTCGCAAAGAACTTCGCCGCACTCGGCGCCAACATCGCCATCTGTGGGCGCTCTCAGGAGAAGCTCGATGCGGCGGCTGCGGATTTGCGAGCGTTCGGCACCAAGGTCTGCGCGGTCGGCGCGGACGTACGCGACAATGCCGCACTCGAAGCAGCGTTTGAAAAGTCGAAAGCAGAGCTGGGCGCGATGGATGTACTGGTCTGTGGTGCCGCCGGCAACTTTCTCGCGCCTGCCGAAAAGCTCTCTGCCAACGGATTCAAGACAGTGATCGACATCGATCTGCTTGGATCCTTCAACGCCACTCACAATGCTTTCGAGCAACTCAAGGAAACCAGGGGGACGGTCCTGTACATTTCGGCTGGCATGGCTTACATACCTCACGCTTTTCAGGTACACGTGGGCGCTGCCAAGGCCGGCATCGACATGATGATGAAGAACATCGCTTTGGAATGGGGACGATTCGGTATCCGTGCCAATAGCATCGTGCCTGGGCCCATTGAGGGGACCGAGGGACTGAAGCGCCTGTCCGATCCTGCGGAAAAGGAAAAACTGGTCTCCGCCGTTCCGCTCCTTCGGACGGGAACCGTAGACGATATTGGTCAGTTAGCGGCATTTCTTTCATCGCCGCTCGCCTCTTTCATCACCGGATGCGTGGTAGTTTGCGATGGCGGTCAGAATCTGCCGGGTTCTGCACTCTTCAACGCGACTGCAGAGCGAGTGCTGCGCGCGCAGCACGGATGAGCCGATTGTGTACTTTGGGAAGCGTTAAAAACCCTAGGGTAGCGATTCGGCTTCCCGCCGGAATGGTCGAGGAACACAGCGACATCAAGGGGTATGTCTTCTACGCGTCGCCTGAACATTGCCAGTCTTTCGTTCAGGTCGCCGTTGTCAGATTCTGAATCATCGCATGTGCAAACGGCAACAGATGCGGATGTTGCCGCGAGGAGTTCACTTACTCGCCCAGGTTCGATGTGCTGCCATCTCTCACGCGCATCGAAATATTCAACGAAATGGACCTTGGCACGGACATTCGGTAATCGACCAAGTCGCCTTGAAAGCGGTCGTTGCCAGCACCAGCGGCCACACGTGCATGTGATTTGAGGCAGAGTTACATGCCGGCGTTGCAAAATCCAATCGCGTTCCACAACACTGGCGCAAACATGGTGCATCAGCAACCACTGGATTTGCTGCGCAGTGGGAGTCCAGAATATTGCAAGAATCAACTTTGTACTAGTCGTTGAGCGCGCGTGGGCAATCGCCCAGATCAACATCTTTGAATTCTGCCCGACGTATGTTTCCACTCAGGGAACCGGGGCTGCGGCCGTCTCAGGCGCCATCAGGTCCGGGCTGCTTTTTTTGCCCGGCAGGGGCGCGCCCAGGCCCGTGGTTCGCAGCGTCCAGGTTGCCCTGCACCTGATCGTCGTACCAGGCGGCGGCGGCAAGCCCGAGCATGGTCAGGTCGTTGGGGGTAAATCCGGGCAGTGCCTCGCACGCCGCGCGGATTGCCATAAGGTCCCCCGATTCGGCCGCCTCGGTGGCGTTCAACAGCAACCCCAACCCGCCATACCGTTCGAGAAGTGCGCGTCGGATATCGGTGTGAATCGGCAGCGTGGACACGCTGTCCTCGATCGCCGTGCCAAAAAGCACATGAACCAGCGAGAACACGCCCGTCATGAACGCGGTATCGGCAAACCGATCGTCATCGAGCCGCAGCCGGCCCGCGGCAAGTTCCATGAATCGCGCGCGCGTGGCACATAGCCGCGTCAGGGGATCGGAGCGCAGCGCGCCGAGATGACCATCTGCAAACAGAAGCAACTGGGTCCAGCGCGTGATTTGCCGCGTGCCCACTACCATGATCGCTTCGCGCAGTGACGAAATCGTTCGGGGAAACCCAACCGCGCTTGAACCGAGCAGACGCAACAGTTGAATGACGAGGTTCGGAATCCGCTTGAGTTCAGCTTCGAGTTCTGCAATCCACGGTTCGCCGCTCAGCAGCACCAGCATGCGCAGCAGCGCGTCGCGCGATGGTGTGATGCGCCGCGATGTCAGCACCTGCGGTTTCGCAAAGTGGTAGCCCTGAAACAGTTCGAAGCCGGCGCGCATGGCGGCGTCATGGTCTTCCGGTGTTTCAACTTTCTCGGCGATCGCCACCTTCCCGTGCAGCATGACAATGCCGGCCATTTCGGCAAGACGCTCGCGCGGGCATTCCATCAAGTCGATCTTGACGATATCGACGCACGGCAGAAACGCGAGCAAACGCGGGGACACCTCGGAAACATCATCCAGTGCGAGCCGGAATCCCGCGCGCCGCAGATCGTTGCAGCGCCTGAAGAGTGCCTCGTCGAACGTTACCGTTTCGAGAATTTCGAGCACGAAGCGCTCAGGCGGCAACAGCCGGACAAGGTCGGACGTCAGCGCCGTCCGGTCGACGTTCACATAGGCGGTGTGTTCGCCCAGCGCAGCGCGGAGCCCGATGTCGCCGACGAGTCTCGTGATGACCTGCGCGGTGGCATCGGCCTCATCCGTGACCTGGGCGACATTGGCGGTCCCGGTGCGGAAGAGCAGTTCGAACGCGATCAACGCTCCGCTGCGGTCGAGAATCGGTTGCCGCCCGAGGTAGACACATTCCTGTGTGGCCGCTTTACTGTTCGACGCCAGTTGACCGTCGGTGAGGGTCGGCGAAGGTACTCTTGCCTTCAACTTTGAACACTCCCCTTTCTGTAAACGTACCATCAACGCGTGCCGGGCAGGCGCCGCACCTTGTGCGATTGCAGTTGCGCGAAGCGGAGGTCGTGACGACAGCATGAAATGCCACGCCGACACGGTCCGGCTTCTCGATCCGCACGCCGGACAAAATGATGCGGCCGAGGTTATTGACGCCTGGTCGGTTCCTGACCCAATGAGGCGAGAATGGCATTGGTGAGTTCAAACAGTGCAGAGTGATATTCGGCGGGCAACGCCAGATCGTCCATTAACGACACGGCCTCTTCAATGCCCTGTCGAAATGGCCAGGTGACCTCGGTGCGCTGCAACGTCGTGAGGTGAGGCAGGACAGCCTTTAGAAACGTGGCCAGCACCATCGCCCGCGCGCAAAGAACAAGCACTTTCGTGGTGTTAGCGGCCATGAGCCCGGCAATCTCATCCAGCTTCTCGTTAGCATTGTTCAATTTCAGCCTCTTTCAGAATGTCTGCCAGCCCTCGCAGATCGGTGCAACAGTCCGTGGCACCCTGTTCGTCCCGGCTGCACACCTGATCGCGACCGCATTGTTTGGCGCGATACATCCGCCGGTCAGCCATATCGACCAGGAACTTCCAGTCGCTGGCCTGATCAGCCATCAGTTCGGCGATGCCGACGCTGGCGGTCACTGGGGTATGGTCGGGGTTCAGGCCAAAACCTATGTTGCTCAGGCGCGCCAGCACAGCTTCCGCCTGTACCAGGTCGGTGTTGGGCATGATCACTAGAAACTCCTCACCACCCCAGCGGGCCAGCACATCGCCGTGTCGCAGGTTGTGCCTAACGATGCAGGTCATGTTGACCAGTACCTTGTCGCCCGCTTCGTGACCGTACCGGTCGTTGATGTTCTTGAAATGATCGAGATCGATGAAGGCGACGGCCAATCTTGCGCTGCTGCGAGAGGCAAGGCTGAATTGCAGCGCCAGCACTTCTTCGCCACTGCTGCGCGAGAAGGCGCCGGTCAGGGGGTCCCGGACTGCCTTCCGCACCAGCACGATCATGAACGCCAGCTGGCTCATGTCCGCCAATGCGGACACGCCAGTGATCAACACCTGCAACCAGAAAGAGCCGGCAAATGACGGCCAGTTCACGGTTGTCCATCGTAGTGAGGCGGCTATAGCATGGGCGATCAGGATTGGACCCGCGAAGATCAGGGTCTCGAGCAGCGTAAGGGGAAAGATGGACAACCCGGAAAGCAGTACGAAGGGCAGGAATGCATAACCGGCGCTGATGGCCGCCGACATTCCCGTGAGCTGGTAGCGGCCAAGTAGCACATACGAGGCGACATAAAAAACGGTAGGAATCGCAAAGAGCAGCACCATGGCGCGATACGCGTCGAACAGGTTGCCATTCGGGCGGTACAGCAACAAACTGGCGAAGGTACCGCACGCGACCAGGCGAAGCAGCGCGAGGCTGAGCCACAGCGGGAAGGGAAAGACAATCAGGTCGACGCCGCTCCATAGCGGCGTCAGTACGGCGAACAGAAATGCGAGCAGACGGACGCGGTTAACGATCATGGTTGCCCGTCGCCGCGTCAACATGACCGGATGCTGATGGGGTAATGTCAACCATCGGAATTCCGTCTGTTCCAGTTCTCCCGGAATGAGGTCAGTCAGGCGTGACAATATGACGTCTGAAATGCTTTTCATAATTATCTTTAAAGGATTTCCAACCTCGGTGCTGACGCCGGCTGCGGCAATCCAGGTGACAATCGTCCTCAACGAATGCCTTGTCCTTCCGCCCGGTGCTGTCGCGCAACGCTCGACCGTAAGCTCTCGTCGCCAGATCATGGTCCGAATTACTCGCCGCCACCATGATTGATGTAACGAGGTCTTGACGTACCGATCGATAAGCCGTGCTGCGTGCTCCATCCCTCCGCGAACTGCTGCACGCTATTCCCGCTGCACCTTGACGAGGTGATGTCACGCACGCCGTCGAGTTACGATTCGCTGCGGAGGTGAAAAATGCTCACCGTGGCCTCGAGCGATTGAGTCTGCTGCTGCAGATCAGTCGAAGCCGCCGCAGCTTGCTCGACAAGAGCAGCATTGCGCTGCGTGAGTTCCGCTACCTGCCCGACTGCATCGTTGATTTGTGTGATCTGCGCGCTCTGCCCGCGGCTCGCAAGCGCAATGTCGTGCAGCGTGTGAGTCAATCGCGTAACGGCCTGCTCTACTGTATTCATGGTCTCGCCGGCGCGGGTGGCTGCCTGCGCGGCCACCGTCACCGTATCGAGGGAACTCTCAATTAACGTCTTGATTTCCTTCGCCGCACCGGCCGCCCTTTGCGCAAGACTACGAACTTCGGTGGCCACAACGGCGAACCCGCGGCCATATTGGCCAGCCCGGGCTGCCTCCACCGACGCGTTGAGCGCGATGATGTTCGTCTGGAATGCGATCGCATCGATCACGGATGTGATCTCAGCGATCTTGCGCGAGCGTTCACCCACACGCGCCATCACCGCCACGGTTCTGTGCACCTCCTGTGCGGCCACTTCTGCGGATTCAGCGGTCTCCTGCCCGGTAGCGTTTGCCCGCTCCGCGCCGAGCGCGTTGTGTTCCGCAGTTTCGGTAATTTCAGCAAGGCTCGCGGTCGTTTGCTCAATCGCGCTAGCCTGCTCGTCGGTACGATTGGCAAGGTCGGCGTTCCCATTGGCGAATTCGAGAGTTGCATCGCGAATCACATCGATCGAGATCTTCGCATCGATCAGGACACCAACCAGCTTCGCGTTCATCTGATTGAGCATTCTGCCGAGCAGCCTGGTCTGCGCGTCACCTCGTTCCGGAAACAATTCCTGAATGTGACCGCTTAACAGATTGAGTGCGCTGCCATTAAGCACTTTCAACGGGGTGAGTACGTTCCGCGTCAGATAAACGCCGCATGCACTCGCGATCCCCATGCCCAGACCTCCAAGCAACCACGCTTGCCAAAGCGGGGAAATGCCCGGCAGCAGCGGGCGATGCACGCTGAATGCCTGCAACAGGAACACCGCAATCAGCACGGCAATAACGACCCAGAGACGCAGATCGACCGGCAACCGGAGCAACCGATCCACGCTTCCGCCGACTCCCGACCGCCTGACGTCGCCGCCGGATAATCGCAGCCTTTTGCGTCCTGAAGCACTCAACGTTTCATACAGACGCATTGCTTTGGCGATCTGTTCCTTTGTCGGCTTTGTCCGTACCGACATGTACCCCACTTTCTGGCCGCGCTCTAAAACGGGTGTGACATTTGCAAGAACCCAATAAAACCCGCCGGTTTTGCGGCGGTTCTTGACAACTCCGGTCCAAGGTTGGTTCGTGCCAATGGTCGCCCACAAATCGCGAAATGCCTCGACAGGCATGTCCGGATGTCGAACGATGTTCTGGGGTTCGCCCATCACCTCCCTGCGTTGATAGCCGCTGCTCCTCAGAAAGGCTTCATTGGCGTACACAATGCGGCCTGAGACGTCGGTACGGGTGATGATGACGTCTCGTTCAGACAACACATATTCTTCGTCGGTGACGGGTAGATTCTCGCGCATGTCTTAAGCCTGTTCTGTAGCGGTTGCTAGCGTGTCGTTCGTTTGGCGAGACTGGTATTGATGCTCGACATGAAAACCGCACCGAGCGCCAACTGCTGTTCGTTGCATCTGGTACGCCGGGGCCGGCCGAGCCAACAGGTAACCTTGCGCCCGGTCGCACCCGATTTCGCGCAGGAATTGCATCTGCGACTCCTGCTCGACTCCCTCAGCCACAACAGTGATGCCGAGGGCTTTCGCCATCGCGACGATCGCCCGCACGATCGCTCCACCGGTCGTTCCGGGCCCTATCTGGGCCAGGAACGACCGATCAACCTTGAGCGTATCCACCGGGAGCGTCTGCAAATACGCGAACGCAGAGTACCCGGTGCCGAAATCATCAATCGCCAGACTGATGCCGCGCCCCGCCAGTTCTCGCAGCAGCGCTCCTGTTTCTTCACGGCCCGTCATGGCCATGCTCTCAACGAGTTCGAATTGAAGGCGTCGGGCAGGCAATCCGGTATCGCTTAAGACACATGCAACCTCATGCAGAAAGTCATCGTACCGGCATTGCTTTCGAGATAGGTTGACTGCGATTCGTCCGAAGTCGAATCCTTCATCAAGCCATGCACGTGCCTGGCGACACGCTTCCCGCAGCACCCATCCACCGATTGGAACGATCAATGCGGAGTCCTCCGCAACTGGAATGAACTGATCTGGGGAAATGAGGCCTCGCTTAGGATGCTGCCACCGGATCAACGCTTCGACGCTGGTAATGGTACCGGTCTGCACGTCATACTCGGGTTGGTAGTGCAGATGAAACTCATTATTCGCCAGGGCGTTGTGCAGTTCACTCTCAAGCATGATCCGCTCCATCGCCGATGAGGTCATCGGGGCCGCAAAGAACTGGAAATTGTTCTTGCCAGCTTCCTTTGCCTCATACATCGCCCGATCCGCCTGCATGAGCAACTGTCTCGGGTCGATCGCGTCATCGGGATACATGCTGATCCCGATACTCGGCGTGACGAACACCGATTGCGCGCCGACGTTGATCGGCTGCCCCACGGAGGTCAGGAGCGACTGCGCGATCTGCCCGACATGGCGGACGTCCTCTATGTCTTCGGCGACGAGCGTGAACTCGTCACCGCCCAGGCGTGCAACTGTATCGGTCTCCCGCACGGCGCGCTTGAGTCGCTCGGCAATGATTTTGAGCGTTTCGTCGCCGATTCCGTGACCCAGCGTGTCGTTGATCAGCTTGAAACGGTCGAGATCGAGGAATATGACTGCGACCCGTTTTGATGTGCGCTGCGCTCTGGCCATTGCGTGGTTCAGGCGCTCGCTGAACAATGTTCGATTCGGCAACCCGGTGAGCGCGTCGTGAGTGGCAAGATAGCTAAGACGCTCTTCGGCCTGCCGGCGCCCGGTTATGTCCGAGAAGATCGCCGCGTAGTTGGAGCATCGACCGTCCTCATCGCATATGCCAGATATCGAAAGGTATTCGAGGTAGATTTCGCCGCTTTTCCTGCGATTCCATATCTCGCCTTTCCAATGTCCTCTTTCGCGAAGGCATTTCCAGAGTTCACGATAAAATGCAGGCGACTGGCGTCCAGAACTCAGCAATTTGGCATTTCGGCCAACTGCCTCCGCCTTCGTGTAGCCTGTTAGCCTGGTAAAGGCGGGATTGACTCTCGCGATGTTCCCCTCCAGATCGGTGACCATCACCCCGTCCAGCGACGATTCGACCACCCGGTCGGCAAGCCGCAAGTTGTACCGCGATTCGAACAGTGCATCGTCGCGCTCGCGGAGTGCTGTTTGCAACTCGTGAACGTATTCATATTCGATGTCGTTCAGAATGTCCGCCAGACCCAGCACGCCAATGAGCGAATCCTGGTTGTCGACCACGCCCACATGTCGCATACGATGCTGAATCAGATACTGCCGCGCGGCGTAAAGACTCTGCGACTGCCGCAGCGAGCGCAGTGGACGGCTTGCATAGGTACCCACCGTACCTAGCAACGCACCGCTCGCTACAAGTCGAACGATGTCGCGCTCAGTCAGAATGCCGTGTAGGCCCTCTGGATATTTGACAACGATCGCACTCAGACGCCGCGACCGCATCAGCCGCATCGCCTCTTTCAGGTAAAGATCCTGACTTACCAGAACGGGCATCGAAACCTTTACGGATTCAATGGACTTCATCCGAAGGAAGAACTCGGCGCCTTGACTCATGACGAGGTCGGTCTGCGTCAGAATGCCGAGCGAGCGTCCCTGATCGTCAACGACCAGGCAATGACGAATGCCTTCGCTCCTGAAATGCCCGGCGGCATCGCCGAGACGAGTGTGCTCCGATAATGACAGGACCGGATGACTCATCACCGAGTCGACTGGCTGAAACAGAACGCTGGCATCGTCCGCGAGAGCCAGGGCATCATGCTCGGTCCATATGCCGACGGCTTGTTCGCCGTCGACCACAACGATCGCGCTACACCCCTGCCCTACCATCCGCCCGGCGGCATCCTTGATGGGCGTGTGGGGCGGGCACTCGAGCATCGACCCCGAAACAAGCCGCCCAATTTCGACATCCAACGTGTGATCTACCATGAATTGACGTGAACCGCATTTAGCGTCTTCTTAAGATGGCGCTGAAAATATCAGCGACACATTCCTTTCGCCTTGATCTGAATCAAGCGGACTTCGCGCACGCCTTCTTGACATATTCTTGACAGATATCAAGATGCGCAGTCGCTTGAGCGGCTACCGTTCGATCGTTGTGTGCAGCCACAGACAAACGTCGATTGACGTTTCCACACTTACCTGTATTGGGCGCGCGCTTTGGACCAGCGTCATAGCATCGGCGTGGCGGCGGCACCATGCGAATAGCGGCTTCTGGTTCGTCACCTATACGGGTGCGCTGAAGGGTGAGTCATCTATGGAACTGCTTGAGAAACTGATGGCGCGCCACAAGAAGTCGCTGCGTCAGGTCCTCATCCGAGTGGCCGCACCTTGCCCGAATATGCGCAGGAGTTGAATCTGGACGAGCTGGCGTCGAGCCGCGCCAGACACACTGGCAAACCCGCGCAGACCGCCACAAAAGGGCGAGAAGAGAGAAGAACGTGTGAGCGCCGAACTTACCGGAGCGGGGAGGGATTCCCGCGCTGGTCCATTCGCTCGTCAACGTCCAGCGACGTCAATATTTCTGATGGCGAGTATTCAAATTAATAACACGAACCTTATGCGTCGGGAATCCCACATAGCCATTGCTATTGACGAGCCACCGCACCTTGCTACCGAAATCGACTCTGTCTGCATGATCCTATTTGATCGATGGTGCGAAAAGAGGAGCGTTCTTCCACTTGCATACCTGATGTATACCTGGCCAATCGTTAGACCTACGTTGCCTCTGATCGAGCGCCTGTCGTCAACGCTGCGCGATTTGGTGATTTTTCATTTTGACACCCTGGATGTTGAGGATCATCAAATGATCCGTAACGTGATTAAATTGGCCGAGGATGTGTCGCAGTCGTGGTCCGCGGCCACGCCATCTTGAGTTAGGTGGCAGAGGGCTTGATCATAGGCCGCGGCGTTGGTTGCACTGACGGCTGGCCACGCACGTGGGAGGAGCTACTTGCACCACGAGGGCTATGACTCTCCCGGGTGCCGACGAACCATGCTCAGCGCGTCAGATGGTTGACGCGGCCGATGCGAATGACCGGTGCCGGCGTTGCTGGATGCCCCTTCGCGACCGTTGCCGACCTTCGGCCCGCTGGTATTTCAGCGTCCGCTTCCAGAGGTCCCCTGTAACACTCCCGTACGTCGGTACTTCTAGCTTCATCTCCGCCCCCAACTATCAAAGTACCTCTGTGCTTAGTCCTGGAGCCCTTTAGGCGGTTCGTAGCGAGGGAACCCGTTATATTCGATGATTCGCTCAGCGTTGGCGAGCGGCCAGGAATGTCGGGCGTTGGGAACCCCGCCGTCCACGCGGATCACAGTACCGTTAATGAAGGCCGAGGCCTCCGAGAGCAGGAAAACCGCAGCGCTCGCGAGCTCAGATTCGGTACCAAAACGTTGAAGCGGCACTTTATGCTTCAGTTGGCGGAGCAATGCCAGGTATTCTTCGTTATAGCTGTCCATGCCTGCGGAGGCGATCCACCCCGGCGCCACGGCGTTCACCCGAACGCCGGCATGCCCCCATTCACAGGCTGCCGTCTCGGTCAAATTCCAGACACCTGCACGTGCGGCGCCCGAATGCCCCATCCCGGGCATGCCCCCCCAGATATCCGCGAGCATGTTCACGATCGCACCACCGTGACCCGCCATCCATTGGGTAAAGCACTCGCGCGACATGAGGAATGTCCCGTGCAAGTTATTACGCACTACAGCGTCCCAGCCATTCAGTGAGATTTTTTCCAGCTTTGCCGGGAATTGTCCACCGGCACAGTTAAACAGGCCATCGATGCGACCGAAGGCCGCGAGAGCCGCCGCAACCGTCTGTTTCACGCTGGCTTCATCGCGAACATCACAAGAATACAAGCCGATTTGGTCCGCACTTTCCGGATAGTCCACATTGAGTTCGTCACGAACCGCAGTCAGTTTCTCCGGATTCCGTCCGACCATGATCAGCGTCGCGCCCAGCGAGGTAAGCTCATGCGCAGTGCAGCGACCAAGGCCACTTCCGGCTCCGGTTACCATCACAACTTTTCCATCAAACAGGCCCGGTCGAAACACCGAACGGTAGCGGGCACTGACTGATTCATTTACGCGGTCCTTCATATCGTCTCTCCGAATTGGCGATGCGGGCGCCCGGCCTTTGGTGCCGATTGTTCCGTAAAGAAGTAACTCCGTGAATCGGCTGCAGGTGTAATCACGTCGTTCGCTCACAGTCCGAGCTTTTCTCGCAAATTAGTACCTTTAAAGACCTGAAACGCGAGAAATGATTTCCATAGTTTGCAGCGCGTCTCTGCCTTGATGATAAAGGCCTGCTCGCCAACGGATAGTGGCTCGGCAGGCGCTTTAACCTGCATCAGATACATATCGTGAATCATGCTTCTATCTGAGCGGATATCCGCCGCTGACTGTGTCGGGTCAGGCCAGGTTGAACGGCAACTGGCGCTGCGGCTTGCCGGTGAGGCTCGCAATGGCGTTGGCGAACGCGGGCGCAAGCGGCGGCAGGCCGGGCTCGCCCATGCCCGTTGGCGGCTCGGCGCTCGGCACGATGTGGACATCGAACTCCGGTATGTCGGTGATGCGCGCCACCGTGAAGTCGCCGAAGTTGCTCTGCTGCACTTCGCCGTCCCGCAATGTGATGGCAGCGCCAGGCAGACACATAGACAGCCCCATGACCGCCGCGCCCTGCACCTGGGCCTCAATACTGCGCGGGTTTACGGCCAGGTTGCAATGCACCCCGGCGGTGACGCGATGTAGCACAGGACGCCCTTCTTGCACCGAGGCCTCCACCACATAGGCCACTACCGAATCGAAGGACTCGTGCACGGCCACACCCCAGGCGCGGCCGCTGGGCAACGGTTTCTTGCCATAGCCGCTCCTGTCTACCGCCAGTTGCAGCGCGGCACGGTGGCGCGGGTGCTTGTCGCCAAACAGGCGCATGCGGTAAGCCACCGGATCCTGCTTGGTGGTGCGTGCGATATCGTCAAGCAAGGTCTCCATCACGAAGGCCGTGTGGGTGGAACCGACGCTGCGCCACCACAGCACTGGCACGTTGGGCTTGGGGTGGTGCACGGTCAGGCGCATCGGCAGCGGGTATGGGCCGCGCATACCCTCCGTTGCTGTGGCGTCGATGCCGTTCTTAACCTGGAATTGCTCGAATACCGTGCCCGACGTGATGGACTGGCCGACGATGACGTGATCCCAGGCTAGCACGTTGCCGCGCGCGTCGAAGCCGATGCGTGCGCGGTGCAGATGCATGGGGCGATAGTAGCCGCCCCTGATGTCGTCCTCGCGGCTCCAGAGTGTGCGCACCGGCGCTTTCAGGCCGGCGGAACGCACGGCCTTGGCCACCTCACAGGCCTCGACCACGTAATCGCTCGTGCCCACGAAGCGGCGGCCGAAACCGCCGCCCGCCGTCTGCACGTGCACTTTCACCTGTTCGGGCTTGAGACCCAGCACACGCGCGGCCGCGACACCGTCCAGACCGGCGCACTGGGTGCCCACCCATAGCTCGGCGCGCCCCTCGGAGAGCTGGACGGTGCAGTTCAGCGGCTCCATCGGTGCGTGGGCCAGGTACGGGAACACAAGCTCGGCTTCCAGCTGATGCGGGGCAGCGGCGAGCGGCGTCATATCGGCGTCGAACTGGCGCGGACCAGGCCGACCGGCCAGCTCGCGGTAGTGGGAGAGCAACTGCTTGCTGTCCACTTTCTCCACGGAAGCCGTGTCCCACTGCAGCTTCAGAGCGGCGCGCCCCTGCCTGGCCGGCCAGTAGCCGTCGGCCACCACGGCCACGCCTTCACCACCACGGTCCAGTGGCACACGCAGTACGGCTTTTACTCCCTTGATGGCGCGCGTGGCGCTGTCGTCCACCGTGGTCAGTCGCGCGCCGAACACCGGCGGATGGGCCACCACGGCGGTGAGCTGACCGGGCAGGTGCGTATCGATGCCGAAGTCCTGACGTCCACTGCTCTTGGCCTGCGCATCGAGGCGCGTGGTGGGGCGGCCAATGATGCGGAAGTCCGTGGGGTTCTTCAGCGTGACCCTCTCGGGCACAGGGAGCGCCATGGCGGCTTCTGCCAGTTCACCGTAGCTCAGCTTGCGGCCACCGGAGCCCAGCACGGTCCCGGCCCGCGTGTTCAGCGTGGCCACGTCCACGTTCCAGCGTGCTGCCGCCGCGGACAGCAACATCGCCCGGACGCGCGCGCCGAGCTCACGGTATTGCGTGAAGCTGTTTTTGACCGAATGGGAACCGCCAGTGAGGTGAATCCCGAACAGCGGGTCGACGTAGGCGGCATCGTTCGAGCCCTGCCGGCTGCGCACGAGACTCCAGTCCGCGTCGAGCTCTTCGGCAAGAATCATCGGCAACGCAGTCTGCACGCCTTGCCCGAACTCGAGCCGGTTGATGGTCACCGTGACCACGCCACCAGGAGCGATTTGCACGAAGGCCGACGGCTGTTGCGTCGGCTTCAGGGCGCTGGCCGCCTCGCCGGTGCCGCTGGTTTGGCCTATGGCGAGGTAGGAAAACACGCCAAGCGCCAGTCCGCCGGCACCCGCCAGCTTGAGGAAGCTGCGGCGCGGCAGCGTGGCGGCTTCCCCGGCCCGGCCCCTGGTCAGCAGGTGCTGCAGGGCGCGTGGCATTTCGCTGTAGTCGAATTCAGGCAAGATGGTGGCTCCTTCAGGCCAGCGCCCTGGCGGCGTCGGCCACCGCAGCGCGGATGCGGGCATAGGTGCCGCAGCGACAAATGTTGCCGGCCATGGCCGCGTCGATCTCGATGGCGGTAGGCTGCCTGCCGCGGGGCAACGCCTTCAGGAACGCCGTGGCGCTCATGATCTGGCCGCTTTGGCAGTAGCCACACTGGGCGACGTCGTGCTTGACCCAGGCTGCGTGCACGATGGCGCCGACTTTGTCGCTGCCGTCGGTGGTGGCTTCGATGGTGGTGATCTGCCTGCCCTGGGCCACCGAGATCGGCGTAATGCAGGAGCGGATGGCCTGCCCGTCCAGGTGCACGGTGCAGGCGCCGCACAGCGCGGCGCCGCAACCGAACTTCGTGCCTGTCATGCCCAGCGTGTCGCGCAAGGCCCAGAGAATGGGGGTGTCCGGGGCGACGTCGACCGTGTGCTCACGGCCGTTGACGTGGAGCGTGCTCATGATGGGTCGATCCTGTGCAGGTTGGGTGGTTTGTTGCAGGGGCAACTCACCTTGCGCTCAGAAGCTGCCGTCCGTCGACGTCGAAAGCGCCTCCAAGGCGTGCACTGCTTTCAGCCGAGCCTCTACAGCCGGCCCGACCACCGCCAGTGCATCGCTTCCTGCCACGAACACCCGGGGCGGAGTATCCATACCCGAAAGCTTCACCAGAACCTGGCCGAGCTTGTCGGGATCGCCCTGCTGCTTGCCTGCATAGGGAGACCACATCGCCTCGGCGCTGGCCTCGGCCTCAGCGTAATCGTCGATGCGCCTGTCCGGCCACCTGGCGTTGGCGGCGCTTAGAAGCTCCGTGCGGAAAAATCCTGGCTCGACCACGGTGACCTTGATCCCGAACTTTCCGACCTCCTCGGCCACGGAAAGCGAAAGACCCTCCACGGCGAACTTGCTCGCGCTGTAGGCCCCGCAGTGAATCAGGCCGACAGCGCCGGCCACGGAACTGACATTGATGACGTTCCCCGAGCGCTGCTTGCGCATGATCGGCAGGGCTGCCCGCATCACGTTGCTCACGCCCCAGAAGTTCGTCGCGAACAGGTGTTGAATGTCTTGCGTTCCCAGTTCCTCGTAGTTGCCTAAGAGGCTGTAGCCGGCACTGTTCACGACTACATCGATACGACCGAACTTTTTTTGCGCCTCGTCGACCACGGCCGTCGCCTGGGCCTCGTCGGAGACGTCCAGCCGGAGAATCTCCAGGTCCTTGCCGGCAAGGTCGCGCAGGGCATTGCCCACTTTGTCCGGGTTCCTGCCTGTAGCGACGACCCGATCACCTGCCTTCAGTGCGGCCCTGGCCGTTCCGGCGCCGATACCGCTGCCAGCACCTGTGATAAACCACACTTTGCTCATGCTCAAACTCCCAGTCCTAGTCAATGCCTGTCACTCTAGGCAGATTGACTGAGAAGAAAAACACCCTGGTGCTGAACATGCTTTGAAGATATTCTTCAAAGTATGAGACTCAACCAGCTTGATGGACTGCTCGCATTCTGGAAGGTCGCAGAGTACCGCGGGTTCTCTGCCGCCGCGGCAGCGCTCGAGGTCTCGCCTTCTGCGCTCAGTCAGGCGATCCGCCACCTGGAAGCCCGGCTCGGCGTCAGGCTTCTCAACCGGAACACGCGTAGTGTCAGCCTCACTGAAGCCGGACAGGCATACCTGTCCCGGATTGGGCCGGCGTTGAGCGACGTACTGGAAGCCGGGGAGCAACTTCATGAGCTTCAGGGCCGGCCATCGGGCGTCCTGCGCATCAACGCAGCGCGAATCTCGACCGCCATGGTCCTCCAGCCGCTGCTGGCCGGGTTCCTGAAAACCTATCCGGACGTCCAGGTGGAGCTGACGAATGACGAGGGCTACGTGGACATCGTCGAAAGAGGGTTCGACGTCGGCATTCGAATGGGAGAGAGTGTGCAGAAGGACATGATCGCTGTGCCTCTCGGTGGCCCGGTTGCCGTATCCATTGTTGGATCTCCCGACTACTTCAAGCAGCATCCTGTGCCACGGCACCCATCCGATCTGATACATCACAACTGCGTGCGGTTCAGGTTTTCAGGCAGTGGGGCTATTCACAAGTGGGAGCTCGAGGTCGAAGGCCGTATCGTCGAGTACGAGATCAGCGGCAATCTCACGATCAGCGACTCCTTGTTCTCGGTTGAGGCTGCGCTGGATGGGATTGCACTGGCGTACACGTTCGAGCAGCTCGCGCTTCCTCACATCCGGGCCAGGAAGCTGAAACGCGTCCTGAGCAGCTTCTCACCGACTTTCCCCGGGTTCTACCTGTACTACCCGAGCAGACGGCAGCAGCCCGCCAAGCTGAAGGCTCTGGTGAATTACGTACTGGCGTATTCCAGCTCCGGGACGATTGGAATGTCTGCCACCTTGCCCGCGATAGACGTGTAGTAGTACGCGCATCGCGCGACCATTAGACAGTGGCAACGACGAAACAACCTGCCGACTGTACCGACGGCCATTCGAATCAGGATGCAAAATTCGAATGGCCGGTTTGCCCCAATCAAGGGTCAACCGTTACATGAACGTGATCGGCCGCTTGTGGCCGAGCGGCGACATCCTCGAAGACCTTCACTTTCGGGCGATCTTCGGGGGACATCAAGCACGGTTACCGGCCTGCGCTCAGTTCCTGCTGTCGCCTCACTCGCGCGTCTTCTTCAAGACGTGTCGCTTCGAGTTCCTGCAGCACGCCGTCGAGGTCCACTGGTCGCGTGTCGACTTCGATGCGACCGGTCAGTTCGGCATCGACATGCAGCCGCCCTGCTTCGAAGAGCGCCCAGATCTCCGTGCCATAACTCGCGGTGAGTATTTGCGGTGCAAACCGTCCGAAGTACGCGGCCAGGTTGTCGACGTCTCGCTTGAGCATCGAGGCAGCTTCGTTGTTGCCGGATGCGTCGACGGCCTGTGGCAGATCAATGATCACCGGCCCATCCGCTGCCAGCAGGATGTTGTATTCCGAAAGGTCGCCGTGAATTACGCCCGCGCAGAGCATGCGGACAACCTGGTTCAGCAGCAGCGCGTGCAGTTCGAGGGCGCGGGCTTCGGTGAGATCGACGTCGTTGAGCCGTGGTGCGACGTCACCCGCCTCGTCGATCACCAGCTCCATCAGCAACACGCCGTCGGTACAAATATAGGGTTGCGGCACGCGCACACCTGCGTTGGCGAGCCGGAACAGCGCGTCCACTTCAGCGTTCTGCCATGACGCTTCCTGCATCTGACGGCCGTAGCGCGTACCTTTTTCCATCGCCCGCGCCTGCCGGCTGTTCTTGACCTTGCGACCGTCCCGATACGACGCCGCTTGCCGAAAACTGCGTTGCTTCGCGTCCTTGTAGACCTTGGCGCAACGCGTCGATTCGCCGCTGCGCACGACATAGACTGTTGCCTCCTTGCCGCTCATCAACTGGCCGATGACTTCGTCGATAAGTCCTTCTTCGAGAAGCGGTGCAAGTCGTTTGGGTATTTTCATACGATCGTGGGCCGCAGCTCGTGGAACGTGCATTCCACGCGCGTGGATGGTGAATGGCCCGCTGAGGTATGCGCGACCAACAAACCGATGAATCGAGAAGCCGGTGCCGGCGGCCGCAAGCTTGCTGCGTGGGAGATGGATGGAGTCATGCCGGATTATAAGGGTGGCCGGGCACGAGCCGACCCAAATCTCCCCGGCGACTGCGTAGATGCATTGCGCCGCCGTTCCAGACCACGCCCGGCTTGGCACGGCGGGCGGCACGTGACCCCGAGCGGTAATTCGGGTCACCATGCCGGCAACGACCGCTTTCCAGTTCCGAATGGACATCCGTCCGTATCACATGGCCGCTGTGACTTTGCCGTGATGTGCCGTTATTTGAACTTGACGAGATCCTTGAAGATCAATTTGCCCCAGGTATTGCCCCTGGCCTGGACGAGCGAGCCGCCATCCTTGAGCGGTCCTAGCGCAATCGGCGCGAAACCGAGTTGTTCGGCCGAATCGCGACCGGTGCCACCGCATTTTCGTCATCGCTCGACAAAAACACGACGCGGCTGCCGCCATTCACGCTCGGATCAGCGGCCAGAACGGCAGCGGACAGATGGTTAAAGCCCTTTACGAACCTGGCGCCGGTAAACGCCTTGGCGACAACTGCGGACGATGGCTGACCATCCAGGTCTTCAACTGGAGCATTTGTATTTGTCGCGTCGATGATCGTTTTGCCATGCCAGGTTGCGATCTGTTTCGCGACTTCGCGATGTTCCCAAAACGGAACCGCCAGGAAGATCGTGTCGGACGCGCTTGCATCCTGCAGCGTCCTGGGAATAACGGTGGGGCCGATCGCTTGTGCCTGCTGCATCAACATCTCGGGAGGGCGCCGGCTGGCGACGGTCACATCGATGTTCTTTCTTGCAAACGCTCGAGCGAGTGCCTGACCTACCGCGCCAAAGCCAATAATCGAATAGCTCACGTGAACTCTCCATTCAGTATTGAGCAGGACTCCATATTTACAGACACAATTCGGATCATCTTCGTCAGGTTGACAGGCCCTTCTACACGCTTTTCGGCGCGATTTCAGATGGCCGAGAAGCCACCGTCGACAGACAACTCCACCCCATTCACGAAGCTCGAATCGTCTGAAGCAAGAAACAGCGCGACCATCGCAATTTCCTCAGGACGACCCATCTTTCCCCGCGGGATCAGGGATTCGAACATCCGCTTCGCCTCCTCGGTGAGAACCTGGTCCTGCATCGGTGTGGCGATCGGCCCCGGGCTCAGCACGTTCACCCGGATATTCCTGCCCTTCAG
The DNA here is from genome assembly GCF_002902925.1 of Paraburkholderia terrae. Lineage (GTDB taxonomy): Bacteria > Pseudomonadota > Gammaproteobacteria > Burkholderiales > Burkholderiaceae > Paraburkholderia > Paraburkholderia terrae. The sequence goes on along the minus strand of NZ_CP026114.1, from coordinate 159,527 downwards.
TTCGTTAAGCCAAGTGCGTGCGAATGAGCGCAACGCCGCCTTGCTCGCCGCATACACGCCGTAACCAGGAAAACCTTTCACCGAAGCAACTGACCCGGTCATGAAGATCGATCCGCCATCGTTGAACAGCAGTAACGCCTTCTGAACCGCAAACAGCGTTCCGCGCGTATTCAGACCGAAGGTCGCATCGAAGTGCTGCTCGGTAATCTCGCCCAGAGGGACGGCTTCGCCCGTGCCTGCGCTCGCGAACAGGATGTCGATCTTGCCCTTTTCCCGCCTGACTGTATCGAACAGGCGGTCGAGGTCGTCTAGATTGGCCGCGTCACCGCGCACGCCGGTCACGTTCCGGCCAATCAGCTTGACGGCCTCGTCGAGCGCCTCCTGCCTCCGGCCCGTGATGAAAACATAGGCGCCTTCTTCAACGAACCGCTTGGCGCTCGCCAGCGCCATGCCGCTCGATCCGCCCGTGATGACTGCAACCTTACCGTCCAGCTTTCCCATGACTTCTCCTTTCGCGGTGTCGTACTGCGCCTCGGTTCCCAGTTGCACAAATGTGCTGTATCTTGTGGATCACTGATCCAGATACAGACTCATTATATGTGGATCACCGATCCGCTTGTCAAGGTGATTTATGCGAGCCGACGCCAGAAAGAATTACAGCCATCTACTTGCGGTGGCGCGCGACGTCGTCACCGAGCATGGTGCCGACGCGTCCATGCGAGATATCGCCCGCCGGGCCGACGTCGGGTTGGCTACACTATTTCGCCACTTCCCGACACGAGAAGACTTGTTCGAAGCGTTGCTGCGTATGAACGTGGACGAACTGATACAGCAGGCAGCCGAACTCGAAACGTCGAATCCACCTGACGAAGCGCTGGTGTCCTGGTTTCGCGAAGGGGTGGCATTCGTTCATAGCTATAGCGGCATTTGCGCCTTGTTTGCGACCGCGCACGCGGACCCGGACTCCGCGCTTCACGCTTCGAGCACAGCGCTGCGTTCAGCGGGCGCGCGACTACTGCGCCGTGCTCAGGCCGAGGGAACGGCGCGCGCCGATATGGATGGAGTCGACCTGTTCGCCCTGATGTCGTCGCTCGGCTGGCTCGTCGGCCAACCCGCATTCGCGCCACGGGGGGATCATCTCTTTCATGTGATTACGAGCGCCATCCTGACAAATCGGTCGAGCGACGATGTCAAGAAGGCGACGTTGTTGATTTCCACCGAATTCTGACCCACTGTTTTCATCTAAATTTGACCCACCCCCAGACAGCGTAGTGCATCTATTCCGATGTGGATAACTCTTCGCCGTCTGTCGTCTTTGAAGCTCTCTTTCTCGTCGCTTTTGCTTTGGCAGAACTGGTCCTGAAGCGCCACGATTCATTGCCCGTTTCAACGATATGGCAGTGATGGGTGACGCGGTCCAGAAGCGCCGTTGTCATCTTTGCATCGCCAAACACGTTGGCCCATTCCCCGAAGCTCAGGTTCGTCGTGATCACCACGCTCGTGTGTTCATACAGCTTCGAGAGCAGATGGAACAGTAGCGCCCCGCCAGTCTGGCTGAACGGCAGGTAGCCCAGTTCATCGAGAATCACCAGATCGACGTACATCAGTTTGTGTGCAATCTGCCCTTGTTTGCCGGCTGTCTTCTCGAGTTCCAGCGCGTTGGTCAGCTCGACCGTTGAGAAGTACCGCACACGCTTGCCTTGCCGTTGCACCGCTTCGATTCCGATCGCTGTGGCCAGATGGGTTTTGCCGGTGCCGGGTCCGCCGATGAACACGACGTTGTGTGCGCTTGCGAGAAACGCCAGATCATTCAGCTCATGGATCAGCGCTTCATCAACGCGTGCCTCCGAGAAGTCGAAGCCCTTCAGGTCGCGGTGAGCCGGGAATCGTGCAGCAGTCATCTGGTAAGCGATCGAGCGCACCTGCCGCTCGGCCGTTTCTGCCTGCAGAAGCTGCTTCATGAAACGCTCGGGCTCGAACTCGGTGTGGCGCGATTGAGCCAGCAGTTCGGGCCAGCTGCTGGCCATGCCATGCAGCTTGAGGCTCTTTAGCTGGGCCGTGACGTCGTTAGACATGGCGATCCTCCGGTGGGTTGGTGCGCAGGCTCTCGTAACGATCTACATCGGCGGCAGGCTCCTCGACGAGCTGGAGCCTCGTTGCGGCGACGTTCTGGTTTGCGACTGGTCCCTTGAGCCGGCTCAGAACGTTGAGCACGTGGTCAACGCTTGGACGGCCTGAATCCAGCGCGGCCTGCACGGCGAGCAGTACGGCATCAAGCCCGTGTTCCGGTACAGCCGCCAGCACCTGCGTCATGACGCGGTCGCCGCCCGGGTGCTTCAGGAGATAGCGCTGAAGCTGCTGCAACGGCTGCGGCATCGTCGCAAACGGGGCGCCGTTACGTAATGCGCCCGGTTTGCGTTCCACAAGCGTGATGTAGTGGCGCCAGTCGTAGAAGGTCATGTGCCGCTCGAAGCTGCGTTCGTGGCGGGCAATCTCAAGGGCGTCGACGACGACGCTCAGATACGCGGGATAGCAACGCACGCTCACAAGCTGGTTCGTGTACTCGGTCGGTACGCTGTAACGGTTACGCTGGAAGTGAATGAGGCTGGTGGACGACACACGCAGGGTCTGCTCAACGTAGCCATCAAACGGACGGGGATTGGGCATCAGCCTCGTGCGTTCGTCCTGGAGCACATCCTCAACCGTCAGCTCTGGCCACTGTGGGTGACGCATCTGCCAGGCCTGACGGCACTGGCCAGCGACCCATTCGTTCAGGATGTCCAGCGTGTCCCAGCGCCGCAGTGCGGCCTCGTGCCAGATCTGCCGACGCCGGTCCTGAACGTTCTTCTCAACGATGCCTTTCTCCCAGCCAGCGGCCCGGTTGCAGAACTCTGGCTCGAACAGGTAGTGACCACACATCGCTTCGAAACGCGCGTTGACCGCTCGCTCCTTGCCACGCCCGACCTTGTCCACGGCGGTCTTCATGTTGTCGTAGATGCCACGGCGCGGGACGCCACCGAACGCGGCAAATGCGCGTGCATGGGCATCGAACAGCATCTCGTGACTCTGCGTGGGATACGCGATCAGCCAGAAGGCACGACTGGCGTTCAGTTTGACGTGGGCGACTTCGAGACGGCGTCGCAGACCGCCGATGAAGGCGTACTCGCAACTCCAGTCGAACTGGAATGCCTCGCCGGGTTCGAACGCCAGCGGCACATAGGCCTTCTTGCGCGGCGCTTCGGTCTGCTCCTCGTGCCAGCGACGCACGAATGCACTGACACGGCCGTAGCTGCCGGCATAGCCCTGTTCACGGATTGCCTCGAACATGAAGCGCGCCGTGCGTCGGTCACGCTTCGGTCGGTGACTGTCTGCCCGTAGCCAGCCCGTCAGTTGCGCAGCCCAGTCATCGATAACACTGGGACTGATGCGCTTCGGGTACTTCGGCTCGGTGGCGTCGGCCTGCCGCAGCCACGTGCGCACCGTGTTTCGGGACAGGCCCGTTCGCCTCGCAATCTCGCGCAGCGGGACCTTCTCGCGGAAATACATCCGCCGGATCTTGGCCAGTATGCCCACCGTGATCACCCTTGTTGCCCCCGCTCAAAGATTGAGCAGGGCATTCAATCACGTGGGTCAAAATTCGATGAAAACTACGGCCTCAGGTGGGTCAATTCTCCGTGGACATCAACAGCGACGTAACAGAGTGCGACGAATTGTTGTCTGCATTGCGTCGGATGGCGTCCGCCATGACCGGCGCCGGCGACCCTATGGACAAAAGTCTTGGCAAAGGTGGTGAATGCAGCTGATCGTGTCGGGAGTTTTGAGCGGCTGTTGACGAAGGAGATAAGACGTTGAAGCGGCTGAGCTGTCGCACTACCCAGCGACCGCACATGGCCGGAAGTTCGAAGGGGGCATCGCACCCGCACCGCAGAGCAAGCCCTGAATTTCCGTGATCGACCCGTTGCTGCCGGTCGAGCCGCGGGACTTCCAAGGGCGGGTATCAGATGCGGAACGGTCATTCCGTACCCGTCGATCGAGGAGAAGTCATCGACCATTTCTGCCGATCGTTGAACAACATGATAGCGGCAGGAAAGGAGACCTATTGCCGTCATCAGCAGCCGATTGAATTTGTCGATCCTGGCTCTCGACGAAATTGACTGCTCGTTTACGACCTTGCCAGCCCCGACATTTCAGTCGCGATACGAGTAGACGCACGCATCGGGTATTTCCGCCAGGTATCGCCGTAGCGCCAAGATCGTCCAAGACGCCCGCAGTAGGCGTGATTCAAAAATTCGCTCGTCACATCACGCGCAATTCCCTGGCCAGCCGTTCGGTCGCGGGTGACGGCCCGATTCCCAGAATGACAGACAGGATCTGTTTCAGGCGCCGGTAAACCGCTAAAGCCTCTGCCCGCTCCTCCCGAGCCCGGTAGCACCGCATCAGCCCCCGGTAAAAGTCTTCAGCCAGTTCATCAGCCTCGATACCGCGGCGGTACAGGCTGATCGCCGCGTCGATCTGATCGTCCTGTTCGTAGCGCCGCGCCAGACCCGACAAACCCGCGATGAACCTGGACCGTAATCGCTCGCGCGGCGAGACCGTCCAGGGCTCGCCGGTATCGTCGGAAAGGAAGCTGCCGCGGTAGTAGTCAATCGCGCGTCGCATGGAATCTTCATTGCTCGCGCCCTCCGCCGCCTCTGCATCGCCGAACGCTCGCTCGAACGCACCGGCATCAACCCACATAAGGTCACGATTCAGGCTCACGCGCCCGCCGGCCTGCCCAATCGTGTCCGCATCGCCCAGGAGCTTCCGCAATCGTGTGAGCGCTACACTGAATGAATTGTGAGCGCTGTCGCCCGTATCATCCGGCCACAACGCGTCGGTAAGCCTCTGTTCAGGGACATCCATTCCGCCGAAGGCGATCAATGCCTTGAGCAGTTGCATCGGCTTCTTCGGTGCCTTCCGCGCGAACGCCAACGGAACGTCATCCAGCAGCACCTCGAAACGACCCAGGGTATGGACCCTGACCGGCCACGGCCAGTTCGTGGCCTCAAGTGACGGCGCGCGCACCCTATAGCGTCGGATCAGATGGCGGACGTAGTCCGTCTCGACACCTGCCTCGAGCGCGGCAGCAAACAGGCGTGGCATGTGGCGGCCCTTACGCGCTCGCGGGCCAAGCCCATCCCCGGTCGACTTGAGTTGCCCGACTGCGCACCTGAATCTCTCCGCCCAGATCTCGAGATTGCCCTGCAGCAGTGCCCAGTAGCTTTCCGCAAACGCAATGGCGCTCTCCCAGCGGTCCTGCATCCCGGTTGCCTGCGCCATCGTTCGCAAATCCTGCAGCGACCTTGCAGCCTCCGCAAATCGGCCGGCCTCAGTAAGGTGAAAAGCCAGTCTCAGGTATGCGTGGCGGATATAGTATGCCGCCCCGGCTTTGGCGGCGAGTCTAGCCTGCTGTTCGTCGAACTGGATCGCGCTGGTCCGATCGCCGTGCGCTTCGGCGAGGCGTCCCTTTAACCATGCGTCGTGTAGCTGATCGAGGAACCGATTCGGGTCGGCATAGCGTTCGGCCCTGGCGCGGTATGACTCGGCAGCGGAGAGATCACCTCGTTCTATGGCAACGTGCGCAAGCCCGAATAGCGTTAAGGAATTCAGCACAGGCAAGGCAATTGCGTTTACGGCGCAGATCTCGAGACAGGTCGTGAACGCATCCTGTGCCGGAGAGATTTCCGCTTCCGAGTAGAAAAGGTGAAAACCAAGCGTCCCGTACCAAAAAGCTTTATTGTACGGGGTCGTTTCGGCGGCGTTGAGCCACGGTTGAATACGGTCGACCAGACGCCTGCCGTCCGCATGCTGAAGTGAAATGTCGTAACACGCTAGCAGGGGCGTTGCTACAGCTACCTTCTCGTTGACAGGTATGTCATCGCTGGCCAGCAGTTCTTCCGCTCTGTGGATCCGGGGTTCAAGCAGGTTCAGATCTGGCCGCCGGTAAGCCAGAGCATAGACAAGCGCCACGTTGACCCGCAGCTCCATCACTGGAGAAGGGAATTCAGGAACGCTCTGCAGCAGGCCATCAAGGGCATCAATCCAGCGATCGAGCGGCGTAAAGTTCGCATATTCGGTCCAATACGCCACTATTATCTCCGTGCAGGCGAGAATCTGACCGAGCCTGTCCTCTTTCTGCCCAAACTGCTTGAACGCCAGCTCGAGCACGACACGCGCGTCCGCGGGAGCAGACGAAACAAGCGAAACACCAAGCCAAAAGACAAGCCACGGAGCCTGATCGACAATCGCCTTCGGCAGTGCACCGATCCAGTCGCGTAACGTCTCGCCGCGCCCCTGCTCGAGCAGCGTTCCGGCATTCCCCAGTATCAGACGGGTTGCCCCGTCCCAGTCCTGGGCGGCGCGGTAGAGGGAAAATGCATCGTCGACCTGGCCTGTCTCTTCAAGCAGCCTGCCCGCACGTTGACGCAGTTCATTGATACCGGCAGGAGTATAGAACTGGTCCAGCTGGTCGAGCAGAAATGTCCGGAACAGGTCGTGATACTGATAGCTGTAAGGTTTGGATCCGCGCCGGTCGGTAAACAGCTGGCGGCGGTAGAGGCGGTCAAGCAGTTCACCAGCCTGCGAACTGCCGCCCATTTTCTCCGCGATCGCCACCGTCATGCGCGGCAGCAGGGCCGTCCGGATCAGGAATTCGCGCGTCTCCGGGGCCGCCGTCCTGAAGATCTGACCTGAGAAGTAGCTGAAGATCGCTTCCCGCGCCTCCCCCCGGATGTCCTCTGCCTGGGAACCGAAACGTCTGGCGCGCTCCAGCGACAGCGTCCAGCCGGCTGCCCACCCCCCGGACATCTGATACAGCGAGCGGAGAGTTTTTTCGTCCACATCCAGGCCAAGTGCGGCAATCGCGCGTGCCTCCTCCAGCGTGAGGCGCAGATCGTCCCAGTCCAGACGTGTCAGTCGTTCTGACGAGACGAGCTCCACACACTCGGCGGGGGGATCCTCTCGGCTTATCACCACGACGTTCACCTCTTCTGGCACTTCCCGCAAAGCAAGCTCCAGCACGCCATGGAACGCCGAGTCGTGGGGCAACTGATGATAGTTGTCGAGCGTAAGGACCGCAGGCACCTTCAGTCGACTGTAGTATTCACGGAAGAAATGCCGCGTATAGCCGGGGATGTCTGCCAGGTACTCCGGCGTGAGCAGCGGCAGCGGGACCTGGCGCTTACCCCTTGGGCTTTCGACCGTGCGGCTCAGATAGTAAAAGAAGGTCGAGATGTCATTGTCGCCGGCGTCGATCTGATACCAGATGCCCGCGAGTTTGCTGGCGTCCAGATAGCTTGCCACCAGCGTCGTCTTGCCAGCTCCGGGCGGACCTGACACCCAGATCACCGGGTAGCGGCTGCGCGCGGCATCGAGCTGCGCAAATAGCCGCTCCCGCGGCACTACTTCATGCAGCCTCGGACGCGTGAGCTTCGCCAGGCTCGCCATCTGACGTCCTCTCTCCCCGGCATCCCGGACTTATCAGCGTGTTTGCATGATCCGATCTCCCGAACCATCGGTCAAGCGCTTACACGGGTTACGCAGCTTCCGCGAGAGACTCAGGCGACGCGCTCGCCCGACTGGCAAAGCCCCGCTGTGTGCGGCAAGGCGCCTATCGGTAGTCAATCGGTAACCAGCCCGGTGCGCCATGCCGGATTGCAGGCGCAAAACCTCCCAAACTGTTCCTCGGAACTCCGCCATGGCCGGGAAATGCTCATCAGTCAATGCATTCCGGCGTATGGGGATAGTTTCTATGCGAGCCCGCGACTATTTCAGCGATCCGTAATCGAACCGTAGTCATCCACTCGCTATGGTGGTCTCACGCAAGCGAAAGACGAGGTTGGACTGGACCGGATGCAGGTGGCTGCCGTCGAGTGCGACGAACAAGAACCGCCCCTGCGTGAGCTCCACAAGAACGCAACGGATTTCATCGTTTGACGGATTCGCCGTGGCTGGACGAAGTGTTGCGTCGAATCATGGTAGTCCCGTTGCGTCGGAGACGATGACACCGTGCGCAGCGCGAATGTCGATACGGTAAGGTGCTTTGTGTGCACGCGAGTTCACTGGGTGGTGCACCCGGCCCGTTTCCGCTTGCGACAGACGCGACATGGCTGTCCCCCAGACTTCACCATTTTTTGAGGTAATTGTCATGAGAACCCTGTTTCACATCACATTCTTTGTCACTGTGCTTAGCATTCCTGTTGTTTCCAACGCGCAGTTGAATGCTCCTGTCTCACGGGCCCATGTCCGCGCCGAGCTAGTTGAACTCGAGCGCGCGGGATATCACGTGGGCGACGACGACGCCCACTACCCCGAGGCGATCCAGGCAGCCGAAGCGCGTGTTGCCGCTCAACATGCGACAACCAGCGGTTACGGTGGAATCGGAAGTGCGTCGTCGGTATCTGGTGTGCCGATGATCGATCGAGCCAACGCCGATCCGAAGCGGCTCTATTTCGGCCACTGAGCGGCGAATCGGTACGCGTTCGGTATGTAACCTGGAGCCTGTCGGGTCCCTCTCCTTTTCGACGGACCCTAAGCATGCTCCATCGCTTGATGTATTCGCCGCCCGGCCGGCAAGCATTGATTTGAACGTCGGCCGTGGCCATCAGCCGAAGGAATCGAGGAAATGTGTAAGGAGGGGCCATGTCCACATTTGTTTTTTTTGGTTTCTGACCGATGTGCAAAAGATATTGCGCAATCGGTACGTATTTGACTTCAACGACCCCCGGTTAGACGTGCGCGTGCGGCGCAATGCTGCACGCATTATCGCGGGCGACTACACGGACGAGGATAATGGTCTTTAGCCACGTAGCAGGATTGCGGGAAGCTCCTTTTCTCGTCAACTACCTGTGCTGCGTGATAGCTCGCGGCGTTACTCATCTGTTGCGCCCCGGGGCGCCGGCGCTGTCAGCATTAATGCGCAGACATCCTACCGAAGTAGCCGCCGGCTCCGTGGCGTAGGAGCAAGATCCATGGGGAACGGCTATGAGCACACTCAGCGCATTGACCGAATGGGTGAAGCATATGTGGCCATTACCGCTTGTTCTGGCCGTTGCTATGCGCGCCGTGATTGCAGGTCTCGTCAGCCGCCGTGCGGCCCGGGACCGGAAAAAGCTCGGTCTCGAAATCGCCCGGCTGCGGGGTGACGCGGAGCGGGCCGAGCGGGAGAGGGTACATCTCGAGCTCGAAATCGAGAAACTGATGACCAAGTTCGAGCGTCAGCAATGGACGGGTACGGTGGCCGGACAGCACATCGATGTGGCGGACCTCCATGATCGACCTTCGCCTGGTGATGGCACCGCCCTGTCCGGGCGCCCTTTCAGATCGGACTGGTCTGGGCCGCCGCCACCATCGCAGTAATCGCGCGGTGGCTTTTTACGTCACCCGTCGCCGTTGACTGCCTCATTACCATTGATATACAACCTGGCCCAGCATAATTCCCCGTCGGACCTTGCCCGCGTGCTCTTATGGTGCGGGCCCATCTGCGCGGTAAAAGCCACGCATCCTACAAACCTAAACTAAAGCTGCCTCACCGACACCGACAACTGAACGTCGGCAGTGGCGGCCGCATGCTTCCATCGGGCATTCGGCAGGTTCTGAAGTGAACCGGCCATTGGAATGACGGCTCTCTGTGTTGCGCGAACGGCAACTATTGGCCGCATTGCGTCTCATGATCACGCGGCGATGATCACACCCACCCCGCTTTATGCAAAAGGCACAAGGCGACCCGAAGCAGCCTTACGCACCCGCGTAGGCGCAAGGGCCGTTTAAAAAGTGCGAAGCGGCCGCTCCAACATTCAAGTCCGAGACAAAACTATCACCACGGCCTCGCTTCGCTGCGTCATGCCTCGCTACGGGTGGTTCTGCGTGCGTCGCTGCGGACGCATGAGTTTGAACACCGTCCCTAACAGGAATATGTAGTAGACAATCCTTCTGTCCCGTTTCATCCTGACAATGCACAATTCTTCTTTCCCGGCTCAGAAAAGCAGAAAGATGGGACTTCGAAATATCTTCCAGTCCCCGGGGGTGAACGAGAACGGCAAGCCGATATTGACGATGCAACTGAAACGGCACCAGATGGCACCGTTTTTTGCAAACCGCCCAGCCCGTCTCGTCGCAATGGAAGCTTGCGCCAGCGCCCTCTACACACTATTTTCGCGGCATGGGTTTTTCCACAAGATGTCTCTGATGTCGTTGAACGTTTGCCTCAAATGCCTATGCCAACATCTCGCAGAATAGTCTGCCTCCTTCCCACGTGGCGCACTCAATCGTCGCGATCTCTGCCTACCATTGTCCACGTGGCGACCGTTCTGCCAGACGGATGCACGCATCACACCTTGGTATAGGTTCAAACAACGATTCGACTGTTTGGGCGACCGGATGTACGTCTATTCGCGACACGTCCGCTTGATTAACCTTTGGTTCGTCGTGATGCCGTTGCTGTCCTGTTGGCCGCGCTGTTCTTTCATGCGCATTATGAAAACCTTGCGATCATGCATCGCTGGCTCGATTGGTACTCATCGGAGAAAATTGTGAAAGTTGCCTTGTTTGTTCCATGCTTCATCGACGCTTTTTTTCCCGATGTCGGCGTCGCAACGCTTGAGCTTCTCGAACGTTTGGGTTGCGATGTGGATTTTCCGCTCGATCAGACCTGCTGCGGTCAGCCGATGGGCAATAGCGGATGCGAAAAAGACGCCGCCGCGACTGAAGGGCTGTTCGTCAAGAACTTCGCTGGCTACGACTACATCGTCGCGCCGAGCGGCAGCTGCGTGCACCACGTGCGCGATCATTTCACGGCCGTCGAACCGACCGCGGAAAGCCGGGCAGTGCGCGCCAACACTTATGAGCTGGTCGAATTCCTGCATGACGTGCTGAAGGTCGACGCGCTTCCGTGGACCGAGTTTCCACACAAGGTTGGCCTACACAACAGTTGCGGAACGCTGCGAGGGCTGCGCACCGCAAAGATGTCGGAGGTCGACGAGCCGTTCTTCTCGAAACCGCTGTCGCTGCTGAACAAGGTCAAGGGCATCGAGTTCGTTGCGCCCGCTCGACCTGACGAATGCTGCGGATTCGGCGGCACGTTCTGCGTGACTGAGGAGCCGGTGTCGGCGCGCATGGGGCAAGACAAGGTGCGCGATCACAAGCAGACCGGTGCCGAATACATCGTATCCGCCGATTCGTCGTGCCTGATGCACCAGAAAGGTTGCTCGGAACGGCTCGGCCTCGATCTGAAGTTCATCCACATCGCCCAGATCCTCAATGGAGCCCGTTCATGAAACGCGTTGACCACGTCAAGGCGTCGCGCGAGTTTATCGGCGACGAAAAGCACCTCGAGTTCCACGACAAGCGCCTGTGGGCTTTGCGAACCCAGCGCGATCAGGCCGCGCACGGTATCGAGGAATGGGAAGAACTGCGTTCGCTTGCTTCGGGCATCAAGGAGCATACGCTGACGCACCTTGCCGGCTATCTCGAGGAATTCGAGCGAAACGCGACGAGCAACGGCGTAATCGTGCACTGGGCAAAGGATGCAGAAGAGCACAATCGCATCGTGCACGACATTCTCGAAAGCCACCGCGCGACGACGCTCGTCAAGAGCAAGTCGATGCTCACCGAAGAGTGCGAGATGCGTGAGTACCTCGAAGCGCGGGGTATCACGGTCGTCGAATCCGATCTCGGCGAACGGATCCAGCAGCTCGATCACCAGCGCCCCGCACACGTCGTCGTGCCGGCGGTTCACAAGCTCGCATCTGACGTTTCCCGTGTGTTTTCTAAAACACTCGGAACCGACCCGAATAACAGCGACGTACATTACCTCGCCGAAGCGCAGCGCGACGCGACCCGGCCGGTGATCCTGAATGCCGAGGCCGGGATGACCGGCTGTAATTTCGCGGTCGCAGAGACGGGCGGCATTACCGTGTGCACGAATGAAGGCAATGCCGATCTGAGTGCGAATGTGCCGCCGCTGCACATTGCATCGATCGGCATCGAGAAGCTGATTCCGAAGCTCGAGCATCTCGGCGTGTTCATCCGGTTGCTGTCGCGCAGTGCGCTCGGTGCGCCGATCACGCAGTACACATCGCACTTCCGTGGCCCGCGTAAAGGCGGTGAAATGCACTTCGTGCTGGTAGACAACGGGCGTTCGGCACGACTCGCGATGGACGACTTCTGGTACTCGCTCAAGTGCATCCGCTGCGGCGCCTGCATGAATACGTGTCCGGTCTACCGGCGCAGCAGCGGTCTGAGTTACGGCGGAGTGTATTCCGGCCCCATCGGCGCGATCATCAATCCGACTTTCGATCTGAAGAAATACAGCGCGCTGCCGTTTGCTTCGACGATGAACGGCAGCTGCACGAACGTCTGTCCCGTCAAGATCAACATTCACGAGCAGATCTACAAGTGGCGCCAGATTGTCGCCGAGCAGCATGAGTTGCCATTCATCAAGAAAGAGGCGATGAAGGTCGCAGGCAAGGTGCTGGCGGAGCCGAAGCTGTACCGCGTGGCGATCAAGGCAGCGGACACGGCTGTCGCGACGTTGCCGCGTGCCTTCATCTACAACCCCTTCAATGCGTGGGGCAAGCAACGGGAAGTGCCTGATGCGCCCGAGCAAACCTTCCGCGACTGGTATCTGAAGAACAGGAAAGCAAAATGAGCAGCCGAAACGCCATTCTCGACAGTCTGCGCGCCGCGCAGCGCACGCCGGCAACGCTACCCAAGGTCCCGATGTTCGATGCTGGTTTGCCGCCGGCGCTCGACAGGTTCAAGGAATCCTTGGCCCAGATGGGCGGCATCTGGGCGGAGATGCCCGCTGACGGCGATCTCGACGTACTGATCCGGGCGCGCTTTCCGGACGCGAAAGTGATCTGCTCGGCCGTTCCCGAAGTGGCTGGGACGCGGCGCGTCGAAGAGGTCCGCGATCCGCACGAACTGAACGACGTCGATGTCGGCATCGTGCGGCCGCGCTTCGCGGTCGCCGAGACCGGGTCGATCTGGCTTAGCGAAGCGCAGTATCAGGTCAATGCGCTTGGCTATCTGTCACAGCATCTCGTTGCGCTGCTCGATCCGGCCGACATTATCGGTAATCTGCACCACGCGTATCACCGCTCTGAATTCTTCGCCGCGAACTATGCGGTGCTGATGAGCGGGCCATCGGCCACCGCTGACATCGAGGGTGTCCTGATTCACGGCGCACAGGGGATCCGGTCCCTAACGGTCATTCCAGCCCCACGGGCTCGTGTCTCTGGGTAAGCGAAATGAACGCGGCGGCGATCGTTGGGAGTGTGTAGCGCGTTGCCTCGAGCGCAGTGCCAGTTTCTACGGTCAACGCCATCACTTCAGGTCACGCTGAAGGCCGGGCCGGGCCGCGCCAGGGATACTGGGGGGTGCACGTAGCCCTGCGCGCTGCAGATTGGCGGCGTTCGGGAGAAGCGCGGCCTTCCGGATGCTGATACGCCACTACCGTGAAGGCCTCCTGGCGCTCAAAAAAATCCAGCACGAACGATGACTGAAACGAAAGAAACGCGAAACGAAGCGCGCATCCGCGCAGCCGACGTGCTGATCGATCTGCTCAAGAGCCTGCCGTTACGCGACCGGCTCGCAGAGGGCAGTCTGACGGCACTGCAGGCCGTGTGCGGGGCATGTCTCGCTTACGGCATCGCCCGCGCGCTGCACACTGAGCAGGCTTTCTGGGCGGCCATTACGGCCATCGCCGTCACGCAGCACACCTACGCGGACACCCGCAACCTGTCGCGAGACCAGTTCATCGGGGCCATGGCGGGCGGCCTGTTCGGTTTCATCGGCGCGTCTCTCGGTGCCGGCACGCACGAGATCTTGGGCTACGCGACGACTATTGCCGCGGTAATCGGTGTCTGCTGGTGCGTGAATGTGGGCAGCGCAGCGCGCCTCGGTGCCATCACCGCGACCATCGTGCTGCTGGTTCCCACGCAAGGGCCGCTATGGGGCGTGCCGTTATTCCGGCTGGTGCAGGTCGCCTTGGGCACCGTGTCCACGCTGCTCGTCAGTTGGCTCTTCACTCAAATTCAGAAGAGGCTCGCGCGACGCTAGCGCCGGTTATTGCGGACCACCTCTGGATGGGGCACACCGGAAAAATCAAGGTGGCTTGAATGCGCCCATCTGCGCTCGACTTCGGACTACCTGCCGCCCGTTGCCTACCAGGCGAAAAATCGGCAGTGAAAGATCCAGTCTTCCTGTCCGGAATGACGTGACAGCAAATCTCAGCTCGCCATTTAGCGAGGACGCTCGTTAGCGCCCTCGCCTTCAACCTATTCGTTGGTGATGTCCGGCATGACCTGCCCCATCTCCATCGCCTGACTGGCTGGCAACTCCTGAATGCCGCTGACAATCTGGTCATCGGGCGCTCCCGTGGCGGTCTGAAAGAGTTTCCAAAGACGCTGGATCAGCTCCCGCTTGTATTCGGGTGACCGCCCGGACCGCATCAAAAGCGTTAACGCGGCAGTTGCCGACGGTTCTCCGGCGGTGAACCCGCTGCCCGGCGCATAGTCCTGGAACAAGACATGCACCCAATTTTTCGGCACACCCGCATATTCAGAATGCAGGGTCGTCAGTTCCATTGCGAGCCTGGCCTTAGCGTCACTGCCGAGCTGGGATGTCCGACCGACAGTGCAGGCAAGCGACGTTTGATGGCCTAGAACACCTCGATAAACTTTCTGCAGAGTGGGCGTTGAAATGCGCCGCGTCAGCTTTCCGGCGATTTGCTTGAACGCGAACTATCGGGCCTATTTTACGTTCAAAGAGCCTGTTTCGGGCACGGGCACGGTCATGTTTGGGCATGCGATCGACGTGCTCGCTGAGCTGGTGAACGGAGGTTGGTAATCGGTGGCATGCGAAAAAACCATGGCGACGGTGATCGCCCTAATGTACTACGCCTTGCAGCGGTCGAGCAGCATGGCGTGCCCCCTACGCGGGGTTTCACTCACCCGGAAAGCGCTTCGAGTTTCGTGCTGCGCAACACGCAGGATATGGATACGCATCGTTGCGGCCGCGAGGGGTGACCGGGGATTTTCGACCCTAAGGCGCCATTTGGATCCGATAGGTCAATGGCTATGACCAACTCAATGTTGCCCAGCGTTCAGAAGCATCCAGATTTGCTTTCGCGGCTCGCCGCGGAAGATACGCGCGAATGCAGCGCAGCATCGCGTGCAGGAGTAGCGCTGCTCAAGTTGAGCGTCTTTCACTGCGCTAGCTCCGATGAGAGTCAACGTATCGTGCGGATCGACCGAAGACGGCCGTCCGTAAAGGTCAGCGCATGGCGCGCATGGTTGAATCCAAAGTTCCACGTCGGAACTCCTGCTTCTTCAACTGTTAAGCAAACTCGCGGAGTTGGGCAGAAGATCGAATCAGGACGATCTCGAGCGCTGTATGTCAAATATCAAGATGGAATGGCGAAGTGGTGATGTCCATTCGCTTCGCGAGGCCAATTTTGCATAATAACAATTAGCAACATCGGCACGATCGTGCGGTTTTGTTCAGTGCAAGTATTATGCCTTCGTCGTTCGGCGCACGTGCCGCGGAACCAGCAGATTCCGACTCCAACGCCGTCCGTCGTCAGATGTCTAGCGCTTCGCCACAAAGTCATCAATTGTGAATCGGACCGGTTGATCTGGGCGCACCCGCATTTTCCTTTCTGCGACCGCGAGAATGCGCCGGCGACAGTCTGCAAATGTTTTCAGCATGCGAACATCGTCTGCGCCCGTTGGTAACCAGAAATATTCTTCAAGCGCCTCTCGCGTAATCGCACATTCGACATCACAACGTCGGTCAGACAAACGAAATATGATCGCGCGTCCGTCTGGCGAGACTTCAGGAGCGAAATCAACGACGTTCATGGTAAAACTCGTAGCCGGCCGTACCCACGCCGATTGCGAGGTTCTTGTTCTCCCCGTGACTACGTGCTCTCGATCCGGCGAACCACTGCGGCGGCGAACTCGCGCGTTGACGCTGTGCCTTTCAGATCGCGCGTACAGATATGGTCGGTGTTGAGTGTTTCAGTGATTGCAATTCGCAATCGTTTGGCGAGATCACCCTTACCAACATGCTCAAGCATCAAGCCTGATGCAAGTAATAAGGAAATGGGGTTGGCCACGTCTTTACCAGCGATGTCCGGCGCCGACCCATGTACGGCTTCAAAAATTGCCGTGTCAGTACCGTAATTGGCGCCGGGCGCCATGCCCAGTCCGCCAACAAGCCCCGCTAACTGATCCGACAGAATGTCTCCAAACAGATTGGTGCACACAAGCATATCGAACTGCCACGGGTTCAGCACAAGCTGCATGGCGCAGGCGTCGACAATGATGTCATTCATTTCCACCCGACCTTCGTAATCCCGGGCAACGTCTCGAGCGGCTTCCAGGAACAATCCTGTGAGTGCCTTCAGGATGTTGGCCTTATGCACAACGGTGATCTTCTTTCGTCCGTGCTTCAAGGCATATTCGAAGGCAAATTTTGCGATTCGTGCGCACGCATCGCGTGTGTTTACACCGGTCGCGACTGCAACCGCTTTCGGATCATCGCCGACGGGAATGTAGTATTCGTGTGCAACATAAAACCCACCGAGATTTTCGCGCACGAGCACGAGGTCGATCTGGTCGTAGCGGCCAGGGATGATGGTATGCACGGGCCGAACGTTGCCAAAAAGCTGGAACTCCTCGCGAAGTCGAACGTTGGAAGAGCGGAACCCCTCGCCGATCGGGGTCGTCAATGGACCTTTGAGGGCAAGCTTGTTCTTGCGAACGCTCTCGAGTGTCACATCTGGTAGAGGGTCCCCACAGTGGGTGACCCCGGCGATTCCGGCATGCTGTACGTCCCAGATGAAGGGGGATCCTAAAGCGTCAAGAACCTGAACCGTTGCAGCAACCACTTCCGGTCCGATTCCATCGCCAGGAATCAGCGTTGCGGGGATTTTGTGTCTCGGCGTGCTTTCCATATCAGTCTTCCAGATTAGACAGAGACAACCGCCCGCGGTCGATCGAATGTTGCTGACGCTGCTGGGTGCGATGAGTTGGTTTCAGGCATGGACCAGACCAAAACTTCATTTCCGCCGCATGGCGCACTCAGGCGGATGTGTCGCCGCGTCATGATTCCCAACTGCGGCGACAGCTGGCCTCGCATTCGAGATACGGCGCCAGCAGCGATACAAGGAACAGGCCACATAGCGGATATACCGGTCGACCTGTCATCACGGAAGGTTCGACGGCAACTCTCCGATCTGACGAAAAACACCTAGCCAGTCTTCTAGGTGCCATGTTTTGGCAATATGTCCCTTGCGGAATTCGTGAAACGAGTGAATCGCAAAATTGACAGGTTTCGATGTGGCTGCGATTCCCATGAGTGGGGCCGACTGCGTCCCAGTCACGATCGCACGCACGGCCACCTTGTCTCCGTGAACCAAGACATCCAGAATCCTGATGTCCATGTCAGGCAGTGAATACGACAGATCCGCGAACACAGGGATCATAGAGTCCGGCCCCGACACCGGTCCTGGAGAAGGCGGGATGTACTGCCAGTCTGGCGTTACAACGGTCCGAAACAGGGATATATCTTTAAGCGACATGGCTCGGTAAAACACAGCTAAAGCCGCCCGCGCGACATCGTCCGTCACCTCATCCGCTCTGCTCATATTAACGTCTCCTCCAGTGTCGAGGCCGGCGCATACGAGCGCCAGAGCGACACCACATCGTATGTCATTGAGCAACCGATGACCAGCTGATACGTCCTCCGGCAAGGGGCCGTTTCCCACTGCCAATGATTCCGGTGACCGGGGCAAGCTTATGTACGCCGCACAAAGATACGCGTTTTATATCGCCTTCAGATCAGGCAACTGCCGGTCGAACTGCCGTTTCACCACGCTGTAGTCCTGAACCCGGCCCGCGACGGCGCCGTGCTGCCGATCCTCCATCTAAACGGTTTCAAGATCGCGAACCCGACACTGCTCGCACGCATCGGCAAGGACGAGTTGACGGATCTGATGCGGGGCTACGGCTACGAGCCATATTTCGTTGAGAGGGACAACCCCGAAGCCATTCATCAGATTCTCGCCGCGACGCTCGACATCGTCGTTGCGGACATTCATACGATTCAGCGCAACGCCCGCGCGCTGCCCGCTGGCCAGCGGCCCGAACGCCCACACTGGCCGATGATCGTGCTGCGCACGTCCAAGGGGTGGACGGGGCCGAAGGTCGTCGACGGCAAGCGTGTGCCGACCAAGGGTCACCGAAGCGGAATCGCAACTGCAAAATCCGGGGCTCATTCGCTACAGTCAAGATCGTACCGAAGACCTGGATCGCTCCGCCCCCCGAAAAGCGTGTGTGCGAGTGGCGCGTCGTGGTAAGACGGGTTCGACCGGCGACTACCTGATTCGAAGGCACTGTGACGAGGCGGCGAGTGCCGCGCGCTTGAGCTGCTGGTTGCCCTGGCGAAAAGAATAAAAACCATCCGAGGGGAACGATCCCAGTCCAGAATTGTTAGTGCGAAAGAATTTTGAAGGCGTAAACGTGGTTGTCACTAACGTCACCGCGACCGATACAGCCGTTTTTCCGCGCCTGCCACTTGGCCACCTTGAGATCCACTCAGGCAAAGCCTACTCACGAGGCCCTTCGTCCACACGAGGGCTAACCGGTCTCCAACCGAGCACATCAAGGTCATTTTCTACTTGCCATGCCTATCAACTATCTTCGCGGATTTGCAAGTCCGGAGCGGACTGATGCAAACAATCGACGCCTAGGTCGCTGGCTGGCATTCGTCGCTGGTGCGGCGAACGCTGGTGGCTTTCTGGCTGTCGGGCAATATACCTCGCACATGACGGGCATCGTGTCCTCCATGGCCGATAACCTCGCGCTGGGCGAAATCGGACTGGTGGTGGCGGGGCTGAGCGCGTTGGTAGCGTTTCTGTTCGGTGCAGCCACCTCCGCCATCCTGATCAACTGGGGCCGCCGCCGTCGCGCGCAAAGCGTATATGCGACGCCGTTGTTGCTGGAATCTGCCCTCCTTCTCTGCTTTGGCCTGATCGGCTCGACGCTTGGACATCATCGTCTCCTGTTCGTATCGGCCACAGTCGGCGTGCTTTGCTTCGTCATGGGCCTTCAGAATGCGATCATTACTAAGGTATCGAGGGCCGAGATCCGTACGACCCATGTGACAGGTCTCGTCACCGATATGGGCATCGAACTTGGAAAGCTGGTCTACTGGAACTTCGTCGGCATGGATATGCCTGTCCGCGCTGACAGGCGAAAGCTCGCGCTGCTGGCATCATTGCTTGGCATGTTCTTCGTTGGCGGCCTGGTCGGCGCGGTGGGCTTCAGGCATTTCGGCTTTCTGTCGACACTGCCTCTCGCCGGAGTACTTCTAACTCTGGCGGTTGTCCCGGTACTGGACGACATTGTCGGTGAACGACGATAGCGCGTACGTGCGACGGGCTGCTGGATTGCAATCTTATCAATCCTCGCGCCACGTCGAGGCTTCCGCTCGGGCGTCTGCCCGACGACCTCATCGAGGTCGGGGCACCACTCCATGAAGTTGGCGATATCGGGCCGACACCTGTCGTCTCCGGCGGCATCGTGACGCAGCTTGCCGGGCTCCTTTCAGCCGTATCAACGGTCGGTGACGCCGTCAGGAATGGCGGTGAGGGTGGCAATTGCGCTGGTTTTCGCCACAATCGTTCCTGATCGCTAAACCTTGCCTCGGCAAGGGTCAGTCTTCGCTTGCACGGGACACCTTCGTCGACGAGCTGACTTTATCCAACTCGCGTTCACGGGCACCTGCGCCACATTAGAGCCTATCGACTTTTATGGCGTGGGCAGGGAGGTTGACTGGTTGCCGCTGAGCCTTTCGATGCTACACGTCAGCCGTGCTTCACGCCGGGCCGCTACCCTTTTCTTCGATCCAATAGCCGCTCTTTTGATAAAAGTCGTGAAGTTTGGCTTCATAAGCACGGTCGATCAGGCTCGACTCTGGACTGGCCTTGATGGCTTCCCGCGTTAGCGACGTCGAAACCGAAGAGGCAAACCAGTCGATAACGTCGATCCACTGCGTCGCCAGCAACACTTCCTTGCCGCCCGGCCACCAGTTGCGAGTGTCGACAATAAAACAGCGGACAACCCACGCTTCATCGTCGAAAATAAACCCGCGGACATGGCCGACGCTGCCATCGGCGGCCTCGATGACGTAGCGTTCAACATGACTCGCGCTGTGTAGATGAACATCTCCCGGCGGCTTGTCGCCGTACAGCGAAAGTTGCTGACGTACGGGCGCTGTACCGATGAAGCCCGGCACGGGGTACTCCCCCATTCCCCACAGGTTGGGGCCGCCCCAATGCAGCGGAGTAGTACCTCAAGTATCCGGCCACGTGCTGGCGCGAAACCGGCTTGTGCGTATCGATGCCCGGGCTGTCCTTCACCTGTTGGCGCGTCAAATCCAGGTGGACAACATCAGCAGCCAGATCTGTGTGGCCGACCGAGTATGGCGAAATCAGCACCTGCCTTTCGGTCGTCCAGCTTCCAGTATCGATCACGAGATAGCGGACACCCCACGCCTCGTCATCAAAATAGATGTCCTGCACGCACAGATTATTCTCGAGGTACATGTTTCGCATGTACCAGGCATACATGGGTCCGGGCAGGTTGGTACTGTCGGCGTTCCAGTACAGCAGATCGAAGGCCTCAGGCACCTTGCCCTTGAGATAGTTGTTGATGACGTTTGGCCAGATCAGGTCGTTGGCGCGCAGCGTCTGGAATACGAATCCAAGCTCCGTTCCCGGATAGATGCCTCCCTTGCCGATGCTCCGTTCGCGAGCGCTGACGCCCTGCTCATCAATGAATATGCCCAGTTCGCCTGGGTCGCAGAAGTCGAGCATGGTGGTCAGCAAAGTCAGGCTAGCCACTGATGTGTCGCTGCGTGCACGTAGCACTGCGAGCGCCGACGACAGGATCGTGCCGCCCACGCACCAGCCGAGCGCGTTCAGCTTATCTGCGCCACTGATTGCGAGCGCTACCTCGATGGCACGAATCGCGCCCTGACTTAGGTAGTCATCCCACGTAAAATGGCCGCACGCGGCATCGGGGTTTCGCCAGGACACCAGAAAGACCGTATTGCCCTGCTCTGCGGCAAAGCGAACGAACGAATTTGCGGGCTGCAGGTCGAAGATGTAAAACTTGTTGATGCACGGCGGCACGATCAGCAGCGGTCGCGTCGCCACCTGATCGGTGAGCGGAGCGTACTGGATCAGCTGGAACAGTTCGTTCTCGAACACAACAGCGCCTTCGGACACCGCGACATTCTTGCCGATCTCGAATGCGGTCTGGTCGGTGATTGAAAGGGCACCCTGGCCCATGTCCTTGAGCAGGTTTTCGAAGCCGGCCCTCAAGCTTTGGCCTCCGGTTTCGAAGGCGAGTTGCATCACCTCCGGATTGGTCGCGGCGAAATTGGCCGGGCTCATCGAGTCGATGAACTGGCGCGTGTAGAAAGAAAGCCGCTGCCTTGTGGGTTCATCAAGATCAGCCGCCTCGACCATGTCACTGACCAGGCGGGAATTGAGCAGGTAACCCTGCTTTAGCAGACTGTAGGCGAAGACGTCTCGCCATGCAGTGGCCTTGAAGCGGCGGTCTCCCTTTTCTGATGCACTCGTGGCGTTGTCCGGCTGGCCCGCAACGCTCGCCATCATCCGCGTCCATAGCGCGAGTTGCTGCTGGAAATAATTCAGTTGCAGTTCGGCGAGCACTCCAACACCACCCGTTCCATCCGCGCCCACCGACACGGCGTCTGCGCGAGGGAACATTCCGGCTGGATACACCATTGCCTCCCACAGGCTCTGCCCTGACTTGATGAACCCCTGGACAAATTCGTCCGGAACCTGGGAAGGCGATGTCATTGAGTTCTCCATTGTGTCAGGATACGCAGCGACCTCTGCAACCGACGCGTATCCATTGCCGTGCCACTATCTGGCCTGCATCAGCTTTTTCGTTTCTGCCAGACTGTCCGTGCCCCGCTTCGTGATGATGGCCATTGCGTCTACCTGCGACTTGCGCGCCATCTCCGCAAGGTCCTTCATATCGGCGAGCGCCTTCTGATAAGCGTCGCTCACCAACGCTGCCTGCCTGGTAGGGTTCGGGGCGTTGGCGCCGCCGGCGACCAGGGCTTTGGCAGATTCCTGGATCCCCTGGATTGCCTCGGTCACAATCTCGGCCTGCTTGCGCACGAGCGCCTGCATCGCCACCTGGGCGGCCTCACTGGCCTCAACGAGGGCGGTCATGTCCTTGCGCCTCGACTCGATGATCGGTGCCATATCTAGCCCCGGGACCTTGAACTCCTGCATCATCCTCGTCATCTCGGCGAGGGGGTTGGTTTCAGTTGCCATGCTTGTCTCCAGTGAATGGGTATTGATCGACGCGTCAGCATTGATCGCTGCCCCGTTGGTCATACTTCAGGCCGTGATCTCCGGCATCTGCCGCTCCTCAGACGGCACCACCCGATCGTTTTGTGGGGTCTGCGTGATTCGATGCTCCCGCGCCAAAGCCAAACGTCCTTCACCTGACGTGACCATGACCAGCGCCTCGCCATCGATGACGACAGTGCCGCGCACGCGGCACATCGTCTCAAGGACCACGCGACGCTTTTCGTGCAGCACCTCCTTCACGCGAACCGTGGCGTGTACCGTATCGCCGGGGCGCACCGGAGCGCGGAACGCCAGCGTCTGGCGCAAGTAGATCGTTCCCGGCCCGGGCAGCTTGTTGGCGATGGCGGCCGAAATCACGCTGGCGGTCAGAAAGCCGTGTGCGATTCGCCCGCCGAAGGACGTGGTAACGGCAAACTCTTCGTTAATATGCAGGGCGTTGTTGTCGCCCGACACACCGGCAAACAGCACGATATCCGCTTCGGTAATCGTCTTGGAGAAAGTCGCGCTCATGTCGACCGAAAGGTCTTCGATGTCATAGCCGTTGAGCTCGTTCATAGCCTTACTCCTGTAACTTGCGATTCGCTCAGAACAGCGACTCGTCCAGTGCGAGAACCGAGCCCGCACCGTCGACGATTGCCGCGCGGAAAGCGTGTACCTCGGGCAGGACGTGTTCGGCATAAAAACGTGCAGTGACTTTCTTGGCCCGGTAGAAGTCGCTCCCGGGGGGCGCGTGCTTTTCCGCGGCGACCAACGCCGCACGGGCCATGAGCCAGCCCCCCGTCACCGTGCCCAACAACTTGAGGTAAGGCACCGCGCCGGCCGCAGCACTCGCCGGGTCGCGGTCGTAGGTCGACAGCAGCCACCCGGTTGCGTTTTCCAGCGCCACTGTGCCGCCCTGCAGCGACCCTGCGATGACGCGAAGTTCCCTGTCATCTGCAGCTTCGAGGGTGGCCAGCGTGCGGTTCATCTCGCCCAGCAGCAGTTTGACCGCGGCTCCCTGGTCGCGCGCTACCTTCCTGCCGATCAGATCGTTGGCCTGAATCCCGGTCGTACCCTCGTAGATCGTCGTGATGCGCGCATCGCGCATGTGCTGACAGGCTCCTGTTTCCTCAATAAATCCGACGCCACCGTGCACCTGAATCCCGGCGGAAGTGATGTCGACGGCGTTTTCTGTACACCATCCTTTGACAACGGGTGTCAAAAGATCCGTCATGGCCTGGCACTTCTGCCGCTCTGCTGCGTCGGGATGGGATTGCGCCTTATCCATCTGGGCAGCGACGAAATAAGCCAATGCGCGCATGGCTTCAATTCGCGCTTTCATGTCCATCAACATGCGCCGGACATCCGGGTGCTGAATGATCGCCACGGGGTCCAGGCTCGTCGCGCCGATGGGGCGACTTTGAATGCGCTCGCGTGCATAGCCAAGCGCCTGCTGATAGGCACGCTCGGAAATAGCCACGCCTTCGAGGCCCACATTGAGACGCGCATGGTTCATCATGGTGAACATGCACCCAAGACCTCGGTTCGCTTCGCCCACCAGGTAGCCAATGGCACCTTCATTCTCGCCGAACGCCATGACCGCGGTCGGACTGCCGTGGATACCCATCTTGTGCTCGATCGACGCGCAGATGAGATCGTTGCGCTCGCCCAGGCTGCCGTCGGCGTTCACCAGAAATTTGGGGACGACGAAGAGTGAGATCCCCTTCGTACCCTCGGGCGCATCTGGCAGGCGTGCGAGCACCATGTGGATAATGTTTTCCGCCATGTCGTGCTCACCCCACGTGATAAAGATCTTCGTGCCGCTAATGCGGTAGTGATCACCTTCAGGTGCAGCCTTGGTGCGGACAGCGGAGAGATCAGAGCCGGCTTGCGATTCTGTGAGATTCATCGTGCCGGTCCATTCGCCCGACACCATCTTCGGCAGGTAACGCTGCTTGTCCCGCTCGGAGCCGTGATGCGCGATGGCCGCCACCGCGCCGAGGGTCAGCATCTGGCAAAGTGAAAAGGCCATATTGGACGCTTTCCACATTTCGAGTACCGCCGTGGACACCAGGGACGGCAGACCCTGGCCGCCGAAGTCGGGGCTGCCCGGCATCGCGTTCCAGCCGCTTTCGACGAACTTGCTGTAGGCCGCCTTGAACCCGTCCGCGGTCGTGACGTGTCCGTTCTTGCAAGTGCAGCCCTGGCGGTCGCCTTGAGCGTTAATGGGTGCGAGAACCTCCGTCGCAAACCTAGCTGCCTCGTCCAGAATCGCTTCCACAACGTCGGTCGTCACTTCTTCATTGCCGGGTAACGCTGCGATTTCGGCAAGGCCAGCCAGTTCGTTCATCGCGAACAGCATGTCGCGCGTCGGTGCCACGTAAGTTGTCATGTTTGTGTCCTTCGCAGCGAGCCCGTCCGGGTTCAGTCAAGCAAGCCGCAGAGTTCGGGTAGTGCCTCGAACAAATCAGCCACCAGGCCATAATCCGCCACCTGGAAGATCGGTGCATCTCCATCCTTGTTGATAGCGACGATCACCTTTGAGTCTTTCATGCCGGCGAGATGCTGGATTGCACCGGAGATGCCGACCGCTACGTATAGATCAGGCGCCACGATCTTGCCGGTTTGGCCGACCTGATAGTCGTTGGGTACGAAGCCGGCGTCCACTGCGGCGCGCGAAGCGCCGAGCGCGGCGCCCAGCTTGTCAGCCAGCGGATCAAGCAGGCGGTGGTAGTTCTCGCCGTTGCCCAAACCCCGGCCGCCGGAGACGATGATTTTTGCGTCACCGAGTTCAGGCCGCGCCGACTTCGTCAGTTGGCGGCTTGTCAGTTTCGACAGGCCAAGATCGGGACCCGGGGGCAGCGCTTCGACTGTCGCGACACCGCCCGGGCCAGCGGCGTCGAAACCGGTAGTGCGCACCGTGATGACCTTTACCGCGTCGTGAGACTTGACAGTCGCGAGCGCATTGCCGGCGTAAATCGGTCGCACAAAGGTGTCGGCGGACTTCACTGCAACGATGTCGGAGATTTGCGCCACATCCAGTAGCGCGGCAACACGTGGCAGCATGTTCTTGCCGAAGGTGGTGGCAGGTGCCAGGATGTGGGTGTAACCGTCGGCATTGGCGATGACCAGGGCGGCGACGTTCTCAGCGGTCTGGTCGACGTAGTGCATGGCGTCGGCCACGCGCACCTTCTTGACGCCGTCGATCTTTGCGACTGCCTGTGCCGCAGCCGCGCAATCTCTGCCCGCTACCAGCACATGAACATCGTCGCCGATCTGCTTCGCCGCGGTGATGGCGTTTAGCGTCGCACCCTTGACCGACACGTGGTCGTGCTCCGCGATTACGAGGATAGCCATTCAGATCACCTTCGCTTCGTTCTTGAGCTTTTCGATCAACTGCCTGACGTCTGCTACGCGAATACCGGCAACGCGCTTGGCCGGCTCCGTTACCGCGAGGGTCTCCAGCCGCGGAGTGACGTCTACCCCAAGCGATTCGGGCGTGAGCGTATCGAGCGTCTTTTTCTTCGCCTTCATGATGTTGGGCAAGGTCGCGTAACGCGGTTCGTTTAGCCGCAGATCGGTGGTGACGACAACAGGGAGCTTGAACTCCAGCGTCTCCAGGCCGCCATCTATCTCGCGCGTGACCGTGGCCGTGTTATCCGCGACGACGACCTTCGAAGCAAACGTGGCCTGACCCCAGCCCATTAGCGCCGCCAGCATCTGGCCGGTCTGATTGGCATCATCGTCGATCGCCTGTTTGCCGCAGAAAACCAGTTGCGCCTGTTCCTTTTCGACTAGCGCCTTCACCAGTTTGGCGACGGCCAGCGGTTGAAGTTCGACATCTGTATCCACCAGAATGGCTCGATCCGCGCCAATCGCGAGAGCGGTACGCAGCGTCTCCTGGCATTTCGCAACGCCGCACGACACCGCGACCACCTCCGTCGCAATGCCCGCTTCTTTCAGCCGAACCGCCTCCTCGACGGCGATCTCGTCGAATGGGTTCATGGACATTTTGACGTTGGCGAGGTCCACACCGCTTTCGTCTGCGTTCACGTGAACCTTGACATTCGAATCAAGGACGCGTTTAACGGTAACGAGTATCTTCATGGTTCGCTCACTGCAGTGGCGGGTGTCAGTTCTTTAGAGCGCTTTGGCCTGTTCGCGCAAAACGAATTTCTGAATCTTGCCGGCCCCGGTTCTTGCCAATGGCCCGAAGACGATTTTCTTCGGCACCTTGAAGCGGGCCATGCGTTCCCGGCAGAATTCGATGAGTTCCAGTTCGGTAACCAGGCCGCCTTCCTTGAGTTCGACAAAGGCGCACGCTACCTCTCCCCATTTTTCGTCGGGTCGTGCCACCACCGCAGCGCCGATTACCGCAGCATGGCGATACAAAACATCCTCTACCTCGAGCGACGAGATGTTTTCACCGCCCGAAATGATCACGTCCTTGGAGCGATCCCTGATCTTGACGTAACCGTCGGAGTCGACCACCGCCAGATCACCACTATGGAACCAGCCGCCGGCGAACTCCTTTTCTGTCTCACGGGGATTCTTTAGGTATCCCTTCATAATCGGATTGCCGCGGAACATGATTTCGCCAATCGTCTGACCATCCCACGGCACGGGCTGCATGGTCGCCGGAACCAGCACCGTCATGCCCTCCTGCATGGGCGCCCGCACACCTTGGCGACCATTGAGTTCTGCGCGTTGTTCGAGAGGCAGTTTGCTCCAGCCATCCTGCTTCGCGCATACAGCGGCGGGACCGTAGGTCTCTGTGAGACCGTACACGTGGGTAATGTCGAAACCTATCCGCTCCATCCCCTCGATGACCGACGCGGGTGGTGCGGCGCCCGCAATGCAGCCGCTAACCCTCTGCTCGATACCAACACGCATTTCATCCGGCGCGCTGATGAGCATGCTGTGCACGATCGGTGCTGCACAGAAATGTGTCACCTTATGCCTCTTGATCGCATCGAAAATCGCTCTCGCTTCTACGCGACGCAAACACACGTTGGTGCCAGCATTCGCTGCCATAGTCCACGGATAGCACCAGCCATTACAGTGAAACATGGGCAGGGTCCACAGATAGACCGAGTGGTGCGGCATGCCCAAAGACAGGATGTTCGACACCGCATTGAGGTACGCGCCACGATGGTGGTAAACCACGCCCTTGGGATTGCCGGTGGTGCCGGAGGTATAGTTGAGAGCAATCGCATCCCATTCGTCTTCGGGCAACGACCACTCGAAGTTCGCATCCCCTTCGAGCAGGAACGCTTCGTAATCTTTTTCGCCAAGAAGCTTCCCACCTTGATGCTCAGGGTCATCGATGTCGATAACGAGCGGCCGCTCTTCGAGCATCGGCAAGGCGCGCTCCACAATGGCGGAATATTCCCGGTCGGTGATGAGGACCTTCGCTTCACCGTGCTGCAGCATGAATCCGATAGCCTCCGCGTCGAGGCGGGTATTCAGGGTATTCAGCACAGCGCCGATCATCGGCACAGCAAAATGTGCCTCGTACATAGCAGGCACGTTGGGCGCCATCAGCGCAATCGTGTCGCCGACCCCAATACCGCGCTTGCTGAGCGCCGACGCCAGACGCCGGCAACGGTTGTAGCATTCCTTCCAGCTGATTTGCCATTCCCCATGAATCACAGCGATGCGATCCGGATAAACCAGCGCAGCTCTTTCGATGAAGCTCAGCGGCGACAGCGGAACGTAGTTCGCGCAATTCTTGTCGAGTCCGAAGTTGTAAGGGTCGATATGCTTCACAACGGTCTCCATTCGGTGCGAAAGCCGCTCCCTGTCGATAGATAAGAACGAGGGGTACACCACGTCCTTATGATCAATCAAGACTTCCGCATTGAACGGCTGATCGGAACCATCCTGTTCCAGTAGTTTCACGAAAGTAAAAAATACGGTGCACGCAATTGCGAGAGAAATCAGTACGGTGCCGTACCGGATAGTCCTCGCCTCAATGCCCGTTGCAGAAAACGGCGGTAAGAAGAAGGGGCACAACTTCCCGGATGCCGGCGTCGCTGCCGGCCTGTCGTGCGAATACCTCCACTGACTCGGCGGCGCCGGTTACCACGACACCGTACGTTGATGCGGTCATGGGCTCACCGCTTCCTTGTTTGAACATCGGATCGCCCTGCTCATAGCCAAAGACTGCATAGACATGAAAGCCGAATGCCGTCAGGTTGCCGCCATGCACTGGTCGGAACGCATTGACGGAGTTCCTTCAATGCGCATTGGCTTGAATCGATAGACTGATCGTCCAGCAGCGATGCGATAAATCCGTGCGCACTCGATTTACAGTCGAGTTGTGGATCGATCGCATGGGCGCGGCTCGAGATTGGAGCGGCAAGCCCACCTAATGACGCAAGCACACTCAGCGTTCTGAATACAGACTTTTTCATCGTGGTAGCGCATAAATTGTTTGTCACGTCCGTCAGTTCGGGTACCAGCAGCGTGTGGTCGACGAGCGATCCGCTCGCCGGCATGTCCCGAAGCCAGGGCGCGTCGATGCGTGCGGAGGCCACCTCAGGCGTCAGGTCGAGCACTTCGCTATCGCGGGATGTTCTGCATGCGCGGCAGCGGCCTGCAATACGCTCAGATAGAGCTTCAGGTGATCGTTTGCCGCAAGGGCTGCCTTGATAAATCCGGGCATCAACAGACTGCGCTGCCCCATCACGGCGAGTGCCTGATTCTTTTGCATGATGGCGGCCTGTTGTTATGCGAGTGAACCCAGTCTCGACTGACCATGTGTCAGTTTCCTGACAGCCATCACGATGCCGCGACATTCGTTGATATGGACCCGTTGAGCGCCACTTACCCACGCGCGCGTCCGCTAAACCACCTAATCTTGATATATGCAACGGCCGCGCTGGGAGGGGACGTCCGTCGCAGAATGGCTTTGCATTTATCTTGCGGTCCGCGATCGGCACCGACGCTCACCTTCCGACGGGACTCCCCATGCCATATCTCGATGGTAAGTACGGCTTGCGCACCCTATTCCCACTCCCTGTCTGGCTGAGGCATTCATCGTCGCCGGCCGCAGCACCGTCGAGCGCGAGTAGCGACACGCTCGCCGAGTTCGCTCGCGTTTCACCTGGAGAAGCCCTACAGCGGTTGCATAGCGCGCTGGCGGGCCTCACGGCCGACGAAGTCACGCAGCGGCTGCGCACAACGGGCCACAACCAGGTGGCGCATGAGGTACGTCACACGATCGCCGGCGAACTCGCCAGCCGATCGCTCAATCCCCTGAACCTTCTGCTATTGTCGCTGGCAGTAGCATCATCTCTTCTCGGCGATCCACGCGCGGCGATCATGATTTCGCTGATGGTTCTCCTTAGCGTCTCGCTTGGCTTTCTTCAGGAGCACCGTTCGAACAAGGCGGCCGACGCGCTGCGCCGGATGGTGCACACCACCGCTACCGTGTGCCGACGGGAGACAGCAGATGGACACGACCACGTGGACGTCCCGATCGACCAGCTCGTGCCGGGCGATGTGGTCCTGCTTTCGGCGGGCGACATGATCCCGGCGGACGTGCGACTGCTCTCCGCAAAAGATCTGTTCATCAATCAGTCGACGCTCACCGGCGAGGCCATGCCCCTCGAAAAGGTGGCACAAACCCAGACCGGCGCGGCCGATACGCATTTCGATCTGCAGAATATCTGCTTCATGGGTAGCGCCGTCGTCAGCGGTATCGGTTGTGGCGTCGTCGTGCTAACAGGCGGGAGAACGGCCTTCGGCCACGTCGCGGGAATGATCGCCGCGCAACGTGTCCAGACGAGTTTCGACAAAGGCATCACGCGGTTCACCTGGCTGATGATAGGTTTCATTCTGGTGATGGTTCCCCTCGTGTTCGTGATCAACGGTATTTCGAAGGGAAACTGGTTCGAAGCGCTCCTCTTCGCTGTCGCGGTCGCGGTGGGGCTCACGCCAGAAATGCTGCCGATGATTGTCACTGTGAATCTCGCCAAAGGCGCCATGGCGATGTCGCGCAAGAAAGTCATCGTGAAACGCCTGAATGCGATCCAGAATTTCGGTGCGATGGACGTTCTGTGCACTGACAAGACCGGCACGCTGACGCAGGATCGCGTCATCCTTAAGCGTCACCTGGATCTGCAAGGTAACGAATCGGATAAGGTGCTGGAATATGCCTACCTTAACAGCGTTCACCAATCGGGTCTGAAGAACCTGCTCGACGTTGCCGTGCTGACGCACGTCGAGTTGCATGAGCAGCTCAAGGTGCACGAGCAGTACACCAAACTCGACGAGATGCCCTTCGATTTCGAGCGTCGCCGCCTGTCCGTCGTTCTCGCTCAAGCGGATGGCACCCACATCCTGATCTGTAAGGGCGCGGTCGAAGAGGTGTTCGCAGTGTGCAGCCGCTACGCGATCAACAGCGATACGGGGGTGCTTGACGACAGCCATTTCGCTACCGCGAAGCAAACCACTGCTGCCCTCAACGGAGATGGATTCCGGGTCGTCGCGGTCGCGTACAAGGAGATGCCGGTGCAACAGGCGACCTACTCGGTCGCCGACGAGGCCGATCTGACGCTCCTTGGCTACATAGCCTTTCTCGATCCGCCGAAGGAGACGGCTTCAGCTGCGATCGCTGCCCTGGAGGCAAGCGGCGTGAAAGTGAAAATCCTGACTGGCGACAACGACATTGTTACCCGCAAGATCTGTCATGAGGTCGGTCTTGGCGTGGATCGCGTCGTGCTCGGAAAGGAGCTCGAGCAGTTGACGCCCGGACAACTGGCGGATCTCGCCGAGACCGCTTCCGTCTTTGCCAAGGTGTCGCCGTCGCAAAAGGCATCGATCATCGACGCGTTGCATCGAAAGGGACACGTCGTTGGCTTTCTGGGTGATGGCATCAACGACGGCCCCGCGCTCAAGGCGGCGGATGTCGGTGTGTCCGTCGACAGCGCGGTCGACATCGCGAAGGAGTCGGCGGACATCATCCTGCTCGAGAAAAGCCTTGCAGTACTGGGCGAAGGCGTACTCGAGGGGAGAAAGGTGTTTGGCAACATCACGAAGTACATCAAGATGGGCGCGAGCTCGAACTTTGGAAACATGTTCAGCGTGCTCGGCGCCAGCGTCATCCTGCCATTCCTGCCCATGGCGCCGATCCAGGTGCTCACCAACAATCTGCTATACGACTTTTCGCAAACCACAATTCCGACCGACAACGTCGACGCAGAATATCTGAGGGTGCCACGGCGATGGGATATCGGCAACATCGTGAAGTTTATGCTGGTGATCGGCCCGATCAGCTCGATATTTGATTACGTCACCTATTTCCTGATGCTCCATTTCTTCAACGCGTGGGACAGACCGTCCCTCTTCCAGACGGGCTGGTTTGTCGAATCGCTGCTATCCCAGACATTGATCATTCATATTATCCGTACCGCCAAGGTCCCATTCTTCGAAAGTCGAGCGAGCCCCGCCTTGATTGCGACGAGCCTCATCATCGCCGCAGTCGGCATCGCCATCCCCTTCACGTGGGCGGGAGCGTTCCTCGGATTTACCCCACTGCCCCCCACCTACTGGGCCGGCCTCCTGTTGATCCTTGTGAGCTATGCCGTGTTGACGCATCTTGCGAAGATGTGGTTCGTTCGCCGGTTCGGACTGGATTGAATCTCGTACGGCCCCGTACCGATTCTTGTCACGATTGCGTGCACCCTCTACATAACCGCCACGTGTTTCAATTCCGGGGACTCGCGCTGCCTGCAATCTTAGAAACAGTCTTTTTTTCATCACACCAGCGACTCCCCTTACGGCTGCGGCGCAGATCAACTGCGCAACCGCGTCCGCCTGACAACAACCTTGAGGTCGATATGTATAAACGGATTCTGGTAGCGATCGACGGCAGCGAGACCTCCGCGCATGCCTTCGAAGCCGCATTGCAGCTCGCTCGCGAAAGCGACGCGCAACTGCAGCCTCTCTATGTCGTCGACAATCCGCTGATGGCCTACGATGCAGCCGGTTACGACCCTTCCATCCTGCGCGAAGCATGTCTCGAGGAGGGTCGCCTGCTTGCGGCCGAAGCACTGACTGCGATGAAGCGCGACGCCGTGGCAGGCACGCCGCTGACCGTCGAGGTCGATCGGCCCGGTCAGGATATTGCCGAACGTATCCGGCTAACCGCGAGCGAATTCAAGGCCGATCTCGTGGTGCTCGGCACGCATGGCAGGCGAGGCTTTCGACGATTTTTTCTCGGGAGTGTCGCCGAGCGCGTCGTGCGTAGCGCGTGTTGTCCCGTGCTACTGGTGCCGACCCGGCACGATCAGCCAACGTCCACGGCAGCCACCGCACGGGTACTTGCCGCCGACCAGTCGCTGTGACAGGCGCGTCCCCGATCGTCGCCTTGTCGCCTCGAATCCAATGAGCACTCCACGAACCCGCTGCGTCCATCCGCGCCTCGTGCAACACGACGACACGTTTGCGGCTCAGCCCCGCCCGGCGCCGTCCGCCGGGACGGGATTCGTGCGCGTTGCACCGGGTCTCCTCGGCAAGGCATCCCGGCTGCGCACATTCGCGCTCTGGGTAATCGGCCTGGCTGGCTTTTTTGCGGTCATTCTTGTGGTGCTGCATTTTGGCTCGATCCAGAAGATGCTCGAACTGGCGCGATCGTCGCGTCCGGGCTGGCTCGTCGTCGCTCTCCTCGCTCAGGGAGCAACCTACCTCAGTGCGGCCTTTGTGTGGCATCAGGCGTTGATGCGCGCCGGCCATCCGCTGCCGCTGCGGACCCTGGTTCCGCTCGGCATAGCCAAGGTCTTCACCGATCAGGTTCTACCGAGCGGTGGCATCAGCGGCACGATGCTGGTCGTCCGCGGGCTGATCAGGCGGCACGTGCCTGCTGGGATTGCGATGGCGGCCATGCTGGTCGGTCTTGTGTCTTACGACGGCGCGTATCTCATCGTTGTACTCGCCAGCGCCGGCGCGCTGTGGCTTCAGCATCGGATGAACCTCCCGTTGGTCGTCGGCGTCGCGATTTTTGTGATCGTCACGGTCGCGGTTCCGGCTGCCGTCCTGGGACTGAAACGATGGGGCGAGCGCAAGCCCATCGCCTGGATCGGCAAGTGCCTGGGCGGCACCGCCTTGCTCCAGGAACTAATCAATGCGCCGACCCAGCTGCTGCACAGCCCGCGCCTGCTCATGCAGACCGTGGGTCTGCAACTGGCCATCTTCCTGCTTGATGCGATGACGCTTTGGCTTCTTTTCAAAGCCATCGGCGAAGTACCCCCGCTCTGGGTCGTCTTCGTCAGTTTCGCCATTGCGTCGATGGTGGCGACGATTGGCCCGATTCCGGTTGGACTCGGGACATTCGAAGCCACGTGCGTCGGTATGCTGAGCCTGCTCGGCGTGTCGGTTGAAGCTGCGTTAGCCGGGACGCTCCTGCTGCGCGGCCTGACCTTCTGGCTGCCGATGTTGCCTGGCATCTGGCTGTCGCGGCGCGAGCTGAGCCTTACACCGGATGCGCCCGCCGGCGTTCATGCATCCCGCTAGTTTGCGCTGATCGTATGCGATGTCGTGAGACCGATCCAGTCCATCCCCTCCCGCAGCCCTTCAAGCACCGCCGCCTCCGGTGTGAGAAAGATCTGGTCGTGCGTGAATCCGCGCTTGACGTCGCCTGCCGGAGCGGCAATGTTCGTGCTGATCTGGCAACCAAATTCACCGCTCCCTGCGTGCGTCTGTGCCACCACGGTCCAGTTGCAACCGTTGATTTTGCCTGACAGGTCCATGAATTCTGCCCTGTATGATCCGTTTCCGTTCAACCTAAAGACTGTGCCCGCCGTTGATCAACTGATCCTCAAGGGCAAAGCGCTGCCAATCGCCGTGAATCACTGCGATGTGGTTCGGGCAAACGGAGGCTGCATGCTCGAGAAAACTGAGCGGGGGACAACGTAACGTCGTTCGCGCTGTTCTTGTCCAGTCCAAACGCGAAAGGGTTAATGTGCGTCACGAAGGCTTCCACTCGATTCGCGGTTGAGCGACAAAGTTGCGTTTCAGCCAGGCCATCCGGAACAGGACGGAAACAATCAACGCTCGTCTGCTGCAATCAGCGTCTACCTTGTATTTTTGGAGCGCCCCTTTTCGGCAATCACGCTGGCTGTGACGGCGCGGTGCGATCCATCACTTCGCGCGGCACTGAGGGCCGAAGTCGTAGACGAGCCCGCCGACTGGGGCGCCTATTGGGCATGCAAAACGAAGCGGGCGTGCAAAGCGTAGCGTACCCGTCCTGGCACGCGATCCAGGCTTCACGTTATCACAGATACCCTATACGCGGTTTCGACAGGAATCGGTACGCTTGCGTACCTGGTTCGAGCCAGAAATCACCGTTTGATCGTCTTGACGCACCTGCGTGTACGCGCAAGCACATCGATCTATGGCTTCATCGCTACATAAGGTCGCCATCAGCGAACGGCCCAGTGTTCGGACGATGAACCTCTTTGAAGCATTTCTCTTGAGGCGCTGTACGGTGTCGTACCGACGACCGCCCAATGTTGAGCGCATCGTCGCTTTGCCATCGACTGACCGTACGCGTTGGCGAAGCACTCTGCACGCCCACGCGTGAGCCCCCACACGCGGTCAGGTGATTTTTCTTTTTTCCTGAGCGACCACCATGGCCTATCGAAGCATCGTTGTTCGTCTTGACACTGGCGAGCATGCGCACCCCCGTCTCGAACTCGCGTTGAGCCTGGCGAGACGATTCGACGCGCATCTCACGGGCATGTACTCGTTTTTTATGCCCGATCCGCGTTTGTTGTATGTGATGGCCGGCTCGGCAGATTACTATGCGTCACACGAGCCAATGCGCACCGAGCGGCGTGCCGCACTAGAGCGTCTGTTTCGCGCGGAACTCGGCCGGGCCAACGTATCCGGCGAATGGATCGCTGTCGATCAATATCCGCCCGACGCTGTACCAAACCTTGGCCGATGTGCCGACCTCATCGTCGCAGGACAGGACGATCCGAACGATCCTGAGGCTTACGCTGGCGATCACTTTACGGAAAATCTTGTGATGTCGATCGGGTTGCCTGTACTACTGGTCCCATACACCCGTCCATCTGCCGCGCCTGGACAACACATCATGGTGGCTTGGGACGGCAGTCGCGAGGCAACCCGGGCCGCTCACGACGCGCTTCCATTCATGCGTCACGCAGCCCGGACGACCATAGTCACGGTGAACGGCGCGAAGAGCTACCCGTTTCGCAATCGTGTGTCCGGTGCCGACATTGCCGCGGTCATTGCACGGCACGGTGTCAATGTCGAAGTGGCTGTGATTGAAACTGGAGCCAGTATGTCGACTGGCGACGCCCTGCTGTCGAAGGTAGCCGACATGGGTGCCGACCTGCTCGTAATGGGCGCTTACGGCCATGCGCGCTGGCACGAGCTGATGATGGGCGGCACGACGCGTACGATCCTCAGTTCAATGACGGTACCCGTGCTAATGTCACATTGAAGACCATCGCAGCGAGGGCGCGTCGTTCGCACCGTCGCCGAATATACCGACGTTGTGACCGCTCTGCTGGAACGCCCATCACCGTCCGCGCGCCGAGCGCGTGCAACTCCGTCATAAGCTTCGCCGACCCGCGCGTGGCGGATCGCTCAGTGCGATCAACCCGGCCAGCTTCAACCGGCCCAATCGGTCGGGAGCGGGAAAAACGGATGCGCTGCGTCGGCGCCGGGGCGGCTGCCGTCGCTGCGTTCACAAGGGGTTTCCCGTATCGCACTGTCGCTGTCCGTACGGCTCACCTCTGCGAAAGTTTGCGATGACACCTCGGCTTCGCACTCCAACCGTTTCAGACGTTCTGGAATCGTTCTTTCGTCGCTATCGTCCACTACTGAAATGTCCCAGCAGGAGACAAATAGAGCGGCGATGAGCGGTCCAATCACGAACCCGTTGATTCCAAAGACGGACACCCCTCCGAGAGTCGAAATCAGTACAACCCAATCCGGTAACCGCGTGTCTTTGCCCACCAGAATCGGACGTAGTATGTTGTCGACGGCACCCATGACCAACGTGCAAAAGAGTAACAGCGCGATCGCCTTCCACAATGGCCCTGCGAGAAAGAAATAGACAGCAACCGGGACCCATACAAGTGCAGAACCGATGGCGGGCAGCAGCGAGAGGAACGCCATCAGCGTACCCCAAAGCAGAACGCCCTTGATGCCAAGCACGAAGAAAGCCAGACCGCCGAGCAACCCCTGTATAGTAGCCACGGCGACGTTGCCCTTGACAGTAGCCCTGACCACTGTGGCGAACCGACCGAGAAGCTTGCGCTTGTGTGCGTCGTCCAGTGGCACCGCATCGCGAATGCGCCGGGAAATCACGATGCCATCGCGCAACAGGAAAAAGACAAGGTATAGCATGACGCCAAAACCGATCGCAAATCGCAGCGTGTTTTGGCCGATCGTGACCGCCTGCGTTGCCATGAACTGACTGATCATTGCCGCCCCGTCGGCTAACTTCGCCTGCAAACCAGCAACGTCACCCAGTCCGACGTCGGCCAGCCATCGTTGCACGATCGAAGGAAGAGCATGCGTGGCCTTCTGGAAATACAGGCCGAAATCCCATTCACCCGTCTTGATCTGGCTATAGGCGAACGTCGCTTCCTGCGCGAGCGTACCGACCAGCAGTCCTACCGGCAGAATCACAATCAACACGCACAACGCGAGCGTCGTCAGCGCAGCTATATTTGGTCGATTGCCGAATGCCATTGTCAGTCTTCGCTGAAGCGGCTGGAAGAGGACTGCCAAAATGGTTCCCCAGAATATCGCACTAAAAAACGGCAGGAGAATCCAGACGAGTGCAAGCGACACCGCGAACAGCAGAATATAGAAAGTCTTCAGATTGCGCATATAGACACCCGGATAGAGGATACGCGGCGACGGTTTGACGCGACTGGCGGCAAAGAGACGTGGGAGGAACCATGGAAGCCGGCCCGCGGGCTGCAATGGATAGCATCGGCTCCCGCCAATGCTTCTGTCGGCCGCAATGCACGTTCCCGATGCACTTCCGCTGAGGTCCGCTGATTGACACCAGCAGTACGCCTCGAATCTGGGCATTCTGTCGCTCGGCCTGGAGACCACATCGTCGACGGCAAGTCCGGCTCATGGCCCGAAGCAGTATGTCGAAGTGGATTAGGAACGCGGCGAGCACCTCATACTCCGTGCCACTGACAATTTGTCGGAACGCATGCGCTCGACATGGAGCATGGGGAAGGGATCTGGCTTTTTGTCGATAGCAATCTTGCCCGGTTTGTTGCCATCGGTGCGCGATGAGACGGGTGGCATCAA
This sequence comes from Paraburkholderia terrae, assembly GCF_002902925.1. Lineage (GTDB taxonomy): Bacteria > Pseudomonadota > Gammaproteobacteria > Burkholderiales > Burkholderiaceae > Paraburkholderia > Paraburkholderia terrae. The sequence continues at coordinate 121,777 of NZ_CP026114.1, read as the reverse complement.
CCAGCGGCCACAGCGGAGATGTTGTACGGGATGTCATGCTCGCAGGTGTTGAGAAACGCCTCGGGAATGTGCTAAAAGCACCGGCTGTGATGGACCGTTATTCGAAGCGGCCCTGGCTACACGGCGGAGAGTCCGAGAGCTTTGCTTATGGTGGGGTTAAAGGGTGTTGCCACACCGGTGCACAGCCCGAAAAGTAACGGCATGGCGCAAAGCTTCTTGAAGACGATTAAACGCGATGCGATAACCGCTGTTCGCAATCTCACCATTTGTCGCGAGATCTTGAGCGATGATCGTCGTCGCAACGGACACCACATGGTTCGGATATTTGCGACGCGTGCGCCTTCACTGCATCGTCGACACTATCAGCGCCCGACGCGTGCACGCAACGAGTCGATTTCCTCGAGCAGGTCGAGGGCAAGAGCAATGCCCGGCGCGTTGATCTCGAACTCGTTCACGAGCCGCAACGCGATGCGTGTGTGGCGGAGCGACAGGCCCTTGAAACGCCACGCCGACGGCGCGCCTTCCTGCGGTCCTAACGCGCCTTCCGACACCCACAGAACGACCTGCTCTTCAGAAGCGCCCGTCGCACGACACAATCCCGCCAGTGTGAATTCGCTATCTTCTTCGACAATGTGACCTTCAATCCAGATCGTCGACGGCTCGTTCATGGTGATTCACCTGTAGAAATCGGCGCGCGGGTCGAAATCGAACGCCTGGCGCATGGTGTTCCAGGTCGCCTTCGAACGCTCGCTGTCAGCAGGCGGCAGCGCGATCTTCAAGACCGCATATAGGTCGCCAGGCGGATTGCCAGGAATGCCTCTGCCCCTGAGCCGCAACCGCCGCCCACCGCCGGAATCCGGCGGTATGGTCATTTCGACGGCGCCGTCGGGCAGCGGTACCTTGATGCTTGCGCCTAGCGCCGCCTCCCAGGGCGCGACGGGTACATCGAGCGTCACGTTGCGTCCATCAACGCGAAAGCGCGGATGGTCACGTATCGTGATTTCCAGGTAAAGGTCGCCCGCTCGTCCCCCTCCGAAACCGGCGCCGCCTTGCGCCGGGAGCCGCAGATGCTGTCCGCTGCGCATGCCCTTGGGAATGGATACATTGAGCGTGCGCGACTGCACCGCAACGTGCCCTTGCGCATCGAGCATGGGTGTGTCCAGCGAAATCGCGCGTTGCGCGCCGCGATAGGCGTCGTCGAGATCGATCGTGATTCTTGCGTGATGATCCTGTCCTGGAATCGAGCACTGGGCGCCGCTGTAAGCGCCTTCCAGATCGCTCGCCGTTGCGTTTCCGCCTGCCTGCCTGGAGTGATCGCCTGCACGGTCACGGCCAAACATCGCTTCGAAAAATTCACTGAAGTCCGTGGTTGTTCTGCCGCCGTTTCCCTTTCCCGTGAACTCGAAATTTTCGTCCCACTGTGGCGGTGGCTGAAAATCCTGGCCGTCTCGCCAACTGCTGCCCATCCGATCATATGCGGTGCGTTTTTCCGTGTCCTTGAGCACCTTGTAAGCCTCGCCCAGTTCTTTGAAGTGGTCTTCCGCGCCGTTATCTTTGTTCAGATCCGGGTGATACTTGCGCGCGAGCTTCCGATACGCACGCTTGATAGCGTCTTGCGTCGCGTCGCGTGGCAAGCCGAGGATCTCGTAGTAGTCCCTGTATTTCATGATGAAGACCGGACGCGAGGAAATGGGCGTACACCGTCGCCCCGCTGCCCGTTGGGTTTCGTTGCAGTAGAAGTAACGGCATACGCGTGCGCAGGCCTTACAGGTTGCAGCTAAACCCGCCAGAAATCAGTACGGTGCCGTACCAGCGCGGTGGCGGCGCTCCCATTGCGCCGCACCTGTCCATAATGGTCAGCGCGGTCCACAACCATTTACCGCCTACGCTGGCGTTAACCGCCATACCGGCATCTGCCCTACTGTCGCGTCGGCAGCAAGTGCCTTAGAGCGGTTGCACGCTACCGTACAGACTCCACCGGCGTGAACCATGAGACTGTAAAGGTCCACCCTGCACGCAGAGCAGCAGGTTTCGGGCCGCTCTGACGATGCAGGTAGACGCGAGAAAAACCACAGCACATGCCACGAGTGAACCGTACGTCGCGCTACCCCGTCGGTCGCCAAAGCGCGCTTCGAAAACGAGTGCTGTTCACGCGTCGCAACCAGGGGATCACCATGTCACTGCTTCCGGCGTTCGTTCTGCCTTCCATCGGCGCGCCTCCGTTCTCTCCAGCGGATTCGACGAAAGCATACGTCGAATGTCCTTCCGCACCCGCTACCATCAGTCCCTTCAGCAGGTCGCAGCCGGCCTTCGGAAAGAAAAAAGCCCCGAATGTGACAGACGAAATCCTTGCGATCGTCGCACACGAACTGCGTGGCCCATTGACGCCGCTCCGACTCGCAGTCCAGGTCATTCGCAGAACGTCACCCGATCAGCCCGACGTCATCCGGATGATCGAAACTGTGGAACGCCAGGTCGATGCAATCGCCCGACTGGCTGACGATCTGATGGATGCCACCCGCGTCGGCCAGGGCGCGCTTCGTATGGTCAAGCGCGAGGTCGGTTTGATGGAATTTCTCGCTGATCCCCTCGACGCCGCGGCGCTGGCGACTGCTGCGCGCGACCAGACCCTGACTGTCGTCATTCCCGACCGGACGTTGCGCATCGAATGCGATCCCGTCCGTCTCTCGCAGGCCGTCAATAACCTCCTGCACAACGCGGTGAAGTACACGCCACGGGGCGGTCATATCCGCGTCACGGCGCTGGCGGAAGATCAAAGTCTGGTTTTGTCCGTCAGCGACGACGGGCCAGGCATATCATCGGTGCTGCTGCCGCATATTTTTGACCTTTTTGCTCAATCCACCCGGACGATAGCTGCCAGTGCCGGCGGTCTGGGGATCGGCCTCGCCGTCGTCAGCGCGATCGCCGAGGCGCACGGAGGTACGGCTCTCGCCGCGAGCGCGGGCCCCGGTGCCGGCAGTGAATTTACAGTCCGGTTGCCCGTCGGCAAACTATCGCGCGAGTCCGACTGTGCGTGACGGCATCCTCCCCACGGCGCGCGCCAGCGGCATGCGGGTTTCCACGCCGAAATAATCGGCCGTCAAAGAGTGCGTTCGCGGCCGGAACGGCCCGAAACCCGTTTTTGTCGCCTAATAATTCGAACATGCACTTCCGGCCGATAGGCTGGCACGCATGGTTGCGAGAATGTCGTGCGGTATCCCTGCAGAAACGGAGCGGCAGATGGCGGACAGAGATCACCCGAAGAAAAATTGTCTGCTTTCCGTTCTACCAGAAACGGAATGGGGCCGTCTTGAATCGCATCTGGTGCATGTCGATATGCCCTTGGGACAGGTCATTTATGAATCAGGTGATCGGCTCGACTATGTCTATTTCCCTACGACATCGATCGTCTCGCTGCTCTATGTGATGGAAGACGGCGCATCGGCAGAAATCGCGATCGTCGGCAAGGAAGGACTTATCGGCATCGCGCTTTTCATGGGCGGAGAAACGACGCCGAGCCGGGCGATCGTGCAGAGCGCAGGCGAAGCCTACCGGCTTGAGGCCAGGATTCTGAAAGACGAGTTTCACCGCGCCGGACCGGTGCAGCGGCTGCTGCTGCGCTATACCCAGGCACTCATTACCCAGATGGCCCAGACAGCCGTATGCAACCGTCATCACTCGATCGACCAGCAACTGTGTCGATGGCTGCTGCTTAGCATCGACCGTTTGCCGTCGAACGAACTGAAGATGACGCAGGAACTGATCGCCAACATGCTCGGCGTGCGCCGCTCGGGCGTCACGGAGGCTGCGCTGAAACTGCAGGACGCAGGGCTCATTCGCTATAGTCACGGGCATATTGAAGTGCTCGATCGCCCGGGGCTCGAGGCCCGTGTCTGCGAGTGCTATTCCGTCGTCAGGCGGGAGTTCGACCGCCTGCTGCCTGACTTGCCAGCGCTGTAGACAGAGTTCGGGCCCCTCGAAAAGCAGATTAAATCTCGATGATCACCTTGAGCGCCCGCGTGTCGGCAGCGTGCGAAAAGGTTTCGTAAGCGTCGAGGATATCGTCGAACTTGAAGCGATGGGTAATCAATAGCTTCGCATCGATCCTGTTGGTTCGCAGGCTGCTGAGCAGCATGGGCGTGCTGACCGTATCGACGAGCCGCGTGGTGATCGTGATGTTTCGGTCCCACAGACGTTCCAGATGCAGATCCACCTTTGCACCGTGCACACCGATGTTGGCAATCGTGCCGCCCGGTGCGATCAGATCTTCACACAATTCAAAAGTAGCTGGAATACCTACCGCTTCGATGGCCGTGTCGACTCCGAGTTCGCCCGTCATTTTCATCACCTCTTTTGCGGTGTCGCCGCGGGCGCTGTTGATCGTCGATGTCGCGCCGAAGCGCTTCGCCACTTCCAGCCGGTTATTGTCGAGGTCGATCATGATGATCTGCGCAGGCGAATAGAACTGCGCGGTGAGCAGCGCGGCCAGCCCAATCGGTCCCGCACCGACGATCGCGACCGTCCCGCCCGGCCGCACCTTGCCATTGAGCACGCCGCATTCGAAACCGGTCGGCAGAATGTCGCTCAGCATCACCAGAGCCTCTTCATCCGCATCGTCAGGAACGCGGTATAGGCTGGTGTCCGCATAGGGAATCCGCACGTATTCGGCTTGCGTACCGTCGATCGTGTTGCCGAGTATCCAACCGCCACTGGTGCAATGTGAGTACATCTGTCTGCGGCAATACATGCATTTGCCGCAGGAACTGATGCACGAGATCAATACCCGCTCGCCCGGCCTGAAGGTCGTCACAGACGGACCGACTTGATGGACCACGCCCACGCCCTCGTGACCCAGCACGCGGCCCGCCTGGCAACTCGGAACATCGCCTTTAAGGATATGCAGATCCGTACCGCAGATCGTCGTCCTCGTGATCTTGACGATTGCGTCGGTGGATGCCGCGATTTCGGGGATCGGGCGCTGCTCCAACGACTTTTTCGCCGGCCCTTGATAAACGAGTGCTCTCATTGAGGATATCTCCATCCGGTTCAATTCGCCGGAGTTGCCGATTGAAAGGCGGCGGTACCTGTCGCGGTCTTTATCGCGCTGAAGAAACCGCGCCACCGGCTCGGTCGGGACGTAATGGCGCGACGGCTTTCACCCGATAGCCACCTTTCCGTGGGACGCGTATGTGGCTGCCTTCCCCCTGCACCCGCTGCTATCAAGCCGCCGTATGTCAGCTGCGCATTCCACGGCAGGACGGCATTCGGCTTAAATGTTGGTCGTAGCATGGTTGCTGTCCCGGCTTTACCAGATAGTTCCGACGCTACGCGATAACACTCGACCAGGCGGTACGACAGCGTACAGACAAGCCGTCTATATTTCTTTAAGCTGAACGCTGAAAGTGAGCGAAGTGGGTCATTGCAGCTGGATTTGCGACCATGCCGAAGGATGTCGCTTAAGCCAGAAACCTCAATGGGTTGTGAGCGTGATGGCACGAACGCTCAGAAGGATCCGACATGAGTATGGGCGTTCTTGTCCTGGTCGTTGTGGTCGTGCTGCTGATCGCGGCACTCCCGCGCTGGCCGCATAGCCGCAGCTGGGGCTACTTCCCCACCAGCATGCTGGGTATGGTCACGATTGCTGTACTCATACTGGTTTTGATGGGAAAGATGTAGCACACACCTCACACACCATCGTGTGGCGAGTTAATCCGGTCATCTCCAACACCACAAATCCAAAGGAACAATATGACCTACACGATGTGGGGCATTCTGACCGGCATGACGCTGATCTTTTTCCTCTCCCTTTACCGGTATCGGCAGAGCGTCGCGCGGAAGCAGGAGATTCGCTGGCTGAGCGAACATCACGTGATCGACAGGCTACGCAACAGACCACGTCGGTGATCCGGGGACTCACCTGGCAACATACGCAGCGAGGCATGAGCGCTGCGGCGTACACAAAAGCCGCCGCCGATGTTACGGCCAAGGCTGTTCAGCCGGCTTAGTCTTAGATCTTGAGGCTCTGCACGGCGATCACTAACGTCTGGGATGTGGACGGCACATACTACTCATACGACCGGCGGGGTCCGCCATGACGGGCATCGCGCCCACGTCACCGGTTGTTTCGTCAAAGGCATTCAATGTCTGCACTGGGGATACGTTTCGGTGGGGCATCCGAAGGCAGGGTCAATTCCACAAACTCCACCACAATTTCACTTTCAGCAGAATGCGGCGCAAGACGAGACAACAGTGGTGCTCGTTCTGAGCCCGCAATTGTCAGGTCGCGACGCCGCGTTCCAGATCACACGTCGAGGTCATCCATCGCCGTCCCAATCGCATTCAAGGAGCACGATCATGCTAGTCAGAGACGTAATGAAGGAACCCGTATGTGTTCAGGCAGAAGAAACACTTGATGCCGCGGCGAGAACGTTCAAAAAGGAAAATGTTGGCGCTTTGCCGGTATGTCGCGACAGCAAGGTCATTGGAATGATCACCGATCGCGATGTGACGATGCGTGGCGTCGCCGACGCACGCGATGTCACGCGAATGACGGTGCGTGAAGCGATGTCGGTTGACGTCCTTTATTGCTTCGCAGACGATCCGGTCGAAGAAGCTGAACGGATAATGCGCGAGCGTCATGTGCAACGGCTAGCCGTGCTCGATCGTGATGACGAACATCTGATCGGCATCATTTCGCTAACCTCGATGAGCGGTGACACTTCCGAGCGGCGACCGTATGAGGTCACCTTTCACAAGACCTTCCTCGACAACCGCGGCCGTCCCCACCACGCCGAACTGATGCGGGTGACAGTAGCCCAAGGCACCAAAGAAGAAGCCATTCGCAGCGCCATTCACCAATTCGAAGAGATGAACCACGTGAAGGTGTGGCATCAACTTGCCGACGGATACGATGTCACGAGTGTCCACGTCGATGCCTGCGGCGACACCGTCGAGGAACGCGAGCCAACGTCAGAGCGGGAAGCGAGCATCCTGACCCGTGCGCATGATTTGTGGGAACTCGCAGGCAGACCGCAAAATCGCGACAAGCAGTTTTGGGAACAGGCCGCAGGTGACGTCGACAACGCAGCCTCCTGTCGCGAGTAGTAACTTCGTTCTTTACCGGATGCCTGGACGAGCGATCTGCAACTGCGCGTCGCTGGACAGTACGCTGTGTAACCACTCTGCCGCAGAGTACTCGCCGGTCAGAACCGTATCGACTGCGCTCAAATCACGTCATTTTTCAGTGAACGAGGCTCGACTCTCGATTGCGCGTCCGTTGATGATGGTGGTCTGGCTAGCAGCGCAACAGAGGCGCATGGGACGGAGCAGTTCCTGCCTTGATGCGGTCTCACCGTGTGGATGCACCATCTACCACGAAGTTCTATCAATCGGGGCGAAGTCCCATTCCCCCTCGACACGCTGAAGCAGTTTCGTCAGAGGCAGAGGCGGGCGCTGGCAGCTCAAACCCGCATGGTCGCAAAGACACGTGCCCGGTACGTTTGACCTTGAGAGCCCCGCCCGTCGCAGACGTCAAGGTGTCAGTCGGAACGTCATAATGTGGTCAATGCAGACGCGGATGCAGCAGGCGAAAGTTCAACTGCCGATCCCGGGCCGTGACCTTCTTGAGAAATTCCGTAGATTGATTTTTTCTGGGGTTTCGCGACAGCAGTTGCCGAAGACGAAGCGGGCATCGTGTCTGAAGGCGACGCCCGTGATAACCAGGCAGACTATTCATTTGCCCGTCTTGCGGCGGTGCGGGAACCGGATCTCTTCGTGCATCGAACGGTTGAATATCCCAGATTCGAAATCCACATTAATTTGCTGCCCACATCGAAGGACATGTTCAACGTATGGTTTCGCATCGAAGGATCGTCGCACCCCGCTCCTTGGTCGTTTCATAGATGTTATTCATCGCGCGCAGCTGAAGCGTACCCAGATGGTTCTCGTACACCTGTGCCGCTTCGACGAATTTTGCGGCGATCGATCTCGGCTTCTGCAGAACCTGGAGTGATAGAGTCTCGTCGATGCGATGCGGGCGGAGCAATTCATTTCGCGCGCATCGCTCGTGAATCGGGAGACTGGTATCGAGCGACGCTGCTAGCCAACGGGCAACCGGCTCGTCCTTGTGTTCCCGGCCATGCCGTACCGCGGCAAATATCGCGACGCATAGCACCACCGCGATCCCCACTACAAAACTGATCATTGACTGACTCTTGGCAGCCTCCCTTGAGGTCGGAACCATGCTTATATTTCAGGTAACCAGAGCAATAGCAGGAGCCATCTTCCTCCATCGATCCTGGTTTCATACGAGCCTTTTCTCGCACCTGCATGCTGCAATACAGGCGCGACGCTAGCCGGCGGGACCAAGGATGACATCGAGAGCGGCCTGGCCGACTATCTCCGCAACAAGATATGCCGGGCGACGCGAAAACGGACCGCCTCGTATCTTGATGCGCTCGCCGAACGCCGCAACACCGGGAGGCTTGATAGGTCCTTCAATGCGAAACCAGACATCGAACATGTCCGCCGATGAGGGATGCAGATCGACATGAATCTCGAATCCTAGTTGTTTGACGGTTCGTTACGCGAACGTCTCCGATTCCAGAACCATCGAAAGACTTGGCCGGTCCGACAAAGCTTGTGGACTTCGCGTTGCATGGTGCGCCGGAGGGGCCTGATCGGCCGGACAGACTTCGCGGCGTTTCGGGTAGGCTCCCAAAGCAGGCGTTTCCGCTAGTCTGCATCGATTTCGCGAGCGATAGTTGACCGTCGAGGCTGCCTGCAGATGAATCGAAGACTGGCAGTCACGTTCGGCATCCGTCCTTTCTGCTTCCAGTGGGTGAACATGGGCAACGCGGCAAGGCGGGGTCCAGGTCGCCCGCTATCGCGAGCGCGCTGCAATCGGATATCCAACTCGCCTACGCCGCGGTCTTCAGAGGCGTCACCGCGGCCCCTGCCACATCATGGCCGGCAATCGCCAGCGCGAGCGGCGGATTCAAACTGTCAATCATCGAACTTGGGATCAGGCGTCCGCTCGCCGGACAATTGACGTGGATGGAGCTGTTGGTCGGTGCACTGACCGATAGTTAAAGCTTCTTTAGCACAACAGGCTTACACTGGAATGGGGCAGATCGGGAGCAGTACCATGCTCGAAGCTACCCCACAAAGCACCTTTCACGGTGTTCCATTGACTCCGGAGCGGGATGCAGAAGTCAGGGCATTACATAAAGAGGAAAACGCAGCATGGTGCGCCGCGGGACACGCGGGAGTTGGAGGCCATGCTTGACGACATGCTGGTGCCCCCGAGCGATGAAGACGGAGGATCAGACGCAAAACTGTCAACGAAACGAATGCGGCCACGGAGCGCGCGACAGCTTCCGTCGACGAGACCATGAAACCAATTGAGGCAAGCGAGGAACGGAATGCTGCCATGGAAACCGAGGGTATGAGCCCCCCCCAGGGGTTGAATCACGGATGGCGCACGCGACAGGTGTCGAGATTCACCGAGCGCGTTCGGATCGTGGCATGAGTCTCTTCGGGACACAACCTCACACCCTGAAGGCGCGTCTGTGGTCCATGAACCTTGATGGGCCGGTCTTTTAGTGGGCGGATCGATCGGCGTGAAGGACGAATCGACGGCCGGACGGTCGGCATTGTGTTCGGATTACTGATCGAATCCAGCGGCGCCAGCGCAATCCCGGGTTCACGGACAGGCACGCAAGTGCAGGCGGGAACTCGTCCAGGTTGCAAACACCCCGACCCCACCAGATCCTGACACGACACACTTGAGGGAGGACATATGAGCATCACCCGGAGATTCCTTTCGGAAGACAACGAAACACAGTCTATTGATGTACCCTTTATCCTGCCGCGCACAGAGCCGATCTCAAGGACGGAACCAGAGCTCGCCGAGGATGCGTTCCTGTCGCCGCGTGAAGCCGCTCGCGACGAGCACGAAAAGACGATCAAACACACGATGCCGGACGACCCGCACGGAGATTTTGCCTAGTCAGCTACCACTCCTCAGTTAGATGGAAAGCCCGGTAGGCTTTCGCCTAACGAACTTCGGCCGGGGGCCTACACGGGTCGCGTTGTGCCGCGCCTGCCGCGGAACTGTGCGGAAGCACAAAAAGGTGTGCAGCGCGCCACACCCGGAATGCTTGCGCAGACGTTGTACCGGTGGCGCCATCTCAATGAGTGATCCTGTCTACGACAGGAGGAAATCGTGAAACGCGATATGAATCTGGCACTGGCAATATTGAAGACTCTCGAGGAAAACAAGTCCCCGCATCTCAGCGAATTTGACATTGAGGGCGCGCTCAAGAATGCTTTCGACCTTTCCAACCGGAGCGTGGGCTATCATTTGAACCTGCTGGCCGATGCAAATCTCGTGCGCTCGATGGGTACAGATTGGCGGCTGACCTGGGATGGCCACGAGTTTTTGAAGTCTGCAACCCCGAATGCCTTCGAAGACACCTAAGGTCTGACTTAAGCGCTCGAAAAGCCCCTCGGCTTTCGCGGAGACAACACGGGAGCCGGGCACCACACAGGAGCCCGCCCCAATAGACAAGTCTTCGGCCGTTTCGGCCCGCTGTTACAATTCTGTGCTGAGCGCAGTGGCGTTTCACGAGTCAACTTCATAGGATTTCGAATTAGTTTCGTGGCGACCCAGTGGTCTTTGCAGTACACTGAGCTCGTAACAAAGCAACAGCAAACCGAGAACAACCGCGTACAGGCCAAGCAGCGAATCAGCGGCGCGCACAGCAAGTTGAGCACGGCAAGCGCAAGCAAGTCGAGGCTCAAAATGACGGCGCCGAACATAAATTTCAAACGCCCAATGCGCCTTAATCCACGGGACAGCGCGCCTGAAAAACGTCAGCCGCGAGACTTCTGAAGAGCAGTCAGCACAAGCCGGCCAAGCGCCGGCTTTCTTTGTCTGGCGTACGATAGAAATAGCGAAATAGCGGGAACCGAAGCGGAACGGGCAGACTTCATTCGACCGCCGAGCCAGGTAAACGCTGATTTGTTCCTGATCCTGGAATTGAGTGCACAGCACGCGCCGCGGGCGATGATATCCCCGGTTCGGACCCCGGCGTGGCGATCGTCGTCCCTCACTGAAGGTCCGCCATCGGCCAATGATCCTTGTCAAAGTCAGGCGTGCTCCTGTTGCGCTCCGCACTGACGTCCAGACGGAAGTACTTCGCGTCGACAGCACCGACGGCAAAATCGTCTAAAATTATCTGGTCCGATCCTGATTTGAACAAGGGGAAGATAATGATTCGATTGATTGCATGGATGCTGATTGCTGGTATCGCAGTTCTAGCTGGCTGCAACACGATGGCGGGCGCAGGCCAGGACATTTCGAAGGGGGGCCAGGCAATCAAGAATGAGGCACAAGAATCCAAGTAAGGGAGCCAACTGAGGGAGTACGCCAATCGACCAGACAGAACCGGCCGATTGACGCGTCAAGCGCACATTACCTGCGACCGGGCGCGGATTATGTTAGCCGGGCGCGAGATCATCGTCGGTGACCTCAGGACATGGGCCGTGGATTCATTCCGGCGCGCAGCGAACGTCAAATTTGACGAGCTTGGTCGGGCCGAAGGTGTTACTGATGGCAACGTCAACGGCATCCCGCCCTCGCGCCATCAACACCCGGCCGGTCCGCGGCGCGTTGTTGCGCGGATCGAAGGTTTGCCAGCAACCGCCGACATAGGCTTCGAACCAGGCCGCGAAATCCATTGGGCTTTGGGGCGGAGGCAAGCCGACGTCGCTGACATAACCCGTGCAGTACCGGGCCGGGATATTCATGGCGCGGCACAAGGTCACCGCCAGATGGGCGAAGTCCCGGCAGACACCGGTGCGCTCCTGATAGGCCTGCCAAGCTGTTTTGGTCACTCGCGCATGATGGTACCCGAAGGTGATATGCCGATGGACGAAATCGCAGATCGCCTGCACCCGGTCGCGGCCGGGCGGCGACTTCCCAAACAATCGCCAGGCGATGTCGGCTAGCAGATCGGTCTCGCAATATCGGCTGCCGAGCAGAAAAACCAGGCATTCGTCGGGCAATTCCTCGACCGGATGTTGTTGGCCAAACGGCTCTAGCGTCTCGGGTTGGTCCGAGATGTTGAGCAATGCCGTCGTCGACATCGAAATGCGGCCTTGCGGCGCGACGATCCGACTGCAAAGATTGCCGAAACCATCGCGATACTGGGTGATCGGAACCGGCGGATCGACCGCCAGAAGATCTGCAGCGAGCACATCCTGCACGCGGGAATAGTGCGTGTTCAGCATCAACATCATCGGTGTCGGTTGCGGACACTCATAGACCAGCTCATAGCCGACGCGGAGTTTCATGGGACCTCCATTTCTTCAGTTGAGTCCATCGGTGTACGCAATCGCCCCGACCAAAGAACAGCCGCGATTCCAGCGAGGATTCAATGACCGGCCCGCGTGCCTAAAAAGAGCGGTTGCCGACTGCGAGCTATGCGGCGCGCCGGTTCAACCACGCCCGACCTGCCGCCGTCATGTTGATGACGCCACAGGCACGCGCTTCGTATGCGAGCCCGAAGCTTAATAGTTCTTCCGCTATCGGGCGCGGCGTCTCTGCCTGGGAATCTGGAATCCGATCAAGCGATTTGAGAGTCTGGACGGCCTCGGGGGAAAGTTCGATGTACATGGCGGCCTCCTGTTGCTTAGATCAGCATGAACCGAACGACTTTTGACCGTCTGTACGGTAACGTCTACTTAAGCCGCGCTTTCCGAAATTTATACCGGGTCCCACCGTACTCGCGGGGGCCGTGATGCGCACACTTTGCCAGCGTTCGTTCGCAGACAAACGACGCGCTCCTTGCAGCGCCTTCAGGTCCGGCAAGACCGGTCGAATTCCCGCTTGACCGTGTCGAGCAAGTCCGATTGCAACGAGTTTATTCGTAAGGCAGAATTGTGGCGATCGGCACCGCGCCCAGCGCAAAGACCAGCATCGAGATCAGCGTTCCCAGCCCGATCGCATTGGAATAGCCGATGCAACGTGGCAACGCATCGAATCACATCTCACGCCGGTCGATACGCCGCTGGGGCAGGTTGTCTACGAAGCCGGCGACCGACTCGATCATATCTATTTCCCGTCACAGCATTATCTCGCTTCTACATCATGGAAGACGGTGCGTCCGCAGAGATCCGTTTAAGCCAACCATTCGCGTCGCGGCAACTACATCGACCACACAAACATCTGGCGCGCGTGAGCGGCATTTGAAATGTTCACCGTACGATGTTCCGCTTGTCCTTTATAGCTAACGCTGACCGTGTAATGTCCATTTGGGAGAGAAACCAGCATAAAGGGGCCGTCCGAGCGCGTCTCCAGAACGGTGTTACCGTTGACATCCGTGATCGTGACGGGAACATCCGAAAGATATTGATTCCGGTTGCCTGTCTTGCCGACGAACGTCAACACCATCGGGTAGTTGTGCATGACGTCCTTGATCGCTTGTGCCTGGTCTGTCCCGATCCCCCCCCGATAGATATGTCACGTTTCCGGCTTGCTGTATCGACGGAAGGTCTGTCTCCGCCGCATTCGCGTTCACGCCCAAAGCCGCACCTAGAATCACTACCCATTTTTCATGTCAGACTCCAATGAACACATCCACCCCGCGTGTCGCGACATCAGATTGAATGTACTCATTGCACTGTGCTTCAACTTTTAACGATAATGGTGTTCACCAATACCGGGATGCCTTAATGCATCACATCCGCAAAAAATCAGCTCTCTCTTGGAATTCTTCGCCGTCATGGCAGCAGTGGCCATTGCGAACCATCGAAGATTGCCGTTCTGTGTGCGGCGTCATGGGAAGTCCGCGGCACTCACGTACACGGTGTGCTCGCGCCTGCGCCGGACGTCGGTACGGTGCCGTACGGGCAGGCACCTGCGTCCACGTGCGATGCCTGCAGGCGGATCTACCCGCATCTGTCGTTGAAACCTGACTACCTGGTGGCGTTCGTGTTGCCGAGTATCCAACCGCCACCGGTGCAATGTGAGTACATCTGTCTGCGGCAATACATGCATTTGCCGAAGGACATGATGCACGAGATCAATACCCGCTCGCCCCGCCTGAAGGTCGTCACGGACAAACCTACTTCATGGACCACGCCCACGCCCTCCTGACCCAGCACGCGGCCCGCCTGGCAACTCGGAACATCGCCTTTGAGGATATGGAGACCCGTACTGCAGATCGTCGTCCTCGTGATCTTGACGCTTGCATCGGTGGACGCCGCGATTTCGGGGATCGGCCGTTGCTTGTTCCTTTGGATTTGTGGTGTTGGAGATGACCGGATTAACTCGTCACGCGAAGGTGTGTGCTACATCCTTCCCATCAAAACCAGTACGAGTACAGCAATCGTGACCATACCCAGCATGCTGGTGGGGAAGTAGCCCCAGCTGCGGCTATGCGGCCAGCGCGGGAGTGCCGCGATCAGCAGCACGACCACAACGACCAGTACAAGAACGCCCATACTCATGTCGGATCCTAGCTAGGGTACAGCGAGTGTGCTGCCATTTCTCCGGGCTCTAAAGATATCGGGCACGGTTCTGATCTCAAAGGCGGCTTGCCATGACCCACAGTCAATGATCATCCCTTCCATGACGAACCGATCTGTACTTGCGAGCTACGCCCTACGCCGCGGACTTGAGCGGGGCTAACGGTGTTGGCAGAGTATCCCTGCCGGCAATCGCGAGCGCCAATGCCGGGTTGAGGCTGTCGACCATCGAAGTCGGCAACAGGATCGTTGCCCCGCGCTCCTTGGTCGTCTCATAGATGATGTTCATTGCACGCAGTTGAAGCGCACCAGGATGGTTCTCGTAGACTTGCGCGGCCTCGACAAACTTCGCCGCGATCTCGGCTTCGGCGGCCCCGAGAATCACACGCGCCTGCTTTTCACGTTCGGCCTGCGCCTGGCGCGACATGGCGTCTTGCAGCGCCACCGGAATCGCAACGTCCCGAATCTCAACCGAACTGACAATAATGCCCCATTCGCGAGTCTTGCCCGCTATTTCATCGCGCAAGTGCGTGTCGGCGGCCTGTCGGTCCGACAGGAGTGCGGCGAGCATGGACGAGCCGATCATTTCGCGCAAAGAGGTCTGCGCGACGCGGTCGATCGCTTGCCGATAATCCGTTATCGCCAGCGCAGCCTTCTGTGCATCCTGGACGTGCCAAAAGAGTATGGCGTCGACATTGACTGGCACGGTGTCTCTGGTCAGCGCCTGTTCAGCGTTAAAGGCGGTGGTCTGTATCCGTTCGTCAATTATTGCCACTACGCTGTCGATCACAGGAATGATAAAAAACAGGCCCGCGCCCTTGACGCTTTGCAGTTTTCCCACACGAAGAATGACAAACTTCTCCCAAACATTCGCCACCTTCACGGACAGTCCAATCAATATGGCAATGACAAATAGCGGGGGGGCCAGATACAGGCTGACCCACTGGCCTGCTGCGGCGCCCGCCAGGATAAACGTTGCGGCTAGAACGAGTGTGATCGGATTCATGGCTTTGATGGGTCCCGTGGCTGGCAGGCGCACCGCAGGCAATCGAGAATGACCGGGTCTCGTGTGCCGTATCGAATGAGCCTGATTTTCAAGGTTTGAACGCTCACAAACAGGCTGCGCGTATCACCGGGAGAAATCGGTACGGCGGCGTACCGACAAGGCATACGTCGTGGCGACAAACCATTTTGCAGCACCCGTTGCGGCAGGCGCCGTGGCCACTGGAAGATGCCTGAACCGGCATGCTCTCCTTCAATGAGTCGCGCGGCTCACCGATGCGGTGCGAAGTATGTTTGAACGGATCATTGTTGCCGTCGACGGTAGCGAAGCGGGTCGTCGTGCGCTCGATGCGGCGCTTGGCATGGCTAACCTCCTCCGCTCATGGCCGCGTGCGGGGGTGCGTCCTCGCCGATCCCGCAGCCTGGTGGGACGCGCCCGACTACGATCTGTCTGTCCTGCGTCATGCGCTGCTCGACGAAGGCGCGAAGCTCAGTGAAAAGGCGTCTGCTGACGTGCATCAGCTTCCTCCTCTCCTCCATAGACGAACGTCTGTACGGTGTCGTACCGCATTCTCACGCGCTTGCGCGTAGCGTGACTTGTATCGTCGACCAGCGCGGAGGAAATCATGCTTAGACGAACATTTATCTGGAGCACGCCCGGATCGCTTCTGGCAGTGGGCGCGGCGCTCGCGGGTTGCACTACCACCCCTTCTTCCAACGCGAGCCGCGGTGAGCAGATGGACAAGCGCCGCGCCATCGATGCTGGCGTCGACTCGACCCTCGCGCGTCTGTACGGCATCGCGAGCGGTTCGCGTGAACTGGTTGGCAAGGCGCATGGGGTCCTGACGTTTCCCTCGGTGATCGATGCCGGCTTCGTGGTCGGTGGTCAGTATGGCGAAGGGTCCTTGCGCGTTGGCGGACAGACGATCGGCTACTACAGCACGGCGACTGGTTCGATCGGCTGGCAGATCGGGGCGCAATCGCGCGCGATCGTTTTCCTGTTCATGACCGAGGAGTCGCTCAACCGCTTCCGCAGCAGAGACGGATGGTCGGCTGGCGGCGATGCCTCCATAGCCGTGTTGAAAGTTGGCGCAAACGGCGCGCTCGACACCAGCACCGCCAGCGGACAGGTCAACGCTTTCGTTCTCACAAACACTGGCTTGATGGCCGGCGCGTCGCTGCAAGGCACCAAGGTCACGCGGCTCGCATCGCTTTAAAGGCAGATCGAGGGTCGCGGCGTGATGCACGCCCCCGACCCTCGTGATCCGCGGAGAAACCATGTTGCGAAGCATAAGAGACCTGCACGGATGCATCGTGAGCGCATTGGATGGCGACATAGGCTCAGTCAGACAGGCCTATTTCGACGACGAGGCATGGGCTTTGCGTTATCTGGTGGTCGAGACAGGTAACTGGCTCAACGACCGCCAGGTGCTGGTGTCGCCATATTCGGTGAAGCACACCGATCCGGGATCGAGTGTCGTGCATGTCAATCTTTCCCGGCAGCAAGTGCGGGACAGCCCGGTTCTCGACACCCACAAGCCGGTGTCGCGGCAGCACGAGATCGAATATCTTCGCCACTACAGCTATCCGACCTATTGGGACGGCCCGAACCTATGGGGCATGGGCGCTTACCCCGCCTACGACCCGACTGACGTGCCGCCGGACGCGCTGCTCGATACGCCATTACATCCGGTCGTCGATACGAACGAGCCGGACGCCGACGTTCACCTACGCAGCACCGACGAGGTCGAAGGCTACCGCCTGAAAACGGCCGACGGCAGCATCGGCCATGTTTCGGACTTCATTTACGATGATACCGACTGGGCGTTTCGCTACGTGGTCGTGGATACCCACAACTGGTGGCCTGGTGGTAAAGCCGTACTGATCGCGATTCACTGGATAGACAAAGTCGACTGGTTCGAGTCAACCTTATCGACGGCACTGACGCGCGAACTCATCAAGAAAAGCCCCGCTTACGACGACTCGATGCCAATCGGCCGGCACTACGAAGTTGTGCTGCACCGGTTTTACGATAAGCACGCGTATTGGTCGGATACCGATACAGACGAGCGGGTTGCATCACAGTGAAGCGCCGCGCAGGCCACTCTTCGCGGTATCCGGGGGCGACGCGGGTTCGATCGATGACGAGAACGTCAAGAAGCAATTGCAGATGGTCATTGACGAATCGCGAGCTTTACCCAGCAACGACGACAGCCCGCGTGGCTGCCGTTCAATCAGGCGGGCAGCGCCATGACAGACAGAATCATTTCGAGCGGGACACACGATGCACACATGGCCGTCAGCGATCACATTGCCGACGGCTGGGTAGCGACGCTCTGGGTCGTTCCCCAAGGCGCTCCAAAGGGGAACGAACCCATCGATCTCGACACTTTTTTTGATTGCGAAGACGCCGCCTGGCATTCGGTTGAACTGCTTGCGCGCGCCAAGCTCAGCAGTCTGAAGTAGCACAAAACACACACATCCAACCCTCACCGCGGGCGACGGACTCGTTCTGCACTTGTGTGCTCCTCATCTTTCAAAAAAAGAAGGAAAAACGCACGACTCCCTCTGACGTCGTCATGTGGTGCTGGGCCATCTCGACGTTGTCATTGTGTCGGCGGTCGAAGGGGGGTCGTCGGCACGCTCAGCGCCCTGGGCGCGCCGCTCGTCGACGTGGTGCTGCCGAAAGAAGGCGTCATTCGTTACGAGGCTGCCATGCCGATGGATTCCCTGGTAATGGCCCACGGGTACGCCAGGTGAATGGGGCGAGGCATCATACCCACCGAACCCTTCACTTAGATTATCTGACGAACCTCGTGCGTCCCGGCAAACCACCGTGGCGCTCCCGATGGCGTCGTTCCAAACGATCAGAGTGCAACGGCGCGAGCGCTGAACACTCGTGGCTCGCCAACCGGCAGGACGATGCGGCCATGCACTTCGTTGATCACGTCAGCTGCTGACAGATAGAACGCGAGCGCCGCTGTGACGAGTCCCATATATCCTCCCGCGATCCGCAACATGACTGAACCGGTCCACTCGCCACCCGCCAGCAAGCCGAAGGTGATCCACAGCGCCAGAAAAATGAACTGCAACGCGCGGGGCGAGCGAAACGTCGCCAGCCACATATAGAACGTGAAGACACCCCACAGGAACAAATACCAGCCGACGAATGCGGCCGGCACCTTGTCATGCAGAAACAGCACGAAGAGCGCGAACGACCACCAGAAAGCGCCATAGCTCAGAAAGGCCGTCGCGCCGAAGGTATTGCCTCGCGGCAACTCCATCACGCCCGCGATGGCCTGCGCAGTCCCGCCATAGGCAAGCGCGCAGGCGAGCACAAGACCCATCGCCTCGCCCGAAAACCAGCCGATGTTAATCATGCTCAGCAGCCACGTCGTCAATGCGAAGCCGGCGAGACCCAGTGGCGCGGGATTCGCTAATGTGGTGGTTCGGATCGGTACGTTGGGCATGGCCGGCTCCTGAAAATGTGAATGTGGGGGTGGGTAATATCGCAAATGTGCGCACCATCACCCGAGCTGATCGAGAATCGCGGGATTCTCCAGCGTGGATATGTCCTGCGTGATTTCTTCCCCGGCGGCAAGCGAGCGCAGCAAGCGACGCATGATCTTGCCCGAACGGGTTTTCGGCAGATTCTCGCCGAAGCGGATTTCCTTCGGTTTCGCAATCGGTCCAATTTCCTTGCCGACCCATGCACGCAGTTCGTTTGCTATCCGGATCGCATCGCTTCCGGCCGGTCGCGCACCCTTCAATACCACGAATGCGACGACGACTTCGC
Source organism: Paraburkholderia terrae (assembly GCF_002902925.1). Taxonomy (GTDB): domain Bacteria; phylum Pseudomonadota; class Gammaproteobacteria; order Burkholderiales; family Burkholderiaceae; genus Paraburkholderia; species Paraburkholderia terrae. The sequence goes on along the minus strand of NZ_CP026114.1, from coordinate 102,447 downwards.
CCGTCGTATCGTCGGCGCGGCCGACCACCGCTGCTTCCGCAACGAGCGGATTCGCCACCAGTGCCGACTCGATCTCCATGGTGCCGAGCCGGTGGCCCGATACGTTGAGCACATCGTCGATACGCCCCGTGATCGTGAAGTACCCGGTGTCCTCATCGCGTACCGCGCCGTCACCCGCGAGGTAAAGCCTGCCGCCGAGCTCCTCGGGAAAGTAGCTTTTCGTATAGCGGTCCGGATCACCCCATACGTTACGAAGCATCGACGGCCACGGCCGTTTGATGACCAGAATCCCGCCCTGCCCGTTTGGGACATCCGCGCCAGTTTCGTCGACCACCGCGGCCATAATGCCTGGCAGAGGCAGCGTGCACGAGCCTGGAACCAGCGGCGTGGCGCCCGGCATCGGTGCGATCATGTGGCCGCCCGTTTCCGTTTGCCACCAGGTGTCGAGGACCGGGCAACGGCTGCGTCCCACGTGTTCGTAAAACCATGTCCAGGCAGCCGGATTGATCGGCTCGCCGACCGTACCGAGCAGACGCAGCGTCGACAGATTGAAACGGTCCGGATGGACTTCGGGGTCGGCTGCAGCCAGTTTGATCAGCGAGCGGATCGCCGTCGGCGCGGTGTAGAACACACTCACCCGGTGTTTCGCGATCATGTCCCAGAAGCGGCCGGCGTTCGGATACGTCGGCACGCCTTCGAACACCACCTGGGTGGCGCCGATCGCCAGCGGGCCATAGGCAATATAGCTGTGCCCGGTAATCCAGCCGATGTCGGCGGTACACCAGAATATGTCGCTGGGCTTGGCGTCGAACGTCCATTTCATAGTCTGCGCGGCCCACATCAGAAAACCGCCTGTGCAGTGCTGAACGCCTTTCGGCGTGCCGGTGGAGCCCGACGTGTAGAGGATGAAGAGCGGATGTTCTGCGCCCACCCATTCCGGCTCACAGGTGTCGCGCTCGGCTTGCATCATCTCGTGCATCCACAGATCGCGCCCTTCGGTCCACACAACCTCGCCGCCCGTGCGTCGATAGACGAAGACGTTCTTTACCGCCTCGCAGCCACCCATCGCCAGAGCTTCGTCAGCGATGTTCTTCAGTGGGAGAGCTTTGCCGCCGCGCATCTGTTCATCGCAGGTTACCAGCGCGCTGGCGCCGACGTTCACGAGACGTTCATGAAGCGACTTCGACGAGAAGCCGCCGAACACGACGGAATGGGTAGCACCGATCCGCGCGCAAGCCTGCATCGCAACGATGCCTTCGATCGACATCGGCATGTAGATCACCACGCGGTCACCCATTTTGACACCGCGGGTCTTCAGCGCGTTGGCGAAGCGGCACACACGTTGCAGCATTTGCCGGTAGGTGACGCGTGTCACGGTGCCGTCGTCGCCTTCGAAGATGACGGCGACATGATCGCCGTTGCCGGCTATGACGTGACGATCGAGGCAGTTGTACGACGCGTTGAGTGTGCCGTCCTTGAACCACTCGTAGAACGGCGCGTGTGATTCGTCGAGCACCGTCGAAAACGGCACTTTCCAGTCCAGCGTTTCGCGCGCCCGTCGTGCCCAGAATCCTTCGTAATCACGTTCAGCGTCGGCGACTAGCGCGCGATAAGCATCCATGCCGGAGATCGCGGCGTAAGCCGACACACTGGGGTGCGGGAGGAACGCCTGTGGCGCCTCCAGAATCGAATCGATGGTTGACATTTTGTGTCCCTCACGCGCGTTCACGCGCGCTTCTTTATCGATGCTTCCGGGCTAGTCATTGCGCTGCTTCCGCGCGAGGCAGTCATGGCCAGCAGCCTGGCCGCGCATTGGCGTTGGCCGGAAGTCGAAATTATTTGCGCAGCGCGATTATCGCGAGCCCCGCTGCGCCGGGCATGGCAAAGCAATCCGCGGGATCATCAAATGAATCTCGCGATGATCGCTCTGGGCGGAATTGGGAATGACGCACAAAGCGTTCAGGAAAGCCTTGCCATGCGAAGGTGTTCTATCGCTGTGGTTGGAAATACAAGAGGCCTACGGAGACGGTGCGCCCGTGGCGGCCCGAAGTCGGTACGCTGCCGTACCGGGGAAAGGTTCCGAAACAGGCGACGACTACAGCCAGACGCACGGCGCGGTGTTGAGCGGCAATTTGCTGAAAAACCGCCTCGTCACGTGGCCCGCTCGGGTGACTTAACCCTTGAACGTGTCGACAACGTCAGTGGTCTACGTGTTCGTGGTCGCGTTGCGTGGACCTGGCAGCAGCCGGCATCGCATTACAGGCCTTTGGCAAGATTGCGCATCCGCTTCTGTTGACGGGGTTTTACCTCGCGATGGGGTGAACGGTGCTTGCCGGTGGAGTCGCTTTTTCCCTGATGGATAGTCGGTTGAAGTTCTCCCATTCAATCTGGCATCTCTTCGTGCTGGCGGGGTCTGCCATTTTGTCGCAATCGTGCGGTACGCCCAGGGCCGGTCGGAGTACGTGCGTCGGCTGGCGACCACCGAGGCATTGCTCAAAACCGCTCACCTATGTGTTTGTTCGGTGGGTCGTCATACGCTGGAGTCGGATCTTGAACGCCGCGTTTGATTGATTATTGCGGGCGCCAGAGAAGTTCCTCATCAAGCTTTCCATCTGCCTGCGACATGTCAGTTGCTACAACTACAACCGCAAGCGCGGATACCGCAGTCAACAATGCGACGGCATCGACAGGTTTCTGTAGGAACAGATTGTGTAAATCAGGACTGTCGGCAGGCGGCAAGCTCAAGGAAGAAGCCAGAATGATCGGCACGCTGGCCAGCGCCGGATCGTTCCGGAAAATCCGGCATAGCTCGATGCCGTCGATGACTGGCATGTCCCAGTCGGTCAGCAGCAGGTCCGGACGTCGTGCCGCCTGACCGATCGGCACCGGAGCGCGGCGCGTCATGGCTGGCGCTCTGCGACTCTGGATGCCGCCGCTTCCACGCAGGAAGACACGGCGCGCGTAAGATGTATCTACCCGCAGGTGGAAAGGTGGCTGTCACCGGAAAATCGACCGGTCACGCTGACTGCCTCGTGCAAACATTTGCGCCGGACGGGATTCAATGATTTCGTCGGGGACAAAAACACGCATCGCGGCAGTCAGCGTTCGACGGCGACCGCGGGCACCGATGAAATGCCGCAGACCGGCGTAAGGGGTTGCATCATGATGCACGTTTTTCTGGCCAACAATCGCCAGGAGTTGATCGAACGGTGCCGGGCAAAAGTTGCGCAGAGGCCCGCCCGGGCAGCGACCACCCAGCAGCTCCAGAATGGCGTGCCGCTGTTCCTGGACCAGCTCATCCGGACGCTGCAGATGGAACAGACATCGGAGCCGATGGATAGCCGCAGGATTTCAGGGCCTTCGGGCGGCGGGGTGTCGTTATCCGAAATTGGCCAGGCTGCTGCCCAACATGGGCGGGAATTGATGGCGCTCGGGTTTTCGGTCGACCAGGTCGTACACGACTATGGCGACCTCTGCCAGGCGGTGACCGACCTGGCTTACGAGCGCGATGCGCCGTTTCAGATCGACGAATTTCGCACCCTCAACCGCTGTCTGGACAACGCAATAGCCGACGCGGTCACTGAATTCAGCTACCAGCGGGATTTTGTCGTGGCCGACCGGCAGGCCATTGAGGTGCATGTACGGCTGGGATTCTTCGCCCACGAATTGCGTAACCTGCTGCAGACTGCCACGCTCGCGTTCACCGCAGCCAAAACCGGCAACCTGAGTCTGTCCGGCGCCACGGGGGCGGTGCTCGAGCGAAGCCTGAACGGGCTCCGCGATCTGATCGCGCAATCCCTGGATGAGGTCCGGACAGCAACGGGTGTCTCAGCGCAATCCAGAACGTTTCCGGTCGGTGACTTCATTGCGGAAGTCAAACGGGCCGCGGACCTTGCGGCCCAGGTTCGCGGATGTATGTTGAAAGTGTCCGCGGTGGACCCGCGACTTGCCATCAGTGGTGATCGTGACCAGCTTTACTCGGCGTTGGGGAATCTGCTGCAGAACGCGTTCAAGTTCACACACCCTCACAGCGAGGTGACGCTTGACACGTATGCCGTGTCCGATCGCATCCTGATCGATGTGAAGGATCAATGTGGCGGTCTTCCGCCTGGCGATGCGGAACGGATGTTCCTGCCTTTCACCCAGAACGGCGAGGACCGAACCGGCCTTGGCCTGGGACTGTCTATCGCGCGGCGCAGCGTCGAGGCTAATAACGGAACTCTGAGCGTGCGCGATGTACCCGGCACAGGCTGCGTATTCACGATCAGCCTGCCCCGGTATGCCACAGCGGCAAGCTAGGCTCCGCCTACCATGCGATTGCGACAAATTTTGGCAGGCGTGAACCCGCCGGTTCAAACAGATGCCAGACCGTACCCCTATGATCGGACAGGACGTCGAGGGCAAAAGGCGTGAGGCTACCGGCGATGAAGAGATAAATCGCGCAGTAGTCGAGCTTCATGAAAAGCCGCTTAAGGCACCCGGCGGGCAAGCCGTGAAAGAGCGCGGACGCGGCAAACAGCAGGATCATCGCGACAGGTAGATCCGGTGAGTGTCGGAACCGGCTTCGAGCATGAATGCGGGAGCGGCCAGACCACCAGTGTCACGATGGTGATGAAGATCAGCGCGATCGCGTGGATGGCCGTGTTAGCCACGTATTCGCCAGGCGTCTGCAGTCGAACGGCAGCCAGTCTCGTGGTCCACCAGACGAAGGAGTTTATTCAGTTATGCGTCTGCATAATGACGTAGTTGTCTCCCCTAACGTCGCGCCCGCATGAGCACGGCTGGCAATCCCTGAACTCGGGATATGAGGCAATACTACGCGGCTGACAGACTTCGCTGACCTGGCCGAGGAGTCGGGATTCAGGCTGATTCGCTACTACAATCAACAGCTGTCGTACCCCTCTGGGCATTGATGGAACCCGACATGGCTTCGTCTACAAAAGTCGATATCGAGGTCGATAGTCAGGCCGATTCATGGTTTGCGAAGCTCGGACCTGGACTCATCACCGGTGCAGCTGACGACGACCCGAGCGGTATCGCCACCTATTCGCAGGCGGGTGCGCAATTCGGCTTCAACATGCTGTGGACCGTCCTGCTGACGTATCCGCTAATGGTCGCCATTCAGGTCGTGAGCGCCAGGATCGGCCGGGTGAGTGGCCATGGTCTGGCGACGAATCTGCGACGCCATTATCCGCGGTGGCTGCTGTACGGCACCGTCGTCCTCCTGCTGGGGGCGAACACAATCAATATTGCAGCCGACCTGACAGCCATGGGCGCGGCCGTCAATCTGCTCATCGGCGGCCCTACGCACGCATACACGGTCGGATTGGGTGTGTTTTCGCTCGCGTTGCAGGTGTTCGTGCCGTACCGCGGGTATGTCCGCGTGCTCAAGTGGCTCACCCTGGCACTGTTCGCCTACGTCGGCGTGATCTTCGCGGTCCAGATCCCATGGACGACCGTGGCCCTGCGCACCGTACTTCCGCACGGCTCGTGGAGCGCAGGCTACATCACGACGGTGGTCGCCGTGTTCGGGACCACCATCAGCCCGTATCTGTTCTTCTGGCAGGCCTCGCAGGAGGTCGAGGAACTGCATGCGAAGAAAGGACAGCAGGCGCTCACCAAAATGCCGTCGCAGGGGCCAGCAAATCTGAGCCGCATCCGCCTGGATACGTCGATCGGTATGGCGTTTTCCAATCTCGTTGCGTTTTTCATCATGCTCACTACTGCGGTCACGCTGCATGCCCACCACATCACCGATATCCAGACTTCGGCGCAGGCTGCCTCCGCGCTGAAACCGATCGCCGGCCAGTTCGCGTTCCTGCTCTTCAGCCTCGGCATCATCGGCACGGGGCTGCTCGCGCTGCCCGTGCTGGCTGGATCGGCCGCATACGCGATGGCCGGCACCTTCCGGTGGAAGAACAGCCTCGCGCTCGAACCGCAACTGGCGAAACGGTTCTACGGGATCATCGTGCTCGCGACGATCGTGGGCCTCGCGCTCGACTTTACATCGATCGACCCGATCAGGGCGCTGTTCTGGAGTGCCGTCATCAATGGCGTCACAGCGGTGCCGATCATGGTGCTGATGATGCTGATGGCGTCGAATCCGAAGGTCATGGGCACCTTCGTCACGCCCATGCCGCTGCGGATGCTCGGATGGCTTTCAACCGGTGTGATGGCCGCCGCCGTGATTGCGATGTTCGTTTTCATCTGAGAGGCCATTCAGATCGGCACGCGGTGGCCGTAGATTCCTGATCCTCGTTGTAGCCCCCTCACCCGCGCCGAGGCTGGCAAAATCGTGCACGAATTCGATCGCCCCAACCCACTTGATCATCCTGAGCCGCAACAGCGCGCCATGTACGTAGAACGCATGCACAAGTCCTTCTATCATGCAGCGACACAAGACTGTCTGGAATGCGTGACGTAATGCTTCAGTGAGAAGTCGCAGAAGATGTTCGACGACTACCCGTACGGTGAACTCTGCGAATGCATGACTGCTCCGCAGTACAGCCTTGTCAAACTTCCGGACAACCTCAGCTTTGAATCTGCTGCCCGCTTCGGCTATTTCGGTACGGGCTATCGCGCGCTGCGCCGCTCGGGGGTTGGGTATCCAGAAAGAGCAGAACAGACTGATTAGTCGGCTGGCAAAACTAACCACTGCCCCGATGCCCGAAAACAACTGGAAAGCGATGCGCGTGTTGCGAGTCAAACCCGGCTGATTAATCGAGACCTGTTTCGCGTTTTTGTACGCTGTCGTACCGCGTCCACAGCCGTATTGGCGTAGCGTCAAAAGTGGTTCGCTGTGAGCGGGCGGCAGCACGATTGGGTACTACAGCACCGCAACCGGTTCGTTCGGGCTGCAGATCGGCGCGCAACCGAAAGCCATCATTTTCCTGTTGATGACCGAGGACGCACTCGACCGGTTCCGTAGTAGCGAAGGCTGGTCGGCCGGCGGCGATGCGTCAGTGGCGGTGCTGAAAGTCGGCGCGAACGGCAACATTGATACCATCACCGCGACGGCAGCGGTCGAAGCGTTCGTGCTGACGATCAGCTGGTTGACGGCCGGCGTGACGCTCGAAGGCACAAAGGTTACCAAACTCAAGTCGCTATAACGAGCGACGCAGACGGGGCAAGTCTGTGTCTGTTTGTCAATTTCAGTCTTATGGAGGGGGCATGCACATTCTCACGAACGCGGGCCCGCTGGTTTCGCTGATCGCCGGCATTCTGATTCTTGTGGTGCCTCGCCTGTTGAATTACATCGTTGCGATCTACCTGATCGTCATCGGACTGCTCGGTCTGTTCGGAGGACATCTCCGCTGAACCGAAATCACCCGTGAAAAAAGCACGTTGCGAACATCGGTCTTTTTAGCGGTAGTTTCAGGGCGTCAGCGCGTCGACCGCCGGAACCAGGGAAAGGAGTATCGACCATGTTGCGAAGCATAAAGAGTCTTCATGGATGCACCGTCGCGGCACGTGACGGCGACATCGGAAGCGTCGACGAGGTTTATTTCGATGACGAAGCTTGGGGAGTACGCTATCTCGTGGTCGACACGGGAAACTGGATGCATGAGCGGCAGGTACTGATTTCACCGTATTCGGTCAAACACATGGACCGGGAATCAGGCACCGTCCACGTGCATCTTACGCGGCAAGAGGTGCGGGACAGTCCGAACATCGATACGCATAAGCCGGTGTCGCGCCAGCATGAAACCGAGTACCTCCTTTACTACGGCTATCCGACGTACTGGGGTGGCCCAAACCTGTGGGGAATGGGGGCCTACCCCGCATTCGACGTAAAGGACGTGTCGCCAGACCCAGCATCGGAGGCTCTTCCGCGCCTCGACCTGGACGCAGATCAAGTGCCCGCGGACGTCCATCTGCACAGCACAAATGCCGTAGAGGGCTATCACATCGAGGTGGCCGATGGCAGCATAGGTCACGTCTCCGGTTTCATCTTCGACGATGTTGCATGGGTCATTCGCTATCTGACCGTCGATACGCGAAACTGGTGGCCGGGTGGCAAGGAGGTACTGGTGGCAACACGGTGGATCGACCTGATCGACTGGGTCGGCTCTACCGTTTCTACCAGACTCAGTCGCGATGCGATCAAGAATAGCCCCGAGTACGACGACTCCGTCCCGTTCAGCCGCGATTACGAGAAGAGACTCCATGAGTTTCATGGCAGGGACGGATACTGGTGAGGATAACGCGGCAGCGCGGCTTGTTCGTGCCGTAGACGCAGTCGCCAGGTCAGGCTGATCGGCGGCGTGCTTCGGCTGAGCGATGTTCGCCGCATCACCAGCGGGCGGAGCCGTCGTTATACATATCGACTGGAAGCTCGCGCAATGCCGCGGGTAGGACTGAGTCTGCAGCATGCCCCCCGAATATGACGCCGGGGGATACCACCCGTCGGTCTGAGGCGGAGCATCGTTAGGCTATCAGACTATATCGGCACTCGGCCCGCTTGTAGGCCAAGCCCGTCATCTAATATGTTTTATGCGTGTCAGTGAGTTTGGAGATGGCGAATGTCCGCTCTCAAATCCGAGCTCACACTTTCGTTGAATCGCTGCTTCCACCTATGACGACTTTACCCTATCGCTCCTGAAGCGACGAAGCGGCTCCACAGAAGCGACCATTCACAGTCTGACGTGAGGGTACTTCCCATTGCTTCGCTCTGACTGAGCTGGTCAATCTGGATTTGATATCTTGCTGAAGCGATTCGTCTGGTGCACGTGGAAGAGTCAACGCCGTGCTTTACGTTTCCTGCGTTTCGGTGGTGTCAGCGCGACGGTCCAGAAATTGACCACTTCACGTTTCACGGCTGCTGTCGCTTGTGCCCATGCCGATCCCACCAGGGCATTTTCGCCACTTAGCCACATGCTCAAAAAGAGGTTCTTCTTCATCCACAGATTTGTCATGATTGGGTTGCCTTCCCGATGCTGGTGTTTTCTAGATTAGGTTGAAAGGCGAAACGGTGACGGGCACTGAACTGAAGTGATCCAGCGAGCCCCGGGACTGGAAGGTGTGCTGCCGGTCAGTTCCTGCCGGTGCGCACGGTGAGAAATCATGCTGTCCTGCAGGATCGCGCACACCGCGACCAGCAACATGATCGCAACTGCCACGAGACCAGCATAGCCGACGATCCTGAGCGTCTTCATTTTTGCTTCCTCTGATAAACGAATGGCTGTAGCGGTCTAAAGCACTGTGCGGTTCTACCGCCACATGTAGTCACCGATCGGCGCGACGTTTCCCCATGCCAATGGCGAAAGGGATTGCAGCTGGCTGTCATCCAGCTCCGGCTCCTGGTGTTTTGACCTCACGGACTCGCCCGTCTCTCATGTGGTAGCCGCGGCGGTAAGTGTCCGACGCTCACCGTACAGATGTGATCGCGGTCGTTGACTGACCACCGCATGATGGGCAATGGAACGTCCTATCTCAACCCGAAATACCCGAGCACGAACAGAACGATGACCACGGCTCCGACAAGCCAGACGATGTTGTTCATGACGCCCTCCTAAAGTTAAACACCCGCCAATACAGCCGTGCGGTGCGTAGGTCGGACCGACTGGCGAAACGTGCAGCGGGATCTAGCGTTTCGTCACAACAAAGACTTGCGCTGTTGCGCCAGTTGCCGGCTACGAATGCGCACCTCGCGAGGCAACCCGGGATTCACCGGTGCACGGAACGCAACGCAACACAACGCTCTCACATGTGACAGGGGATGTCTGTACGGTAGGAGTCAACGCCCTTCCGTGTCGGCGCATCAAACCGCTGCTCCCTGCGCCACAGGCATGCCATCGGGTCCTGCAGTCACACTCTCAAGCTGATGTAGCGCGCGAACGTCCTGTTCTCCGTCTCGTTTCCACAATCCGCGCGAAAGGCAGAACTCGTCTTCACCTGGTGCTGACCGGGGCCATCCAGATTCTCAAATCGCTCGACAGAATTCCGCGTTCCCAAGGGGAGACGCCGCGCCCTAAGGTTAACTAACTACTGACCTTCTTATGTGATTTCTTGCGATCCGGCTTCGGTTTGATTTTTGTTACGCCGCCGATCGAGGGCGGATCGCTCGCCGGAAAGGTGTCCTCGACGGCCTTGTCGACGTTGGGTTCGCTCTTGTCGCTGTTCTGATGTTGTTCGGGATGATAGATGCGCATGATGGCCTCCGGTTGGTGAGTGTTTGGGACGATCGCGTCCCGAAAATATCAGCAAGGTGCGTTCGTGCGTACAGGCGAAGCGGTTGGGACGCGCGGCACCGGCTCAGGCGTGAGTGCCGGCGAACGCGAATGCAAACGTCTAGCACTTGCGCGTGACCTCGTGTCTGGGCGACTGCGTGTCGGCGTTCGCATCATTCTGGGTGCGTTGCTGGTACGCATCGCCGCCGCGACGATCGGTGTCGGTCAGGCCGCGCGAGAGGTCCTGATGAGCCTGTCGTCCGACCTCACGGGTCCCTTCTTCGTGTTGCGATTCTGCGGACTGGTCGGTCTCGTGCGGCAGTGGCAGCGGCACATTGTTCTCTTGAACATTTTCCGCCCGGGTAGCGGTGCGACGGTCTGGAGCATCACTGGAGACGGCGTTGGCAGCGTGCTTCCGTTCTGCGAATTTCATCACAGGCTCCGTTATACAAGGTAGATCCGGATCATCTGTCCGGAGACCGTGCGCGGCTGGCGCGCACAATCGAGGCAGAGACATTACTTCATCCCGGGGTGAGTCGTAGTCGCGTCTTCGGATGGCGGCCGTCCATACGTGATGGGACACCGCTGGCCACATTCTCCACCTGCGCCGGAGCCCCTACCTCAATCCGACATAGCCGAGCACGAACAGAACGATGACCGCGGCTCCGACAAGCCAGACGATGTTGTACATGACGCTCTCCCCAGGTTTGACACCCTCTTCAACAGCCGCGCGACGCTGTTGTCGCGACCAGCTGGCGAAAGGTGCCGTGGTATCTGGCGTGCTGTCACAACAACAACGGCTACGGCGCGCCGGTCACCGGCTGTCCGCGGTTGGTTGCCTCGTGGGAACGACCCGGGAATCGTTGGTGCGCGCAGGGTGCAACACTACGTTCTCACCTGCGCCCCGATACGTCTGTACGGTAGCGGTCAACGTCCTTCACTCGATGCGTCAAAACCCTGTTCCTGTTCCGTCGGATGGGCGAGTCAGCCAGGCGGGCACAGGGCGTGCCGGTACATTAAACGGCGGTGTCGAACGAAAGAAGGGGCCGCGGGGACGTTGCCTGAGATGGGCATTGGACGGTGATCGAGGCCGGAGCGGGCGAGCGGTTCGGACGTTTCAAGGCTGGCGAGCCGCATCATCTGGTGCAAAATAAGCGCGATTACCCGAGAATATTCGAGCGTATTCAAACATCAGGGTTAATCACCTAATCCGAAAGGAACTTACCATGAACAAGCAGGAACTCATCGATGCAGTATCGGCCGTCACCGGCGACAGCAAATCGGCCACGGTACAAGTCATCGACGCCTTCACCGAAATCGTTGGCGCCGCGTTGGCGAAGGGGGACACCGTGCAGTTGATCGGCTTCGGCTCGTTCGGCGTCGGTGGACGCGCTGCACGCACGGGACGCAATCCCGCCACGGGCGAGGCAATGCAGATTGCTGCCGCAAAAACCATCAAGTTCACGGCAGGTAAGGCCTTCAAGGAGCGCGTGAACGCGTAATGGCGCGGTTCATGATGGTAGGCAGGCGGGCGCATCGCAATCGGAATGGGGTTAGTCCTGCATGTCCAGCCCTGCCCGACCAGTTGTCTCGCGAGTGCGACCTGAGGCGCGGTCAGGATTCGTGCACGGTCACCCCGTTCGCCAGGGTTTCAATTCATCGTGCCAGGAAGGTAGAGATTGCATCCGTGCATCCGGCTATTCGGGCTGCCATGCGACACCTCCCTGATTGTCGCCACGAAACGTAATGGGCCGCCACAACGGGCATCCGTCTTGCCACCGACATCTATCGTCACGGTCGCAGCGACGGCCGCGGAAAGACTTGCGCCCGATTCCGCATCAAGCCTGGCCCGTTCTGGACAATTGTCATGTGTCGGGCTCGCTTCCTACAGAAAGCAGAACAGCCCTATAACGGCAGCGGCCATCACGTTGACGTTGGTGGGCGGCGTTGACGACGGATCAATATCGGACTCCATACATGCTCGATAGCATGGACATTTGAAGCGACGTTCGTTCGTCGCTGTCGCGTCGTGGTCGACCTCACGTCATTCTAAAAAGCTCCTCTGATCGTAGCGCCCATTTTCAGAAACCACGAACCACGCACACGGCAAAACCAGATCAAACATCGAAACCTGGAGACAGGTCCCGTTCCTTGCGCGTGGCGGAAGCGTGCGGGAAGAGATCGCCCGTTTCCCAGACTGTTGAAGAAGTCCGCCAAGGTGGCGATTGTCTGGAGCCGTGCAGGTTGCAGCGCCGTGCTCCGCGTGTATCGAATGTGCCGCGTTGCAAAAACCGGTTGCTGCATAGCTGTTCGATGGACGCGCCGCGGAGACGGACGGCAGGATCGATCACACAATGGAACAGGAACAGCGGTTTGGCAGACCGTGTAAATGGGTGTTGACCGCTACCGTACAGACCTGCCATGCCGGAAGTGAGAGCGTATTAACGGACACGACGAGGTGCCATGTGTCCGCGCACCCCAGGCCGCTGAACAGGCCGAAGAACTGCGCGCATGGGCGTCGCTCTGGCTTATCGGATGCGCCGAGACCGGGCTTCCTCCAGCCGCCATATCAAGTCCATGGTGAACTGATTGAGCGTGCGCCGTGCCTGTACGACGCCGGGGCTAAACCCGACTGAGGCGGCGCACGATATGTTCGGTGCGCTGCGCTGATCTCCGCTCGACGCCGTCACGTGCAGGTCGGCTGCACGGAACACACCCTGGCGGCGTCAGGCGAATCACGCGGATAGTTCATTCTCGTCTGACCTGCTCGGTAGATGCTCGTGCGCGACCGGCTCCGCTCCTGCGGCATCAGGAACCTCGCCCGGAGTGCCCCGGCGCAGGTTTAGGCGCTGGCGACCTGGTGCCTGGCGCAACGCCGTGGACGGCGTCGGTCCGGAAGTCCTGGCCGGTTGAATCGGGAGGACATGATTTCCTCCTACGCTGACGTGACCAGCAACGACCATCATGCCTCTGTCGGAGACGCAGAACGAACCGGCTCCAGGCCCACGACCTTCCACGCAATCGCAGACTGCCGACATGGCCCGCCGGGCGCGCAAGTGCGGTAGCCGCGCGTTGTACCCGCTGCGCACACACGGGCGGCACGATCGATCAATCGAATGAAGAACAGAAGGCGGTATGGCCCGTCGGATGATTGGGTTGACCGCTACCGTACAGACGTCTGTTCTCGCAGGTGAGAACTTTGGTTCAGGCCAGACAGCGCGCAGCGCAAAATACATTGCGCAGAGGCCAGCCTTCGAGACTATGGCGGGTCATTCGAGCTTCGTTTAAGGCCCCAGCACGTGTTCCAGGGAGAACTGCCAATGCGAATCGCACAGATTGCCCCGCTGCACGAGGCCGTTCCCCCGAAATTTTATGGCGGCACCGAGCGCGTGGTGTCCTATCTCACCGAGGCGCTCGTCGACCTGGGGCACGACGTGACGTTGTTTGCAAGCGGCGACTCGTATACGAGGGCGACGCTCGAGGCTGCGTGGCCGCGTGCATTGCGCCTCGACCCGTCAAACCGCGACGTGCTCGCCCCGCACATGGTGATGCTCGAAAAGGTGCGCCGTGTTGCTCACGAATTCGACGTGTTGCACTTCCACCTCGACTACCTGCCTTTCTCGCTGTTCTCGCAGCTCGACACGCCGTTCGTGACGACGCTGCATGGTCGTCTCGACCTGCCGGAACTACAAGCCGTGTTCAATACGTTTCCGAAGGCGGCGGTCGTGTCGATCTCCGATTCGCAACGTTTGCCGCTGCCGCAGGCGAACTGGCTGGACACGATCTATCACGGTTTGCCAGAAAAGCTGCTAACGCCGCAAACGCGGAAAGAGCCGAAATATCTCGCCTTCCTCGGTCGCATGTGCCCGGAGAAACGTCCCGATCTCGCTATCGAGATCGCTGCACAAACCGGTCTCCCGTTGAAGATTGCCGCGAAGATAGACAGGGCTGACCAGAAATACTTCAAGACGGACATCGAGCCTCTGCTGTCGCAGGCGCACGTCGAATTTCTCGGCGAAATCAGCGAGCAGCAGAAGCCCGGATTCCTCTCGGGTGCGAAGGCGCTGCTGTTTCCGATCGACTGGTCCGAGCCGTTCGGCCTTGTCATGATCGAGGCGATGGCGTGTGGGACCCCGGTGATTGCATTCAATCGCGGCTCGGTACCCGAGGTGATCGATCACGGTGTCACCGGCTATATCTGTGAAGACGTCCAGGACGCCGTCGGTGCGCTGCAACGTCTCGATGAGCTGTCACGGACGGAAATCCGCGCCCAGTTCGAACGCCGCTTCAGTGCCACGACGATGGCGCGGAATTACGTCGACAGCTATATGTCACTGCTTCAGGCATCAAGGTGCCCGGTGTTGCGACGTGCCGCCGCAGGTTGATCGGCGCCTGGACAGCTTTCCAGTACGGAGCGGCGGCGCCGGAATCACGTTTCTAGATGAAAAGCTCGATTTGTTTAGAGCGGCGCAGCGGACCGAGCTATTGGGTATCCGGGCTGCACGACGACCGGAACAGCCAATGCCAGTGGCCACCAGGTCGACAAGCGACACCATCGATGCGGGCGTCGACTCGACTCTTGCACGCCTTTACGCCACGGCCAACGGCTCGTGTGAACTCGTCGGCAAGGCCCGCAGCGTTCCCGTGATCAGGGCCGTTCCGAGCACAGCCACCGATACCAGCGTGATAACCGTTTCATCGGGCACCCTCGCGGTTCGAAAGCATACGTTGAGAGAGGCGTCACGCGAGCACTCTGACCCACTACGTGACGCCTCAAAACCTGTGGGCGCGAACAGCCTACGGCTGCTTCTTCAGTTGCTCCTTTGCGTCGCCATACGAAGCTCGTGTCTTGCCAACGACCTGTTCGACCCTGCCTTTCAACTTGGTCGTTTCATTTCCCGTTGCCTTGCCGACAGCTTCCTTAACCTTTCCTTTGGCTTCCTCGACGCGTCCTTTCACCTGATCCTTGTTCATTACACTGCTCCTTGAAAACGCCGGATGACTGGAACTTACCAACGCGTGCCGCCAGCTCGTTTTCTGATGGCACTGTCCGACAACGACTGCCCGTGAACGGATCATCCAGACAGGAATTTTGCGCTCCTATATCCTGCCCAGAAGCAGCAATATGAGAACGACGACCAGCAGCACACCCAGCACCCCGCTTGGCATATAGCCCCACGAACGGCTGTACGGCCAGGTCGGCATCGCTCCCATCAACAGGAACGCCAGTATGACTATCAATAGTATGCTCAACATGAGACGACTCCTTTCCGACTCCGTGTTACGACGAGCGCGTCGCCGCTCTCTCGCCACGTGCCCGGAATCTTCAGGCCTTTCGCAAGGTAGCTTCGCAAAACTAAAAGTGATGCTGACCGGCATCCGCACAACCCGGTAAAGACCCGCCCTGTAGCGTGAGGCTGGCATTGATTTGCCACGCAGTCGGTACGGTGGTGGACATCGGGATTTCTTTTTCCAGCCGGGATTCGCGACTGCCGCGTGCCGGAGGTACGCCCGCCTGCGCGCATTTCCGGGCTGTTAGTCCGACTGCACTTTGGCCGGCCAGGAGTTCGTTCTGGGCGATCCAGATGACGCTCGGCAATCCACCAGCCAACGCGCGGTATTCTGGTCAGCAGTGATCCAGTCGCGGACGAAAATTTCTCCCTTTCACGCCCGGGTTCAATGCGTGCCCGCGTTGATAAAAAGCGCCAGCCGTATTCGCCGGGAGTGCTGCAGGGGCATTGCGGTAGCCCGGTGCTGCTCGCCCGCGCAGGAATGACGCGCGTTTTATATCGCCTTGAGATCAGGCAACAGCCGGTCGAACTCCCGTTTCACGACGCTGTAGCATTCGCACACGCGCTTTTCGAGACCCGGTCGATCCAGCACCTCGATGTGGCCATGACCGTAGCGAATCAGCCCTGCGTCCTGGAGTTTCAGCGCCGCCTCCGTCACGCCGGATCTCCGCACGCCAAGCATGTTGGCGATCAGTTCCTGTGTCATCTTCAACTCGTTTGACGGCAGGCGATCGATGCTGAGCAGCAGCCAGCGGCACAATTGCTGGTCGATCGAATGATGCCGGTTGCAGACGGCGGTCTGGGCCATCTGGGTGATCAATGCCTGGGTATAGCGCAGCAATAACCGCTGCACCGGGCCGGCGCGCTGAAATTCCTCTTTCAGGATGCGCGCATCCAGTCGATATGCCGCACCCGCGCTTTGCACGACTGCCCGGTTTGGCGTCGTTTCACCGCCCATGAAGAGTGCAATACCGATGATCCCTTCGTTGCCCACGATCGCAATCTCGGCGGACGCGCCGTCCTCCATCACATAGAGCAGCGATACGATGGACGTTGTCGGAAAATAGACGTGATCAAGGCAGTCGCCAGACTCGTACACGACCTGCCCCAGGGGCATTTCAACCGGTACGAGATGCGGCGCCACGCGCGCCCGCTCTGCTTCCGGCAGAACCGAAAGCAGGTGGTTTTCTCCGGGATGATGTCCGTTTTCCATGTCCCGCTCCCCACCATCCTGTCCAGAAACCGCGCCGTTTTCGCAGAATGTTCTTAACCCTATCAGGCATCAGCGGCAGTTGCATGAAAGCAGCAGACGGATCGGCGAGGATGCCGATCTTGACTGAACCCGTTTAAATTATAGTTCGCGCGCGCACGGTGGCGCATCGCGGCGCGCTGCAACGGCCACCGGCCATGGCTTAACGGGTCTGTGCTGACAGGTGTGTCAACTGCAGGGGAGGTGTCATCTGCTGGCTGGCAGGCTCAGCACCAGAATGAAATGTGTGGCCACGTTGCCCGCCGTCACGCCGGCTCACCAGCCATGGGCCGTTCCAGCACGATCGGCAGCCGTAGGGTGAATTCGCTGCCCATACCGGGGCCGGCACTGATCGCCGACACCGTTCCGCCATGCGATTCGGCGACCGCTCTCACCACGGCAAGACCCACCCCCAAACCGCCGGCACTCGCCGTAATCGTTCTGCTGGATTGAGCGAAGAGGCCGAAGATATGTGGCAGGAGCGCGCCCGATATGCCCACGATACGCACGTCGACATGCGCGACTTTCAGGATCGTCTGCGGTTCTTTCCGCGGTTGTTGGCACAGCCGTCTTCGCAACATTGCAGCAGCAACCTGAAACTCCCGGTACTGCTCTCGAAGGTGAGTTTTTCAACAGACTCGACCCGAAGCAGTCAACGGCGTCCAGCGGAAGCGGACAGCCGTACCGCACACTGGCAGCGATCTGCGCGTACCACACCATGGGCGCTATTTGCCACGGGGCAGATTTACAGAGAAGACCGTTTCGACTGCGTCGGATCGCGCATCGATCTCGCCCCCGTGTGCCCTCGCAATCTCGCGCGCGATATACAGTCCGAGCCCCAGGCTGTTGCCCGCATTTGTGTCTTGATATTCCGCGCCACGCTGCAGTGGATCAAAGATGCGGTCGAGGGTCGAGCGCTCAATGGCGGTGCCAGCGTTCCTCACTTCCAGCAGGACTTCCGTGCCATCGCCGGTCACTGTCACACGTACCGGCGCGTCTGACGCTCCGTACTTGATCGCATTCAGTACCAGATTGCCCAACAACTGCTGGAGACGTCGGCCATCCCAGACACCCATGCAGTCACCGATCACTTCCAGATCAATCTGACGGTCCGGATGTATTACTCGCAACTGGTCCAGCGCATCGGTGAACAACTTGGCCAGGTCAATATCGGTCGGCGCGATATTGATACCCAAACCCAGCCTGGTTCGATTGAAGTCAACCATGTCGTCCAGCAGCGCCTGCATGCGAGCACCGCTTCTGATCAAACGGGACGCAGCCCCCGACACTTTTTCACCGGCGTTCAGCGCCGCCAGATACGACGCTGTGATCTGGATGGTCTGGAGCGGACTGCGCATGTCGTGCCCCAGCATCCCGAGGAACAGATTACGGGCCAGGTCTACCTGCATGCTGAAAAAGTCTACCGATTCGGCGACTGCCTGATCGATGGCCTCGTTGAAACGGACCATGTCATCCTCGTGATGACTGTCGGGCGCGCCCTCATCCATCCACAGTCGAAGTACGCTCGCGCGCAGGGCGCGGTATTCGGCAACCATCTGGTTGATGTCAAAGCCGCTTCGCGCGCGCAGAAGGGCGTGCATCTGGGCGGCTGTCTCTGGGGCTCCGGCCAGTATGGGCGCCTGCCCCGTGGACTTTTCGGTTTGTTCATCCCTGCTTTCGGGAGTAGACAGATCCCTTGCAACGGCCTCCAGAATCTGCTGCGCATGGTCCCGTAAGGCCAGCGTCCTCATGTCTGTCGCAGCCGGCAACAGCGTGCGTGCAAACTCCTCCCATCGCGACAGAATGACAGTCATGTGGTCGAGGATAAAGGCGGCTAGTCGCATGTTTGGCCCCCGGGCACGGAAAAGGTCGTCACTTAAGCATTTTTGCGGAATCCGCTCGTATAGGCAACCTTACCAAACGTATGCGTCGGGACCATCAATTGCTGACAGTAAGGGGTTGGGAGGACGAAATGCTTAGCGCAAACGCCGTGCGCCTGCTCATTGCGGACGACGACCCGAACGTATTGGCGGCGCACGCCTTGTTCTTCGACGCTCATGGTTACGAAACCCGGATAGCTGAAGATGGGGCGGACGCGCTTGCGGAATGGCGTTCGTGGCGTCCGGACGTTGTCGTTCTCGATATACAGATGCCCCATATGGACGGGCGTGCGGTAGCAAGGGAGATCCGGCGCCTGCAATCCGCGCCGTTCCCATTGCTGGTGGCGGTTACTGCGCTGGCATCGACTTCCGAACAGGCCGAATCAATCAGATCCGGGTTCGATCATCATTTTGTAAAGCCCGCCGACCTGCCGGCCGTCCTCGCTGTGATAGCGGCCCGCGTACGCCCTGGCGCCACGGACGACTCGTAACAATCAATGGACTCAGAGCGGCCAGCGACCGCTTTCCGGTACCTTGGTGACCGACCGGCCATGGTCGTACCCGATCCGATCATTGAGCGTACCGAGCCGGGGAACAGAGATGGAATCAGTCAACTGGGCCAAGCAACACGTCGATTGCGGCTTGTCCGGCGATTTCGCCTACCAGGTAGGCCCATCGTTCAGTGAAGGGGCCGTTGCGCAGCGGTACGCGGCCTCCCCGCGCGCCGAGCACCTCGAGGTTAGTGCCGCCTTTTATCTGAAAAGTCACGTCAAACGTGTCTTCAGCAGCCGGAGTCAATTCCACATGAATCTCGAAGCCGCGATACGCGATCAGTCGGTGCATGCAATCCTCCGTTTGGTCATTGGAGACTAACATGAAAGAGAACCCTGAACGTTCTGCACAGCGATTGATGCCAGCCATTGCTAAAAGGGTGTGTGTTGCAATTTTCGCCATGGTGTTTGCAACGCTTGCCGCGTGCGGTGGGAATGGTAGTGGTGGCAGTGCGTCGAATAATCCGGCTGGCGGCATCCATCTGCAAACGGTGTCGTTCGGAGACAGCCTGTCGGACGTCGGAACCTATGCGCCGCTCGCCACCGCGGTGGGCGGCGGGCGTTTCACGACAAATCCCGGGCAGGTGTGGACTCAGCTTGTCGCGCAATACTATGGCGACACGCTAGGTGCTGCCTTCACGATCGGCTTCGATCATCAGTTAAGTCCACAAGGCGGCTTTGGCTACGCCGAAGGTGGATCCACGGTCGCGACACCAGCCAACCTGAACGACTTCCTTGTAGACGTGATCGGCAACATCGAAATGCCCGTCAATCAGCAGGTGTCGAGCTATCTCGCGGCTCACGGCAGCTTCAACGCGGGTCAGCTCGTGCTCGTGTGGGCTGGGGCGAACAATGTGCTTCGCGCGGGCTCACTGCCGGCCGCCGCGCCGACTGTACAGACTGCGGCGACCACTCTGGCGCAGCTTGTCGGGCAGATTGTCCAGAACGGCGCCACACACGTCGTGGTCGTCAATGTTCCGAACATCGGTCTGTCGCCCACAGGGCTTGCGTCGTCCGACGGCGGGGCGAATCTGGCCCAGTTGTCGCAACTCTTCAACGATACGCTGAACGCGGCGCTGCAGAGTAATGGATTGCAGGGAAAGGTCATCCAGGTCGATGCATACGGCTGGATAAACCAGATCTTCGCGAACTTTCAGGCCAATGGGTTCACGGTGTCCAACACGAGCCAGGCGTGCGATCCATCCAAAACGCCGCATGACACAGCACTGCTATGCTCGCCGCCTACCTACACTACGCCCAATGCTGATCAGACGTACATGTTCGCCGACGACCTTCATCCGACCACGCACATGCATGCGCTTTTCGCACAGTTCGTAGAACGGCAGATTGCGAGCACGGGTCTCGGTCACTGAACACGGTTCGATGACCGTCTGGGCCGATTCACAGGTGAACACCGGCACACCACTCAATCTGGCGCTGTCAGGTTGATGAACAGGCGGCGGGCGATGAAGAAGACGAAATCGCTCTATCACGGCCACCACTTCCCTGCTGTCGTCATCAGCTGCGCGGTTCGCTGGTATTTTCGGTTCGCCTGAGTGCGCGACGTCGAGGAGTTGTTGCTCGAGCGTGACGTCGTGGTCACCGGTGCTGAATTCGCCCAGCGCGCCAAGGCGGTGCGGAGGAAGCCGGGCAGCACCTGGCACCTTGACGAGATGTTCATGACACTGCGCGGCGAGCCGTACCTGTTGTGGCGATTATCGTGCTCGCGACGATCGTGGGCCTCGCGCTCGACTTCACATCGATCGACCCGATCAGGGCGCTGTTCTGGAGTGCCGTCATCAATGGCGTCACAGCGGTGCCGATCATGGTGCTGATGACGCTGATGGCGTCGAATCCGAAGGTCATGGGCACCTTCGTCACGCCCATGCCGCTGCGGATGCTCGGATGGCTTTCAACCGGTGTGATGGCCGCCGCCGTGATCGCGAAGTTTGTTTTCATCTGAGAGGCCATTCAGATAGGCACGCGGTGGCCGTAGAATTCCTGGCCCTCGTTGGGCTGTGGTGCAAAATGCATCAGACGATTGGTGCCCGTCGATCAACATTTCCTTTGAGGGGAGCGGGCACTGGCAATCGAATGCGTGCGAGGAACAAAACCAGATCGCGAACATGAACCGAAAGACTTAGCCACGCTGAACCTCGGTACTCTGACTCTTCGTTAAACGCCTGCGCATGTCGCGGGCGATTATTCAAATGTGGCGCGCGGGCATATATCGGACTGGTGTCGCCCCACATCCGCCTTTTGAACGATTCCGGCGGATGGCCGAGTTCGGCAGAAATGCAACCGTTCACGCCGCGGCCCCGTTGTCACTTATGACGGCCTGGCGACACACCGCATGCGGCACCGAAGATTCTTGAACTAGCGAACGATGAGAGTTGGGATGCCGCAGCGCGCCAGGATACCTGCTGCCACGGACCCAAGGACGAGATTGGCAATCGCCGAGTGGCCATGTGATCCCATATGATGAGGTCCGGTTGCTGCGTCTTGGCGAATGCAGCGATGCATTCCGCAGCATGACCGATGACATGGTGCGTCGTTATCGAGAGTGAATGTCGGCTTACGAACTCGCGCACGGGTGCCAGCACCTTTTCGGCTTCCTCTCGGTAGTACGCTTCGACGACGTCGTGTTCCAAAAAATCGGCGGGCGTGGGCAGGAATCTGGGTAACAACGGTGAGTGCCATATAGGTATGGCTAGGGCCGAATAGCGTGCCATGCCTTGCAATGAAATCGAGCGCCCGCTTGGTGAAGGCGCTTCCGTCGACAGGCAATAGTATCTTCACTGCGGCCTCACATTAAACTGGCTGGAGACGTCATGACATCCGTTCACTTGCGCTCGCCGCCGAGGATGCCGAGCAGCGCCAGCAGATTGACGAATACGTTATACACATCCAGATAGATCGCGAGCGCGGCGGTGATGTAGTTCGTTTCGCCGCCATTCACCACGCGTTGCACGTCGTACAGCATATAAGCCGAGAAGATTGCAATCGCCAGCACCGACACTGTCAGCATCAACGCCGGCAATTGCAGGAAGATGTTCGCAAATGCCGCGAGCAGAATCACGATCACACCCACAAACAACCACTTGCCGAGGCCCGAGAAGTCGCGTTTGCTGACTGTGGCGATGGTCGCCATGGCAGCGAAGATGACGCCGGTGCCTCCGAATGCCAGCATGATTAGCTGCGGCCCGTTCGAGAACCCGAGAATGAAACTCAGGAGCCGCGACAGCATAAGGCCCATGAAAAACGCGAAGGCGAGCAGCAATGCCATGCCGATACCGCTTTCCTTCGTGCGCTCGATCGCGAACATGAAGCCGAACGCGATCGCGAGGAACCCGATAAAGCTCAAAGTCGGGTTGATGCTGGTGAACAACGAAAAGCTGGTCGCAACCCCGATCCAGGCGCCGAGCACCGTCGGCACCATCGACAACGCTAGCAGCCAGTAGGTGTTACGCAGCACGCGGTTGCGGGTTTCGAGCGATGTGACGGCACCATGCAGACCGAAACTGTATCGGGGCTCTTTCATCGATGCTCCTTACGAATTGAACTAGTTTGGTATCCCGATTGATCTGGGGTGATCGTGCCATCATGAATCGACTTATTGCAGACGGGTACGCTGAATCGGTCGACAACGCGCTGGCAGGAGCGCGACACTCAACCGAAATCGCGCAACAAATTGTTAACGGTAATTGCGGGACGTTGTTCTAGCTCGACGGCATTTCGCGACCAGACCAACTGCTGAATGCCAGCCAGATGACATCTTGCTCGCCGTGCCTATCCTTGACGGCTTTTCGCTAATCCTGGTAACACCCTTGTTAGAAGAGTAGCTCACCGCGACATACATTACAATGTGTAATGTTATCCGTGGAGCGGAATCAACGGTGGCGGGAGGGAATGACGTTGGCACATGGAGCAATTCATCCCGTCCGCGTAGCTCATCAACCGGCGACAGCATTGAATAATGCCGGGGAAACGTACGTCGCCATCAGGCACTGTACGCCATCGATGCTGGGCCACCTTATAGAACCTGATAGAGCGGCCCCTTGCCGGTTTTTTGTTTGTTTACAAGCGAGGCTGTGTCCCCTTTTTTGAACCCCCTATGCTCAGGATGGCATTAAGCCGCTGCCAGCGCCCAGCCATTTCCTCGCACGCCTGATCCGTTGCTTCGGCTTTCTGTATGCAATCTCGGCGGCGTCTCGCTCTTCAATTTCCGCGACAAACGGCATACCATCATCCGTCGCATTCTGCATGGCTTCTCTACGTCTTTTGCTTTCTGCCAACTCTTCCGCATTGACCTGGTCATCGTCCATGACCCACTCCTGTGAGACATACTGGTTCGCCGACAGGCGATTGGCGCCGCCCTGATAGTCTGGACAGCGCGACACATCGTAACGGTGTCGTGGCGCACGCGGCGTCATCCGTCCACGAAGACCCGTTCGGACACAGGCACGCTGGACAACTGTCCTTCGTACCTGCTCGCGAGTTCGTGTACGACGGCCAGCGTGATGAACGCAGAGCGTGTGATGTGACGCTCTCTTGCTGCCAGATCGACTTGCTGCAGCAGACTTTCGAGCAGACTGAACTGGATGGCCACGGCCCGCGAGGTAACCCGCGCCAGATTGATGTCGACAAACATCCAGATTCCCTCCCCATCGTCCATGTTGAGCACATGCAATTCCGATGTACTGCAGGTGGGAGCGGGTATGAGTTGCTCGCTGCGATCATAGGCCAATTCGACAACGTCCTGCGCGTCGCTCTTCAGTTCATCCATCGAATTTCCGTGCGCAACTGCATGGGGGAAATCGGGAAAACTGGCGCGAAAGCCGGTGTCGCCATCGCGGTGCACATAAAGCGGATATTGCATGACCTGCTCCACTCCAGCTGCGGACCGACTGGCATTCAGTCAGAGTCCGTTCGCCTGAACGTTGCCGTCGACGATGTCCTTGCCGTATTGCATCGCGAGGTCGATGGCGTCACCCGCGGTCGTAGGACTTGCTGTAGTGAACAACGTCGAATAGCGCCGGGCCTTAACCTCGCCGGGCTGAATGGTGTCGATGCGCACGACAGATGAAAACCGCCGCGGACCTTTGGCATACGGGTCACGATGCAGCGGAAACTCCTGATGAGCGTACGCGCGTAACTCGTACCCTCTGTATTCGATGGTGGGAATGGTCATGATGACGCGCTCCGTAAATGGTGCTGACCGTCATTGAACTGTGTCTATCCGGATGCGAAAAAAAGGCGGCCAGAGGTACATCTGGATCACTTCACAATGCGCTTAATGACGCCGCAAATCAAACTAAAACTTGCGGATGTAGAAATGGAGACCAGCGTCTTGCCGGCCTCCCCATCGGACGGCGAGACCGTCCAACGACCTGCTCGTGCAGGGCGCAGTTTTCGTGCTTGCGCGTGAGCCCGTGCATCGCTATTACCTACGCGGAGGGTCCGGTATCGCGGTACCCGGCGCGAGTGCCGGCTGCGTGCGGGGCGGTGCTGCATCATCCCTTGAGACCGCATCATCGCGCCTCCGATTGGGACTGAATCGCAGTCAATGCGTGTCCGATCCCAAACAACACTTCCGGTACCTGAGGCATCAAATCAATTGACCAGCATTTTCTGAACACCGCAGGTGGTACAAGTACGACTCCGTAGCGACATATCCAGGCTTTGGTTCATGCGCGGGACGCAACTCTGTGTACTCGCGACAAGCGGATTGGACAACCAATGCGAACTCTCGCGAATTGAATCATCCAACAGCGCAATGGCATTGCAACGACACTCTCCGCTACGAACGCGGCGGAAAAAATACTGCGGTCCGGTGAAGATCTGGGGACCACTCCTTCTTTGTCGAGCGGCCTCAACGGACAACCGGGCAAAGTACGTTGTGCGAGTCTGTCCTGGGCCGTTTTCTTGTGAGAGACACGCGGCGCCTGTGGACACGATGCGCGCGCCTGCGTCGAACGTCGGTACGGTGCCGTACGGGCATGCATCTGCGTCGACATGCGATGGGATGCATGAGGGCGGGCAGTTGCCAGCCTCACTGATATCGAAGCCGGCATGCGATGCCAGGCCTACCGTCGCACGCGAATGAATTCAGGCTTTCAACCGTTGCCGTTCTTTGAGTGACGCGAGGCGTTGAGTAGAGCCAATACGTTGGACGTGTATGCGATGGAAATCGGTACGGTACCGTGCCTGACATGCGAGCGCCGGGTAGCCCGAAACCGGCAGCGGAGAAGGTACCCGTCGAGACCGGACGTCCACAAGCGACAAAGTCTGCTTTCGCCAGCGCCAACGTCTCAGGCGGGCGCTGCACGATACCGTACAGACCTACGGCACGCGGTATGAGAACGTGCAAGTCGACCCTGCGTGCACCAGCGCACCTCCCGGGTCACACTCGCGGCGCAGACATAGGCGGGAAGTCGGCACGTGTTACGGACAGCCCCTGCGGCAGCGAAGCCACGTTGGTGGCCGCCGCAAGCGTCGACACCTGTGCGATTCACGCATTGCAATCTGGGGTCCGACATGTCGCAGCATGCCGCGTTCACCCGGCCTTCGTTCCGTGGGATGCTGTCTTGGTGGAAACAGGATCAAAAACTAGGCGTGACAGGGTGGCGCGCTGTTAACGTCGCCGGCTGCCTGTTCCCACAACTGCTTGTCGCGTCCTCAGTTGTCGGCGTACATCCGTAGAAGTGAGTCTTGAACGCTGAGAGCTTCGCGCGGAACAGGATTAATAGTGGTGAATTGAAATGACCGTTTTCTTCGCAGCAGCCCTGGAATGGGTGGTAACCCTTTTGGTGATTCTCTCTTGCGTAGTGGCAGCGGGAACTGCTGCGCTGATTCTCATTAGCTACATAACCAGCCAACGTAACCGGCTTCATTCTTAAGCCGGAAAGCGGGCAAGGGGCGCGTCAGCTTGTGAGCGCGTTTGGGACTGAGCGAATTCAACGCGCGGACGGCGGGCTCGCACTCGATCCCGTAGCCGGAGGCAAACTTCGGGGTACCCTATCGTTACCTCTACTGGTTGTTCCCGTGCCTTCCTCTGGTGAAGCGGGAGTTCGACCGACTGCTGCCTGATCTGCAGGCGATATAAACCGCGCATCATTCACGCCGGGCCACCGCAATGCCGCCTGCAGCACTCCCGGGGAATACAGCTGGCGCGCTTTATCAAGGCGGGCACGCAATTGAACCCTTACGTGAAAGGGGAGAATTTTCGTCCGGGACCGGACCGCTACGGGCCAGAATACCGAGAGCGTCACGCCGAACGCCCGGCAATGATCCCGGGCGGCCGTACCCCCGCGCGCGGCAGCCGCGAACTCAGGGCAGAAAAAAGAAATCCCGATGTCCACCACCGTACCGACTGCGTGGCAAATCAATGCCAGCATCATTTTGAATTTTGCGGAGCTACCTCGCGAAAGGCCCGAAGATTCCGGGCACGTGGCGAGAGAACGGCGACAGGCTCGTCGTAACACGGAGTCGGAAAGGAGTCGTCTCATGTTGAGCATACTGTTGATAGTCATACTGGCGCTCCTGTTGATGGGAGCGATGCCGACCTGGCCACACAGCCGCTCGTGGGGCTATATGCCAAGCGGGCTGCTGGGTGTGCTGCTGGTCGTCGTTCTCATATTGCTGCTGCTGGGCAGAATATAGGAGCGCATAAATTCCTGTCTGGATGATCCGTTCACGGGCAGTCGTTGTCGGGGTAATCGTACGTCCCGTGCATTATCTGGCGGTTGCAGGGGCAGAGGCTTGCCCAACAAGCGTTGCCGTTTCCTGGATGTCGCGCGACCACGACTTACGCAAGTTTGATCTGTCGGCCGTTTTTCGTGAAAACCGCCAGAATTTGCACGATTCGGACGATTACCAACGAAAGCAAACACTCTGGAGAATTTTCATGGGCAAGAAATCGTTTTCTGATGATGCCAGCGAGTCGAATGAAACAACCGAACAGGCTTTGGTGACGTTGACACTGCAGATCAAGGAGTTCGTCCAGAACAGATCGCTAGATAGCCGGTTTGCTGCAAAACTCGTCAAGCGATTGAAGAAGGAAGCCGAGGCGATCTCGGACCGCGGCAATGCGACGAAGGCTGGTCAGAAGGAACTTAAACCAGCTTTCGACGCAGCTGACGCAGTGCTGCGTAACCACGATGCAGCATTGTTGGTCACGGCCAACGCGGCGCTGCGCGAGGCCGACGGCACGACCGGAAACAAGAAGTCGCAGCTACGAGCAATGGAGGGCTGACCAGGTATCTGCCTGTAGCAAGAACGTCCAATTTCCACAGGCAGATGCCGCCGTGGTTCAAATTTTCGATGTCTAAGGTCGGTCAAGTGCTGGCACCGTCCATGCACATGCGGCGTCTTGAATGCGCCGGTCAGCTAGCTATAGCTCGGACCCGCCGCGATGCTGCACGCATTCGTCGGCACTTCTGCTTTCCAGCCATTGCAGCGATTCCTGCACGACCTCGGCAGGAACATCGTTGAATGACGCGCTGCGAATCAAGGTCTCGCTTGCAGCAATATCGTAGAACTGTCCCAGCTTGTTCTGCGCGGACGTCAACTCCTTGATGGCGCGATCGTGTCCACCTTTGATGAGGGGCTGAAAGAACTCGAGCAGGTACCTCAGTTTTTTCCCTCACGCCGAGAGATCAAAGTCTCGTGACGGTCAGTACTGTGGTTGCAACAGTGCAGCTCGCACAACTGGCCTTCTACGTGAACCGGACGATAAACAACGGGCTGACCAGGGCGCGGGCGTTGGAAGTCATGACGCAACTGGCGCTTTACACGGGTTGGTCCACTACATTTACGGCACTCCCTATCGTTAAAAGTGTCGTCGACAAGCGGCGCAACCAAGTATTTCGAAGCAAGTCCCCCTCGGTCCGATTCGTTGACCATTGTCGTAGGGGACCATCGATTGGTCACACGTTGACAGACCAAAAACCCGGTTGACTGTCAATGACAAAAGCGCTTGTTCCAAGGACCGCTCTTCGGGGCGAGTGGACGGCCGGAGATAGCCGAATCCAGCCCTCGCCGCTGTGTATGCGCAACAAGAGCATACGCGCCATTGAACAGACAGATCGCTTCGACTCAGACCAATCATTAGCTCGGAGTTTTCACAGAAAACGTGATCGAAACAGCGCTATTAAGATAAGTATTCTTATCGTAATGGTTCTGTTTGCACCCCGAAGCCAGCTGTCACCGATGTGCAACCTTCGCTGTCGTCCGCCGAACGTGAAGGCGCCGCCCAGCTCAAGCAGAAAGTCCTCAAGCCGGTGTGCCTCTTCGAGCTCGCTTTCGGAATACTCGTCCTTCAGGTCAAGGACTCCTGATTCCCGTGTCGGCCGCGTCACGTCGTAGTGGCTTACAACAGCCGCAGCACGATTCTTTGGAGAAGGCCCAGCAGATCGCGTCGCGTGTCGACGACGAGATGAATGTAAACGGTGTCGTCCCGCACCTGATAGATGATCCGGTTCTTGCCAGAAATGGCTTGCCGAAAACTGTCATCAACGAAGCCCTCAAGTTCAGCGGGGACGTGGCCGCTTTCGGGAAACTGACGGATGTGCGCGACAGTTTCCTGAATCTGCGCCGACGTCTGTCTCCATGTCTCCCACCCGAATGTTCGAACAATGTAACTTCTCAACTCATCGATGCTGATTCGGGCGGTCGGCAGGATGTGGTACTTCAACAGCGGGGCTGACATTAGCGAAGCTTTTCGTGGCGGTCGAGTTCGTTAAGCTCCGCAAAGAATTCGTCGCCGTCGATGTGATCTGCGCGGTCGATCTGTTTTTGACCGATGGCCAGGATCTTCAGGAGTGCGATTGTCTGTTGCGTCGCTTCATACGTCCGCACATCCTGAACAACCAGCTTTGCTTCGCCGTTCTGCGTGATGATGAGCGGCTCTCCCGAATCGGTCAGGTCTTTGACGATTTGTGCCGCTTCGCTCTTGAGGTAGCTGATTGGTTTTACGTGATCGGCGATATGCATCCGGTGCTCCATTGCAGGTCTGATAGGACCAAATATAGACCATTATCGGTCCGACGACAACGACCATCCGTTGTACAACCTACCTGCATGGACAGGCTCCCGCGATGCCCACGTGGATGCCATGGCAGGAAAAGCGGGACAACCCGAGATACGGAATACAAAGTCGATACATACGTTCGTTAGCGCCCTTTATTTCGCATGGGTGGGCGCTATGGTACCTACGATCCGGTGGCACGCTAGCATGAAGCAACCACGAGTCCTTGCCATCTACCTGGAAACTGTATAAATTTACAGTACTGTGTTTATATACAGCACTTCGGGAGGCGTAATGGAGCACCTGGTCAGGGTCTATAACGAGAAAGATCGGCAAACCCTCGAATGGCTTCGCAAGCACGTTGGCGATGCCGCGATCGTCAGCGCTGTCGCGCAGTGCGCCGGATCGGGCAAACCTTACCTCTCGACAGTTTGCAGACGCCTTGGCGTGAGAACTCCGGCGTTTTCCGCGCCGCTTCGACAAACCTCGAGTCCGGTCGCCGACTATTCCCTTGCGACCATCCGGAGCATTCTCGCAGCCAGAACGGCGACAGCAAAACTGGGCGCTGCGAGGTAGGGATCCGTCCGAGCAGGGCAAGCTCATCGTCTACACGTTGCTGAAGGATAAGCTGGTCTACGGACCATTCCAGAGCAAGGCGCGAATCAGCAAAATACCGAGATCTCACAACAGATTTCACTATGGAACCAGATGGGCTCACGCGTCATCCGTGGCCATCTCGTGGTGGTGCCGATCGAGAATTCGATTCTCTACGCTTCGCGGCTCTACCCGCGCGCAGCGTCCGGGCAGTTGCCGGAGTTGAAGCGGGTTATCGCCGCGTACCTCGGCCACATCGAAGTCGTCAGGCACACCGGACACGCGCGCCCGTGAGGCGCTCGCGCACTACAACCGCGCGCTCGAACGGCCAAAAGCAGCAGACTGGAGCGGCTTCGGCCAGGAACTCAATGCTTTTCGGGCACTCCTTGAGTCGCTGGACGACGGGCGCTCGCAGAATAAAAAGTGACCAGAGAGAATTTCCGGGCGGGCGCAAGCGACGAGGATGAATTGCGAAGCGGCGCAATCGCAGCGCCCTGTCCTGCTTCAGAAACTTCAACCGGCGTCAGAACCGATGCACGATACCCACACCCGCGCTGACCACGCTGACCACGCTGCGTGAAGTGGGCGTCGAGTTGAAACCGTCACCGGTCGTCGTCATCGCGTTGATTACATTGCACGCGCCATTGTTGGCAAGCGTCTGGCTGGTCCCGCGTCGATACACCAACAAAGCATACCGACCCCGTGCGTCTGAACAACGAGCAGTTTTGGAGCAGATTGCACTGCTGATCCTGCGCACTGCTTTACTCGTTGATTAATTAAGGAATCCTTATTCAAAGATGAAATCCTGGCCCCCGTATCGTGGCACAGTCTTGATGCTGCCTTGCGTGGCGGCGGGCGCCACAGACTTCTAAACCCGCAGGTTGCAATCAGCAAAAGGTGAGCTAGAATAAGGTGCATTCTTCACCACGGGATCGCTCACCATGCAAATGGAAAGCTGGGTCGGGGCAATCGAGCGCGAATGGCATCAGTTGCGTCGCGCCGACCCTACATTGGATGTCGAAAAGTTCTCCCGCCACGTCATTGCGGCAAACAAAACCGGATTCCTGTCACCGGAGTCGCTCGCCGCAATCGCAAACGCCCTTCTCACCAGCACGTTAAGCCATGCCCCGTATCTGGGCCGCTGGTTACTGGAGCGCATTGGCGCGAACCGCCATCCGGCCTGGCGAACGGCAATGGCCATATCCCTCGTTACACCCACAGGAGGGGAGGCGGACTTTGCGAGGGGTAATGCGATCCTTGAAGACGTGATGAAGGACGAAACCGCAGAGGATCGTCTGCGCGGCTTGGCCGCCGCCGCGCTCGCTGACAGCGCACGGCTCGGGCGGGGCATGCAGGTGGACGTGAGCCGTGCGCGCTCGCTGTACGAGCAGGCCATTGAACTGGGGCACAAAGCCTCAGCGCACAATCTCGGACTTTTCTGGGAGGGCGTGTGGGGTGCAGAGGACAGGAGCGTTGTCCCGGACCGCACAAAGGCCATGCAGAGCTATCGACGCGGTGGAGATGACAAACGTTGCCAACGCCGTCTGGAAGCGTTGCGTTGAGGCCCTACCGCCAGCGAGTCGGGCGGGTGGAAGATCCTGAGCGGCACCCGACGGATTTCTCTCATCAATGGATAAAGGCAAGGTGACGGAGAAGAGACTCTCCGTCCTCCGTGATGCGAGGGCGTACTGCTCCGCCCGCAAGTCGCTCCAGTGCGACAAGTTGCTGTTCAAGCAACGTACCAAGTTCTTCCCGTTCGGCAATGTGATCGGCGGAGTCCCTGACCAGCATCAATGTTGCGAATTCGTGGGCGCTCAACAAGTGATGCTCCTGATGCAAAGAGAGATACGCAGGTCGTCAGGTTTCCAGTGACTGGCGTTCGATGACGACCCACAACGGTGGATCTAATACCGAGGGCGAAAAGCTTAACGTCGAAATGTGACAGCATGAGGACGGCCGTTTTGGCGCTGGACGCCCGGCGGAGACGCATAGGTAGCGACCGACACATCAGATGACAGCATCGCCTCCTCTATAATCAAGATATTCAGAATATCAACATCGCATGGAGCCCTAGTTTATGAGTCAAGCCCGCGGGCGATATGCGGGATCCCGGGACAACGGCCAACGCCATCCTCGCCACGAAAAAAAATCTCCGCCCGACCGGCAGGGACAACCGTATGTGAAGGCCCCTCCCCGCGACTCCGCCCAGACTGCCTCCATCTTCAAAACACGATCTTTTCAGTTTCTGGTCGATGCGGTAGGCGCAGAGAATATCGCAATAGCACTTGAATCGAACATGACGCGCGTGGGCGAACTGATGAAGGGCGAGAGGTTCACGCCCGAGACGGCCTTTCACATGGAAACCACGCTTGGGTTACCGCATGGCTTTTTTGACCAGCCCAATCCTGCGCTCGCGGCCGAGACCATTGCACGCCTGAAGTCACCGCTCGACTTCATTCAAACGGACGACGGACCCGACGTAGAGTCGGAAGCACTTAAGCCGGCTTCTGCCCTGAACGTCGATAAGCAACCATTT
Organism: Paraburkholderia terrae; assembly: GCF_002902925.1. Lineage (GTDB taxonomy): Bacteria > Pseudomonadota > Gammaproteobacteria > Burkholderiales > Burkholderiaceae > Paraburkholderia > Paraburkholderia terrae. Next base: position 70,150 of record NZ_CP026114.1, on the reverse strand, counting down.
CTTAAAGATAGTTTGTCCGAGGAAGTACAAATGCCAAAGAAAGTAGCGGGCGGGTCGTCCAGAGTCGTCAGGAACAGTCGAAGCGAAATGCCCGAACAGCCTAAACCTCGTACGCCGCTCAAAGCTTCGCCTTCGAAAGACAAGGCGTCTCCTAAAACGCCCCAACAGCAACCGCTGGCATTGAGCGACAGCGCCGAGGTGGAGAACATCCGACGCGCTAACCTCCACGTTCTCACGAGTCGCAACGGATCGAAAGTAAGACTTGGCGTGGTCATGGAGATGAGTGGATTCAACATAGCCGATCGGCTACATGGCAAGAAGCGCATGGACAGTGTCGAAGCAAACCGGTTCACGGACCGACTGGGTTTGCCAATTGGCTGGCTGGACAGCCCGCGCACCGACGCCGAGATTCCAGAGTCGGTGTCGCGTATGCTGACGCCTGCTTCGCGCGCTCGCGCATCCGCTCAACAACACGAACCGCTTGCGACCGCAACAGACGTTGGCGCGCCAGGGACGAAGCTCTCCAAAGCGAAGGCGCACACGAAGCGCCCACGTGCGGGCGACCCGGGCGATTCGGAAAGCCCCTCGCCCGTTCCGGTGGATGCTAAAGGAGAGCAAGAGACGATCGTCGTCAGCACGCAAGATCATGTAAATGACTTCAGCGACGACCGTGCCGGCCGCCCACCTGAAGAAAGTAATGGCGAGGCACCGGCAGCCAAACCGGCGACCCCTGAGTCGCTCCCCGCCTCGGCAATACTGCAGCGAAACCCCGTACCGCTTCCCTTCTCTTCCGTGACCAGCCTGGACAATCTTCACGGTATTGAACCGATAGCGGAAGCATTGATCAAGACGCTCGCAGGTAAGGCACGCACGGGTCGCCTGGACGAATTGAAGGCGCTGGAACTTTTGCAGCAAGCGGTCCTGTTGTGAGTCGGTGGTAGCGCGCCCGGCCCCCTCGGGCCATGACACATAAAATGCATCGACATGGCTTGGGCGGGCGCGCGCGAAAAATGACGCCGTTTCAGGTCCTGCCCAACGAGCGACAATTGCCCGTCGTCTTGCACATCTCCAGCAAATCGGCACCGCCGCGTAACGGATGCGGCAACTGTTCGACAGCGGCGAGCACCACCGTACTCGGCGCGCCCGCCGTCACGACAAAGCCGCCGCCAACCGACAGATACGTCGATTCGCGTAGCGTTTCGCAGTTCGCACCTAACGCGTGCAGCTTGAGGCCGTTCAGATGCTCGGGCAGCGCCTGCCGATAGAACGGAATGTGGTCCTTCTGCACGAACGGGATAGGGTGCGAGCCGAGCAGTGCAAGCGTGAGGGAGGTGCGGACCTGTTTGAGGCGGGCCGCTATCGTGTCGGGATCGACGGTATCGGGCGCGCCGCAGCCAGGTTCGCGGTAATCAGTGTACAAGTACCCCGTCAACGACGGGCGCTGGCTTTTTTACCGAAGTTCTTCCGAGACGCAGCTGTAGTTGCTGTCTGCTGGTGTTCCCCGACGCCTTTCTTGCCGTTCTCCACTTTCACTCATCCTGCCGCTGAGACGAAACGCCATCAGCATGTGGCATTACTGATTGACCTGTTCTTCTAGCGTCTCTGCCGCCGTTGCCTCTTCGACTAATGCCGCGTTGCGCTACAGGCGTCGTCGAGCTGACTCATCGCGCCGTTGACCTGATCAAGGCCACGCATCTGCTCGTCCGATGCGGCCGAGGTATCTGCGTCGAGGTGTACCACCCGGTCGATGCCGGCCGCAAGGTGGAGGCGAGAAAGCGAAAGTGCATTTTAATCGCGCCACCAACGGTCAGGCGCTGACTTATGAGACGCGCTATCGACTACCACCACCTCTAATGGCAGAAAATCTGCTACGAGCGTCGCAGGGCGTTCAGACGTGCAAACTCCGTCGGCCTCACAAAGGAGCGATAAAGCTCGCCAACCGTACCGAACGCGAATGCTGGTTTCAAGGTCGCACCAGGGAGCGCACCCGAAAGCCAGTCGTACGCGTTCATGTCGCGCTGCTGGCAATGAATCGCGTCTGTGAGCAGAAGAAGCGCTTTGTGTGCCGAATGTTCGCCCAGGTCGATAAACAATCTTTCGAACGAGTCACCGGGATATCCAGTAACGCGAGATTCAGACGAGCGCTCGGTCAAATCAATCTCCTGTACAGGGTGGCCGGTAGGACGGCCGCCCTGTGACTGCCGGCGTAGCGCCGTTGAAGCCAAGTTCCGCAAGGTCCAGTTCGTCGACGAAGACATCTATGATTCTGACCGCATTGTCCTGTCCTATATAGTCGTCGACGCATTCGGGAAGTAGTGCGACCTGTTTGCGGTCATCGCCTTCAACGAATCGCTTCATGAGTCACCCGGTCTCAATGCGTTGATTCAGTTTAGGCGATGAGTGCGTTTTCACACAGGCTTATATGGACACCGCCCGGTTTGCCAGGTTGATCTTGTGTGATACGTGAACGAGGTATCGGCTGCGGTCTTATATGCGGCCTTTTGCAAGCCGAAGCTGCGGGCCCTGATGGAATACGCCAGGAACGTCCTCATCTCGACCACGTGCTTGAAGCACAAGACTGTGTTCAGGTTTGCGTTCCTGCGGTCCGACCTGTCTCGCCATCACATTGAAATCAACCCAAGCAACCTACCAGTTCCTCAACGCTTCAAAGTGCTCATCCTGCTATGCAGGTCTGTTGCTCACATGATGCGCTTCGTACGAAGTCCCGTGAGCGAGGATCGCCCAGGCGATTCTCGCCATTTTGTTCGCCAGGGCCACTGTTGCTACATTTGCTGGACGTCGCACCTGTATTGCCTCTTGCCATGCGGTTGGTACCTTGGTGTGACACAGAACAGAGCGCGCCCCATGTATCAGCAACGTACGCAAGTATGGGTCGCCACGTCTGGAGATCGAGCCCAGCCGTATCTTTCCGCCGGTACCATTCTGACGAGGAACAAGCCCCAGATACGCTGCGAACTCGCGCCCCGACCTGAATGTCTTCGCATCTCCAATTGTTGCGACTAAGGCCGTTGCAGTCAGGCGGCCGATGCCCGGCACTTCGGAGATCGCACGACATGCAGCTTCGTGTTTCTGCCAGGCGCCAATCCGCTTCTCGAGTTGATTGATGTCCTCCTCAAACAGGTTGATGCGACGCAGCTGTTCGAGAAGGTTAAGAAGTATCGATCGTGGCAGTGTGTCTTCGAGTTCTGCCATGCGCTCCCTGATCTCGTCGAGTCCTGCTACACGTCCTGCACGAAACGTAACGCCGAATTCATACAGCAACCCACGCAGCTGATTTATCTGCATTGTTCGAAACTTGACGAGCAACGAGCGCATACGATGAAGGCTTAGCATTACTTGCTGATCCTCTGTCTTGGCGGCAACCGTGCGCATACCGGGTTGCTGCACTGCAGTCCAGATCGCCCGGGCGTCCGCCGCATCAGTCTTGTTCGTTTGCACGAAAGGTCGAATGAATTGGGCGTGTAATAGCACGACCTCGTGTCCGAGCGCGCGAATCTTACGCGCCCACCAGTGAGCACTTCCGCAAGCTTCGAGGGCGACGCGACCGGCGGGGCGCCGCGCCAGAAATGCAATTAAATCGTCTCGTCCGAACTTCCGATTCGCGATCTCGCCAGTTTGGGCGTCGACCCAGTACAGCTGGAACACCCGTTTTGCAATGTCGAGTCCGTATGTCGTAGCATTCATCTGGGGCCTCCGTTCCTCAAGTGGTTGTGTCGCAGCTCCACTTTGGCACATCGATGCCGTTCGGTCCTGGAGGCCCTCAATCGTGCCCAATTCCCCGGAGGGAGGGCGGTGTCCATTCCATCTCGGCCGATAGCACCAGTTCGATGCCTGAAGGCCGTCAGCCAAGGAGAGATGCTTGCCTTTCGAAGCGGTGTACAAGGGCTCGGCAGGTTACGTAGTAATCGAGACTGTTCAAGGCGTCCTGTACGGCGCCGTTCTACAGCACTGTTATCGACATCACGAATGGCCAGCAAGCGTACTGCTGGTGACTATGCCTTACCGGAATCCCCACAGTGATTTGACGCGCGAAAGCACTGTTGCCCGTTGTGCCTCTGGCGGTCTTCGCAGCCGCTGGTTATTTGGCAAGGCGCGACTCGTGTGGTGCGTTCGACGGCGTATCGGGCCGATGGCATTCACACTGGCAAACCTGTCCGCATTTTTGTGGGCGAGGCGATTAACCAAATCGTTATCCGCGCGCTTGCATGAATCGATCGCCGAACGGGATAGCAAACTGGTTCATGGCGGATTTCCAATCGACGGAAGCCGCGGCCAATGGACCGATGCGATTCTGACAGGTGGTACGTATGGAATGCCGAAGATAAGACTGAAGAACGCCGCCAGTACGAAGAAGACACAAATAAGCCAAGGTAGTGTCGTAATTCCACTTTCCCGAGTTGGTGCCGTTAACGCTAGTTATGCTGTTCTTTCTAAATTGGCGTCGGATACTACCTCTGCCATGGAAAACCACTATCCCGCAGGTCCTTCGGAAGTACCGGCCGGTTTCACGCGGCCCAGCGTCTCCTATAAGCGCAAAGCCTGGCTGGCAGTGGCTGGGCTGGTCACGTTCATCGTGCTGTATCTCGGGTTGACCATCTGGTTCGCCATGACGGGCATCAATCGGCTGCTGGCACTCAACGCGCATTCGAGTCCGGTCGACTTTATTGTCTGCGTTTGCAGCCTGTTTCTGACGGTGTTCCTGGTCAAGGCGCTGTTCTTCATCAAGAAGGGGGAGTATGCGGGCGTGATCGAACTCAAGCGCGCGGAGCAGCCGGGCCTGTTTGCCTTCCTCGACCAGGTGGCGGACGATGCCGGCGCGCCGCGGCCGCACAAGGTGTTCGTGAGTGGTCGGGTCAATGCGGCGGTGTTCTATGATCTGTCGCTGGTCAACCTGGTGTTTCCGTCGCGCAAGAATCTGGAGATCGGCCTGGCACTGGTGAACATGCTCAATCTGGGCGAGTTCAAGGCAGTCTGCGCGCACGAGTTTGGGCATTTTGCACAGCGCTCCATGGCACTCGGGCGGTGGGTGTACACCACGCAGCAGATCGCGGCGCATATCGTCGGCAAGCGCGATGCGCTGGATGGGTTGCTGTGTCGCCTGTCGCATCTCGACTTTCGCCTGGCGTGGATCGGCTGGGGGCTGAGCCTCATCGTGTGGGCGCTGCGCTCGATCGTGGATACGGGGTTCCGGCTGGTCATGGTCGTTCAGCGGGCGCTCTCGCGCGAGATGGAAATGCAGGCCGACCTGGTTGCCGTCTCGCTCACCGGCAGCGACGCACTGATCCACGCGCTGCACCAGTTACAGGTGGCCGACGACGCCTGGGAGCGCGCTGTGGGTGTCGTACGCGGTGAAACCGGTGCCGAGCGTCCGCCACGCGACATCTTTGTCGTGCAACAGGCCATTGCGGCCCGGCTCGGACGAATCTACAACGACCCTGCATACGGTCATCGGCCGCAGGTGCCCGCCAGCGACGCGGCAGCGTTCCGCGTCTTCAAGGCCGAGCTAGCGCAACCGCCGCGTATGTGGGCAACCCACCCCATGAACCATGAGCGTGAAGAAAACGCCAAGCGCACCTATCTGTTTGCGCCGGAAGACACGCGCAGCGCCTGGACCATTTTCGACAACGCACCGGCCTTGCGCGAGCGTATGACCCGGGAGCTGATCGGCGGGACCGAGCACGCTGTGGTTGAGCCGGACGTCACCTTGAAGCTGCTTGACGATCAATTCGCCATTGAGCAGCTCAAGCCACACTATCGCGGCATCTATCTGGGTTTCCCGGCTACACGCCACGCCGCCCGTGCCGACGAGCTTTACGGACAGATGCCGGCAGACGGCGCGCTCGATTTGGGAACGCTATATCCGGAATCGATCACTCAGGATCTGGAGGCCCTGCGTGTACTGGACCACGAGCACGCGCTGCTGCGCTCACTGCGTGACGGCGTGTACGCCGTCGCCGATGGAGTGATTCGCCATCGCGGGCGCATTCTCAAGCGCAGCGAGCTGCAGCCGGCCATCGACGCGGTGGGTGCGGAACGTGTCGAGGTGCGCGCGCGTTTGGCGGCTGTGCTCAAGCATGTGCGCAGCCTGCACCAGGCGCATGCCGAGCAACTGTCGCAACAATGGCATACCTATCTGAAAGGGCTGTTGCACGTACTGCATTATGCCCACCATGCCGAGGCCGAGCTGCGCGACACGCAGGCCGCCCTCGCACGCTGCTGGCAACGTGCGGCCGCAAGTGGATCGGTCAACGCGCGCGGCGTGAAGGACGTCCTGGCTAGTGCGGAAACTGTGCAGCGCTCGCTAAACAACGTGTTTCGCATGGCTGACTATGTTCAGCCGGGCGAGCGGGTTCTGGCTAAACTCGATCAGGAAAGCTGGTCTGCGATGTTGGGCGAACTGGGTCTGCACAACCCGGTGCGCGAGAACATCAGCGATTGGCTGCACCTCGTGGATAGCTGGGTCAACCACACGGCCGGTTGTCTGTCGAGGCTCAGCCGCGTCGTACTGGACGAGTTGCTGTGTACCGAGGAGAGCATCGCAGCGGCCACTCGTGGCGAGCCGTTGCTGGAGGCGCCCACTGTAGTGCCGGCGGCGCCCCCCGCTTACGACACGCTCGTCATCGATGCCGAGCGTTCCCAGCGGATCGAGTATCCCGATTTCTGGGAGCGCTTTCGCTCGGCCAATGGGTTCTTGCCGGGGCTGGCACGTGCTTTCGTTGCCATTGGCATTGTTGGCGCGGTGCTGGTATTCGGCTGGTCGATCGACGAAGCCACAGTGGTGGTCTACAACCCGTTGGCGCGCCCGGTGGTGGCCACCGTCGACGGCCAACGGCTCGCCCTCGCGCCCAATTCGCATGCAAGCGTTGATGTTCATGCCGGCCGCGATATTGCCGTGGCAGCGCAAACGCAAGACGGAGACCCGATCGAAGCGTTCCGCGTACCGATTGATCGCGTTGACAAACGCTTGGTCTACACCGTGGCAAGCGCCGCGCCTCTGCGTCAATGGACGGCAGTCTACGGCCTTGGCAGCGCAGAACCCCCGCGCTTGTTGCCGCCGCAGCGTTGGCAGCCCGCCACCACGGATGTGGTGTTTGCCGCGCCGCCCGCCAGTATCCAGACCAAGGGGGGCGGCGGCATTCGCACCGTGCTTGAGGGCAGTGATGACATGACGCCTGATCTGCTCGTCGCGCAGTTCAAGGACAAGTCCGCTGCAGTGCCAATGCTGCTGTCGCATGTTCGTTTCGATGCGCCCGACAGCGCATATCTGTCCGACTGGCTGAGCCTGTCCAGCGCCGTACCCGGTTTCGACGAGGCCTTCGCGGCTCGCCGTGCGCGCTTCCCGATCGACGTGGTGGCCATGCGGTTTGAACAGGACGCGACCAAGGGCACGGCTGCACACGATGCCGTGTGTGCGCGGCAGCGGGCACTAGCCGATAAAGCGCCTGACCAATCAGACCTTGCCTACCTCGTCACGCGGTGCATGCCGGCCGGCCCTGTTCAGGATACCGCGTTCGACGCCGGGCATCGACGCTGGCCGGATTCTGCGTGGTTTGCCAATGCCGCCGGCTGGGATGCCAGCATGCACGGGCGATACCATGAGGCACTGGCCGACTACGAGGTAGCGCTGTCGAAGAGTCTGGCGCTGCACGAGTCCGCGGCCGTCGAGTTGCTGCGCGTGGCGCGCCTGATCGATCCAGAAGCCGCGAGCTCCCGGCAGGCATTGCTGGCTCAGCAGTCTCCCGCGGTGCGCGATGTGCTGATGTTCGAGCCTGGGGCAACGCTGCCTGCCGGGGCGCTTCCGCCGATTGCCTTGCTTGCCAGCGGCAAGCTTGATGATGCGGTGTCGTCTTCCGTTGGCACACCCGCTCACGCACATGTGCTGCGGATGGCGGCGGCTTCGTACGGTGCTTCGGCCGCGCTACGCGCGCGTGCACAAAGCCTGTCTGCGGACGAGGGCATCGACCAGTATACGGCGATATTGGCGCTTGGCATGGGAGCCCCTGCCAGCACACCTGCCATCCAGGCTTTCCAGTCGATGGCGGCTACGCAATACGACATCCCGGATTTTCCGGCCAGGCTGGACCGCTTCCTCACCCTCGCGCGACGTGGCGATGCGGCTGCGGCGGTGCGTGTACTGGATGGTCTGCCCGTGACGCTGCGTGCTCAGGCCTTGGTCGCAGGGATCTACGTGATGGGAGACCGCGCCCCCGAAGAATGGCGCACCTTTGCACAGCGCGCGCTATTTGCGGCGGAGCGGCCCTATCTGAGGTAGTCGATGCCAGCATTGACATGCGTGTTGGTCCAGGTTGTATCGCTGCCGTTGCCGTTACCCCGCCCCGAAACCAACCGAAACACCGTTAGTGTAGCGGGTGGCGTCGTACCACGACTTTTCTTGCCACGCGGTTACGTTACCGGGTGTTAGCTGCACGCCCAGGTATTTGCCGATACCGAGCGCGATCAATGTCGGTCTTGAATAGCGTGAATACTTACTCCGACATCGCCCAAGCTCCCAAGTGCAATATCAGGCTTCACGAAGTCGAGCCATCATTCACTGTGAACGAAAAATTCGGCCCCACGGCGATGCCCGGGGAGATGGGCACATGAAATCCAGCCTGTACGCTAACATCCGGATTGTTGCGCGGGTCTGAATTGGGTAATCCAGCCGCACATTCTGCCGTAATGCACCCGTTTGACGCTGGCGTAAATGTCCCGGTCGAGTCGATTTTTCGGCGCTGTGGCCGCTTGCTCGTATGTGGCATTCCTGCAGCTATACGGGAATTTGCACCTCCAGTGCATAGCGGAGCGTGATGAAGTTGGACGGGTTTCCAGCTCCTTATTGAAGCTGCAACAGTACGGACTACAATGAAGCAACTGCAGCTTTACAGCTATCTACTTGTTATACAAATCAATCTTTCTTCCAAAATTTCTTTCGCAAAGGAAATTTGTCCTGCCAAATCCAATTCGCCAAAACAACGAAAAATGAGCCGCCGCCTGATAAAAGGAGTGCTCCTCCAACAAGAATCTCTATGCTGTTAAGCGTTAGCTCATGCAGACTAGGCAATGGCAATGATGACATGTAGCGCACCAACCATAGTTTAATCGTGCCGATCAATACTCCTGACAGTCCGAGGAATAACGTCAAGTAAAGCCAAGTCAAAAACCGTGTTCGCATGATCTACTTCTGCACAGTCGTGTTGGGTGGCGTGAAAAATATCTGTCCGATCGAGCTGAGCCAGTTTGCTATTTCAGACGCGATCGCGCCCGCAAAGGAGCCTGCCCTCTTGCCTTCCGCATCGCCGATGTATCAACCCAAAGCGCTGGAGCCAGTGTTGGTCACTGCGTTAGCCGTCGCCCCGATATTGTCTGGTGCAGTTGAGTTTATCCCGGGCTTCATAAGCATGTCACCTGCCATTTACGTACCGATGCTTGTGAAAATGCTTGATTCAACACTCATGCCAACTGTTACATAGCTAGTCGCAAACGCATTTGCTACGTCAACACAGTCGAGCCACTTGGTTGAATCAAATTGCGCCTACGTACCCAGCGAGAGCATGTTCGCCAATACCTCCGCGTCACCTCTATATGTATGCATTCCACCAACAACACCTGCTATACCAACCATAGGGCTGCCACCTACGAGCAATGCGCCATTCTCGCTCCGGTAGATCGCCCGCGTACCCGAATTGTTCGGCTCAACGTTCTCGTTGTAGACCAGCAAAATGCCCGGGCGAAGGCCGCGAGCGGACGAAAGCGAAGTCTAGGACTCTGGCCAGTACAAAATCATCGCGCAGTTCACGGAGCTTGCCCGGAGCCGCCCGCTCGGCTGGCGGATCAGATGCTGGATGCTTTGGAGGTTGATTTCGCGCCGCCGGCCCCTCAGTTGTTATTGCGACTTGTCCGGCTCATCGTCACTCACTTCATACGACTTGCGAGCATTCTCATACGATCTGTCAAACGGTTTTAATCCGAGCGCCTCTGCACGAGACGCATATCCGCCTATTGCCGCGACTGGAACGCCAAGAACCGCCAGTGCTATCGCTATGATTGGTGGGAGAGAATCAATGGCAAGCCCGCTGACCAGCATCAAGATGCCTATCGCGATAAGACTGATCCGCGCCCACTCAGCAATATTTCCGTCAATGATAAATCTAATCTTTTTCACTGAAACTTCCCTTTAACTTTTGCCCACTGGGTGTTAATCCAATCTTGAGCATTCTGAGCTACGCCACTATTGCTGGTGATGCTACCAAACTCGTTGATCACCGGTGCAGCCATCGGATATCTGTTCGTTATGGCTCCGGTAAATTGGCCAATGGCATTCGATACAGAGTAGCCACCAAAATTAGGAGAGGCGGCCTGTTGGACTCCATTGAGAAACCAAGAACCCGCCGACGCCCAGACAGCAATTGCTTCGGCAGAGGCCGAAACGAACGGAACTGGCATCCCAGCGGCTGATAACGCGGTAGCCATCGCCGCGACACGATCAAGCTGCGTCGCACCAAAGCCGGCCGCATCAGAGACCTGCTGTTGCGAAGGCGTCGAGTACGCCACTCCGCAATCTCCTTGCGGGCAAATCGAACCTGCCGACGATCCCATCGAAATCCCCTGCGGACCATACTGCGATTGTGCGCCAACTGGTGACGATGTGTATTGTTGCAACAGTGGCACATCTGAGCCGTTCGTGTTTTGCAGGATGAACGCTTGCAGCACGGGATTCGCTGGACCAGGCGTCTGCGCCCAGATCGCCTTTCCACTGGTCTGGTCCACGCCCGCATACTTCCATGTTGAACCGTCGTCAGGCATCTCACCTTTGACAGTCGCGGCTGCCCCACTCTCTAACACCCCGTTCGCCTGGTAGCCCATCTGCGCAAGCTGATTAGCGATATCTGCTGTTGTAACAGGTGACCCGTCAGCGTTCGTCAGCCCCTTGGCATTGGCCGCTTTCGCCAGCTGCTGCGATAGCGACTTTTCGGCTTGATGCAACTGACGGTTGTACAGGTCAGCGCCCAACGCGCCATTCGCACCACTCTGCGCACCGCCCGCTCCGCCCAACGCACCGCCCAACGCACCGCCAGCGGCAGCGCCTGCTGCGCCAGATGCAATGTTGGACAGCAGTGTCCCACCGGCCGTGTTTCCGGTTGCATTGCTCACCGCGTTGCCGGCAACATCTCCGGCAACCGTTCCCCCAATGGCGCCCGCCACATTCCCGCCCCCCCATGGCTGCGCCCACCGCAGCCACAACCGCATGCGATCCGATGCGTCCCGCACCGTCATTGCCCCACAACGCGAACTGCTGCGACGCCGCGTTGTAATCCGCCTGCGCCTTCGCCATACCGTCCGTGTCGTCCGCCGCCTCTGCCGCTACGTAGTCCTGGTATGCCTGCTTCTGCGCATCGCGCGCGCGCTCCTGCAGCTTGTCATCAATGGTACCGACGACCTGCATGCCAACCTGCACCACGCCCTGCTGGACCGCCATGTTATCCGCCACCTTCTGCGCATCGAAGGTGTTTGCAACTGAACCGTTCGCATTGGCGGTATCGCGGCTCAGACCGGTTGTGCTGTCGTGTCCCGTGCCGGCATCGCCGCGCACGGTAATCGTACCCGGACTGACCGCCGCGTATGTCGTACCCGATGCGCTGTCGGGGGCTCAACAAGGTACGCGCGAATTCCTATCATAAGCATGTCGGTTATCAGTTTTGGAAGAAACGCCCGGCAAATTGCATATAGCACAGTGCCACCGCTATCTGGCCGTGGCGATGCCGACTCGTGCCCGATACTCTCCCCGCGGTTGTTGCGCTTCGAGCTGGCCGCGAGCGTCTTCCAGTCTTCATACATAATCAGTCATTGACCCAAGCGTTTCCCGAGCGCTCGCGGGCTCCCCCGACCTGCGAGCTGACCGTCGTCTGCAAGGCGTCACGCTCGGCTTTGACGCCGGGCGCGGTCGGTGAGCGTCCGGTTAGTGACCGCTTGCAACTGCTCACCATGAGCGAGCGATTCACGCAGGCGCTTGCCGGTCGCGGCAAGCAAGCCGTTTCCGCCAGATTATTTCGTTATGCTACGCATATGGCCTGTTGGCCTCGCGTCGTTCGGCCTGCAGCTGCCGCTCGTTCCGGCCTGTTCCCTGTTCGCCCAGCTCGCGGATGGCGGTGCGGTAATGCTCGATCGCCTCATGCGCGTACTACGCGCGCCCGCATCGACGTTGACCCAACGCAACATCGTCAATGATGCGAGCCAAAGCGGACGACGGAACCCATCGACCACCCTGCGCGATGAATCGGGAAGCTGCTTCGACGACCGTCTGATCGCGGTCACTATTGGCCGCGGTAAAAACGGGATCCATAACCCATTCCGCAAGCGCAGACTGCTGGCTTCCGAACTTGCCCAGATCGATGTGCCCTTCGGGATCAAATGTGAGAATAAAGTACGTGCGCCGGACAACCTGCACAGGCTCCCTGCCCTTCAGTTCGACGATAACATCGGCTGTTCGTATTCGTTGTCCGGCGAACGCGGGCAAGCAGTGACTTGCCGGATCCTGCAGCATTCGCCAGAACTTGTTGCTTGCGAACCGCCAAATGGTATCGTCACCAGCAATCAGGAAGGTGCGAACGGAATAGCCCATTAGCATGCCTGTAGCATCAACTGACGAACCGCAACGCCTGCCTGAGCTTCCAGTGCATGAACGTTGACCCGTTCTCAATCGGCTCAATGTTCATCGAAGCCGCCCATGTCGTCGGGGCGAAGCGATTCCAGCGGTTGGAGGACCTCACGAACCGAGAGCAGTTCTGCCACATAATGATCGATCTGGTCGAGAACATCCGATACCTGGTCCACAAACGGATCGTCCTGCGATCCGACCGTCGGGCTTGCACCATTGACGATGGCATGCGCCATGCTGTGCAGGCGCAACATGTCTTCCCGTAGGCCTTCCGGATCGTGGAGGCTCGTACGTACGTCGTCCAGCGTGTCCACGGCATCCAGCAAGCGTGTCGTGTCGTAACCCGATTGCAGCGTTGCCAGTGCGGAGGCGTCTACTTCACCGTACGGCGTTGCGGTCACCGCAGCTCTTGCGCTCATGCAGCGTTACCTCATCTCATCATCAGGTCGGGCTGCCTGACCGAACAGGGCATCTTTGATCCAACTCTCGGGCGAGCGGTCCAGATGCAACCGGTAGCGCCCGAAGCGGCGGATGTTGTGCGTCGGATAGGGACTCAGGAATTCGATATCCTCAGCGCGGACCTTCTCGCCCTCGGCCACCATATCGCGCAGCGCCCGCATCATGTCCACCGTGTTCTGCAGGATCACAGCCGATGCAATCAGGTCATTGTAGCGTAGCCTTTTTTGCTGCTCTTCGGGTTCGTTCTCGGCGATCACATCGCCGCCAAACGACAGCCATTTCGCGAAGCCGTTGTACGACTCGATCTTGTTGGTGTTCGCCGTCACCTCCTGGCGCAGTTCCCGACTGCCGATCCATTCGAGCAGGAACACCGTGCGCACGACGTTGCCGAGTTCGCGTGCGGCAAGGTAGAGCCGGTTCTTGCGACTCTCCGAACCCAGTCGCCGCAGCAGTAGCGGTGACGAAATCGTGCCGGCCTGGATCGACAACGCCACCTGCATCAGTTCCTGCCAGTGACGCTCGATCAGTACCCAGTCGATGGTCGCCGTAAAGAGCCTGTTGATGTGTTTGTATCTTGCGTCGTTGTCTGGCCGGTACAGCACCAGGTCTTTCCAGTTGCGGATTCGTGGCATCAGCCTGATGCCGAGCAGATGCGTGAAGGCGAACACGGCGGCCGACTGGCCCTGGGTATCCGAATGTACGGTGTCGGCCTTGACCGACAGGCCAGCCTTGAGCAACCCCTCGATCACGTAGATCGCTTCCCAGACACCCGGCGGGATGAAATGCTGGAACACCGCGATGTAGTTGTCGGCGACGTGCCTGTACGCGACCGCGCCCATTTTCCGATAGCGGAAATGATAGCCGGCCAGCAGGTTGTTGTCATAGAAGTCATACTGGGTCCCGTCGGCGGCCACTGTCTTGCCGTCACCCCAGTGTTTCGGCAGATCGAGTCGCAGATAAAGTTCAATCAGCTCGCGCTGCGCGATCTCAAGCTTGTCCAGACTCATATGCCGACGGTTGACGAATGACAGCATGTGCGCCGTCACATCGGTATCGAGATGACGTGCCGCCTGCGTCGGGCCGAGATTGCAGCCCATCGCAAAGATCGTCAGCAAGTAACGTTCAGCGGCCTTGCGGATCTGCGGGTCGATGCCCGAAAGCGGTCCGAAATGCCGTGTGAAATGCGTCCAGTGCTCGATGTTCGCGAGGATATCGAGGACGTTGCGCGTCGGCAGGCGCGCGTTGAGGCGCTCCTGCAGGGCAATCGCGCTTGCCGGAATCTCTTTCGCAACGGTCTTGCGCAGAATCGGCTCGCCTTTCTGGTCGAGTGTGACGTGTTCACGTTTACGCGGGAACTCGTCGTCAAGCTCGCGTGCGGCGTCGGTCAACCATTGGCGCAGATGGATGACAAATTCGCCGCCGGTTTCCGGTAGACCGATCTTCGCACAGTAATCGGGCAACTGCTGTTCGCACTGTCGCCACGATAGCAGGTGATCGCGATAGTCAGCGTAGGCATCGGACCCGGACACGCACAGGTCGCCTACGCGCAGTTCCTCAGCCATGTACGAGAGCACGCACACCTCAAGAAAGCGCCGGTTGGTCGGAGCCCCTTCACCATAGGAGCGGCGCACGAGCTTGCGCCAGCGCGGTGCCGCGAAACTCAGATCAACGTCGGCATCAATCCATTCGCGGTGCAGGTTTTCGTTCTCTCGCACAACATCGAGCGCATCGAGCAGCGTGCGCACCTGGCTCGTGGAATCCCATTCGAGCGTGCGGGCAAGGCGCAGAAGGACCGAGCGATACACCCGGAAATGCTTCCACAGCAGCGGCAGGTAATTGCGACCACTGAACGCCCGGATCGCCGCGCAACTTTCACGCAGGGGCTCGAGGTCGCCTTTCGGCGCGAGCCACTTGCGGATCGACTGCGCGATGTTCATGTCGTCGGACCCTTCGGCAAGAATGTCGACGACGCCGTCGAGCAGGATCACGAGGTTTTCGACCGATCGCGCTGCTTGCGCTGGATGACCTCCAGTTCATCACTCGCACGCTTGTGAATGGCGCCCATGCGCCGCACGAACATGTCGGCGAGATCATCGCGGGCGCGCACGCGCATGCGGTTGAGCAGCGCCACGATCAGCGTATAGCGCTTCTCGGGAAGGGTGTCCCTCTTGAGGGCCGACGCGTCGAGCGCCATTGCCTGCATCGCGAGTGAGCGCAGTTTGGATGCCGGCACGCCGGCGAGCGCGATCGTAAAGTTGCCAAGTTCGTCGAGCCACGCCACCTGGTCGATCAGCATATCCAGATGTTGCCGGGACGGACGCTTTGCATGACGCTTGATGCGGTTATAGACCGTCTGTCGGCTCGACAGATCGCGCGCAAGAAGACGGTCGAGATCACGCTTCTGTTCATCGGTCAGACGACGCGCGACCCGCTTGAAAAGCCGCGTCTGCGTCTTTGCATGGATCCGCTCGGCGATCCGGTCCAGCGCCGAGAATGCGGGCAGCTCGACTTTCTGAGCGATCAGTTCGTCGATCGTGGCATTGATGATGTCGACTGGCTGGTCCATCGACAGCGCCGCAATATGCGCGGCGCGCGTCGCAATCGTGCCCGCGTCCGTACCGTAGTAGGGTTTCACGCCGAGGTGTTCGCGCACCACCGCATAATGCCGGAACAGTGTCGGCGATGTCTGCGTGTCGTAACCAAACTGCACGACAGGACCAATGTTCGCCACCGTCCGCACATGTTCAACGACGGCAACGGGGATGCTGTCGAGCGCCGGAAAATGGTGCATCTGCTGGAAGACCTTCAGGAGCACCAGCAAACCAAGACGAGGTCGCTCGCCCCGGGTTGACCGGCGCGCCCATTCCAGTTCATCGGGCATGGGCGTGCAGCAGACTTGCAGGTCCCGGGAAGCCAGGACCTTGGGAAAGCGCGGGTACGCGGTGCGTTCGACGGTGGCCATTGCGAATCGTCCAGATCGCAGAGGGCCGCTCAGATTAGCGCAAAGAAGTCAGACGTTACTGGGGCAGATCGAAATGATCTGGCGCGCCTTTATAACCAGCAGGCTTATGATAGGAAATTGCGCGTACCTTGTTGAGCCCCCGGCTACCTGCCGTTCAGCCAGACCGGCGGGGCGCTACTGTTCCATCTGCTCTCGAAGCTGTATGAACACACGAGCGTGATGATCACGACGAACCTGAGCTTCGGGGAATGGGCTAATGTGTTTGGCGATGCAAAGATGACAACGGCGCTTCTGGACCGCGTCACCCATCACTGCCATATCGTTGAAACGGGCAATGAATCGTGGCGCTTCAGGACCAGTTCTGCCAAAGCAAAAGCGACGAGAAAGAGAGCTTCAAAGACGACAGACGGCGAAGAGTTATCCACATCGGAATAGATACACTACGCTGTCTGGGGGTGGATCAAATTTAGATGAAAACAGTGGGGGTGCGGACGAAAACTTGGACTACCTGGAGGTAGTCCATGTACTCGTACGAAGACCGTCTTCGAGCGGTTCGGCTGTACTTAAAGTTGGGCAAGCGCATCAGAGCGACCATTCGACAACTGGGGTACCCGACAAAGAACTCTCTCAAATCCTGGCATCGCGAATACGAACAGAGTCATGATTTACGTACTGGCTATGTTCGTTCGCGGCCGAGGTATTCGACCGTACAGAAGGAGGCGGCCGTCGATCATTATCTGGGCCATGGCCGTTGTGCTGCTGCGACCTTGAGGGCGTTGGGATATCCGAGTCGGGGGACCCTCGCCGCCTGGATCGAAGAGCTGCATCCTGAAATCGGAAAACGCATTGTCGGCAGAGCAACTGGCAGCATTCCGAAATCGCCAGCGGTGAAGCAGGCTGCAGTCATTGAACTGTGCACCAGAAAGGAAAGCGCGCGCCTGCTTGCCCAGAAAGCAGGCGTGAGCAGGCCGACGCTTTACAATTGGAAGAACCAGCTACTCGGTCGTGAAGCCCCAGCATCCATGAAACGCCAGAAGAAGCCAGCACCGGACAGTGAGCGTACGAAACTGGAACAGCAGGTCGAATCGCTTCGACGCGACGTCCGGCAACTGCAGCTCGAGCACGACATCCTGAAGAAGGCGAACGAACTGATAAAAAAAGGAATGGGCATCGTCCCGCAACTCCTGAGCAACCGGGAGAAAACGATGCTGGTTGATGCCCTGAAAAACACCTACACGTTGTCAGAGCTGTTAGCCGTATTGGGACTAGCTCGCAGTTCCTACTTCTATCATCGTGCGCGTCTGCTCGTGGCCGACAAGTATGCTGGCGCTCGTCGAGTCATCGCAGACATCTTTGAGGTCAATCACCGCTGTTATGGCTATCGTCGGATACGGGCGGCACTGGGCAGGCAGAAAGTCGTTATCTCGGAGAAAGTGGTGCGACGTTTGATGAGGCAGGAAGGGCTGACCGCTGCCACCGCCAGACGACGCTGCTACCGCTCCTACGACGGAGAAATAAGCCCTGCGCCGGAGAACGTCATCAATCGTGACTTCCGCGCAGGAGCCCCGAACGAGAAGTGGCTCACCGACATTACCGAATTCCAGATCCCCGCCGGCAAGGTGTATCTGTCTCCGTTGATCAACTGCTTCGATGGTCTTGTGGTGAGCTGGACAATCGGCACGCGGCCAGATGCCGAACTCGTGAATACCATGCTCGACGAGGGCATCAAGACGGTAGCCAACAGCAGTAAGCGGCCTGTGGTCCACTCTGATCGGGGGGCGCACTATCGCTGGCCCGGGTGGCTCTCACGGATGCGCGATGCCAAGCTGGTTCGTTCGATGTCACGCAAAGGATGCTCACCCGATAACGCGGCCTGCGAGGGCTTCTTCGGTCGACTTAAAACGGAGTGGTTTCATCCTCGAGACTGGCGGGCTACGACCGTTGAGCAATTCATTGAGGTACTTGACTCCTACATGCACTGGTATAACGCAAAGCGGATCAAGGTCTCGCTAGGCGCTCTCAGCCCGCTCGAATACCGGGAGAGCTTGGGAATGGCAGCATAAACCAGTCCAAGTTTTTAGCCGCACCCCCAGTGGGTCAATTCTCCGTGGACATCAACACTGGAAGGCAAGAAAGTCGCCCAACGAGCGTGCGCGACTGCTCGAAGACTGGATCAAGAGACATAAATCGGGGTTACGGCCAGCAATCCCCTCAGCCGATCTTTGTTTGCAACGACCTGCGCTGCTCCTTCAAAGACCGCTCGTCTGTCGGGTTTTTCTATGCAGGCCTCGCTATGTCGATCGAAGTTGGCGCACAATCTTGTTCCAGTAACGCACCGCTACAAAGTGTTGTTCCCTGGTCAGCCATACTTTATTCGCTGGATCATTCGGATTTCCGCCGAGGACCACTGGCTTTACATCGAACAGCTCCATACCAGTCCTACGAGAAATCTGACTCACAGTTTTCATAACGTCAATACCGAAAGAAACTGGGAAAAACCATTCGCGATCGGCGTGGCGTATGCCAAGTCCATTCCGATGAATGGAACCCGGACAACGTTCATCGAACTGGAACGAGTATCGAAGGCGTATGCCTCCCCTCCCCCATCCGATCCGAAAAGAAACAACCCCGGCGCATATTCCGAAACCTCATATTCTCTGTTGAAAGTGACGAGCTCCTCTGCTTTCCAAAGCATGAGGTAGTTCTGACCAAGAAACCCCTCTCCACCATCGTGTTCGCGTAGAAAAGAGAGATAGTCAGTAGGAAGACTAAAACTTAGTTGTTTCTTCAATTTCGCGATAGCCTGATCCGATGCTCCATCGTTCAAATGCCAACCTGAAAAATGTTCGCTTTCCATGTGCAAGCCTCCGCAAGCTCTCATTTTAGATCTTTCAGCAGTTTATTCCACCACGGCGTAACTTGTTGCCGATGTATGTCTTGGGGAAGGATGACCTTGTTCCCTGGATCGGTCGGGCTTCCGCCGAACTTGACAGGCTGAACCTCGTGGATGTCTACCGGTTGGCCAACGAGCCCTTGTTGTTGGCGGATCGAGCTGTTTGCTGCGTTTGCAGCCTTCCGTGCAGCATCATACTCGGCCCCATCAATCAGCTGGAATGGTCCACTCGGCACGGGAACACCCTCGGGGTAACCATTCCAGTCAATGATTGAGAAGCCACCCGCAGTGTCTTTCTTGACTAGCGTGCCAGCCAGCCCCAACCCAGCGGCGCCTTCTCCGATCCCCTGGAAATTCGATGTGTCAGCACCAAACCTGGCGATGTACGTCGACATCAGTTGGCTCTGGTTGTCCCGCGTTACTGCGGCGAACTGCGGCCCGTATTCATAAAACGCGTTATCAACGATGTTTTGAGCAACAGATTCCGCTCCTGGCGGCACGTTCCACTGCTCGACATATAGCCCCTGCGCGTTCCGGTAGTAGGTCGTACCGTTCTGCGCGGTGCCGGCCTGAGCATCGGCTTGGTTAGTCCAGACGCCCATACCGCCATTGCCGCCGTATACGTTCTCGGCAGCCTTCATAAGCGTATCCGCACTGTATTTCGCGGCCAATGCAGGGTTAGCAGAGAGCGTCTTCTGAATAGCAGTTAGTACAAGGTCGCGATGCTGCAACGTATTGTTCAGTGCCTCGTTTTGCGCCCAGGTGGCACCCGCCTCCGCGTTTCCTCCCGCTAGCCCAGCAGCCAAACCGCCGCTCAGCGTGGCGATCGCTGCGACTAATGCGCTTTGCAACGACAATGAACCATCCGTCTGCGAGAAGGCATAGGTAGACCACGGGGACACAACGGCACTTGTTGCCGCTCCGATCGCTCCTCCGGCGCATCCTGTTCCCTCTATCGACGATGCCGCGCACCCCAGCACAGCGTGCTCGAGGATATTCTGGAGAGAGAGCGGATCGGTCGTATCGCCAATGGCGAATGCGCTGGACGCAGCCAGTTCTCCCGTCAACGCACTTTCGAAAGAATTGACGAAGCTTCCCCCTTCGATCGTGGTTCCCACGCCGGCTGTGATCCCGGCTTCGGCAAGCATCGCGAGCCCTCGCTCCGTCAGCGACGAAGCCGTAGAAACACCCGCCTGGTTCGCACTAGTCCCAATCGCGGGGTTAACGCCTGCAAGACTCGCGATAGAAGTTGTAGCACCTCCAACGGGGAGAGGCTGAGTCGTGACGCCGAGTCCCGAGTCAGCGTTGTAGGTAATCCCATTCGTCAGGCCCGCTGTGATCCCCGCAACAGCAGCCGCCTCGAACGCGTTCGCCCAACTCAGCTGTCCCGTCATGGTCAGCTGTGAGGCGATGCTCGATGTGAACCCGGCGGCTGCAGCCGACAAGGCAATGTTGCCGAGCCCCGCCGTCATGGTGGCCGTGCCCGCTGCAAATGTGCTGCCGGCAGTCGCTCCCAGCGTCGCACCGATGGCTGCACTCGCCGCCCCAGCC
This sequence comes from Paraburkholderia terrae, assembly GCF_002902925.1. Lineage (GTDB taxonomy): Bacteria > Pseudomonadota > Gammaproteobacteria > Burkholderiales > Burkholderiaceae > Paraburkholderia > Paraburkholderia terrae. Next base: position 49,609 of record NZ_CP026114.1, on the reverse strand, counting down.
GTCATGATCGACACGACAACCGCGAAGGCCAAACCGACAATCTGAGACGCCCCAAACCCGCCTTGCGCCACAAAATCCGTATGCAGGTTGTCGCTAACGGTCGTCTGCGTAAAGCTCGTGCCCAGTTGCTGCTGCAACTGCGCGAGCATCTGCTGCGTACCAGACTGATCAACCGTGCCATCGGCATTGAGTTGCTGCAGCGCGCCGCCAATCTGATTGAGCGTCTGGACGTTCAGGTCCATGTTCGCCGCGCTCATGAAGCCGCCGGGCTGGACAGCCGTGCCTGTCGTCTCGGAGTAGCCGACCTCGTTGATATAGCTCCAGATCTGACCTACGTTGACCTGATTCGCCTGGTTGGTCAGCGTCCCGGTATTGACCGTGAGCGTATTGGATGCGGTGATATCGCCCTTATTGAGGATGCTTCCGTTGCCATCCTGATTGAAGTTGAGCGTGACGTCCTTGCCCGTGATGGTCCCGTCCGCCGACATCGCGCTCCAGTTCTGCGGCAGATACACCTGCGGCATCAGCGCCGTCACGGTCGGACACGTCACTGGACCTGTCGACACGCAACCCGGGTCGGGCACCGACTGCTCCACATACCAGAGCATCGGCGCGCTCAATGTACTGAGCTGAGCCTGCGTCAATGCATCGCCAAGCTGCAGATTGTTGGCCTTCGCATAGTCGATTGCGTTCTGGTACAGGATCTCCTTTTCCTGCGCAGTGACAGAGAGATTGTGCTTGCTGTCGTAGGTCAATCCATCGATGAAGCTGGCCTTGCCCGTCTGCTGCAACGCCGCCTGCTGAAGCATCAGATCTTCAGCCTGCGGGTTGTAATAGAACAGCGTCGAACCCGGCTGAAGATTCGCTGGAAGATTGTCGAGCAATGCCTGCGGCCCAATGGGGTCGAGCGCCGACCCACCCAGCGAACCCGATACATACGATGCCGTACCCGCTACAGGCGTCGGCAGCGGCGCACCAACCGTGCGCGGTGTGGTCAGATTCAAGCCAGGCAGATTCACCCCGCTCAGCGAAATCACCTGCGACGGTCCATTCACGCGGGGCGTGTAGGTGTTTGCTGTCGTGATGCCGTTGATCAGTTTCTGGCCGGTAAGCGTCACGGACGTGCCAATCACGTTGCCGACGTTCTGAATCTCGCCACCCGATGTAATGGACAGATTCGGTGCCTGGATCGTCGCGGCGATATTGCCGACCGGCGTCGGCGGATCGATCGCTCCACCCGCCTTCGTGTATGCATCGCCGTAAAGCGCGGTACATTGTTCAGGCGAACCGCACGCCCAGATGTCGTGCCGCTTGTCGGGGCTGAAATCCCCCGTCTCCTGGACCCAATGTGAATGCCAGTACGCGTTCAGCGTCTGCGCTTCGTTGACGACGGGTCCTGCGACCGAAATCGTCGCGTTGTTCCCAGCCGCAATCAGGCTACCGATGTTTGTCAGGCTGCCTGCGTTGAGCTGAAGGTTATTACCGGCGCTGATAACCGATGAGTTACCGGTCTGCTGGTCGACATAACCCTCGCAATAGCTCTCCTTGTAGCCACCCACGGTCATACAGCCCGAGTACTGCTCCTTCGACCCGTAGTCCTCGTGGACCGGAACAGGCGGCGGCAGCGTGTTGGTGATCGCGCCCGATACGTTGAGCGTGATGTTATTGCCCGCGACAATATTGCCCGAGGTGTTGTTCAGGCTTTGAGCCGGTGTCGTCGACGTTGCCGTCGTGCCCACGCCACCGATCACGATGTCATGGCCCGCGAGCAGGTTGCCGTACGTGTTATTGATCTGCCCCGCAGCAATGACGAGGTCGTTTCCGGCAAAGACCGTGGCGTTCTGCTGCGCATAAGAGAACGTGGTCGAATTGGGATTCCCGCCACGCATGCCACCGGCCCCACCACATTGCGCGCCACTCACACCAGATGCGCAACCCGGTTGAGTCGAAGTGGCCGAGTTGTATTGCCCCTGGTTGGAGAACGACTGCGCGGCACTCGCGTTGAAGTTATTGCCAGCATAGAGCAAACCGCCGTTCACCAGATTGCCGCCGGACAGATTCATGTTGCGTCCCGCGATGATCTGGCCTTGCGCCCCGAACGTCGTAGTCGTACTGGTGGAGCTCGGCGGTACGTTAGCGCCCGGATTGAACGAAACGGTCGACTGCGGCACGACTGTTCCGGAGATGCCCAGACCGCCGCTCCCGTAAATTCCGACCGTGCCCAGCGCATCCATCTGCGCCATGAACGCATCAAGTTGCGCCTTATCGACGGTGTCGACAATAGTCGCGACGGCATTGCCCACCGGCGCGTTGTTGAGCGACTGCAGGTTCAGGTTGACATCCAGTCCCGCTGAGATCGTGCTGCCTGCGTTCGACAACGTGCCTGCCGTGATATTGACGCTGCCTCCTGCTGCGATCACACCAGGCGAAACCGGACCGGGCGCTGTGATCGTCCGGTCGATCCCGGGCAACGCGATGTACTGATGGTCTCCCGCTTGCGAGTTACCGACCTGCAGTTCCGCACAGGCGCTGGAATCGCCATAGCACGTGCTGCCGCCGCTTCGGACATCGATATACCCGCCACCCATGTTCGGCAACAGGGTCGCGATCGTAGCCGTCTGCGAAAACTGATAAAGGTAACAGTCGCCCTGGCTGTTCTGGCAATACCAGCCGGACAACAACCCGATCACGATCTGACTCAACAGATCCGGGTTCGCTGAAGCACCGACGAGCTGTGTGGACGTTTGCGTTGCGCCCTGCAACGCATCATTGACCACCGCGCCGGCATTGATATTGATGTTGCCGCCGGCAAGAATCGTCCCGACTGTGTTGTACACGGTCGCGCCAGTGTTCAGACTGATGTTGCCGTTGGCTTGCGTCGTGCCGTACTGGTTATCGTAGTTGCCACCGCCGTTGAACGTCAGATTGTTGGCGCTTTCGATCGTGCCGCGATTCGTAACGCTACCGTTCAGCGTGATTGAACTGCCGCTGTGTACAACGGCATTCGCAGCATTGCTCAACGCGCCGTTGAAGGTGATGTCATTTCCCGACAGCTGGCCGAAGTTGTTGAAGGTGCCGTAGGTCGTAAGCGTCAAGGGAGCGGCGCCCGTGATCGTCCCATAGTTGTTGATACCGCTCAGCGCAACGACCGTCGCACCCTGCCCTCCGAAATTCCACGTTCCGCCAACATTGATGAGGCCTGCCGTCAGCGAAAGCTGTCCGCCGTAGCTGATGGTCCCCTGGGACGGATCGATGGTTGCGTTGACCGCACTGACGCTCATATTGCGCTGTGCGAGCAACTGGCCGCCGACGTTATAGAATGCGCCGCCACCTCCATTGACTGTGAGCGACACGTCGCCCGTCACGGGTCCGCCCGGCGTGTTCGGATTGCCAGCAAAGATAAGGCCGTTCTGGTTGTTCAGCGTCCCCGTGTTGATATTCAGGCTGGTGACGGCCATCAGGGAGCCGCCCACGTTGCCCAGTGCGCCCGCGACGTTGATATTCGTCGTCGCGCCATTCACCAGCCCTGCATTCGTGAAGTTCGTCGCGGTGATATTCGTCGTGCCCGTCGATGCGAGCGAACCCGTCGCGGCGTTCGTCAGGTTCGGCGCGCTCACGGTCAGCGTGCCGCCCGACAGCACATTGCTCGCGTTATAGAAAGCATTCTGCGACACGAGCGTCGCCGCGCCGACCACATCGACCTGGCTTCCTGTCAGAGAAAGCTGGCTCGAAGCACGCGCATCGAGCGTCCCGCCGACGATCGCATTGCCGAGCGTCACGTTCGCGCCCGCGACCTGCAGGTTCTTCGAAGAAACGATCGAAGACTGTCCCGCGTCGACAGTCCCCGTCGCGTTGATCGAGATATCCTTCGATCCGCTCGCCGTCCCGCTCATCATGACGTTTGCGCCGGACAACGCCAGTTCGCCCGCGACAACGCTGTTACCGGAGAGCGTCAAGGTCTGTCCGGCATGCAGGTTCGCATCGCCATTCGACGACACGCCGCCCACCGTGACATTGCCGCTCGTGCCCGTTACGTTGACGGCACCCATCGACGAGATGCCGCCCGTTGCCGATGCATTATTGGCTGCATTGATCGTTGCGTTGCCGCCCGTTTGCACCGGTCCGTTGAAGGCAACACTGCCTGCACGTGAAGTCGCGACGATGTCGCCCACGGCCGTCGCCGCGCCGAACGACATGTCGCCGTTCGAGGTCGCCGTGAACTTGCCCGCGCCCTGCACTTCGCCGAGCGCGACACCGCCGCCCGCATCGACCGTGATGTCCTTGCCGAAGGTCAGTGCGCCACCGCCGTTGATCGAACCGCCGGCATCGATGTTCGCAACACCGAGCCCCAACAGGTTGCCGCCGAGCGTCATCGCGCCGCCCGACGCGACATTCGTATCGCCGTTGATGAGTCCGCCCGACAGCAGCGCCAGATTGCCGCCCGCGCTCGCAGTGAAGTTGCCCTGCGTGGTCACGCCGCCGCCGACTCCAAGGTTCCCGCTCGTGGCCGTCAATACGATGTCGGCGTTCGAACCTGCCGAACCGCCAATCAGCACATCTCTGCCGCCGCTGATCGTGAGCTTGCCGGTACTGGAGACGGAATCGCCGATAACAGCATCGCGTGCGGCATTTACGGCGACCGTCGCGCCGGATGCCACGTCGTTCGTAACGTAGACATCGCCCGCACCGTTATGGCCTTGTGCCGTCAGCTGAAGCGTGCCGCCCGCCTGCGCCGAGCCCAGCGACATATCGTTGCCCGCCGTCACGACGAGGTTGCCGTTCGTGCCGACCACACCCGTCACATTCACACTGCCGCCGGCATTCACGTTCGCCTGCTGGCCGAACACGACCGAACCTGCGTTGATGTTTCCGCCTGCCGTCAGCGTGCCCGTGTTCTGCGCGCCGATGCCGCCCGTCAGCGTCATGTCGCCGCCGGACGTCAGATGCGCATCGCCGCCTACCGTCGTGGTGCCCGAGAAAGTCAGTGCCTGCGCGGTGTTCGCATTGAGCTGCCCTTGCGTGGTGACATTGCCCGCCGAGCCATTACCGCTCGTCGCCGTGAGCGTGAGGTCTCCCGCCGAATTCACGTCGGCCAGCGAGAAGGTGCGCGCCGCGTTGACGGTGGTCGTGCCGCCCGTGTTGATTGCACCTGCCGCCGTGACGTCGCGCGACGCGGTGAGCAGCATCGTGCCCAAAGCCGTCGCGCTTCCTGCAAACGTGACGTCACCGCCGCCCGCATTGCCATTAGCCGTCACCGTCAGGTCGCCCGTTACCGCCTGGACGCTGCCGAGGCCAGCATTGTTGGCGCCCGTCACCGACACGGTCGAGCCCTGCAGCGCGCCCGTCAGCGCAAGATCATGCGAAGCTGTCAACGTCGCGGCCTGCGCGAACGCCGCCGAACCCGCACCGTTGATGTCGCGGCCAGCACTGAGCACGCCGTCCATCTGCCCCGCGACGGTGCCCGTCAATGCAATATCGCGCCCCGCCTGCACATTGATCTGCTTTGCGGCCGCGATCTGTCCGCCAAGCTGCGTATCGAGCGCCGATGCGACATTGAACGCGCCCGCTGTCGCCGCCGTTCCCGTGAACGATGCGCTGCCGGTTACCGCCGTCGCATTGAGGTCATTCGTCGATTCAACGCTGCCCGTCACCGTCACGTTGCGTTGGCCTGTCAGCGTCAACGCGTCGCCGCTTGCGAGCGCGCCGCTCACCAGCGCATCGCGGGCCCCCGTCAGATGGATTGCGCCCGGCGCCATCGCCGTGCCCGTGATCGCGGCGTCGCCTGCACCTGCGTTGCCGTTGGCCGTGACATCAAGCGTCGTCGCCGATATCACGTCATGCAGCGCGGCGTTGTTACCGCCCGTTGCGGTGACGACATTCGCCTGCACGCCGCCCGTCAGCGCGATATCGTGCTGGGCGGCGTAGTTCGCCGTCTCCGTGATTTTCTGGGTGCCACCGCCTGTGATATCGCGCGCCGCCGTAACCGTCGCATTCGATCCGCCGACCATCGTGCCGTTGAGCACCGCATCGCGGCCCGCCGTCAGCGTGATGTCGTTGACGGCGCTCGTGCTGGTGCCGAGCGACAGATCGAGCCCCGTCGTGATATCGAGCTTGCCGCCGCTGTTGATGCCGCCCGTCGCGAGCAGGCTGCCTGTCTGCGCATTGAGCGTCGCGTCGCCGACCGATTCGACCGCGCCGTCGATATTGATATTGCGTTGCGCCGTGACCGACGCGGTCGTGCCGCTGGCGATCTTGCCGGTCGACGTCACCGAGACGTCGTTGTTCGCATTGACCGTGACCGCGCCCGCTGCTGCCGCAGCGCCCGTCACCGTGACGTTGCCTGAACCATTAGCGCTGTTCGTGCCGTTCACGCGTACTGCGATCGTGCTGGCGGATTCAATATTGTTGACGGTCGCATTGCCCGCCGCCGTGATATCGACCGACTGTCCCTGCACGAGCCCGCCCTGCACGACGTCGCGGCCCGCCGCGAGCGTCGCCGCCTGCGTGAAGGTCAACGTGCCACCACCGCCGATATCGCGCCCCGCCGTGACGACGCCCTGCCCCAGACCCGCGAGCATGCCGCTGACATTCACGTCGCGCGCAGCGGTCAGCGTCGCATCCGACGCAGCCGTCGTCGTGCCGCCCAGATTGATATCCGTTCCTGCAAGCGCCGTGAATGCGCCGTTGCTGTTGATGACACCCGTCGATCCGATGCTCCCCGCCGTCGCGTTCAGCAGCATGTCGCTGGACGACTGCACCGAACCGCTGACGCCGATGTTCTGGCCGGCATTGAGCACGGCAGTCGAACCACCGACCACGGCGCCCGTGATGTCGAGATCGTTCGTTGCGTTGAGCGAGAGCGTCGATGCCGCCTGCACGTCATGCAGCGACGCCGAGCCGCCCGCGTTCGTCTGTATCGTGCCGGCGCGCAGCGAACCCGTGAGGTTCGTATCGCCGCCCGATGTCACGTTCGCGTTCAGGCCGAGCGCGATAGCAGCGCTGCCGCCGATCGCATTGCCCACGTTGAACGTCCCGTTGCCCTGCGCGACGACGGAGCCGTTCATCGTCAGATTCTGGCCTGCCGTCACGTTGATATCGCCGAGCGACGACGTGCCCTGCGCGCCGAGATCGACCGATCGCGCGGCGCTGATGTTGAGATTGCCGCCTGACTGGATGTTGCCCGTGCTAGTCAGGTTGCCCGACGCATTCGTTAGCGTGACGTCGCGATTCGACTGCACGGTGCCCGCGTTGGTCGTATCGCGGCCGCTCGTTACATTCAACGCGTTCGCGCTTTGCAGCGTGCCGCTCGCGCTCACGCTGATATCGCGCGCGGCATTGAGCGTCGCCGTCGAAAGTGACGTGACTGTGCCGCCAATCGCGATATCGCCCGCATTCGTCGTGACCTGCAACGCCGCGTTCGACACGACGTTGTTCAGCGAGACCGAGTTCGCCGCCGTGAAGTTGACCGCGTTGCCCTGAAGCGTGCCCGTCACCGACAGGTTGTTGCCCGCCGTGGCCGTCACATCGCTCGCGAAGCCGCTGTTGCCGCCCGCGACCATGTCATGACCTGCACTCAAGGCCGCTTTCGCCTGCCCCGCGAGCGACCCGCCGATCGTCAGATCGCGGCCGGCGTTGAGCGTGACGTCGTTGACCGCGCTCGTATCGCCCGTCAGCGAGACGTCCTGCGCGGCGTTCACCGCGAGCGCGGACGCGCCGTTGATCGTGCCCGTCGAGGTCACGCTTCCGGTTGTCGCCGTCATCGACAGATCGCCAACGGACTGTACCGTCCCCGCGCTCGCGACATTCACATCGCGCTGCGCAGTGAGCGTGGTTTGTGCGCCACCCGCCAGCGTGCCGTTGACCGCGATATCGCGCGCCGACTGCACATTCGTCGCGCCGACGCTCGCCGCGTTGCCGTTGAACGTGACGTCGCCGCCGCCCGCGTTGCCGTTCGCGGTCACGGCAAACGCGCCGCCCGCCTGCACCGCTGCGAGACTGACGTTGTTTGCGCCCGTGACAGTCAGATCGTTCGCGAGCAGTTTGCCCGTCAGCGAGACATCGTGTGCTGCGTTCAGCGTGCCGCTCTGGCCGAACGCGATCGATCCGCTGCCGGTGATATCGCCCTTCGCATCGAACGCGCCGCTGTGCTGGACAATCGATACACCCGACACATCGAGATTGCGTCCCGTCGCAACCTGCGCATCGGTGCCGACCAGCAATGAACCCGAAACCGACGTATCGCGGCCTGCGGTCGAATTGAACGTCGTGCCGCTCGCGAGCGAGCCGCTGATGGAAAGATCGCGCCCTGCCGCTTCCGTCACTGCCTGCTGTGCGGTCGCCTGAGCCGCAACAACCGTGTCCTGACCCGACGAGAGCGCCAGATTGCCGCCACTCGCGATATTCGCAGTCGCGTCGATATTGCCTTGCCTGGCCGTCACCGTCGCGTCGCTGGCGGTATGCACCGCCGCCGTCACATTAACGTTGCGTTGTGCGGTTGCCTGCAAGGTGCCGCTGTTCGTCTGCCCGGCGACGTTGATATCGCGCGCGGCCTGCAACGTCGTCGCGCCGCTGACGACAGACGTGCCGTTGAGATTGACGTCGCCCGCACCACCGTTGCCCGCAGCCGATACGTTCATCGCACCGCCGCCCTGCACATCGCCCAGCGTGACGTTCGAGCCCGCCGACATGGCGATATCGCCATTCGCCTGCGTGCTCGCAAGATTGATGTTGCCGCCCGCTGACACGTCCAGTTTCGCGCCGGACTGCAACGTGCCGGTCGATGTGACGTCGCCGTTGGCACTGATCGAGTAACCGCCGACGCCGATATGTGCGCCCGTCATCGATACATTGCCGGCTGACTGAAGCGTCGCCTGCTTCTGCGCGGCCGTGCCCGCAACCGACACATCGCCGTTCGCGGACAGCAGCAGATCGCCCGCATTGGCGGCCAGTTGCGCGTCGCTGCGCACGCCCATGCCTGCCGCCGTGCTGATCACCTGAATCTGCCCCGCCGTCATCGCGCCGAAAGCGGTGGCGTCGATGGCAAGACCATTGTTCGCGTTGCCGTTCGCGCCATTGATGGCAGCCGCCGTGTTCGCGCTACCGTTGGACGACGTGCCATACGACGTGCCCGCATCGGACACGGCATTCGGCGCAACGAACTGACGTCCCGCAATCGCGTTGATACGGTTGCCCGCATACAGCGGCGCATTGACGCCGATGGTCTCGGCAATCAGGTCGATCGTGCCCACCGTGCCTTCGATGCCCGCACCCGGCCCGTTCGCACCCGCATTGCCTTCGATCTGGATGTGCCCGCCCGTGACGTTGTAGCCGACGGCTGTCGCGTGACTGAAGTCGGTGGGCGTGCCGTTCAGGTCGCCGAGAAACTGCGGCGTGCCCGTCGAAAGCGTCACGCCGATCGTATTCGTGAAGCCCGTGCCGCGCGTCGTAATGCCGTTCGGGTTGGCAATGACGACGGTAGCCGGTACGCCGAACACTTCGAGCGGACCGTTGAGCAAGCTCGCATACGCCGCGCCCGTCGACGTCACCTGGTTGACGATGACGCTCGCCGTGCGTCCAGCGAGATTCGGATTCGCACCGACATTGCCGCCCGTGAGCGAGGTGCCCGACATCAGGCTGTTGTTCAGAATCAGCCCGACGGGATCGATATTGAAGGTCTGATACTGGTTCAGCGAGATCCCGGCCGCGTTCGGCGCGGTGATGTTGACGACGGGCACGCCGCCATTCGCGCCCGTGCTCTGCGTGATCTTCGGCTGGAAGCTGATGGGCGCATTCGGATCGACGATAGGCGTCGCGAACGCCTGCTGCATCATGAAGCGCACGCGCAACCCGGCCAGGTCGCGTATCTGTCGCCATGCGTCGTCGTCGAGACGCCTGCTGCCCGCCGCGAGCACGCCTGCCGCCGACTGGCTCTGCTCGAACGTGACCGTCAACGGCCCGACGAACAGCGTCGCGGCCACCGCGGCGGATACGCCGCGCTGCCACCAGCTGTACGTTTTCGCGTTCGAGGCAACCGTCCAGATTCGGCCGGACGTGTCGCGCAGGCGCGCGCGCAGTTCATCCCGAATGGTCCGGACGTGGTCGAGTTGCCGCAAGGCATTGCGCGTCGAAACTCTCATGATGTTCTCGTTCTTCGTCGTTTCTTGTTGGTCGCAAGGCGGGCTGGCCGGTCCGCCTTGCGCTTGCAGCAGATGTTTCCCCGTCTGCTGCGGCCTCCTGTTGTCGAGGCCTTCGATGCTTTCGCTTTACTGCTGCTGGATCGACGCGTTCTTCATCAGATCGACCACCACTTGTGCCGTCGCCTTCTGAAGCGCGACCTGCTCGAGCTGCTGGCGCAGCGCGGCCTTCGTCGTATCGAAGTCAGGAATCTGCGTCGCGCGCGACTGGTCCATCTTGACGATCCAGAAGGCGTCGCCCACCTGAACCGGCGTCGTGGTCACGCCGCCTTGCGGCAGCTTCACCATCGCTTCGGCGACTGGCTGCGGCCAGCCTTGCGTCGCGCCCGGCTGGATCGGCGTCTTGAACGACACCCAGTTCATCGCGCCGCCTTGCGCGGCGGCCGGGCCCTGGCTGACCTGCTTCGCCAGTTGCGCGAAATCGATGCCCTTTTTCAGTTGCGCGAGCACGTCCTTCGCGGTCGCTTCGTCCTTCACCGCGATTACGCTCGGCTTGTATTCCTTGTCGCCAAGCGTTGCGACGATGGCGTCGTAGCGGCTCTTTACATCGGCGTCGGTGACGGGCGTGGGCTTCACCTGATCGCGCAGATACGCCTGCGTCATCGCCAGCGACTTCGCCTGTTCGACCGCTTCGAGCACCTGCGCGCGCGTGTCGTAATGCTGCTTTTCGGCTGCCTGCCGGAACAGCTCGCGCGCGATCAACTGGTTCTTGATGGCCGTGCGCGTTTGCAGCGTATCCGGCGTATTGGTCGCTTTCAGCATCGCATCGACCTGCTCCTGCGTGATGAGCACGTTGTTCACGCGCGCGACGGCGTTGGCGGGCAACGGGCCCGAAGCAGCGACGCTTGCCGATGCGGGCGCTGCCGCCTTCGCATGCGACGATGACGGCTTGTTGGTCGCCATCGAAGGCGCCGCGATCGCCGAGAGCCCGGCAGCCAGCGCGAGCGTTGCAGTCAGGCGCGTGAACGTGATGTGATTGAGATGCCGCTTCATGTTGAGCTCCTTCATTCCGACCAGTTGAGAGTGGCCAGCAGCACAGTGGCCTTGTGACCAAGCGCTGCGGGCTGAATCAATGCCTGTCCGAGCAGGACTTCGCCCGTGACGGTTTGCGCGTTGTGCCTCCATTCGGCACGCGCGCCGATACCGGTGCCAACCAGCGTCGGCCAGCCGCCTTGTGCGACGAGATGCGATTTGCCGCCGTCGAGAAACACGTAGGGTTCGACGCGCGCGTCATGCCATGCGGGCACGTTCTCCCAGGCCGCTTCGTTGCGCAGGTAAGCGCCGCTATCGCCCGCGATGCCGCCTTCCGTGAAGCCACGGACCGAGTCCATGCCGCCGAGATAGATCTGCTGCGTGCCGAACAGCGCCACGCGGCTGAACTGTCCGCGCAGCGTGCCGCGATACGCCCATTGGGTGCCCAGCAGCGAGCCGAGCGTCATCTGCAAGGTCGCTGTGCCATCGAGTTTCGTGAACTGGCTGTGCGCCTCCGATTTGCCGATTTCGCTGTCGTCGTGACTGGCCGCGAGCCACGGCAGACCCTGCGACACGCCGATGTCCCACGTCGCAGCCGCGCCCTGATCGTTCGCCACGAAGCGGCGCAGCCCGTTCAGCGCCACACGCGCCACGGTCAGATCTTGCGGCGACAGGTCGATGCCGTTCACACTGCGCTCGGTACGCATCTTGTTCAGCGTGACGTCGACGCTCATGCGCCCGGACTTCGAACGCGTGAGCACATCGTTCCAGCCGAGAATCTGGCTGAACGTGCGTCCTTGCAGCAGCGCCGTATCGCCGATGGTCTGCTGATACTCGGAGTACGAAGTCGTATAGCTGAACGTCTGATACCCGAACGGCACGGCGGCGGAAAACACAAGTGCATTGCTGTCTTCCGTGCCGACGTAATTCAGCGACAGCGATTCCTGCAAGCCGATGACGTTGTCTGCCTCGACGCCGCCGCGATAGCGCAGCGTGCCCGTTTGTGAACTGCCGTAGTTGTCGATGCCGAGGTTGTAGAACGTGCGGTCGCCGTAACGGTTCGAGATCGCGACGATCGAGTCGCCCGGTGCTTCGCCCGGCATGATCTGGATTTCGGCCTGATTGCGCCGCAGCCGGTTGATCTGGTCGACGCCCTGCTCCAAATCCGGCAGGCGCAGCACGTCGCCGACGCTGTCGCCGAATGCCCAGGCCGTGCCGGCATCAGTGAGCAGGCCGCCGCCGTGCGTGTCGTACCACGGCTCGTTCGGATCGCGCGGGCGCAGCGGCTTGCCGTTGAGCGTGAAGCCCGCGACCTTGCCCGCGACCACGTTGACCTTTAGCGTGCCCGACGCAAGGTTCTGCGCACCGAGATAAGCGCGCGTCGTGATGTAGCCGCGTTCGATAAACGCTTCCGTCACGCGTCGCAGCAGCAGATTGATGCGGTTGCGCCCCAGCCGCTTGCCGACGAACGGAGCGGCGATCCGGTCAAGCTCTTTCTGTCCCAACACGCGATCGCCGATATATTCGATGTGGCTGATCTCGAACATCGGCTCGGCATCGGGCAGCGTATCGACGTCCGCGCCTTCGGGCAGGTTCGGCAAGGCAGGCACTTCAGGCGCGGCAATCTGCGCGGGCGCCTGCCGGATTTCGTTGCGCCGCTGCCTGTCCTGCTGCTCCTGCAACAACCGTTGGCCCGGGTCCTGTTCTGCGCGGCCAGGCAGCGCATTAAACCCGCCTGGCGGCAATGGCGCAAGCGCCTGTGCGCTCGCGGCCGCGTGTGCGCCGACGGCGAGCACGGCAAGACAACTGCGCAAGATCACAGGACGCCGTTTCATAGACCGAACCACGAAACGAGGCCGAGGTGATTGTGCGTGCCGATCGTCACGAGCGCGCGGTACGGCACGCGCATCGTGTTCACGCCGCCTGCCGCGTGAATGCCGCCCGGCGCGTTGAACGATCCCCCGTCGATGTCCGCTTCGCCCGTCAGTTCGACCTGGCCGTTTCCGCCTGTGAATACGCCGCCCGTATCGGCTGCGTAGATGGCCGCCCACGTGTTGCCGAACCACGTCTTCAGATCGTTGCGCCGGTTGATGACCGTGTAGCCGAGCACGCCTTGCGCGAGCGTCTTCGGTGCATCGAGTTTCAGGTTGCCGATGGCGATCACCGTGCCGCCCGTGTTGGTGATCTGCGTGCCCGCCTTGAGTGTGATGTCCTTGCCCGCCTCCATGACGCCGCCGAACGCCTGTACCGTGCTCGACGCGCTGGCGCTGCAGAAGACGAAGCACGACTGGTGATACGAAGCCTGTCCGACGAATACGCCTTGCGTCAGCAGGTTCTGCGCGGCCGACACGAAGATGCTGCCGTCGTTCGACAGAATCGAGCCGCCGACATTGTTAACGTTGCGCGCGTTGATCGTCACATTGCCGCTGTCGGCTGTGATGTAGGCGAGCTTGTCGGGATCGTTGAGCGCGCCATAGTCGACGGTGAAGCCGTTCTCGTGGTGCTCCACGAATATCAGCCGCCAGCTTCTGTTCGAATAGCCGACGGCATTGCCGCCGTTCACGCCGCTCGAATGGTCGATGATGTTGTCGACGTCGCCGGCTGCCGTGAGCGTGACGTTGCTGTTCGACAGGATGCGCGCGTCTTCGTTGGTGATGGTGCCTCCCGCGTTGATCACAACGTCGCCTTTCACACCGAAGAGCACGCCGAGCTTCGAGGTCGTGGTCGACTGGTTCAGCACGTTGCCCGAGGCATTCAGCGTGACTGCGCCCTTGGAATCACTATCGCCCGTGGTTTGCGTTTGTCCTTGCACCAGCGAACCGACGTTCACGATGTCCTGGCTGCTCTTGACGACGACGCCCGCATTCGACGACGCGATCACCGTCTGCATACCGCTGTCGTTGTACAGCTTCACGCCGCCGCCACTGAGATTGATGCCGCCGCTTGCCAGCAGCGATGTGCTGTTCAAGCCCAGCAGACCTGTCGATGCAATCGTGGCCGCGCTGCCCGCCTGCATCTGCATCGAGGTCGCAGTCAGTGTGTCCTGCACCTGCATGTTTACGTTGCCGTTCGCGGTGAGCGTCGTGTTCGAGAACTCGACGGCGCCATTGGATGCAAGCGTGAAATCGCCCAGTGTCGCGTTCATCGGGCCCGCGCTGCGCACGCCCGGCCCCTTGTCGGTGACGATCAGCTGCACGCGGCCGCTGGTGAGCGAGCCCGCTGCCGTGATGTCGACGGCGAAAGAACTGGCCGTATCGTGCGTCGCCGATGCGTTGACCGAGAGCCAGTCGTTGGCATTGTCATTGGGCGACACGCCCGTGTTCAGCGTCACGTTGCTGGTGCCGCCAAGCAGTCTGACGGTGGCCGTCGGCGATGTGAAGGTATTGGTCAGCGGCCCGTTGACGAGGATGTTCTTCGCGATGAGGTCCAGTGCAACGAGCGCGCTCGACAAGCCTTGCGGTCCGACGATAATCGTTCCCGTCTTTGTGTCGAGCACGACGTTACGCTGCAGCACTGACCCGGTGAGCACATCGTTGAAACTGACCTGTCCGGTCGAGAACGCGACATGGCCCGTATTGACGAACGATCCACCGTTGATCGTGATGCCATTCGGATTCGCCAGCACGACATTGGCGCGCGATCCGAGCACGGCGAGCTGGCCCGAGATCACGCTCGGGTCCGTGCTCGTTACCTGATTGACGATGGTCCGTGCGTTGATCCCGACGTTGTTGAGATCGACGCCCGCACTGCCCACGTTGAAGTGGCTATACGTGTTGTGCGATACACCACCGACGGATGGCGCAATGTTCACGGTCTGATGACCGTTCGCAGCCGTCGATACGGAAGTGGCCGTACCGCCGTCCGCCACGACGCCCGCTGCGTGCGCGGGCACCGACGTCACCGCCTGATAAAACAAACAGAACTGCACCACCCACCGGCGTTTGCCGCCGAACCCACCGTTGACAGATTGCCTCGACATACTGCTCCCGACCGCTCTCAGTCGGCCAGTTCCCCGTTTGATCTTTGATTTATGCAAGTCGCATGACGACCTGCTCGTATTCATGGGACCGTTGTCGGCAGCGCTTACTAAAACTTTAGGAATATTTCTTTTAACGGTAATTTGGAAACGAATTGTCAATTGTCAAACGGGCATATTTACGCGAATTGTAAAACCAAAAAGATTCGGCGACCGGCGTTTTAGAGAAAGGGGATTGAAATAAATTGAATCGCTAGACATCATGTATGGACCTGCCGCACCTCAAGGTACGCGGATTAAGCTTGAGGTCGGTTACACCGGCGGCTCAGAGCCGCATTGAGGGGGCAGGTCATGAACAAGTTTAGCAAGTACGTGGGCCTGGATGTACATCAGGAAACGATCGCCGTAGCGGTCGCCGACGCGGGCGGCGAGCTGCGGTATATGGGCGAGATCGTGAACACGCCCGAGGCCATCGCGAAACTGGTCGCGCAGCTCAAGCGCGGCACGGGACGGTTGGCGTTCTGCTACGAAGCGGGCCCCTGCGGCTACACAATTTGCCGACAGCTGCTTGAGCTCAAGCAGGACTGTCAGGTCGTGGCGCCGTCGCTGACTCCGAAGAAGCCGGGCGAACGTGTGAAGACCGACCGGCGCGATGCCCTAAGCCTGGCGCGCCTGCATCGCGCCGGCGAGTTGAGCCCCGTGTGGATTCCGGATGAGGCACAGGAGGCGCTACGCGATCTGACCCGTGCGCGGGAGGACATGAAGCATCTGCAACGCCAGGCCAAGCAACGGCTGCTGTCGTTTCTGTCGCGCCATGGTCATCGCTACGCAGGCCGCTCGAGGTGGACGCAAGCGCACTGGCGCTGGCTGGAAGGCATCAAGTTCGCCCGGCCGGAGCAACAGATCGTGCTGCAGGAATATATCGATACGGTGCAGGCCTGTGGCAAACGCGTGGCCAGCCTCGACCGCGAAATCGAGACGGCCGCGCAGGCCAGCCCGGTCTGGCCGGTGATCGAGGCGTTGATGGCGCTGCGTGGCATCTGTCTGCTCGCGGCTGTGACGGTGGTCGCGGAACTCGGCGATCTCGCACGGTTTGCCGGCGCGCCCGAACTGATGGCGTATCTGGGCCTGGTGCCCAGCGAACACTCCAGCGGCAAGCGCGAGCGCCGCGGCGGTATCACCAAGACCGGCAACAGCCACGTCCGGCGGGTACTCATCGAAGCAGCGTGGACCTATCGTCATGCCGCACGAAAGACCGCGATCCTGCAGCGGCGCGCGGAGCGTACACCGCCGGAGGCGCCTGTATCGCCGCGCTCACGTCACTAGGGAATTCGCCTTCGACGGGCTGTCATCAGCCCTGCGGCCGGTCGAGCGGCCCCACTTCCACGTGCGGATGTTCGAGCGGAACAGTCATCCGGTGCCGTCACTGGGCCCAACTGACGGAGCGGGCAAAATGGTTTTCAGGCTCTCGGGCTCGGTGTTTGTCGACGTAGTTGTCGCGTCACTTCATGCAAACTGCTTTAATTCGGTCCGGGGTGTGCGCTTCGGATCGACCCGGACTTCGTCCTTCAATATCCAATCAGTGGTCTAGCGAGACAACCGTTGCAGGTTGCGCCATGGCCTGCGCATAGAATAGGGGCAATCGTTCTATGCGTGCAAAATCTGGCGGTTTTCACGAAAAGCGACGGACAGATCAACGACTCGCGCAGCTCAAGCTCGCGCGAAATCAAGGAAACGGCAAACTATTGCTGTGCAAGCATCCGCGCCCTGCAACGCCCAGATTTCGCACGGCTGGTACGAATACCCTCCACGCCCGACCGTGACGATCCCCAAGCCAAATCAGCACGCAGACAGGAAGGCGCGCGCCCCACACAGGCGGGGATGCGCGTGACCGCTCGACAGGTGTCGCAGACCATTGAAGATCGGCGCTATCCAACCGGGTTGCCTGGAGAAGGCTTGGCGTCCTATTGTGACGCGGTCGCCGGAACAGTCAGCTTTGACTCCTTCACTCCAGCCTGTCCGGTTTGATCGTCCACGAGTTGGAGCTTATTGCGCGCATACATGATGCCCATCTTGACCTCCTGCCAGACGTAATAGGCCTTACCGGCAACCACGTCGAAGTCCAGCGTAGAATTGTTCTCGGCCTCAGAAAGCAACTGATGATGGCCCGGTGCAACCTCTTCATAAAGGTAAGTCCTGGCAGCCGTCTTGCCGATCGGCTTGCCATCGAGCGAGACATCCATCTTGACGGCGCCCCCCATGCTCTCGTTTCGATAGACGTAAACCGCTGCTTTGTCCTGCGGCGCGTTGAACGTCTTCAGCGCGGCATCCCGCTGCGGATCTCCCATTGGCACGGACGTGCAACCGCCCAAAGCGAGAAGTGACGCACACGACAGCGCGATGAAGGTATGCTTAAACTGCATGGTGGTTTCTCTCATTCGAATTGTAATTGGGTAACTTCAGGAAGCAATTGCGGAATGCGACCATTCGATGGCACGTCATGCCGTTCTCGAATTAACGACCGATTTTTCCGAAGCTTTAACCGCCAGAGCGTTGGGTGATCACCGTGACCAGACGTCGTCGGGCAGGCACCTGTCCCGTATGGCCATACGTTTTATTAAGGTGTGGTTTGCTCCGCCATCGCAAAGGCGCCGTCGACCTCAATACCGAGTTCGGGCTGTTATGTCAAGCAGGTCCGTACAACTCGCCTAACCTGCCCTCCCCGTTCAAACCGGTATGTCCGTTGATCGGCCAGAGCCGCCGTTTGCGCGACCATCGTCCAACGGCGGCTATGATTAGTATTGCTGACGTCGAACACACGATCAGGTCGAACGGCAGCCACATTACCAAGCGGAAAGACCATGCGTTGAACCGGCAGGAAGATCGCGAAGCAGAGTCGGCAAACAGGGCAATAGTGTCTACCGCCAGCGACCACAGTACGCAAGATGCACCCCTACCTCTCGAGCACAGCGTCCCTGTAGTCGCCAACGCTCCTCAGCGTGGTCCTCCTCCCAAGTCGAACTTCTCGCCAACCACGCTTTCCTGAGCACGCATGTTGCACGCTGGCGTTGGGCCGCACGTTGTCTTTCCGTCCAACGCAGTGAAAGGTCCGGCAATTTCTTGGTGGCTTACAACACCGTGAAGTCGGTGACCCCCTTCGGTCAGCACGAATCTAATGTCGATGATGGTCGAAGCGATGGGAGCAGGAAACGTAATGTGCATAACGCCGGTGCAGTTCGAGAAGACTGTATATGTGCCGCTTTCACCCGTATCAAATCCGGTCATCGGATCTGTTAATCCGGGCCGTTTAAACCCGTCACTAGACACGTAGTCAGACCGGGTGAAAGCACCGGTGCCATCAAACCTCTGGATAAACACCGCATCAACGATGTCGGGATTGGGGATTCGGTGTGGATTGCCGTTTGCGTCGATAAAGCCGATGAATTCGCCACGAAGCGAGAAGCCATAGAGGCCTTTGAGCGTCCCGTTTGAACACTGATCTTCTGCATGCGCCGTACCACTTGCGGTGAACAATGCGGCGCACGCGAGCACCGCTCCTTTCCAGAATTTGCGGGTCATTTTTCATCTCCTGTTTGCGGGTTGAGAGGGCTGTGGACATCGCCTGCTCCGAACTTTGGTTTTATCCGGGTCCCGATTGGAGCGAGAGCGGGCGGGCGGCGTATGAATGCCGCCGCAACGCGGACATGGCTCGATAATTCACTATTGGGATGCTCGTGACCTTTGTGCTGCAACAGGGTCGAGCGTCTTGACGGCCATACCCGACACTCAGGTCGGAATTTCGGTTGGGCTCCTTCGCGCCAGGTGGCTCGGTGGCTTTGCGGCCTGGTGTGACATAACGCAGCCTTGCATCCTGCTACCGGGAAAGTGCGGACATGATCGTTCTCCTGCAAATATGTCGATGCCCCGTCACGTGGAAGCAAAGCGCGAAAGGAGGGCCATGCGTTAGCCTGATTCGGACGCCGCTGATGATGCTGCTCCCAGACGATGCCGGGATGTTATCCGGATCGTCGGGGCGGTTTCTGGTACGGTTAGTTACCGAAGAAAAGGTTGCAGTAACTTGCGGGGCCGACGCACGACGATGGCGAGGGGTGCGGCAGATGTGAGTCACTGCCGGCGGCTGAAGTGCCGTTGAGCGTCGTGCCGCCAACGGCGTTGGCCGTCTGCTGGCTGTCCTGTGCGGCGATCTTTGATTCAGCTGCCTGAATCCCTGCGGGATATGTTGTGTGGTCGCCGCTGCCGACATGATATCCGGCCTCCTCGAGACGGATCAGTTCCGCGCGCACTTGCGCGCGAGTGAGGGGTTCGGTGCTCTGAGCGAAGCTGACGACCGGGCTGGCGAATGCACCGATGGCGAGGAGAAGGTATGCAAGCGTTTTCATGATGAAGCTCCTTGAATCGTTGAAGGGGAACGTCGTGTTACGACAGCTTGAACGCTGGTGAGCATCCGAAGTACGCCGTGCAGAAACTCGCCGGCTCGACGCAGGCGGACCAGATATGGCCGCGTTGAAGAAACCGATAGGTGTCGCCGGAGGCGATAGAGCGGACGCGACCTCCTCACGATGTTCGTCGCACACATGGCATGGTTCTGGAGACAGCCTCTCCTCCTCCCGGCTCGGAAGGAAACGCTTAAGCCGCGCTCGCGCAACCAATAAGGGGCCCGCTTCGCACCAGAAGGGTCAGAATCACGCGCTTCAGTCTCACATGTCCTCATTTAGGGCCAACTGAACACAATGCCAAATGCCTCGTCGCAGTCGGGGCGAGAAGATGTGAGGCCGTCATAGCGCGATGAATTACGCCCTCCTTGCATCAAATTATGTTTCATTATTTCTTCGTTTAACCACGTAATTTGTGATTATGTTGGACATTTGATGTTCGGCGTTAAATGTTCCCTTAGGGGCTAGTGAATGTTCGAGATCGATTTTCAATTATTCGTTTAAGTTGCTACTTGAAATTACGGTGCGAACACCGGTTAATACAATTAAATGTCGACGCGCGACATTGTGCTGCGGCTACCAAAATTTCTCGACTGATGCTGTGGCGCCATGCAGTACTCGCAACTCCCAGTTGACATCGTCAAGCACTACTAGTGTCTATAGCCTTACCCTCCCCCGTCAGTTTTTACGGTTTCCAAAAGAAATAGGCGCAGTCGACACCCGTATTGAGGATGCCAAACTTACGTGTAACCCGAACTTTTGTTCGGCAAGCAACGGAACGCTTGTCCATCGACTTGTTGACGGACCGGTAGCACAATGTAGCGCATGCTGAAGCGGATGCCCGGAGGCCTTCCATGAGGTCCTGTGCTCAAAAACGACGTGATTCTGACGCGGACGGAACGACTGGGGGCAGCAGATCACCGGGTATTAGTGAAACGATTCAGACAACCGGGCGCCGCCGACTCACTGAATTTGTGAATCTTTTTCTTGGACCGGTTGCCGCACTGAGTGCCGAGCAAGATCTCCTCGTCAAACGCGAGTTGTTACGTTCACTTTCACGTCGAGCGGCATATTGGATCGCGCTACTGTTGGTTGGAGGTTCGTTCTGGTTCGTATTTGGATTGTGGGATCCGAACTTCAGATTTGTATCTCTCTTCCGTACCGTCTGGATCTTCGGACTGTGGTCCATCGTCGCTCCGATGGCAGCATACCTGCTGAATAAGACAATGGCGCTCGCAAAGCACGCTGGCGTCAACGCGATCGAACAGATGAACTGGGAATGGACTGCACTGGTCACGCTTACATCGTTTTGGTGGGCGGCGGCCAGCTTTGGGCTAGTCCCACCCAACTACACGCACCCGCCCCTCCATGGTTATTATTTTAAATTGAATGGATATAACTTCGTCGAACTCACAATTATCAGCTATGCATTTGCTTTGTTACTGCTAGCACCCAGTCTTAGAGCTACCTTAGGTTCACTCATGTTCGGCGTTATCCCGTTCGGGTTCAGCGTGGCACCGATTTTTTTTACTAAACGGCCGGGAATGTTTGACTGGTATGCGGCTCTGCTAGTTGGATATTTCTTCATGGCATGGTTTATTTGCAACGATCAGAAGCGCTCATGTGTAAACGAGGTAATTCTCGAAGAAGCGCGATCTCAGGCTGAAGCGGCAATTGCAGAAAAGAACCAGTTCATCGCCGCGATAAGCCATGACTTGCGTCAGCCGCTCACCACGCTCGGCCTGAAGTTGAATTATCTTGGGCGAAACGTTGAATCGGCCCGGCTGGCCGAGGACGTCTCGATTGCGCAAAGACAGGTGGCTGCAATGGAAGGCATGATCAACGGCGCACTGGATATCAGCCGCCTCGAGTCCGGCACCTGGAATGTTGAAATTCAGGACGTGGTGCTACCTTCCCTTTTACTCGACATCGTTGTGGATATGCAGCCGCTGGCCGATGCCAAGGGGTTGAAGTTGGGATTCCATAGCCGCCCCTGTCTGGTCCGTACGGATCGACATGCACTGGACAGGATCGTTCGGAATATGGTGATCAATGCGGTCCGCTACACGCCTTCCGAACAGGGAGGAAAGAAAGGACATGTTCTGGTGAGCTGCCAAAGGCGTGGCAACCACATGAAGATAAGCGTGTGGGACAACGGGATCGGTATCCCTGAAGACAGACAGGCGGATATCTTCAAAAGCTATGTACAGGTCGACAACCCCGAGAGAAATCGTGAGAAAGGATTCGGGTTGGGTCTGTCGATTGTCCAGGGTCTCGCGAACCTTCTTGGTCACAAACTGGACGTGGACTCGACACCAGGGCGGGGATCGCGTTTTTCCGTCACCGTCCCCTTCATAGGGCTCGTACCGCCAGAATTGCACGAGGTTCAAACGGCTGAAAGCGACGACCCGGACCTGACCAATATGGTCGTTGTGATCATCGAGGACGATAGCGATTTGAGAATCGAAATATCGATGCGCCTGATCGAGCGGGGATGCTATGTCGTGGCCGGCGAATCATCGCACGACGTCATCACGCAGTTGCGCATTGAGGCTTTGGCAAGTGACCCGCACTTCATCCTGTCCGACTACCGGCTGGAACACGAGAACGGTATTGCTGCAATTGCGGCAGTCCGTACCGCTATCGACTCATCGATTCCTGCGATCCTGTGGTCGGGAGACACCTCGTCAGTGGTGCTCAAAAAAGTCGCCGCCAGCGGAATGCAATTTTTGTCGAAGCCGGTTTCGGAGCGGAGCCTGTTGACCATACTGGCGAAACACAAGCCAAAGGCGTTGACCGAACACGGGTAACAAGGATGGAAGTCGCAAGAGCGTGTTTCGCCTCGCGCACTACCAGCCCCTGTCAGGCGAGTAATGGAACACCTGTCCGTCGACTGGCTGGCGGACCGTTAGCACAATGCAGTACATGCTGAAGCTGATACCCGGAGGCTTTCCATGACATCCTGTACTCAAACACGACCTGAGTCTGACGAGAGCCTGAAGCACGGTGCCCACAGATCACAGGGTGTGAGTGAAGCGGTTCAGACAACCTGGCGCCACAAACTCGCTGAATTTGTGAATCTATTATTGGGACCAGTTGCAGCACTCAGTACCGGGCGGAATCTGCTTGTCAACCGCGAGTTATTGCGATCGCTTTCCCGTCGATCGGTGTGTTGGATCGTGCTACTGTCGGTTGGCAGTTCGCTCCTGTCCGTATATGGGGCGTGGATAAAAACTTCGTATATCTACATCTGTTTTCGGGCTGTCTGGGTTCTTGGAATGTGGGGAATGGCCGTTCCCATGGCAACATACTTACTGAAAAAGACAATGGCGCTCCCGAAGTACGCCGGCGTCAACGCGATCGAACGGATGCACTGGGAATGGACTGCACTGGTCATACTGACATCGTGCTGGTGGGCGGCAGGTAGCTTCGGATTAATCCCACCCGACTTCTCGAACCATGCTCCTTACATAAAATTGGCCAGATTTGGTTTCTTCGAGTATACGTTGATCAGCCATGCATTTACTTTGCTGCTGCTCGCACCTAGTCTCCGCGCGGCTTTGGGCTCACTCGTGCCCGGCTCAATGCCATTCTTGTTTAGTATCGTACCGCCGCTATTTGTTTATCGACCATGGATGCTTGTCTTTTATACGGCTCAGCTCATTGGCTTTTGTTTCATCGCATGGCTTATTTTCCATAATCAGAAACGCGCATGCGTAAAGGGGGTCATTCTTGATGAGGCGAGATCGCGGGCTGAAGCGGCAAAGGCGGAAAAGAACCAGCTTATCGCCGCGATAAGCCATGACTTGCGTCAGCCGCTCACCACGCTCGGCCTGAAGTTGAATTATCTCGGGCGAAACATTGAATCGGCCCGGCTGGCCGAGGACGTCTCGATTGCACAAAGACAGGTGGATGCGATGGAGGATATGATCAACGGTGCACTGGACATCTGCCGCCTCGAAGCGGGCACCTGGAATGTAGAAATTCAGGACGTGGTGCTACCTTCCCTTTTACTCGACATCGTTGTGGATATGCAGCCGCTGGCCGATGCCAAGGGGTTGAAGTTAGGACTCCATAGCCGCCCCTGTCTGGTCCGTACGGATCGACATGCACTGGACAGGATCGTCCGGAATATGGTGATCAATGCGGTCCGCTACACGCCTTCCGAACAGGTAGGAAAGAAAGGACATGTTCTGGTGAGCTGCCAAAGGAGCGGCAACCACGTGAAGATAAGCGTGTGGGACAACGGGATCGGTATCCCTGAAGACAGACAGGCGGATATCTTCAAAAGCTATGTACAGGTCGACAACCCCGAGAGAAATCGTGAGAAAGGATTCGGGTTAGGCCTGTCGATTGTCCAGGGTCTCGCGAATCTTCTTGGTCACAAACTGGACGTGGAATCGACACCAGGGCGGGGATCGCGTTTTTCCGTCACCGTCCCCTTCATAGGGCTCGTACCGCCAGAATTGCACGAGGTTCAAACGGTTGAAAGCGACGACCCGGACCTGACCAATATGGTCGTGGTGATCATCGAGGACGATAGCGATTTGAGAATCGAAATATCGATGCGCCTGATCGAGCGGGGATGTTATGTCGTGGCTGGCGAATCATCGCACGACGTCATCACGCAGTTGCGCATTGAGGCTTTGGCAAGTGGCCCGCACTTCATCCTCTCCGACTACCGGCTGGAACACGAGGACGGTGTTGCTGCAATCGCGGCAGTCCGTACCGCTATCGACGCATCGATTCCTGCGATCCTGTGGTCGGGGGACACCTCGTCAGCGGTGCTCAAAAAAGTCGCCGCCAGTGGCATGCAGCTTTTGTCGAAGCCGGTTTCGGAGCAGACCTTGTTGACCATACTTGCAAAACATAACCCGCAGATATCATCCGAAGGCGGATGAAAGTGATGCCAAGGGGAACATCGCGCGGTCAGCAGAGGTCAAGACAGTCCCTTATCTGCTGCCTCCCTTCCAAGGGCCAGTTCGGCATTGACTCTAAGTGCAGCTTCAACGCGGTTTCTGACTTGTAGCTTGTCGTAAATAACACAGGAAACCTGTCGGACATGTCCCTCAGAGACGTTAAGCTCTCTTGCGATCTGTTTTCCTGAGAGGCCACGTGCAATGCAACGCGCCAAGTCCCATTCTCGCGGAGACAGTCCAAGATGACGCTGGTTTAGGCTAGCTGAGGGCGCTTGCGTCGAGCAGGTAAAGCGCAGCAAGACTTCTTCCGGAATCCAGAGTTCACCTCCTAAAATCCTGCTCAGTCCAATGAACATTTTTTTGTGCGCGCCTCCTTTCAAAAGGATTCCTCGAGCGGCGTAGTCGCGCATGCACATTCGCAAAATTTCAACGTCGTGATCGTTTCCAAGAGCGAGTCCCGTACAGATGACCACGGGAACATTGGATGAATTCCCGGCGTGGAAACGTTCAAGTGTCGTGGCGCCACGATTATCGCCATCCAGATTAAGATCCAGGAATACCAGGTCAGGAGGAGGCGCCTTGGCTACTTCTTCAAGTGCGCTGGCAAGCGTAAATACGGGCGTGACTTCGATTGGAGTCGCACCCAACTCCGACGCGTGTGTTTGGACGTATTCGGAGAGAGCTACGCAAAGAATCTCGTGATCATCGACCCATAGGATTTTCACGCTCGCTTCTCCTCTTCATTTCTTGGAGAAAAGCAATCGATAGCGCGCTACGCTTGTGCACAGCACCGCTTTGTAGCTTAGAGCATATCGGGCGACGTCGCATAGCCCGAAGGATGGACAGAGTATATCGAATTGGGCCTCCCCGGCGATCTTGACCAGGACGGTGGTCCGCATTTGGTGGTGGCGCGCCGACAGCTTCGCGGCGATATGTTTGCGAAATACCGACAGCTTGGTGCCCCGCATGCGCGACGTGCATCCCTGGACCGTGGTATATGACCGATCACGCTATCGGAATCATCACGACGTACGTTCGAAACGTCGGTCGGGTGACGGACGTCGCCATCGGCCCTGTCGGCGATCTGTACCTCGTCAACGGCCCCGAAGTCATTCGCCTGGATCACGACACGCTGAAAACCCAGACGGTCGTCGACGCGCTTGAGATTTCGGAGCAGACTGAAATCTAGCGCAGCTGGTTCTGGTCGCACGAAACGATGCTACGTCGGGATCCTTGCACCCGCTGGAAAACGCCGCCTTTTCACGGCGCACACCCTGAACTGCCCTTCGACCGATCTGGCGTCGATAGCCGCTCTCGTGAGCCGAGCCGACGTTCAAATGTTTGGCTGGGAAGGCAGTTGAATGGCGAGTGAGAGATGGCCGGGTCCGTGTGGAAACCGCAGACGCGTTCTTCGCGCGTTTGTAAATCAGGGTTGCCTTCGTACGGCGCATCGAATGCGTGCCGTACGCTGTTGGATCAAGCCCCGCTGAGTATCACGCGGTTGCTTAGCGAACCTGACATTCCCGGCAGTTCGACGTTGAGAAAGGGACGTGTGACTATCTCACCGAGGTCGCTAGCTGATTCTCGCGCAAGGCGGATTATCTCGCCTGGCCGTGATGTTCCTGCCGATCGAGCGTAGCCGCCGCCGCTCGAATGTGCACATCGCAGTTTTGGTGAACGACGGCTCGTCGCCGGTTCCCGTCTCGTGCAACTGGCATAGACACCTCGACCTCGCAAGGCGGCGTTCGGCAGCAAGCGACCCTCTCCGCCCGTTGGGGTTAGTACGGCGTGATCGGCGGTTCGAGGTGCAGCGGCCGTCGCTACCATGCGTGACGGCGACGGTATGTCAGTCAACGCCTCCGAACTTAAAGCGGTTGGTGCCACGCAATCTCACAAGTAGCATCCGCGAAGGACGATAAGCGACGCCCTCCGGACCGTCTCGTTAATTAGCCAACTAAATGACCTCTTCGCGCAAGCTGCAATTGAGCCCCCCTGGAAGTCCTCTCTTGCACGGTCGCAACGACCACGAGCGCGAAACACCAGCAATTTTCATGTTAGCCATTTGCAACGCGTCTGGGGCTAACCTATCTTGAATCACTGAACGGGAGTTACCAATTGGAGTTTCTCAAACGCCGATAGCCCGGCTTTCAGCCGGCCGATTCGAGCGTGCGCAGTCAGCCACCACGCGTCAACGGGAAACATTGAGAACGCGAGTGCTCGCTCATTGCACTCGAAAGCCTGGCCCCGCCATACCGTTCCGGCCGGTCCTCTTACCCACTTTATTCAAGTTCGCGAGCACAGCACGGAGACTCAGCCATGACGACACCGCTGCGTGGACAAATGATGGACGTGCCGTTGACGGTTTCTTCGTTGCTCGCGCATGCCTCACGCTTTTTCGGCACGACAGAAATCGTGTCAAAACGCATCGAGGGCGACGTGCATCGCTACACGTATCGCGACTGCGAGAAGCGCGCGAAGCAGCTCGCGCAGGGGCTGATCGCGCTAGGCGTCGAAGCAGGCGACAGGATCGGCACGCTCGCATGGAACGGCTACCGGCATCTGGAGACGTACTACGGCACGACTGGTTTCGGCGCCGTGTGTCACACGATCAATCCACGGCTTTTTCCCGAGCAGATCGCCTATATCGTCAATCACGCCGACGACCGCTATGTGATGTTCGACGCCACCTTTGCCGCGCTCGTCGACGTGCTCGCGCCCCAATGCCCGAACGTGCAAGGCTGGATCGCGCTCGCCGACGACGCGCATCTGCCCCGGTTGGCCACGCCGGTCATTGGCTACGAGGCGCTCGTGTGCGCACAGGACGGTGACTTCGATTGGCCGGTACTCGACGAACGGCTCGCGTCCTATCTCTGCTACACGTCGGGCACGACGGGCAATCCGAAGGGCGCGCTGTACTCGCACCGCTCGACCGTGCTGCATGCGTACGGCGTGTCGCTGCCCAACGCCTCAGGCCTGTCCGCGCGCGATTGCGCGCTGCCGGTTGTCCCGATGTTCCATGTGAACGCGTGGGGCATTCCCCATGCCGCGCCGCTGACGGGTGCGAAGCTCGTGCTTCCAGGCAAGGATCTGGACGGCAAGTCGCTCTATGAGCTGATGGAGGCCGAGCACGTGACCTATTCGGCGGGTGTGCCGACCGCGTGGCTCGGACTGCTGAACTACGTGCGCGAAGCTGGCTTGCGCTTTGGGTCGCTGGAGCGCACGGTGATTGGCGGATCGGCGTGCCCGCCTGCACTGCTCAGGATGTTCAGGGACGACTATGGGGTCCAGGCCATCCATGGGTGGGGCATGACGGAGATGTCGCCGCTCGGTACCGTGTCAAGACTCAACCGGGAGCAGACGATGCGCTCGCCGGACGAGCAGCGCAGGCTGCTTGAGAAGCAGGGACATGTGATTTACGGCGTCGACATGAAAGTCGTTGGCGACGGGGGGCGCGAACTGCCGTGGGACGGCGTTGCGTTCGGCGACCTGCACGTGCGCGGGCCATGGGTTATCGACGGTTATTTCCGCAGCGATGTGTCGCCGCTTATCGACGGCTGGTTTCCGACGGGTGACGTTGCAACTATCGATCATGACGGCTTCATGCGCATCACTGATCGCAGCAAGGATCTGATCAAGTCCGGCGGCGAATGGATCAGTTCGATCGAGATAGAGAACCTGGCGGTCGCGCATCCCGCGGTGGCGGAAGCAGCGTGTATTGCCTGCGCGCATCCGAACTGGAAAGAGCGGCCGCTGCTGGTGGTCGTAAAGCGCCCCAATGCCGACGTGACCCCAGATGAGTTGCTTGGATTCTACGAAGGCAAGGTCGCCAAGTGGTGGATCCCAGATGATGTCGTCTTCGTCGACGAGCTTCCTCACACTGCGACTGGGAAGGTGAATAAGCTGAGGCTACGCGAGCAGTTCCGCGATCACATATTGCCGTCGGCTCGCAATACCGAGAACTGTCCACTTGCCGATCGGGGAATCGCGGGCTCCGGGTCAACGCCTGTGCCCGAATGATTGTAGGAAGCTGCTAAAGGACCTCCATCACGGTGGTGCAGATTCGTGCGATCGGCGTAATCGGATTTCACAGTCTAGGTTTCCCCGTAGATTTCCGCACCCGGAGGCGCGCGAACGGGGTGGGGAAACGCCCGGAAAACCGTTTGCGGAGGCGGCACCGACGTTTGAACGTCTGTCCGAAAGCTCGGTCGAATGACCCTTCATGGCCGCTTTGCGTCATGCGCTACACGATGTATCTCACCGGGATGGCCATAATTCAAACTACAAGCTGCGCCTATACTGACTGAAGTTCGCCCCTGTGCGGGGTTGGGTTAGGGCGGGAAGTCGAAGTGAAGGAAACCATAGTGTGCGACGGCGAGGCGCCACAACTGGACGCGCCGACCAATGACGGCTTTGACAATCGCCTACCGGCGCGGCCCGCCGTCCCTTCCTAGAGTAGAACCGACGCCTGAGTGTCCGACCATCTTCGTGACCGCCCAATTACCTATGCTCCAGGCCGACTGTTGCCCGGCGAGGCCGTGTGCAAACATAGGCTAAACGCGAAGTTCAAGAAAGGCGCCCCTTCAGATCCCGCCGTATTGGCTTGGTGGTGCTTCGGGAAAGGTAAAGCGGTACCCGAAACCGGGTAATTTTGGGTTTTCACACGGCATCCGACGATTGCGGACGGACTATCACCAGGTCTTTCCCGGGCAGGATTATGGTTGGACCGGATCCCGCCGGAACACGAACTACCCAACGACTGCCCAATGAATTTAGGACCTCGACATTCTCAATTGCAGTCTCACCGCTATCGCAATTCAACAAGAGGTGCTCTGCAGCTGCGTGGATTGTCCTGCAAGCGGTCGTGTCAACGATCACTCTGACGGGAGCCTTCTCTGCAATGCCGATCGCATTTGCGACGTATCTCGGGTACAAGCCAGGAGCACCGAGCAGAAATGCCACCTCCAGAAGGACAACCACTCCAAAACCGACCCGCAACGCCAGATCACCGGCACCTATTGCGACCTGCGCACAGCCAAGGGCCATCACGACGCTAACGGTCATGAGAAAGCGTGCATCACTGTGGGCGCTGGGAGATCCACTGCGTACAACCAGCAACGTCAGCAGCGAAATAACTGCAGCGAAGCCTACGGTAAACACCGAGGCGATAAAAGTGCTTCGCTTTTCCAGTCCATCTACCCCCCAGATCAAAGGAGAGAATGCTACGTGTAACGACGCCCAGATGAAGACGTTCGTTGCTACTCCCCAGTAGACAGCGTTCTCAAATTGCTCGCGATGAGGAAAATATACGAACATTGAGATCAACGCTATCGCTGCAAGCTGCGTCCAAAAGTAACGGCTAACCAGATGTTTCGTAGCTACTTTCCGGTGCCTCGGGACCAGATCCCCAGGTCGGAGACCCATAAACTGATAAATCAGCGCAGGCATGGAGAAGGAAATCCAGAGTGATCCGAGCAGTGCCGCACCCATGACCCCCGCTTGCACGGCAACGAGTGCCCCTTGAGCGAAAGAGATATCAGGTGTGAAATTTAACGATCCGTAGTAAATGGTCAGGCAGATGAGACCGAATGCCGAGGCGGCAGGAACGATTCCCGCCGATAGTTTCAGAATTCCTGTTTCCCTAAGCCAACGGCCGATGCGCTCGGCGGTGTAATCGTTGATCGTGTTTTGCATCTCAAATATGATGAATTTTCGCGACGACGCGCGAATGCTCTGGGTGAGGATTGGCATGCCGCTCAGCCACCAGTTTTACTAGCCGGCCACACACGCAAATGTCAGTTCCGCTTCCTGCGGGGTCCAGCCGCGAACGCCGTGGGTCTGAATGTCGACCTGATGCATCTGTCGACCCTGTTGTCTGCAGTATTCATCGGCGCGCCGCAGACTTGTCGCCTTGATTTCTCCCCAAGGAGTCATTCCACCGCGTACTTGGGTCGTCACGGTGTAATGCCCATCACCCGCCGGCGTCACTTCTGAGATCGAGGTACACGCTGAGACGAGGATAACGGCTGCAACAGCAGCAGATTGCCTGATTTTCATGTTGCGTAGATATGGATCTTTGACCGGTTGCAGCTGCGCCGCGCGCAAATGGGCATCGCGAATCGTCCGTCGCCAGCCGAATACTGTTTTGGATAGTCCTAACTGGAGTATGAAGACCGAGAGCGCTTGCCAATTATCACGCCCGACGTATTGCAAAGCCCGCTGGAGCAATCAATTCCTCGCCCATGACTAAGGCTAACGGCGCGACGACAGGAAACTTGAATCCACCACCCACAGGCCTTTGTCTGGCCGGTTGGTCAAGCAGAAGAACACGTGCCGGTTCTTCAGGAATGGCTATAGCCGTATCCAGGCGATCGCCGAGCGGGCGTGTGTCCAATCTTGTTTCGTAGGGTCGGCAGGCGGAAGCAACCGGTTATCAACAGGCTTACGCACAGAAGTTGTGGATAACCCCAGCATGGTGAACGCCCGGACCTGACATGGATCGAAGCGCCGACGGACCATGGCGGGTTTATGTTCGCGACGGCGACACAGTCTCTTGATCTCCTGATCGCCGAGCTCAACGTTGCGTCGACACTCGGTATCATGCTCCCTGCCCAGTTCAAGCTTTTGCGTCTTGAGACTATTAGTGCGAGGGCAATACTCCGCGGCTCATGGGCAGTTGAAAGGAGGGGGGCCTGAATCGGCTGTCTGTTTCAAAAGCTCCGCCTGCCCGATGTTAAGGTCGAACTGAAATTGAGACTCGGTACCCGGCGAAACTCCGCTCGCAGGAAACTGCATGTAATAGTCGTCTTGACCGGTGTAGACGATCTCCCATTTCGAAACGCCCGGTGACGCGCGGCTAAAGATCGCCATCCACACGCTTACGGGCGTCGGCCTTGACGTGAACGCGGGATCGAATACCATGTCCTGCCACATCCAAACGTACGGGTCTCGTACGCACACGACCGGCGCCGTGTGATATGGGAATGTGACCATGCAGGATGGATCGTTTAGCGTTCGCGCGGTAATGAACGTGTGGTCTGACTGCCTGATCCAAATCACCCGGGGATGATAACCCTTGGCCTTCATCACGAGACACATGGCGTGGCAACGGGCATTGCACAAGTTCTTGGGCAGCAGGAACGGGATACAAGTGGGCGAGGGGGCCGTTGGGTCGCAACTCAGCGATGTCAGCGCCCCGAACATCTGGGCCGCCTGCTGGGAACTTATACAACCAAAAAACGGTGGCCGCAGGATACTGGTTGCTCGTAGCATTAGCGTCCACCACGCGGGCACGAGACGTGGCGGATCAGCGGGCGGGGCGTGGCTGCTCTTGGGAAATTGCACGTCGATGATACGGCCGTCGTCGTGCGCGACGATGACGCGGTTCGCCGTTTCGGTCGCACGACGCAGACCGCCATACCAGTCGTCGAAGTGGCCTGAATTCCGAGGTAGGCGGTACGGTAGTATCGATCCCTCGAGCAGGACGAGCACGCTGTCGACGTTGTCAGCAAGGTGCAGTACCTTCCCGACGAATGGCACGCGAATGCTCCTGATAACGCCTTCGCCGTCAAGCCGGAGCCAGACAGGATGTTGAACCTGCTGCAGCAAAATCAGGATCTGGCGATAAAGGGGGGTTCTGCGGTCGGCCCCGTCAAGGGTAGCGCGATCGCCTGTTTCCAGTTCGACTGTCAACTCGTGCGGCTCGGCCGGATCGCCTTGACGTTGCATCGTGAGCGCTCGAATCTGCGACAGACGGTCGAGGCCGCTAGAAGCGTTTGATTCCGATGGCATCGCACCTTCTCCGCCATGACTGATGGGAACAGGTTAGTGCGTCAGCGGAGGGACATATCGTCGTAAGTAAGCGATATGTACGCTGGCGCACATATCGGTTCAAGGGTTGATAGCAGCACCTTGCCGTACAGGTTGCCAATACATCCGTAGTCCATTGGGCCAGGGCAAACCTGCGTATTATTCCACGCCCCAGTTTCGGGCGCGGGTCGGCTTTGGAACGCGAGAATGAGGTTCGGTTCGGTCAGATGTGTTCAGGAACAGTCGTTTAGGTATCCTAATTGCAATTGACATACGGTTTTTGTCACCTTTTATACGGACGCGTAAAAGAAGCAAGGCAAGGTCAAGGAGAGCCGCTCATATTCCCGGGGTATCGCCACTTATTATCTGATTTATGCCCAAGAACGACATATCGAACGTCACCGCGTTTATTCCAGCCAGGAATGTCTTTCTGATCGTTGGCCAGTATCTGAAAGGTGTAAAGATAATCACTGTTACCAGTCCCCGCATACGAGGTTTTGATAGCTGCTGCCGCGAGATGGTTCCTGTCAATGAAGGATTCGCCTGATGGCCATGGGGCCTTGTCGTGCAATATCTCATTTCCACGGATTTCCGCCCGGAACCGACCGACGCCGGGCGGATCATCCGGGTTCCAACCAGTGATATATGCTGTATTGGTTGATGAATAGGGGGACCAGAGGGTGAACTGCCAGTGGTCTTTAAGCGCCGCTTGCGCGCTTCCCGCACGCACGCCCGCGCCCATCGTCGCCAATCCAACAAGCGACCCAAGTAATATCCTGCGGTTCTCATTCATAGTTGTCTCCCAACTACCCCGGATACTACTCCCTAGCTACACCGCCGAATCCCTTTATTGCGCAACGGTCCTAGATACCAATGATCAACGTTTTGGAGCCAGATCGTCCAGCGCCTTCAGCCCGTCTTCGGCCGTGAGAAACACCTGCACTTCGAGTCGCACAGCCTCAAGCTCAAGATCGCCCGACTCGTTGACGGCCTTCAGGTCTCGCAGGATGATCCTCCAAGCCTTGCCCGTCGCCGCGAAACCCTCCAGCAGCTGGCGCGATTCTTCATGAAATGGATCTTAACCTCGTCGGCGATGGGCATCTGCATGTCGAGCGACTTGCGCCAGAGATCCATCGACGCGAGCATGAAGTCGGGATCGAACTCCACGACAATCGGCTTCGCCCGTTTCACTGCGTCTTCCATCGCGTTCGTCTCGTATTCAGATTGTGCGGCGCCACCACGACTGAGCATAGGCCACGCCGTCGACGAACTCCGTGCCGCTCAGCACGAAACTGCCACTGGGCGCGGCTTGCGAGGCTAGCTGGACGGGTGTGCGATGAGGATGGCCGATAGTAACGGTAACGGAAGCGCTTGTCGCGCTTCCGCGGACTCTCGGGATCTATTTCTCGAGGACGACAAGCCAGTTGCTGCCGTATGGCGCTGCACACCCGGCGCCCATGGTACTAGTTACCATCCATCCCTGATCGATGGCAAATGTGAGGGCATCCTTACGAATATCGTTTGGATGCGCGTAGTAGTCGGGGTCGCCCGCAGTGAATGACGAGACGACTCCACGATCTCCGCCGGAAACAACCACTACGCGTTGCTGCTTGACGGCCAGGGGGCGTTGATCGCTCATCACGTGCTCCACTTTTCTAGGATCACTAGGAACACCCCACCTCCAACGCTGACTGCTGGAGCGGCTGGATCAACATAGTTGCCATCAGTTCCCGCGCCGACCATACCGCTTACCGAGTAGCCCTGACCCAGCAACCAGGGTAGTGCATCCGTGCGATGTTTTGCTTCGTCGGGATCACCCATCAACAAAGACGATTGACCTGGGCCGACCGTGCCCATACCGACCACTAGGACCGCCCTCGTTAGCTTCGTAGCATCTTGTGCCGTATAACCCATCTTTACCCTCTTAAGTAATTGAGCCAATACAACTTCGCCACATTCAAGCGACCATCCATTTCACTCCCACCCTTATCGTGGGGGTAGTCATCCCGATGAGCGCGTTGAGTTCGCAGTGTGGGTTGGCTGATCGCTTACGTTCCTTATACAGCGGCCTGAATCCTTGAGCGGGCAATGCGTCAATTCCGAATGGGAGTAGCGGAGCCGCTACCTGTCACGCTCACGATCCGCGATTCCTCGATCAGCAACCCCGGCAACTGCTTGGCATGGTCGGGATTTCCGCTATGTAGCACCGAGACAAAACCGTCGCGACCTGACACGATCAAAAGTTTCTGGCTGTTCACCACCACTGCTTTTTATGTGTCGCCATGTCTCTCTCCTCGTTGCAAGGCTGGCGCGGTCTCATACGCTTTCGTCATCCGAGTTGCACTGACTCGGCGGAGGGCGCTTGCTGCTGATACTCATTATTTTTGCTTAACTATGTTAGCGGAATTTCCCGGTTCGATTATCGCCCCGGGCCGCCCCAATCGATGCTGTCTACCCTGATTGCAACAATGGACGGGCTCTCCCATCTTCCTTTATAGGTGTCGCATTGTATAGACACCGTATCGAGGCGATCTTTCACCTCCAATACGGCCTGCAGGGAATAGCAGATTTGTTGTTCCGCTTGATAATTGCGCTTATAGTCAACGTCGGCCCCGGTGGATTTTTGCCTCAATCGAGCGGTCACATATTGCTTCGTACCGCTGAAATTCCACAGAAAAACGCGCCCAATGACCACCCAAAGCCCCTCGGCCAATTCTATTCTTAGCACGGCCGTATCGTGAAAGTCGTCCAGGTCGCCCCCATTCAAATTGTCTCTCCGAAGTACCGCATCGACGCTCAT
Source organism: Paraburkholderia terrae (assembly GCF_002902925.1). Lineage (GTDB taxonomy): Bacteria > Pseudomonadota > Gammaproteobacteria > Burkholderiales > Burkholderiaceae > Paraburkholderia > Paraburkholderia terrae. The sequence goes on along the minus strand of NZ_CP026114.1, from coordinate 14,489 downwards.
CGCACTTCTCCTAGCAAACGCGTAAAGTCATATTAGGAGATGCGCTGGGCGCGACAGCAACTGGACGTACAGCTATGTGCGAAACCACACATAGGACAGTAATCGTCCAGATCCAAAAATCATAGTCGAAGCGTCACACCAGATCTTCGAAGTCGTTAGGAGGCGACTCGTCCAGCGGATATTGAGGTAATTGGTTGGTGTTACCTGTGGGCCTCGCCCGAAGTTCAGGGGCGATTGATCAAAGGCGACGGGGCGGACGACGTCAAGTGTCAACGCCGCCTAGAAGCTCTGCGTTGAAGTACTGCGTCTGTTGGCGCTGAAGCGCCGACTGCAACAATTGAGGTGAGAAAAAATAGCCCCGAAACAGCGACCCCACACTCGATAGCGTTTGAACACGCTTGCGAAAAGGTTTTCGGTCGCTACTGCATTAGAGCGGTATTTTTGATCATTGCGTCGCTCGTGTTGCAGCTACCCTTGAATAGGTCACATTCCAGAGTTGAGCTCATGAAGGGAAAAATCGCCGACGGTGAAGCCCGGGATCGCCTGATCATCTGGATCCGCCGTCGCATGGAAGAGTTTGGTATCTCGATCGAAGCGTTGTCTGCCTCGATTGAACACGACAAGGCCCACCCGCCGCTATATCGCGATGCACGAGGCCACGAATGGAACGGGCTGGGCGACATGCCGGACTGGCTGCTCGCCGCGAGAAATGCCGGCGTCAATCCTGACTTTTTCCGGATCGAAACAGCGCCGGACGTTATAACGCCAAGTGAAATACAGTCTGCCACCACCCAGTTAATCGATCGCCGTCAGCTTGACCTTTTCGACGCAGCGTAGTCGCCTCGCTACCGTACGCATCTGGAAGCTCATCATCATCCTGGCGGGCAACGTTCGTTACGACATTCCAGACTGACCGGTATCAGGAACAGGCGAACTCGCGGTTCCCGCAAGAAAATGCCTGAGACGTTGTTCCGCCTCGATAACCTTATTCAGCGGAACGGTCGCGAGTTGCGAATCGTGCAGTGCCAGAAGGCGTTCGAAAACGGGAATGGTATCCTCAGCGAGCACCCACTCGTCCGACATGTGCGCCAGTTCCAGCGCCGCCTCTACAGCGTATTCCGCTGTCTTGAAGCTGTTGACAGGCTCGTTTCCGTAACCGTCCTGCTGGAGAAACCACGCCATGTACACAGTGCGCATCAGTTCATTAAACAGATGCCTGTTCCCATGACCATCCCGACAGGCGACGAGGGCAAGGTGGGACAACAATGACTGCTCGCGCGCAGACGCCTCCGCCATCGGCAACAACATGGCCTTCGTGAGGTGCTTCCTCGGCCCAGGAGCATGCGCCCCGCGTCGCTTTGAACTCATCTGGTTTTGCTGATGCACGTGTGACACCAGTCATTCTAGCGAAGAAAATCCGCTGCACCGGTAATTGCTGGCTCGTGTTCCTTCCATGCGAAAATGTACTTCGCTAGGGTTGCATCCCCGACCTGGACATTCATCTCATGGACAACGCGACGCGAACAAGACGGCTATGGGTCAGATCTCGTGAATCAGGATGCGGAACACGTCCACCGCAGCGCCTCTCTGCAAGAGAAAAACGAATGACGAAGACTATCAGGAACTGTCTGTTCTTTCTGGCGATGGCTTCGCCCGCACTTGCTGATGCGCACTACGTTGAAGTGTGGAATCCACCCGAGGCACACGGCAATATCGGGCTGGCACAACCGGTTCAAAAAATCACGAAGCGACAATCCGTGAGCGTCCGCCCTGTGCAGCGCCGGTTGCATCATCGGGTCGCCGCCGTGGCGCCCGTTCAGAGCGCTTCGATCGCGACCATTGAGCGCCGCGCTCATGAGCCGCGCTATCAGGACATTCCCCGCAAGATGACACCGGAAGGCAATGTACTTCGGGTGGATGGGCGGACCGCACGGGCAGAGGTTGAACGCTGATGCGAAGCGAAACGCACAAGGGCTATACGTTCTGGGACATTCGATTCTCCAGAAGCAGGACGCCTCATCGCACGAGCGCTATGCTGCCAGCGGCACCATCACGCTGGACAACAAGGTCGTCGAGGCTTCCGGAGTACTTGGCGAATTCAGTACAGAAGAAGAGGCGGAGCTGGCCGGGCTCAGGTGGGCGCGCGCATGGGTAGACCGTTTCAGGTGATGTGTTGGGCGTCGTTCTTGCTCAACATGGGTGTTGTCTCGATGCTGCTCCGCAGAACGAGAGCCCTTGCCTCACGTGCGACATGAACCACTACGGAGCCGATCCGCGCCGCTGGAACGCGATCAGATCAGGCACTCAACGATCGCGCGTACTCGACGCGCGAAATGAAAAGGCGCCGCTGCCTCTTTCCCGATCAGGCATTGATTTCATTGCCGATTGCGTTGTCGCTCGTGGCTATCAAGCACGGATTGTCGCGTTGCAAACGCACCAAGCTAGATCCGCCCCATATTCACTTCGCGAATGCCCTTCGCGTCACGTAAGGCGATTGCTGCGAGGTTGAGGCTATCGCGCAGCCGTTCCGCATTACGCATCCCCGGCAACCGCCAGTGCGGATTGTTCGAGTCACTGGTCAACGCTATCACGGTACCGATGCCGAACGGCCGCCGCCACCACGGGTGCAGCGACGTCACATCATGAATACGGAAAAGCTCGAGACTCTGTACGTGACGGTTGAAAATGCCCTGACGACAGGTAATGCGCGCAGTGTCGATAACGATTTCCGTACACGCGGTTCTTAGGTACGCCACCACGACGCCTGCGGCGATCAGCAGCAACGCGACAAGTGGTGCAAACCACGGCAGGGGCCGACGGGTTGTCGCATACATGTAGGCTGCAAATACGATGATCGCGGCGATCACGCTTTTGATGTAAGCAGGCAGATTCACGATCTGTGACGGTGTGCCGCTGAAAGTCACGCTGTCCGCGACAACCCCGGCACGGTCGCGTTGGAGGGTTGGAAGCCGGGTCATCGGATTCCTCTCGAGTGGATGCTTATCGTTTGTTATCAGGATCGCGGTCTGGAACGTCGGCACTCTCCGGAGACTCCGCATCCCCGCTTCGGGTGGGCAAGTCGTCGCGGACAGGTAGTTGCGTTTGACGTACGGTATTGCGCAGTTCTTCCGACTCCCATGCGTCGCGCTCGCGCTGCGCCGTCCGGCGCTCACGTACTTCGGCATCGAGCTCGGCCAGCCGGACCTGGCGGATCTGTTCCAGCTCAGCCTGTTCAAACACGATGTGCATGCGCGTATCGACGGCCACGCGGGCCGCCGCAGCCTGGAAAGCTTCGGGGCCGGACAGAGACAGCGTGGTCCCGAACTTCTGCTGCGCGAAACGCAGCGCGATCTCGATCGCTTCGCGCTCGCTATCCCATAACCGCAACGTGCGCCCCTCATCAACGAGAAAGGCCACACCATCTTTGCGGTAGTCGACCTCCCCGCTGGCCCGCACCTCATACGTGATAGACGGTCCAGTGTAGATCAGCTCGTTCTGCTCAGGTCCGACCGTTGGCCTGGACACGTGAGATGGTCCACTGAGCGCGATGACTCGCTCGTCGTCGACATGTCTGACGGGCTGGCGAATCTGCTGCATGCGTCGCAGTTCGCGCAACGCTTGCATATCGCCCGTCTGGGCACGCTCCCTCAGAAAATCCTGATACTGCTCTGTGACCGGTTGTCGTCCTGCTCCTTTGAGCGCGTCACGTTCCCTTGAAACCCGATCGCGCAGCGCAGCCTCGGTTTCGAGGCGGTTTACGCGCGCAGCCGACAGCTGCTCCCGCCGTTCGATTGCGGACAGGTCCTTCCGGTCCACTACGCTGCTACGTGCCGCATAGAACGCCGTCTTGATCGCGCCGCGGCGCGCCTTCTCGTGCTGAACCTGCTCATGCCAGGCGCGACGCAATCCATCGCGATACGCCATACGCCATTGCTGGAATGCTTGCCAGAGATTGTGTTCGGGCGTATGACGCGGTGCATGCCCGGGGCGATGTCCCGTTTGCGCGCGATACGTGTCGCGTAGCAGCTGGGCGGCCTCTTCCCAGGAGAGATTCATTTCTTTTGTCAGGAAGTCCGACACGTTCAGGTTGCGCGTACCGGCCCGGATGCGGTCGCCGCCGTCATCGCCCTTCCCGATACGGTATTTCTCGACGATCAGCCCGTGCGAATGCGCAAGTACCGCGAGCAGCCGGCTGGCATCAAGCGTCGCCCGGATCTCCGCAAACTCCGTGCGCGCCCGCGAGCCACGGACGCTGCGTGATTCGACATGATCCCGCGCAAACTGGTCGCGAACGGTATCGGCCTCCCGTCCGGTCGACGCTCGCGCGCGCGAATTGAGCCCTCCAGCCAGATCAGCAACATCACGCTGCGCTGATTCGAATGGAAGCGAATCGATGGCGTCGAGCGACGGGATATCCGCGAGACTGCGGATCTGATCGTGCGGGCCGAAATCGTTCGGCACCGGTCCGCCTCCGAACGCCGGATTCAGACCAAAGGGCCCGCCGGATCGCCCCCGATCATCGAACGGTCCGCCGGCACGGGTGAACTTGTCGGCAGCGGTCACGGCAAGCCGCGCCCGCCCCATATCATCGGCCGCATCCCACGCGGTGTACATGCGTGCCGCGATCACATCGAGCAGGGACGCGCGACCCGGCGCTAGCGGTTCTCGTCCCGCTCGCTCGCGATCGCCAGTCCATCGCAGTTGGTCAATTCGGTCGGCTTGGTGGTTTCCCAGCTCCAGTAGTGCATCAGGCGGCAGAAGCATTTGACGTCGCGCGGCGTCGCCATCCATACCGCGGCCGGACACACTTCGCACACCGTGTGCGGATCCGGACGCCGAACGGGATCGATCGAAGCGAGCGTCAAGGTCGTGATCCGCTCCCTGTCTCCACTTTCGCCGGGGCCCCTCGCGTTCGCGTTGCGCGAGCGGTGGCCCGTGCCACTCCCTCCGCCTTCTCCAGGCTCGCCAGTCTCCCCGATCTCCATCTGCGCCACTGCTTCGTCGTGCCCGCTCATTGCGTCCTCCTCCTGCTGCGTCATAGAACCGCTGTTCGCGATGGTCCAGGATGCGCCGCTGCTCTGTCGGCGACGCGGCCTGATAGTCCTGATAGAAACGGCTACCGCTATTGAGATACTTGATCTCACGCGCGCGGACATCGTTCCACTCGAAAAGCGCATCGAGATAGTGGCCGGGCGTCGGACGCGACACCCCTGGGCCGATGTACTCCGCATGCACGTCGTCGACGCTACGACTCAGCGCGTCGCGCTTGCCTTCAGCATCGAGCTCAATGAATGCCCGCGAGAATACGAATTCCTTCAGGTTCACGCCCTTCGCCGCACCGGGCACCTTGACGTTTTCATATTCACCTTCGCTGCCGGCATTCCGGGTGCGTGTCTCGCCGAATTCGGTTAACAGCACGCGAAAATCCTCGTAACGGGGGACGTCGCGCGAGATCAGTGTCTTGAGGATCGCGGCTTTCAGCTCTCGGTTCATAGGCGCAAACACGTCGCCTTTGTATCGGCTGATCATCTCCGACGCATCGGTGAATTGCACACGCCGGTTGTCCTTTGGACTCGCCAGCCCGTATTTCGCGTTGATGTGCTCCTGGAAGGCTTCAAGGTAGCGGTGATGCCGGTTGACCTTGCCGAACGGCTCCAGTCGATGTCCTGTGAGCAGGTTCACTTCGGGTATTACGACATGCAGATGGACCTTGCGCTCGACAAGCTCGCCGCTGCGCCGGTCAGCGTAACTCTTGAGTCGCGGCACATGCGCTTCCGCATAGAAGGTGTATTCGTCGGGCCGGTACGCCGAAAAGGCGAAAGCCTCAAATTCACGCACGATCTCCGCGAGGACCTCACGCGAGACCTCATCTTCCTTGAACGACAGCGTCACATTGATATAGCGTTCCGCTCTGGTATCCATCGACTGGATGATGTCGTTGGTCAGCGTCAGATCGCCCGCGAGAATGACGCGTTCATCCATCTCGTCACGCTCGAATTCACGATCCTGCTTCTGGCCCTCCTCCAGATACGCCTTGATACCGTCGTGGTAACCGCGAACCCGGATTAGCATCACTCACCTCGAATGCGGGTATCTGCGCGAACCACCAGCGCCCGGCAACGCAAGACCGATCGTCACTCTCGAATTCATGACAATCAATGGGCGCATGCCATAGGCATCCCGCTCATCCAGTATCACGTGCTTTGTGACCACTGCTGCCATGTTGGGAGGATCGCTGCCCATGCGCGTTGTACCCTGTCAGTCCACTTTCTCGAGCGTGCTTCTCAGATAGCGCGAGATCATCTGCAGCTGCGTGAGCAGTTGCTCGTAGGTCGCTTCCGACAGATCGCCGCTCAGGTATTCCGAATTCGCGCGATGCGCGATCTGGTTCAGGTTGTTGCTGGTTTTGTTGAAGATGTAGAGCAGTCGCTTGCGGTCCGCACTGGCGACAGGTCGTGCGATCACCTGGGTCCGGTTCGTCAGTACCGCCTGCCTGAAAAATTCAGACTGCGTCAGCCCGCTTCGGTTCACCTTATCAAGATAGACCGCGCGGTCCGCATCCGACAACCGGAATGCAATTGGTTTTCCCAGACCTGCCCCATCGTTGCTCTTCTTGCGCGGCATGTCATAGCCCCACCGGATGCGTCCAGTCTGCCGCCTGACCGGGGAGATCGAAACGTGTTATGTCGCCGTCGACCGGATGGGCACGGAATTCATATGCCGGCCAGTACGCCTCGCATTCGTTTAACGCGCGCATCGCCTGATCGCCCGTCATGGGACAGGTATAGCCCGCCCACGGAAGATATCGCCATCGCCTGCTGCGCCCTGACGCGTGGGGTTTCATCACGCGCTGGATTACCCATTCGCTGGTCGGAATCATCGCAAGCTCCTTCTATGCGTATTGCATACCAGGCAGTGCTTAGTGTTGCCGACAAACCTGTCGGCGCGATGGACGCGGTGCAGTGGTCCGCGTCGGGGTTGCAAAGGGGCCCTGCCCCTTTGGCACGAGATATTTTACGAAGCGCGTAGCGATCCGTAAACATATCCGACGTGCCTCAGTTCTTTTCCGTCAGTCCTGCTTACGGCACAAGTATGACACGTCTACCCCACGATTACCCCACCCTACCCCAACTTTACCCCTTTTGCATGACACCTTTACCCCGTTTATATGGCAGCATTACCCCATCGTTGAGACACCCGCTTCCCATGTCCGAAATCGATACCCACCGGGCCATCGCTTCGCTCGCGCCCGAGGCCGATACGCAGGCCAGACGATCCGAGTCCGCGCGACTCGCGGAACTCATTGAGCATGTTGAAGCGGCATTTGCACGTGGCGTGTCGCGCGAGGAAGTGCTCGCCCGTCTTCATGAAAGCGGCTTCACAATGAGCCTTCGCACTTTCGATAAGGCGCTCTATCGGATCCGCAAACGGCGCCATCCCGCACGATCGGTTCGTCGCCCGGCCAGTAACGCGGCGCCTGCACCCGCTCCGGCCAGCATCGCCAGATCCGGAGAAGTCGGGACGGAAACCCTCTCGAATGGCCGCACGATCAGATCGGCTGCACAGTTGCGCCTGGAAAACCCCACGCTCCCGGACGTGCAGATCAGCAAACTCTACGCGCAGCAATACGCGGATCCGGTGGTCACGATGGACGAACTCGAAGAGATGAAGCGAAAGTACAACCCGCCGCTCATAAAGCGCTGAACCGTCTTTATCCCGCACGAATGACCATGCCCCATGATTTGCGCGCGCCGCGCGCAGGCGTACGGATTCTTCAGGGCGGCAGGCTGCCTGCAGAAAAGGGACGGCTTCAGGCTTCGCATGCCGCGCCGTTGACAGGTCTACCCGGTTGGTTACCCGATCAGTCCGGCGTGTGTTGATGGAGCCGGACGCGCGAGCGGCCCGGCTTCTTTTTTTCCGGCAATGCAAAAGCCGCCCAGGCTTTCGCCCGGACGGCCAGAGAACTGATACGGCTGAATGGAGACGGCTTCAGGCGGCTTCTGCTTCCTCAACGTCGCCGTCTATCGGCCTGTCGCCCGTCTGGTCGGATTCGTTGAGGGTTACAGTTTCCCGTTCGCTTTCGGGTTCGGCCTCGTCGTCAGGGTCTCCGCCTGGGCTCTCGTCATCGTCCCAGCGTCCGTATGTGATCCGCTCCGGTATCTCTCGGTTACGCAGCACTTCCGGCAACCAGCCCGAGTCCGTCATACGCCGCTCGGCAGCCGCCGCTGCATCACCCTTCTTCATGCCGCGCAGTTCACCCGCAGCCTGGGTCGAAACGGTCTCCCCCACCACGGTGACGATCCGGTCTTTCGGAACGTGCTCGAAATAGCCCGCGCGCGTCGCCTTCCAGTAGCGCGTGATATCCACTTCAAGCGTATTCGCCAGTTCGTTGACGGGGTGCGCACGATCCGCGGGGCTGATGCCGTCTACCGTCGCCGCCGCGCAGAATGCAAGGAGGTTCGACATCACATTGGTATCCTGCTGGTGCAGCCACGGCAGTAGCTAGTCGGTCCGCTTCGGCAGCATTCGCGCCCACTTCGACAGCTCGCCTTCAAGTGCCTTCCATGCAACGCTGTCAGCCATGTCGTCGGCATTGGACACCAGCACATCGCGCGTCGTATGCACATCGATCTTGACTGCACGATCGGTGTAGGCGTGACCGTACAGGTCATCGAAAACAACGGGAATCATGCGATAAATCAGCGACGCAGGCGCAACACCTGGCTGCAGGTACACAGCCACTCGCTTGCAGCGTTTTTCGCCGTGCAGGGGGCCGCTCCCTGGGTGCGTGCTGCTGCGTGGCCGTTTACATCATCGAGATAGACGAAGGCTCCCGCTCCTTTCATGTCATCCGCATCGAACGATTCGAACCGTTCAGCAAACGTCGCAGCGGTAACGTCAGCATCGCGCCGGTCCCTTGCGACAGTTGGATCAGCCGATCCATAGCGAGTCAGTTTGGCAGGTCGGGGGCTTCGATCTGTCCGGCGTTCTGGTCATCACTGAACAGATCGCGTCCAACGCGTGGCCACCTGCCGCCTCGTAGGCCTCTTGGCCGACAAACTCCGCGAGCGTATCCTCGCGCGCATCGATTTCAAGGGTTGTGATCGCAGCACGCAACTCCGACGGCCATTGTTGCCACGCGTTGTCCGCATCGTTCCATACGCGCTCCTGCATAGCGTGATCGTCACGCCAGCACCTTTGCCTGCTCATAGTCGAGTCTGTCCTCACGCAGCAGGTCAAGCAGGATCGGCGACAGGTTGGCGATTTTCAATGCGCGACGCACGGCGATGTCCGGCACCTTGGACAGCGCTGCAATGTGCGCCACGCTTTTGCCCCCTCCGTCAAAAGCCGAACGCGACCCACTTATCCGCGATATGCATCGCCTCGCGTGTGCGGTTCTCGATCAGCGAGGTCGCCAGGGCTTCACCTTCGCTCACGTTCAGTACCGGTACCAGGTAGTCCTTTGTGATTCGCCCCTGCTCACACAGTAGATCTAGCGCGGCCAGACGTTGCTGTCCCGCACACACGCCGAGCTTCGGCAGTTTCGCGCGACTCGTCATTTCATGCACAGCGAGGTCCAGTATCACGCCCTTGCGTCAATCGCTTCCGCCAACGCCTCAATACGGGTCGGGCTTTTCTTACGCACATTCAGCGGTGAGCGGCAAAGGCGGCTGAACAGTGCGCACTCGATAGTAGCTGTCCCGATTTCCCTGTTTTTCACTCATCGGACTTGTCCGGTTTTGCCATCGCTCTATTGCAAGACATATTTTCATATTAGAGGTCTATTAGTCCATATATTGATGGATTAATAAAAATAATTACCCTGCAATAATCATTAAACACATTTAATTATTTATATTCAAATCGAATTTCCGTAATAGGGCTTTATGTCCTAATCTGGAAAGGTGCCGCGCAATAGAGCGATGGCCAAACCGGAGAAACCGATGCTCGAAACTAAAATCAATTCGTCGCTCGTCCCGGACGAACTTCGCATCAATGTCCTGCCCCGCTTCCTCGGTCGTCACTACCTGACCGGCGAATCGATGGTCTATGACTGGGCTGCGCGCCTATGTAGTAGCTATGAGGGTGGCTACTGGAACTTCTTCGCGCTCTCGAATGGTGGTTTCTATATGGCGCCCTCGAATATCGACCGCGTGCATGTCCGCTGGCATATGAACGGCTACAGCGACTTGATGGGAGCGGACGCCTTCGGCATTACGGTCACACTATTCGCTCTTTGTCACCTAGCAGAGCACACGATCGATGACGCGATCGTCGCGCGATATCACCAGTTGCGAGAGTTCGCCACGCAACATCTAGAGGCAGCCAATATCCTCCGCGCAATCGATTAATCAACCGGCCCCGGCCTGCAGGCCGGGACTGCTCCTACTTCTGGGGAACAGCAATGAATATGCTTGCAAGCCGCTTCGGCGGCAACGCACTCGCCTTGCGCGCGGATCACCCGTTATCCAATGACGAGATTGGCGAAATAGCGCCCTCCATCCTGGCGCATGCAGCGCATGAAAGTCGTTCGGATCGCTACAGTTACATCCCTACCGTTGATGTGCTCGATGCTTTGCGCAAGGAAGGTTTTCAGCCGTTCATGGTTTGCCAGACTCGCGTGCGGGACGATGGCAGACGCGCATATACGAAGCACATGCTTCGCCTGCGTCACGCAGACCAGATCAGCGGATCTGAGGCGAACGAGATCATCCTTTTGAATAGTCACGATGGGACGAGCAGCTATCAGATGCTCGCCGGTATGTTCCGCTTTGTCTGCAAGAACGGGATTGTGTGCGGCGATAACGTAAGCGATATCCGCGTGCCGCATAAGGGCGATGTCGTAGGTCAGGTGATCGACGGCGCATTCAAGGTATTGGACAGCTTCGAGGGTGCTGCACAGCAGCGCGAAGACATGGCGGATACCGTGCTGGACGAAGGCGAGCAGACAGCCTTCGCCCGGGCGGCGTTGACGCTGCGCTATGACGAAGACAAGCCCGCGCCCGTCACTGAAAGGCAGCTTCTTGCACCCCGTCGTATAGAAGATCGCGCGGCCGACCTCTGGACGACATTCAACCGCGTTCAGGAAAACATGCTCCGTGGTGGTCTTCACGGTCGCAACGCGAACGGCCGGGCAACCACGACCCGCGCTGTCACCAGCATCGACCAGAACGTTCGTCTTAACCGCGCCTTGTGGGTGCTCGCCGACGAAATGCGCCGCCTGCGCGGCTAACTGGGTTCCCCGGCCTGCAGGCCGGGGTCCGACCAGGAGACATCATGGATAAGCCCAATACCCGACCTACCTGGTTGGCGGCCCTCCTTCCCTTGCTAGCGATGTGGCAGTACGGAGATCGAAATATCGTTCGTGGCGAACTGTATCGCATGGCATTGTTGGCTGACGCAGCAGTACGATCAGCAGACGCGCTGATACGCATCGCGGACATGCTCGACCGTAACGGGCACGCCATTTGCATTCATCGTGAGGAGTTGTGGTCCATCGCACGCACCGCTCTCGCCGATTTCGAACGGGTACCACCCTCCGGACCTGTTGCGATGCCCATCGAGCACAACGGATATCGCCAATGAGGCTCGCCGAGGCCAATTAACATGCAACGCCCGCGCAAGGTTGCGCGGGCTTGCGAAGTTTCAATGACTAGGGCTTCGACTACAGGCAAGATCGAACAGGCACTCAACTACTGGCGCCTCCGATAGGCCCCCGAGGAGGATGGTGCGCTACGCGTAACGACGCGTCCCCTGGCCGAAGCCTACGGGTTGATTGATAATCTACGAGCAGGCATCGTCTATCGAGGCGTCGCGGATTGCCCCTAAGCAGATGGACGCCATTCGTGTTGCGCTGTATCAGCGAGAGCTGCCACTGTAATGGCGTGTCAGACAGTTGACGGCCGCCGTAACCGAGCAGCCGCCCTCCCCGCTGCAAGCGAGACGTCGGATAATCAGGGTGTGTCGCGCGCGCCGCGCGCCCGGATCGAGACACACCGGGACCCGCGCGGAATGCGTGGGGAGAGTGCCGGCGCGCCGCGGATCGCGACGGAACGATTTGAATCGGGCGCAGGCAGATGTTTGGTCGGGGTCGTCAAGCGCCCGGAGGGCGCGTGTGTCCCCCGCGGCGATGCCACGGGGGATACACGCAGGGTTCGAAAACAAGGAGTGGTCTTGCCAATGAGTTACGGAATCACTATCCGCCCTGAGTGCTTGCGCCCAGCCGACGACGGTTGGGAACGACCGCGAGGTGCGGAGATCCAAGAGGTGATCCGGATGACTGGACTGCCGGGACGAGCGATTGCTAGATATCTTGGCATGTCCGAGTTGGGCGGCCGCCAAGTACGCCGATGGATCAGCGAAGATGCCACAATTCCCTACTCTGCATGGGCCCTGCTCTGTGATCGCGCCGGCCTCGGATGTATTTGGCGACCAAAGGAAGGTTGGAGCGCCTCGTCCACAGAACAAAACTGAGATATCGCTTCATTGAGGCTTTGCCAGCGACAGCGGTCAAACATTCAGTCAGCTCACCGCATGCACTTGTCGCCACCCGCCCGCGCTCGCGCGAGTATTAAGGATCGGCGTCAAGCGGCAAACGAATCGATCGTGATCCTCTGGGGGGACCGCCTGCATCTGATCGTTGCGCAGGGAGTCTGGTCCGTCATGGAGTTGTTACGCGCCTACAATATTTCGACGTGTGCTAGACGACCGACCGCGTGATGATTATTTCCCCGCTTGAACCGTACTTTCTCAACCGCATAGAAATACCTTTGTAGCGACGACCCAGTTTGCGCTCGGACATACTTCTTGGCCCCGATCGGCAGAAGGGATTCAGTACCGTATAGCCCGCGTTCGAGAGGGGCAGTACCCGTACGGAAGGAAGAGACTCTCAGTTGCTTGGGGACTGATGCCACCGCACTCGAATGAATTAACGTCAGAGATGGGTTCCGGCGACGCGGACGAGCGCCAAGTATTGATCGTGAATCTCAGTGCACCAAAGAAAGAAAATCCGACATACACCGCGTGCCCCTATTAGGGGGTGGCCAAATCTATTGCAATCCCGCAGATGTTATTTCTGTCATTTACGCAGCCGCGCGCGACGAATTCACGCGTCCGAATATGAATTGCCCCAAATACCACACCAGCTCTGCATTCGCGACGATCTCCTCCTCTGTCACCGTCGCGGCCTCGAGCTTCATCCGACGCAGCATGAGCTTGCCCTCCCTCGACGCCACCCATGCGCGGACCAGTTCCTTGCGGGTTTTGGCGTCGGCCGCGTTGAAGTGTTCACGGCCCTTGCGCGACTCCTCGTTCATACGTGCACGGACTTCTTCTTCGCGCGAAGCGATGGTGTGTGCGACCGAAGCCTGAGTCTCTGTCTTTATCACCGCCGCATCAGTTTCTTCCGTAAGCAGCTTCGCCTGAACCTCGACCATCTTCCTCTCGGCTTCAGACATCTTCCAGTTATCACGCAAAGCGCGCATCAGGTAACCGGCGGGACTGCGTTTTATCTGTCCGCGATTAAGCTTGAAACGTGTGTATTCGACAGCTTGCTGGATATGCGCATCGGTCCAGACTTCGCGGTTCTCGGAAATTTCGCTGAACTGCTTCGTGGACAGGTTGAATTCTTCCTTGAGAATCTTGTACAGGTGGCTGGCGTCAGCCAGGCTGGCCAGCGCAGCGTCAGCGGTATCCTTGCGCTTGAGCAGGAACCTAATACGGTCGATTTTCTTCGATGCGCTGGACTCGGTCCGGGTTTCATAGGACAGCTCGATGTCCGACACCTCATTGATTTCACGCACAGCTGGCTCAAGCCAGTCGCGCTTGAAGTATTTGAAAATGGCCGCATTCGCGCCCATTTTGCCCGGCCAGTTTCGCATGTCTTCAAGCCGTATCCATTCCGTCCGGCCATTCGGGACACTGGGCAGGACCTGGTCATAGATCGCGCGCGCCAAGCTGCGGGTAAAGGCCGTCGAGATGCGCAGACTCAGCCAGTGTGATTTTTTGGGATCGCGGATATGCGGAACCAGACGGGGATGTACGTCGAACCGGATGCGCCCGCGGTGAAAGCCGACCATGCCCATCAACTGGACCGAAACCCATAGATCGTTTTCGTTTGGATCGCGGTCGAGCGGCGTGTCGGTGACCTGAATCTTCGCATCCTGCGCTTCTTCTGCGATAGTGCGCAGGTGCTTCAGATTGCGGCTGTCGTAGCGCATCAGCCACTTGAAATAGTTCAGTTCGACGTCGTACTGGTCCCGTGCTTCCTGCTCCTGGGCAACAATGAAATACGCGGCGTCCAGAAAACGTCGCGCCGGCAATCCCATGTTGACGACCTGGGTGAAGAAATTATTGCGCTGGTAACCAATTTCACGGCTGGCTTCGCTGATGGGTAAGCCCAGGTCGAACATGTCCTCGAACAGCGCAAGCGCCATCTGCCGAGGCGTCACGTTCGGCTTGCCTTCTTCCGGATTGTCCTGCGCCGCCAT